>PLXC01000019.1 GCA_003151275.1 Candidatus Melainabacteria bacterium
TCGCCCGAAACCTTAATGCAGCACTTGCTTTTCTAGCAGATGAGTACAGCCCAACCGGGTGCTGAAGCCATCAATCCAGATTGTTGAACTACGGATTCAATTCCTTTTCGATCATCGTCACTCGCTTGAACAGTCGGCGAGGCGATTTTGGAAATGGAGTAAAGCCATATTGTGTGTAAAAACCCATGGGATCTCTTGCTCCGGCTGAGATTTCATCTTGCGTTGGTTCGTCGACATCGATGATCATTACAGCAGAAGCGACTATCTCGGTGGCGTTCAAACATTTCCTTTGCGCATCTACCAGGAGCAACTCGCCCAGCCGAGGTTTTTCACCATTGGCCGATAGCGCCGCTCGGAAAGTCTCATCCACTCCGAGACGGCCGAGCAGCGTAGCGCCAACTTGCGGATATCTGGGCAGCTTCCTTTGCATCTTTTCCGGCAGCTCGTCAAACTTTATGCTCATAGCTGAAAGGGTGTAGTAGCCACGCACTTTGTTGTCACCCGTTTCTGTCAAAATAAAGACAGTCGAGACCTTGCTGGACATAGCCCGGGCAGCTTGATCTTGGATGAACTTCTGGATACTTCCCAGGCTTGAGGTAAAGGTAGTGGTGTCGTGTTCGGGCGTCCAGAGTTGGATTTCAAATTGTGCGCTCAAGCGTGACCCATTTTCTTTTTGTACCGCCTGGCCGCTTCGACTGCTTTGGCGCTAGGCTTGGGCTCGTTCATGAATGCTTCCGCCAGAGCCATGCTGTCTTCCAGGCAGAGCTTTATGACCATCTGCTGTTCAATCACCTGGATGGCCTGAGTGAGCGCTGCCGCCACGACAAAGTCAGAAAGACTCCGTCCTTGTAATTCGGCGGCACGTTCGATTTGCTCTTTTGCTGCTGCAGGCAGGCGCAGATCAAGGCGTTCTTTTTTCAGTTCTGGCGACATAGCTCACTTCCTGGCAGTACATCCCATTGTACGGTGAAACTCCGTACACGGCAAGTACCCCGCGCACCGGTGGCCTTACCGTATGGTCAAGTTCCGGCTACGCCTCCGCCCCCGCTCTCCCTCCCGGTGCGGGGCAAAACTCTAGAGACGATCGCAGTCCTTTAAAGCCCGCCCCAGAAATCCAATTGCGACGCGAGCCCGATGCAAAGCGACAGTGAGATCAAGAGTGCTGGGATTACGCTCGTGGCGATTGGTCTGAAGTATTGAAAATTTGGACTAGCAGCACCGAAAAAGATTTTGCCCACGTGCATGCAAACGACGATGAAACTCAAGGCTAAAGCGCCGATCAATAAGCCTGCGATCACGTAATGGTGGAGTTCGATTGAACGCATGAGGATCAACCACTCACTTAGAAATGTTCCGAACGGTGGTGCGCCTGTGCCTGCAAATACGGCCATCGCCATGAGCACAGCCCAACCAGGTGCGGAGGCCATCAATCCGGATTGTTGAGGTATGTGCTTTTTGCCTGTCGCTTGTATGACGTTACCGGAAAGCAAAAACAAAGACACCTTAGCGATGCTGTGATTTAAGGCTTGCAGAAAGAACAACGGTCCCGAGTTCAAACCGATGGCAACAACCATCAGTCCTACATTCTCGATGCTTGAGTAAGCAAACAGTCGCTTGAGAGAATATTGACGAATCAGAAAAAAGCTGGCCGCGACTACCGTGATTGCTCCTGCCCAGAGGATCAATTGGCTGTCGAGTTGATTCAGTGGCGTGGCCATTACAATTTGACTAACGCGAAAAATGGCGAACAGCGAACAGTTAAGTAACGAGCCTGAGAGAATAGCAGAGGAAGGCGCCGGAGCTTCGGAGTGTGCATCCGGCAGCCAACTATGCAAAGGGAAAATCCCCGCTTTTGTACCATAACCAAGAAAGCAGAAAATAAAACCGAAGCGCAGCAATTTGTAGTCTAGGTTTGGGGCTGCGGCGATCAGGTTATCGATTTGCAGCGTGCCACCAGATATAGCACCATGCTGTCCGGAAGCGAAAATGAACAACGTACCCAGCAATGCAAATGAAATTCCAACGCTACAGATGATCAGATACTTCCAGGTTGCCTCAAGAGCATGTTTTGAGCGACTGAAATAGACGAGAGGGGCTGACAATAGAGTGGTTGACTCAACGGCGATCCAAAGATAGCCAAGGTTTTTACAGAAAAACACAAGGTACATCGCCAACACGAAGAACATAGAAAAGCCATAATTTAGCCTCAAGCTACTGCTTGAAGGAGGATCTGCCTTCTGCAGTTCGCGCCCAAAGAACACGTGTCCATGCGTCAATGCACAAGCAGCAACGCCTGAAGTGAGAATCACAAATGCAGCGTCAATACGAGTAAGACCAAAGTCCTCTGAAATAGAAAAACCTGACATAGTGCCATTGAATAACGGATACGAAAAACAAATGATCAGCGCCAACTGAAGCCACGAAGCTGCAACAACTATGCGCCCCGCCATTTTGCAATCCTTGATTTCGCATAGCATTATTGCCACTGCAAATGGTATTAGGACTGTGAGCAGGATTAGTTGCAGCATGGGTTCCTAGTGTTTGAGATCGGTGAGGCGACTGACATCGATGTGCTCGAAGCTTTTCTTGATTTGGAAGATCAAAACTCCGGCAATCATTACTGCTCCAAGAATGTCGACGAATACGGCCAGCTCAATTAACAGTGGTAAGCCTTCCGTTTGAGTGAGGGCGAATAAAAATACACCGTTTTCCAAAATCAGAAATCCCACTATTTGACTTAATGCGAGTCGTCGCGTCAGCATCATCAACAATCCGCTGAAGATGTGCGAGATGCTAGCCGTCGCCGTCGCGATCACCTGGCCGCCTGGAGCTGGCATAGGCAAATGTTGGGCCACGAAAAAGCTCAAGCCGAAAAGTAAGATGCTGAGATGCATGGACAAAGGAGCTGGAATGATCATGCCCGGATCATCCATAACCTGAATTCGACGGACGATCCAGTTCAGAAAGATCGGGACGATCACCGCTCTTTGCATTAACAATGTGAGAGCAATAATGTAGAAATGAGGTTCGTGATTTTGAAAGGCGAAATAGGCGGTCTCTCCAGCAATTAACCAGATCTGGATAGAAAACATCGACAGTTCGAAATGAATATTTCTAGATCCAAGCATCAACACCGCGATGACGGCAGAAGCGATGCTCATTACTTCATAGACCGTGACGTGCATATAAGCCTCCGATTAGCGCGCCAGCCGTGGCAAACAGTCCCATCGTCAACGCATATGCAATGAACTCGGGTGTTCTAGTCCACTGCATTTTCACCGAGACAGTTTCGTTCATGGCCGTGACAAATCCAACTGCCAATATTCCAACGACGCTAAGAATGGCTCGAGCCGCGAAAGTCAAATCAACTACGCTAGTGAGCGCATGAAGCAAACACTGCGTCGTCAAACCGAACAGCACTACCATCTTTAAGGCGTGTGTAAACTCTACGAGGGCGAGATTTTTTCCGGAATTCTCCAGCGTCATCGCTTCATGCACCATGGTCAGCTCCAAGTGGGTGGCCGGATCGTCAATTGGCATGCGAGAAAGATCTACAAGGCTGGACAAATACAAACCAGCAGCAGCAGCCAGCCAAACTGGAGCATCATAAATGGAACAACGTTGAGAGAAATCAAAAATAACCGAGAGGTCTGTGCTATGAGCAGTCAACCCGACTGCGCATAAGCTGAGGAATAAAGCGGGTTCGGTAAGCATGCCTAAGTAAGCTTCACGGCTTGACCCAAAGGCGCCAAACGCGCTGCCGGAATCCAAAGCGCTCAAAATGATCATGAATCGCATCAGCGCAAGCAAGTAAAACAACATGAACAAATCATCACCCGAACATTCAGGTTTGAAAGAAAGCCAGGGTACGAGCGCCGCAATCAGCAAGATGATGGCCATATTCAGGGCGCAGCTCAATCGAAAAATCCAAGTTGTGGTTTCGCTGATGGTTTGATCTTTTCGCAGCCATTTGAAACAATCAAAAAGCGGTTGGAAAAGTCGGGCTCCCATTCTGCCTTGCATGCGCGCTTTGACTTTTCGAATTGTCCCAACAGTGAGAAAGGGCAAAAGGATGATGCTTAGCAGGGTAGCGATGTAGCTGATGATTTGGTGGGTCATATCATAATTCCAATGATCATGAGTGCCACCAGAGTGACCAACATATATCCGAGATAAAGGTGTACGCTGCCTGTCTGGAGCATGAGCATATGCTCGCCGATCCAGGTCACCAGTTTGATTACCGGCAGGTAAATAGAAGCTTCCAGCAGGGCGATTCTCGATGTCTGCACAGCCACCACTTCAGGGAAATGGCGACGGTCTTTTCCTTCAAACGTCGGTAGTTTTCGATATTTGAACAGTGGAGCAAAAGTGTAGGCTACGTTTTCTGCAAAGCTAGTCGCGGTGCCTTCCATCCTTTCGCTAAGCGCGCCAAAGCCGCACTCCCAAGTGATATATTTTTTGATTTTTACGCGCTTGTCACTCAATAAAGATGCATAGATGACGGTTGAAACCAGCCCTAAAAACACGGCAATTTCACCCATCGGCATTATGTAAGTGGAATCAGTAGACATCGAGGTTTTCAGCCATGATTCGCAAATAGGATTAATCACTGACAGGACCGCTGGTGCGGTTACTCCAAGAACGACGCAGGAGGCCGCAAGTATGGCTTGAGCCGCCAGCATGTATTTCGTACCGTCCACTGCATGATGCGCATGGGCCGAGCGCGGTCTGCCTAAAAAAGTGATCCCAATTGCTTTGGTGAAGCAGTAAAGAGCTAGCCCGCTAACAATAGCCAGTATTCCGATACAACCAATCGCGCCACCGCTTAGCCAGAGCGAACCGGAATCACAAGCAAGGCGAAACAAACTTTGATAAATGAGCCACTTGCTGTTAAATCCGTTCAACGGTGGAAGTGCGCAAATTGCAGCACCGCCAATGATGAAAAATATCATCGTGAATGGCATGAATTTGCCCAGACCGCCCAATAGTTCCATGTCTCGAGTATGGACGTTAGCATCAATCGTTCCTGCAGTGAGGAACAGAAGAGACTTGAACAAACCGTGATTGACACAGTGAAAGATTGCTGCCGCAAGACTGATACCGGCAATGATCGGAAGATTCAAACCTTGAGCAATGAGAGCGATGCTGATGCCAATCAAAATCAGTCCTACATTCTCGATACTGCTATAGGCGAGAAGGGTTTTTAAATCTCGCTGCAGAAGCGCAGATAGCATTCCCCAAAATGCCGAGATAAGACCGAGTGTCAATATTACATAGGCAAGGTCAGCAATCAATCCGTTCACAACCAGGACACGGATGATGGCATACGGCGCAATTTTGATCATTACGCCGCTCAGTAGTGCTGATACCGGAGATGGTGCGGCAGGATGTGCATAAGGCAGCCAATCATGGAACGGCCAAATACCGCCTTTAATGCAGAAGGCCAGCAAAATCAGGAGCCCTGGCCAAATCGTGACATGACCGGCAAGATGCCACTCGGCAAAATTCCATGAATTTGTGAGAGTGTGCATCCATAAAAAACCAGCCATCAACAGCGCCGTTGAGATTCGTGTCGCACCTAAATAAATAAAGGCAGCTTTTCGACATTCACGATTGGCCAAATCGGAGGCTATTAGCAGCGTCGATGTCAGCGCCATTACTTCCCAAAACATCAAGAATGTCAGGGCATTGGCAGCCAAAATCACGCCAAGCATGCCGATGACAAACAAGATTAATTCCACCCAGTACCAGCAGACATTTGAATGTTTCTCAATGTGCTTTAGATAACCAGGCGAAAAGAGAGCGACAGACAGACTAATCATGCCCAACAACCCTGCATAAATCGATGAGAGGGCATCGATGCGAAAAGTTAGCGGTGCCACCAAAAGATAAATTGGTGAAGGCGCATCCCAAGCAAAATCGCTACTCCAACCAAGCACCGCAGCCGCAATCATGAGCGCAGCGCCAACAAAGAGCACAGCCGAACAGAACTCGTGCTTCAAGTTCTTGCCGCGTGCAACTATGGCGATGCAACTTACAAGTAGAAATAGAACTGTGCCATCGATGAGGGACGCCGCTGTTGACATGACTGCTTTGATTCTCTTGCCGAATAGAACAGGCTAATATGGCTGGTTGTCATAAGCTGTCCGGTGCTGATAAGGGATCTTAATATCACATCTAACATCATGTGTATTCTTGATGTTCTAATCGATGTCGCTTGATTTTGCCATCAATGCCGTCGCATGTGGTGCCGTTACCTAGACTATTAAATACGCTTGCACGAATTTTGACAACGTTTTTGAGTGATCAAATTGCGTTGGAAAACGTAGCAAAATAATAGAACAAAAGGTGAACGCCCACATGAGACGCCCGGTCGCCAAAAGAGCACCGCTCACAACAGTGCTCTTTCGGTTCAAATCAATTTGTGGGTTAGAGGCCGACAGGGATGCCGACGCTCCCAGATTTCTTCTTTCGGTTTAAATCATTTGTCTGTTCGATGCCGGCAGGGATGCCGGCGCTCCCAGGCTTATTTAGATACCATGCCGAAGAAAGACAGCACGTTGCCATCAGGATCTTTGATTTCGGCTGACATGCCAACCTTTGATGGACCCGCTTCACAAACTTGCACGGGCTCTTTCAACAATGTGATGCCACCTGCCTTCAATGCTTCTACCGTTCCATAAAAATCATCAACATTGAAGACTGGTACAGGCTGCCCGTGGGCACGATCCGCCGACAGAGTTTTGTCGCTGTGTAGCGCGAAGGTAGCCGCCCCGGTTTCAAATTCAACCCAGCCGTCTTCCTCGGTTTTTAGCGTCATTCCCAGGGTGTCGCGATAAAACGGAACTGCCGTCTTCGTGTCCTTGACGTAGACAATGACATATCCCAAGCTGGAAATTTTGACATTGGTTTTTACAGGCATTTAATAGCCCTCCAGAAGCGTGAAGGCGTGATCATAGAACAAATGCAAAACCTGAACATGAAATGAAGAATTAGGGACGCTTTCGTTTCACTTTGTCTTGAAATGCTTGACTGATGAATGCCGAAACTACTTCCTGGTCGTTGATTTCAGGGGCAATCGGCCGATCAGAGACAATCCGATTGATCGCTTTTTTGCAGGAGGAAACGGAGAATGGAACATTCGAGATCATTCGTTTGGCAAAGCCATCAGCCGTCGAACGCAAGTGACTGAGCGGCATGACAGAATTTATCAAACCAATGCGATGCGCTTCTGCGCTGTTGATTGAATCTCCAGTCAAAAGTAATTTCTTTGCGTTGGCTGGACCGACCAACGAAACCAGGCGCGCCATTGTCAAATCATCGAGCGTTAAACCAAGCCAGGCGACCGGAATTGCGAACATGGCCTCATCTGACGCGACGCGCAAATCGCAAGCGCAAGCAAGCAAACAGCCGCCACCAAAACAGACCCCGTGGATCATCGCGATAGTTGGTAAATCAAATTCCCAAACGGCTTGTAAAGAGTCTCGAATGGCATGCCAATGTTCTCGCGCCTCATCATAAGTTTTCAACTGCGCAGCTTCAGAGGTGTTTGCACCTGACGAAAAATCATCACCCTCACCATGAATGACGATGCACCGCGCTCCCTGCTGCTGCAGCGAAGCCATTGTCTGCGGAAGCTCCAGCCACATCTCCTTACCAATGGCATTATGATGCTCAGGACAATTGAGCATGACGTAGCCGATGTTTTTTTCGACTGATGCAATAATCCGGGAGGTCAAGTCGACTCCTTCACTTGGGCAGATCGAACGACAAAGGGTCGCCGACTTTTACGTTGTGACGCTTAGCAAAGCCGGCCGCAAGCTCCACTACCTCAGACACTTCGATGCCGGGACCAGGAGGATAGGTCGGGCATTCTCGCTCGTTTTTAGCATGGCATGGTGGCACGTTTTCAAAAATTTTGATCACTTTTCCATCTTTGACAAACAGCATGTCAAGCGAAATGAAGCAATGCGCCATCCAAAAGTTGACCGGTCTGGGCGGGTGAAACAAGAAAACCATGCCCTGATCTTCAGGCAATGACGTTCTATACATCAGACCGCGCTCAATTTCTTGGTCGCTGGCGGCTACTTCCAGTTTCACAACAGTGGTGCCAATTTTTACCAGTGGCATTTTAGCTTCAGCTCCTTCAGAAACCTGCGAGAACAAAGCTGCGACTATGATAGCCGAGGTCACCGCTAATCGGAACACGAGATTAGAGCTTCGTTTCATAACCACCACATTTTACTGAAAGGAGTTTCTCCGTAAAGGAATTGTACCGTGTCTATCAGCACCCCTCGTTTACCAGGATAAGAAACACTCGTAATCACACCGGCTGGGTCGATGACAGCCGAAATTCCGGTATTTGTGGCGAGCACCATAAATCGCCCATTCTCTACCGCCCGCAAAACCGCCGCGGCTAAAACTTGCCGATTCAACGATGCCTGGTGAAACCAACCAAGATTGGAAACGTTGACGAGAATGTTTGCGCCGTGACGCACCTCATTGGAGATCAGGTGTGGATATATCAACTCAACGCATATCGAGACGCCAATACCGCCCCAGATGCTGCGCAGAGGGCGCGCTGATTTGGAATTGAGGAATACTTCACGACTTAACGGCAGACGTTCATTGATGCGCTGACCCAACGGTCCAAGCGGTGCAAATTCGCCGAACGGCACAAGTCTTTGTTTAACATATAAATTGTCTCTTGGCGGAACAGCGCTAATGATGCGCGCACCATTGGCGAGTCCGTTGCCCATGTTTTCAATGGAACCCACGACAATTTCTTTCTTTTCTCGAAGAACAGTGCCCTTTAACCGTCCAGCCAAATAGCCTGGAACCATTTGGCTCGAATTGAGCAAACCTTCAGGCAGAGCCATTATCGGCACACCCAAATTTGTGGAAAGTCTGGAATATCGGTCTGCAACCTCCAAAGGTTTAGCAGTTTTGAGACGATCTTCCTCGATAGAAACATTCCCTTGTAAAACAGCGATCGGAATAACGGGAGTCTGCCTGTAGATGTTTGCTTCGCTTCCAGGTCGCGTCGATAATGCCGTCTGCTCGATTTGACCAGACCCCCAGCTTGTCGCTATGAGCACCAAACCCAATACCATCATCGCGTCAACCCAGCAGCCAGCTTTCGGTGAAATTTGATCCGAGCGCTCTTGCAAGCGTCGGGCAATGCCACTGATCTCAAGAAAAATTTCCGCCAAGGCGCAATTTGACAGAATCAGGAGGAAATCGACTAACCCGCTGCCTCCAAGTTTGGCAATTTGAATCAGTTCAGTTTGCCGAGATTGAGAATAAGCAAGTTGGTTGACGGGCATGCCAACAAAAAATTCGGACGTTCCAACCGCCCATTGGAAGAACACCCACAAAAGAGGAACACTGAGCAAGTAAGGAAAGAACGGTCTTTTAAAATGAGGAAAGTACCCCGCCCTCAGCGGCAAGCAAAAAATCATTAGAGCAAATGCGGCAAGTAAAAGTGATTCGTGCAGCGACTCGATTGCCCAAACAAGACCCGATGCTTGGATTCCCAGCCAGTCGTCAAGACCCAACCAGCGTAAAGGGAAGAGTCCCAGGCACCAGCTTAGTGATACCAAATAGAAACCAAGCCCAAAAGATAGGCCAGTTAAAAATGCATCCATGCGCCCAGAACATCCGCGCACTAGTATCAAAAGTGGTGCCACAGCAATCCATGCCAACCACCACTGATCGAAGCCTGGGCTGCTCAATCCGAGGATGCACCCGAATGCGAAAGCAAATGGCAATTTCTCAAACGACGAAAAACGCTGAAGCCAGGCCACCGAAGAGGTTGGTCCGAGATTCTCGATTAGGATCTCACTACTTTGCATTGAAGTCGCTCATGATGCCAAAGACAATGTTACACTTTGTTTGCGTGACCGTGATTTGTGGACGTTTACCTTCGGGTCTAAAAGGCGAGTAGTCTGAATAGTGAATCACAAGGCTTACGAATTCTCGGGATTGATCCTGGCACTGCCACCGTTGGCTATGGTGTAGTGCAATCGCTGGGCGGTGGTGGGAAAGCATCGCTTCGGTATATCGCTTCCGGAATCATCAAAACGACCAATAGAGATACCACTGGCGACAGGCTCTCTATTATACGAACAGATATCCTTAGTCTCATCAGCGAATATAATCCTGATGTAGTTTCTGTCGAGGCAATTTTCTTTTTCAAGAATGCGAAAACCCTTGTGCCAGTCGCGCAGGCACGCGGCGTGATCCTCGAAGCGGCTGCCTGCAAAGGGTTGCCGACATATGAGTACACGCCCATGCAGGTCAAATTACATCTGACAGGATATGGTCGAGCTGAAAAAAGCGTCGTGCAAATAATGATTGCAGAGCTCTTAAATTTGCCAGAAATAATCAAACCGGACGATGCTTCGGATGCCCTTGCCATCGCGGTCTGTCATGCCAGGATGTGCCCAACACCGGTGATCAGCTCGGCCTCACTATCTAGCCAATCGCTGAATACTTAACCCAACCAGCACCCTCGTGCCCGTATTGAAAGACCGTTGGGTGGAGGATTTCGGCCATAATTTCGAGAGACTCGACCACTCGCGGTCCAGGGCGATTGAAATACTGATTGCCGTCGACCACATATATCCGATCCGAAACCACTGCCTTAAGAATCGCGTAGCCTGGTTGGCCCACGAGCAGCGGCATCTCCTCGATCGTTCGTTTAATATCGAAACCGCAAGGACTGACGACAATGAAATCGGGATCATCATCAACAAGCTGACTCCAAGACATCCAAGGTGAATGCTTACCGGCTTCGCCGTAGAGGTTGATACCGCCTGCGGCTTCGATCAATTCGGGCATCCAGTTGCCGGCCGCCATCAATGGTTCAATCCATTCGATACATGCAACGGTCGGTCGAGTTTGGATTTTCGCCGCCGCAACTTCAATTGCTTTCATTCTAGATTTCAGCGCGCTGACTAGGTCCGTCCCCGTTTGCTTGGCGCCTAAAGCTGTTGCCACACGATCGACATCCTTCCAAATATCTTCCAAACAATTCGGCTCCAGCGAAACGATCATCGGCTGTGACTTGATCATTTCGCACGCTGCCGCTTCGACATCCTTCAAACTAACGGCACACACTTCGCACTGAGCCTGGGTAATGATGTGCGTCGGAGCAAGATCATCAAGCATCTTGGCGTCGACTCGATACACGCTAACCGCTTCTTGCAAAATTGCTTTGACCCGCTGATCGATTTCGTAGCTGGTGCCGTCGGGATTGAATTTGGGACTTGTGCACATGGGCAAGTCTTTGACAGACAGAGGATAGTCACATTCGTGCGAACGCCCAACGACGTCGGCTCCGAACCCGAGTGCATAGACAATTTCTGTGGCACTGGCAATCAATGAAACGATTCTGTTTGTCATTCTATGTCCACTAACGACCGCGTCTGTTTATCATGCTATGTCCGTTAAATATCATTCTTTTGTCATGCTTTTCCGTTTGTGATCTCAGTACACCATAGTCATCTAGGATATTCTGCGGCAATCAAATCCGGCGTGATATCACCAATGGATTGGCAGCCGCTCAAAGCCATCGACAGGTCGAATTCGGATCTCAGCATCTCCAGAACCGTCAGCACACCACTCTGTCCGGCAACGGCTAAGCCCCAAAGAAATGGTCTGCCAATCAGAACGGCGCGCGCGCCTAAAGCAATTGCTTTCAGAATATCCGTGCCGCGTCGAATGCCACCATCCATGTAAACTTCAATGCGATTGTCGATAGCTTCGATTACTTCTGGTAAAGCCTGGATCGTCGGAATCGTTGTGTCGAGCTGCCGCCCTCCGTGATTCGACACGACGATCGCATCAGCACCATATTCGATGGCACGAGCGGCGTCATCGCCCCTCAAAATCCCTTTCACAATCACAGGCAACTTAGTGATTGATTTAAACCAGGCCAAATCTTTCCAAGTCAAAGATGTGTCATAGAGCGACGAAATGTAGGCAGCCAATCCTGAGTCGTTAGAACCTGTGGGCAGTTGCTCAAGGTAGTTGCCGATGAGGTTTTTGCATACCAAACCTGTCGGCAAATTGAATTTGTTACGAACATCCCGCTCCCGTCTGCCCAACAACGGTGAGTCAACGGTGAGCACGAGTGCGGTGTAACCAGCTTTCTCCGCTCGTTCGATCAAACTTCTAGTCACGCCCTTGTCTTTGTACACGTAGAGCTGGAACCACAAATTGCCTGAAGTTGCCTCGCGAACCTCTTCGATTGAATAATTAGCAAGAGTGCTCAGCACCATTGTCGTGCCAAATTTGTCGGCCGCGCGAGCAGTGGCCAATTCACCTGCAGCGTGCGCAAGACACTGAAATGCAGCAGGCGCGATCATAATCGGGGCACTAATTTTCTGTCCCAGAACCGTCGTTGTCATGTCCCTATTGCTGACGTCGACAAGCATCCGAGGGCGAAGCCATATGTCCTGAAAGGCGGTCATATTGGCAGAAAGAGTCTTTTCGTCGCAGGCACCGCTGGAATAATAGTCGAATGCCAGGGTCGTCAACTTGGTCTTGGCCACAGCCTCCAAATCAAAAACGTTGATTGAGTTGTTTGGCATTTCCAAGTTTTTCACAGCCAATCATCCCTATTCGATGCGCTTGCCAGTGGTAGTTTACCGTGATTTGGAAAAAAGCAGACAAGCCAGCATCCGTAGATGCTGGTTTATCTGTTTGACGCGGGAGAAACCCAATAAAATATTTACTCTCTTAACTTAGCAGCGAGAGTTGGCATTTCCTTGGCATCATCGACACGATGTCGATTAAATTGATTAGACCCAGTCTCAGAGCCACTCCGCGCTCTGTTCCTTCGTCAAAGACTCTTCGAGTCCGCCCCACGCCACTAGTAAGCAATGAACGCGGTTAATAGAAGGGCACGAAAGGGTCGGTAGCTTGTCTATGCAAGCGATCTCATTTGGACTGCAGCGGCTCTGGGTCGGTCAATGCGCGAAGTTCGGAATACGTTCTTAAACCCAAAAGACCGTCCAGATATCCACGCAATTGCTTGAGTTTCTTAGGCCTGTCCTGCACCTTTACCTGCAAATCCTCAAAGGACTGATCAAGGGTAATTTTCAGCTTATTGGAATCGCCTGGGAAATGTCTGCAAAAGTCGCCAAATAAATGGTAGCAGCGATTATATTTGTGCTGAATAAATGCGGTTATTGCAGTTTGTCGAATCTGTTCAGCGCGTTCTTCACTAAAAGCTTCTGCGCGCGCATAACTCGGCGCAACAACCTGACCCGTAAAAAACGTGAGCAAGATAAGTGACGTCACTGCCTTATTCATACTTCAATTAAGCCTCCAAAATACTTCCGCAGCAAATGAGTATTCGGGAGTTGGCGCCAAATCGCATTGATATCCTTGTCGAGCAAAAGACACGATTGCAGATCTGATGATGTGACATCCTTTTCAGCTAACCGAGCGAACAATCTTCCGTCCATCACTCCACCCTTAGCACCAGACCCTTAATCTATCTACAAGGATTGGCATTTTGTTGGCAGCGCGACCTAAATACCTTAAATGATTGTCCAAGTCTCCAACTTGAGCTTCAGCTGCAGCAAAATCCCGCCACTTACGCCAGTCACCTGCCCGTCTTTTGTCCTGAAGGTGTCATCTCTCTTTTTCCAAGTTAGCACCTCACTGTCCGGTCCTAAAATGTATTTTTGAACTCCACGATGTCAGAACTTTGCCAAATTTAACTGTTAGGCTCAACCTGTTGTTGTTGTTGTTGCTAGCGGAGAAATTGATGTTCGCTGACGAGCAAATAATCAAAGCGGACGTTGGGAGTAAGAAATTGGTCGACGAAAAAACTTTGCTCGTGAGGAGACTCGAAGAAGTAGAAAAGGAAGTTCAACTTCTCAAACAGTGCGAAGAGTTTTTGCAACGGATGGCGCGGCTTGATAAATATTTGCAAGTGCCAGATCAAGCATCTGATTATGGGAAGTACGAACTAGCGGCCGCCGCTCTTTCGCGGTAAAGGCACGACTTAGCTATGTCCGCGCACAGCGTTCGCAGTTAAGGAAGTTTCTTTGTTTCCTGGGTCTGGTTGACACCATTCCAGAATTAGAAAAGCAAATGGCAGGACACGCTTGGATAGTCGGGCAGTTGTGCCGGAAGTTGAAATTGACTGGAAACATCCCGTTGCAACAAGAGTATCGAATACTCGACGATCACCTTGAGGTTTTAATGGCGCAAGGCTTTGCACCGTCAGCGGTGTCGAAGCAGATTTGCACTCTTGAAAACGAAAGGACTGAGATTAACGACCGGTTAGCTAAAATCGAAGAACAATTGAAGCGCAAACAAAGGGTTCGTGCCTCTTCTAGTACTTTAGTTCAAGCTAAACCCGCTCAATTACAGTCTTTTGCCCCATCGCAAAGTTCTGCGAAACGACAAGCTTTGTTCACGCATTTGAATTTTTGGGAACCGCTCGAGAATGATTTGAATTTCGCACAAAATGCGGTGGTGGTTGTTAGTCCGTATTTAACTATCAAGCGGAGCAAGCAATTCATAAAGGCTTTCAAGAATCTGCTGGGCAGGAATGCGGCGGTGAGGGTGATAACGCTTCCAACAAAATTGCAGACTGATCACATGGTTGATCAATCAGCATCGGTAGTCGAATCGCTTCTAGACTTGGGTGTCGAGGTAATTACTGTTCCAAAAATTCACCAGAAGATCATTGTTATTGATGACAAAATTTGTTGGGAAGGAAGCATGAATTGGCTGAGTCACCGGGACACCGCTGAACATGTTCGACGCATAGAAGACGTAGAATTGGTGGCTGAGGTCAACGAAAGTTTGAACATGTACCTGAAACCAGCAGAAGCACAATACTCCGATCAACCGATGATCGTTACAACTAACAAGTCCAAGCCCAGCTCTGGATTGGGAAGTTCTATAATTCTCCAAGAATATGTAAACGTGTCAGCGGATCAAATTGAGGCTTTGCTTTATGACTGCCCATGCTGCGAAGGAGGAACGTTTGGACCGATATTCGGCAGCCATTCTTGAAGCAGTGAAGTCAGCATTCGTACGAATCGCCGTGGTCATCACCGATCCAATTCTGCCGCTTCTTTGCTTTCGGAACAAGTGCCTCGACATCTTCTGCTGCGGTTATGCGTGCAGTTCTTTTTCTAAGCGCTGCAATAATTGCTCAATCACATCGCTCACTTGTCGCTGCCGCAAAACTCTAGACTCCTTTGTTTCGGCTTCATTACTTTCGCCAAGCTCAAACTTGGCCGCGGCCACCGGACCATCTTTTCTATAACCTTCAACGCTGTCATCACTGTCAAACCTTCTTCGAATTATCTCTAAAGCAGATATGATCGTTTCACGATGTGGACCACCTAAAGCTTTGAGGAACTGTCCGGCAGCCGTTTCTGTGCCTCCAGTAACATTCTCAAGGCAGTAGATCAGATCGTGCGCGTCTTTGCGTTCATTGCGTTGATCAAAGGCGAACGATTTTAAACAAGTGAAGCTGACCAAATTTGCGTGTTTTATCTTTTCGGTTGCTATGCCATTACCACCGAGGAGTTCTGCTTGTATTTCTGTGACCTCATACAAATCAAAAACCATTGATGAATGTGGCACATTCAATGCTGATATTGCCTTCTCGGTTGGCAGTGCCTGTACTTTTCCGCCACGCAACTCTGGTGAATCGGCAATCAGCTCCAGAATCATCTTGACACCACTTTCGGTCTGAGTTTCCCATCGCCAGGAGAGCTTTTTCCCCGCTTCATTTTCGGCCCGCGAAAAACCCATCTTTTTGAGATTTTCTTCTAGGGTCTGATATGCATCGGTATCTGCCAGAATCTGCAGGTCAATTACAATGTCCACATCCTGGGTTCCAGCATGTGGCGGCACATCTGGCGGTCTTGCTTCAACCAAGTATCTTGGTGTCAATCCACCGATTAAATAAATGGACTCTTTCCACGGACCAAGTCCGCGCAATAACGTGACAAGTAGGCGCTCACAATCAAGCGTCTTGTTTTCGTCATATTCATTGAGTGTAGCGGGCTTTGGCACTAGAAACCAATTCTCTCTTTGCGAAGATGCTCAGACATTTCCAGCGATCGTCCTTCGCCACGTTGCAGATCTAGATAAACTTGTATCGGGCTTGCCAACCAAATGTTGTTGATTTGATTCTGAAACAACAATTCTCCTTCAGATTCGGCATCGATGATTGCCAAATTAGCGCCTTCGGTTACCGGGCGTGCACCCAACTCAGAGAGGGCTGCTTGCGATTCTGGCGTCTCGAGTAACCTTACGCGCACTTGTGCGATGCTAGATAGAAATGGCGCATAGAGTTGTGCAGCAGCCTCATAGCTGACAGCATACTTGATGCTATTCCTATCAAATTGTTCACCGATTCTGGTTAGTAATCCATCGGTTTTCAAGCCGGGCACATAAAAGCGAGTCATGGGCGGCGCAGGAGTGTTCTTCAATTGCTTTACCCATGCGTCCAACATGGCAGTTGGTTCGCACAATTGACGCTCTTTTTGTGGTCCTAGTCCCCTGCTGGACACCCAATCCATGCGCTCCAGTCGGGAAAATACCTCTGATACCGTAGCTGGTGACACCAAAGCAACATCCGCTAGTTCGTGAACCCCAAACCAGGTCTGGTTGCGAATGAGAAGTGCATGGAGTACCTGCGCACGTCGTCCAGAGAAGAAAACGCGCACAGACCTTTCAAACGGTTTTGCTGGTGGTTTGTCCACATACACATAGGCNNGAGTAAATTAAATGACTTACCATCCACCTTCAGGTCGAATTGCGCATCAACTTCATTGCGTGCCCCAGCCTTCCCGGGCTCCTCTACACACAATTTGGCATGGACATCGGGTAGCTCCTCAAGACTTTTGAGGAACTCATTAATGAGGTGTTGTTCGGATTGCCTGTAGTTCATAATATTCGGTATATAGATATTATTTACTGTACAGCAAATATACTAAATCAACAATGATATTCGTTTATTTATCAATATTTACTGTTCAGCAAATATCCTGACTGTACCGAATATTAATCCTCAGCAGCCAGCAGGACCGCAAACGTCAAGTGCGGCAAATCCTGCTCAAGCAAATACATGCAAGTGGGAAAACCAACAACATCCTCACAGTCGGCCAGAAATCGCTCCAATCGAGGAACGCAGTGCGCAAGTGCCGGAGCTTCTCTCGTGCCATCAAATGTAGTGGCATTGACCGCAAAAGTCGGATCGCGGCAGCAATGCGGATGTTGACGCCAAACTCGCTTTTGTGGGTCATACAACGCCGGCGACGCCTTAGAACTCGAGAATCCAAATTTTCACAGCGTTGAATGAAGAATTTTTTGCCGGATGTTAAGGCGCAGTAGCCCGCAACCACCACTTGGCAGGCCGTCCAAAAGCGAAATGAGCACCGGTCGTCAACCTATAATCGTGAGTAAATTCAAAAACTGGAATCAAAATAAGGTTTGAATTGTAGTCTGCAAACGTCTCCACGTCCTTAACTTGCTTGAGCTGCCCTAGCAACCACGAGTGTGGGTAAATGGCACTCAACCTGGTTTCAGCGTCTCGTTCCCACTGACGATTGTGGTCAAATGGAAAAATTTCTTTCTCGTAAAAATATTCTTTCCATCCTCCGAACCACCTTCCACCCTTTCCTTCTTCATAACGCCAACCTAGATTGAGAGCCGCTTTGGGAAACGGAAGTCTACGAATAATATTGTTCGATTTTCGTCTCATTAGCCAGGAGGTTTTGGATAACACCTCACCTAGCCGCAGAAACTGTGAGCCAAATGTGTCCCAATATTGGTTGCGCATGTCGTCTGAACGAGCGTAAATCTGGGATGTTTCTCTGGTGTAATCGGAGCATAAATCACGGCTGAGCCCTTCAGGTATATCAATAATACAAAGCAGTAGAGCGCTAAGCGCGCAGGAACAGTTACGATTCCAGCGGGAGAACAAAAACAAGAGTCTGACACAGTTATGCATGTAGAGAGACTAATATCGGCCTAAGAAACCGTAGTTCCACTGATGTATGCCGAAACATTCGTGAATTTCAAGTGACGCCGATCGTGTCGCCCAATATACCATCATCGTCCCCGATGGTCCCGCGAACAACTTTATGCCAAACTAGAGGAAACTCCGTAACCGCTGCTGGCTTTCGATAATGGACCCAAGAAATCACGCACAGCGTTTTGTAGCAAGTAACAGAAATGCTTTTATGATCCCTTAACCGATTGTATGCCCAGCCGTAGCTAATGGGAAGGTTCAAGAGTATGAAGAGCAAAACAGCGCCACAGATATCAACTCTCTCGGACGTACTTGCAGAAGTTCATTCTTGGGTCACAGCCAAGTATGGATCGGCTGAAAGCGCAGATTACTCACTCCCGGAGTATCCCGGTTGGGATGAACTTTCTTCAGCCTTCATTGATGCTCTCCGTTGCAAACCAGCAGAGCAGTGGAGCAAGCGAGAGTGTGCAGTCTTCCACGAAGCTGTTTTGATGGACTGGCAGTGGCATTTACTCCTAAAAAACATGACCTTATCTGAATTCATTCCGATCGCAATGGCTAGCTATCCGGTCAGAATCCTAACTGTGTACCTTCTTGTTCAAGCACGCCGCATAAGTGATGTGGCGACGCTTCAGCGCATCGCGCTACATCACTTCGAGACGAACCCGGATGCTAACCTTCGCTTGGAAGCATTTCAAATGCTCGCTCGCAGCAAATGGAATCAAACTGAGAAATATGCCCAGCTTTTTTGGAACAGTGGTGATCTGATTCAACAGATCGCAGCGCTTCAAGCGCTAGAGTCCTACAAATCTGATCTCCTACCACGGTATCTCGAACTCGCAGACCTGACCTTGGATCCGTCACTCACCCGGATCGCAGGCGCGACTCGAACCATCGCAGCATTGAAAAAACACAAAACAGGAGCACCAGATGAACAGCATGAATTCTAATTTCGACACCCAACCAATACCCTGAGCGCGTCAACTCCGCGATGCTTTTGGTAGGAATCTCCTGACTTTCAAGATGCCGAGGTGATTGCTCTCTGTTTGAGTCGCAAGAATTTGTCCGCTAAAACTGCACACTTGGAAAACAACAAAACCCGGTTAGTTCAAATTTTGCAAAAGCCCGAATGGTGGTTAGTTGGCACCGATTTGCTGCAAGAGTGCTGAACGCTACGGTAGCTTTGCTGAAAGTTCTAAATTCGTTTTAAGTGCGGTGCCAGCAAACGTCGACCATTTTCAAACAAAATCGCGTCCCTCACAGCCGCAGGCAGCCCGCTCAGGGATTCATATTCCTCGGCATAATCGTAGGGCAAGTTTGGGAAGTCGCTCCCGAAAAGAACTCGATCGCTGTGAGGAATAAGCAGTTGAATATCGAATTCCTTGCGTAACGGAGAACTAGCCGCAAGAGCCATGGTTGTATCGATGTATAAATTGGGGAATTCATTCATCAGCTCCAAATAGCGCACAGTATCGGGAATGCCAAGATGTGCCACCACGACAGACAACTGCGGGTGCTGTGCGAGCACTCTTCTTATTCGCGAAGGACCATTATTTGTATCGTCATTCCAGGGAATATGTCCAGCATGCACCAGTGCAAATCCTTGATGCTGAGCCGTCAATTCATGAATCGGTGAAAATTGCGGATTGTCTATCGATAGCTTTTGCACATCTTCGTGAATTTTGATACCGATGCATCCATTCTCAAGAGCCTCGCGATAATAATCGATATAATCCTCGTCCGCCGGATGCACGGTCGCTAGTGGCAATCCGAAACCACCCAGCTGTGCTGCTGTTCGAATTAACCACTCGTTGATTGTGCGAGCCATCCCCGGCTTATGCGCGTAGCTGCAGAAAACGAATCTCTCAACCCCATGAGCTTTCAAAACCGGTGCCACCAAATCCGGTTCTGTCGGTTGACTCAAATCCCACGTCGAGTGCTCGGCAAACCACCGCCGAATTGCCGCAAACAACTTGGGCGGATGAAGATGAGTGTGAATATCTATCATTGAATCACTGTCTTTCTTAATCCTGATCAGTAGCGGCAAATATCGCTAGGCGACGTTTTTCTGGGCGCAAACACACAATTCCAAAATCCCAGGCGATGTTGTAAAACCATCTAGCTGTCGACGAGAATGAATACCAGCTGCTTTTTTGTACGGCGCGATCGACATCTTCGATTGTGCCACTGGCACCGACACCAGTGAGTGCCGCCAGCGATTGCCAGGTGACCAGCCGCCCGTAAGCACCTTTCTCACCATGGGAATACGCGCCGCCGTTTGAAGCCGATCCAAACATCAATGCAAATATGGTATCGGATGGAACGGCATCGAGCTTAACTTCACTCGCTGTCGAACCGGCAAGGCATTCCAATTGTAGTCTCAGCAACTGTTTTGCCGAAACATCAGAAGCAGAAATGACTTGAGAAGTTTCAAACAATTTCGCCTCAATTTTACCGTTGGAATCTTGTGTCCAAGTAGCCACGCAGCGCGCCACTGCTTCCTGGTTGAATGGCAATGAAGTAGTCGTGAAGTTTCTTCCAGAAACACCTAGCGTGTGTTGCTTTTCTAGTTTTCCTTGAACAGACGTTGAAGGCAACGAGAAGGCACTACCAGAGGTGCCGTACGAGGGAAATGAAACGGTCCGTTCGATTTCCATCCGGTGAAGTGGAAGCCATGCAAGTGGATTGTTTTCTTTCTTAAGCTCCTGCCAAAATGCTTTTATCGGCGCGAAGGCTTCATAGTCTGCACCTCTTATGACACATTCCTGAATAAGGGGGTGATTACTTCGAGAAATTTCTTGTCCGCGATATGCCGCACAATAAGTGCTCTCGCTGACTCAGGTGAGTGTGTCGACGCTATCATCGATGCTAGGCGCAAAGGACCTCTCTTAGCTTCGATGGTCAGCTCCAGCCCGGCATCGACTGCTTCAGAGTCAGCCGATTGACAAAGCTCCTCGATCACGTCGGCACTTCGCACAAAATTAACGCCTTCTGACGCAGGACTGTCAATCCGATGCATTTCATAAGCACGCTCCCTCGCAATTTTTTTAACGTCATTTAAGTTCGTTTTCTCTAAGAAGTCGCGAGGCAGTAAAGGCTTCCTTTGCTGGGGTTCATTAACTCCAACGGGAGCCGCTGCGAGCAGCTGATGCTCAGATGGTAAGGGAATTGTGTACGACACGACAAACGTGTGTCCGCCGATCGTAGTTGTGGTGCCGGCCTCCCGAAACAACTTCTCGAACTCGGCGAGATACTTTCCTGGCAACTTTATTGAATGTCCATTCGAATAATCTTCGGATTTTGCTCCCTCTAGCTTAGGCCAATTCGCAGGCCAGGACACGATGTTTTTGCCTTTTGTCTCCTGATGAAAAAGATAAGCGTCGAAGTAATCTGGTTCCCATTTGCGCACATCTGTAGGCACAAAATAATGAGTCTCGTACCATGCACCGATAACGCTTTGAGGAACTTCGCCGCTACTGTAAGACGGGCTGATGATCTTTATTGCAGGCTCGGACGTTGAATATGTCGCAGCGCGACCGATTCCAATTTTCTTGACTGAGATAGGACCATATATCGACAGCTCACGATTTGAGTTTCCGTCCTTAAAAATGATGCTTGTGGTTTGTTGTCTTTCGGCCTCGGTGAACGCAAAATTGGTTTTAACCAAGGTCAACCCGCTTACTATTTTTTCGAACATCTGCCACGCTTCATCGTCGACTTTGCCCGTCACAAAGCCTCCATGGCGATTCTTGCGATCTCGATAGATAACGGTTCGGTCAGAATAAAGTGCAAAAAGAATGGGATTTCCTTCCATCTCCGATGAGTTTGCATATTCCAACAGCCCGAGGATCGGCTGCGGATCCATCGAGCTTCGGCAATTAGGATTTAGTTCTGAACTACTCACGCCGGCACCTTGTACCCAAATCGCCACAAGGATAATCAAAGCGGAAAAGAGCTTGCGATGTTCGTTCATTATTTTTCCACAGAACATATAATCTCTACTTGTTTGCCTTACTAGGAGACGACCGCTTGTTTTCGTTGACATCTTTGAACCCTTGCCGAATAATGCGCGAGACTTCTGCTACATAATGTCGCCGGTAATGCAAGCGCGTGCATAGTCTTTGCCCTCGAAAGATCTATGCGCTTTAAGAAATTCCTCAATGACTTGCTTGGTATCTGGGTGCCGCAGATGCCCTAGCCCATGCAGCGCGGCGTATTGGCAAGGTTCGGACGAAAGTGCCAGAATGCGGCAAAGAGTAGAAAACATGACGTCTTGTATTTGACGCTGGTCTTGGTTTTCCCGAGAGTAGTTTCCGCAACAGTAGCCGTAGGCAATGCCATCCCACCACATGTCACACGCTCTTGGCAGTGATGGAATAGCGAAAATTTTGTCGTAAAGGGAGTACATTGATTCGATGCACAACTGCCTTAGCGAGAACGGGACATCACTGTCGTAAATGATATCGACTGCATTGCCTGGCATGTTACAACTTTGAATTTCCCAAAAGCCGCTTTCCAATTGTTCGAGATTGAACCGATCGAGCAAAAATGTTGGATCTGAAAATAATTTTGTATAGAGCTTTGCAAACTCGGAAGAATCAAAATCTACACCGCAGTGCCATCCTTCTTCTCTTTCCGCTTGCGCACTTTCGAATACATAGTGCACAAACTGATCAAATGTAGCGTTTCGCAGATCGTAATGTGTCATTTTGTTCTGGGTCGGTGCGTGGTTGAAAACAAAATTATAGGTGCTGCTTGGGTCGGAGTATAGCAGCCCGCCGCTCTGTTTGAGCGTCGCGGTAGCGTCGACTGGCGAGGTCGTTCAGACCGGACATCGAGCGTTGCTCACTGTAAACCAGAAACCACTTCCTTGCTTAAAGTCGGATGGTCTGACTCCGATGGTGCCGCCTTGTCCTTCGATTATCAGTTTGCAGATAGTCAACCCGAGCCCCGTTCCGAGTTTGGCGTGAGGATCGCCTGCGACTTGTTCGAAGGGCGAAAAAATCGAGCGAGAAAGCTCTTCGGGTACTCCGGCACCACTGTCATGTACTGACACTTCGATCTTGTCTCCCAACATTCGCGTTTTGATCATAATGGTGCTGGATTCAGGAGCATGTTTAAGAGCATTGGATAACAGGTTAATCATCACCTGCATAACTTTTCTCGGATCAACTGCACACCAATACTCGCATTTCTCGATGTTTATCGTAATATTTTTTGCTGTCGCTAAACTTTCCACCATACCTTTTGCTTGCTCGATAATATCCTTCAGACTGGTATCCGACAGCTCGAACTCCATTCGACCGGCTTCCAACTTCTCGAAATCGAGCAAGTCATTTACCAGATCGATCAAGTGCTCGGTGTTTTTAATCGCCCGAGATAACTGCGGCTGCGCTTCTGCTGGAACCGCCCCAACCGCGCCACTTTCAACTAATTCAAAAGAGCTGTTTAAAGACATCAGCGGTGTGCGCAAGTCATGGGAAATCATTGCGATGAAGTCTTGTTTGAGTCGTTCTAACTCTTTTCGCTCGGTGATATCGTGCATGACACAAAAGAAGCTTTGCTCGCTTTTTGACCAAGTAATCGACCATGCGGTTTCAATTGTCGTCTTATCCTTCGTCACCATCTGAACTTCTTCGACACGAGTAGTACCAGATTTGGTGCTGCTCTGAAACAAGCTGTCAACTTTCGCGCAGTCAGCTGCCGATACTAAATCAAAAATCGAGAGGCCTTTGAGTTCGTCTTCGTCAAACTTGAGCAATAAAGATGTATAAGGATTTGCGTTGATCAAATTCCCTCGTTCATCAATCGAACAAACCACATCAGCTGCTTGAGTAATCAAGTTGCGTTCCCGCTCAAATGCATCATTGACGGCATCATTTACGTCATGAAATAAACGGTCGAGTTGTGCCAGTTCATCATTACCTTGAATTGGCACCAATTCGAGTGGAAGACGCTTGGACATTTTTTCCGCGTTAGCTGACATGCGGATAAGTGGGCGGCGAAGGTTGTTATAGGCAAAATAGGCGAGACCGATTGTCAGCACAATGCAAAGTGCCACAGATATGAACAGCAATCTTGAAATCAAGTCCTCAAGCTGTTTTCGTTGAGTATTGTCCTCGAGCTGTTGGTCGTTTACGACGTTGATCACTCTCGAAATTCTACCCATAAGACTTTCTACAATTCTAAACATATCCTTTTCAAGCGCATAGTGCGGACCAGTGGCGGCTTGTGTCTGAATTCTGACGCGCACAAGCATGTCGTAAAAGGTGTTTATCACCGCACTTATTTCAGCTGCGTCTTCGCTCATACCGTCTCCGGATAATTGCTGCTCGAGCGCCGCTGAATGCTGCTTTAGCCCCCTGAGTTCCTCGTCTGTTACAGGCTCCGTTTCTCCGCTTAATTTCAAAACCTTCCGCCCAATGGTGAAGCCATCTAAAATCATTTTGTCGCACTCACCAATAATTTCTTTCGCGTGCGCTTGATGAGCAGCGACTGTTTGTGCCCGCCACAGCAGCGAAGCGAATGTGACCACGATCACAACTTGGACGGCGACAGGTATGCAGATTAAAAGCAATCCTTTGGTTGCCAGCTTCATTCGACTTTCTCCACAAAATTGGGAATGGAAAAATAGAACGTGCTGCCAACGTTTTGTTTACTATCAACACCTATGGTTCCGCCATGCCCATCTACGATAAGCTTGGCTATTGCCAAACCCAGCCCTGTGCCTTTGATGGCAGATGTCTCGCCCGTTTTCGTCTGCGTGAACTTGTCGAAGACCTTTTGCTGATCTTCTAGAGTCATTCCGGGTCCACAATCGCTTACGCTGAATTTCGTTTGTTCGCCCATGTTGGTTACAGACACAGTCACAGATGTGCCGCGTTCCGAAAACTTTATTGCATTGGACAGCAAGTTTACAGCGACTCGCACCAGTCGCCGCTCATCGCCCATGATAGCTGAATCTCCGTGAGGTCTTACCAGCTTAATATCCAAAGACTTTGCCAGAAATTCCACTGAGTCGCAAGCCGCATTACACACGTCGAGGGCGCTGACACAATTCAATTCTAGAACCACTTTGCCTGCCTCTAGCTTTTCTAGATCAAGCAAGTCTCTAATCAGATCCATTAGCCGGTCCAAATTAGTTTCAGCATTGAGAATGATTTTTTTTGCATCCTCGGAAAAACCGGTGACTTTTGCGGCAAGCGAAGACAATATTGCTGATACTGAGGATAATGGCGTGCGCAGATCATGACTTACGATCGCTAAGAACCGCTGTTTCATGCGTTCAGCTTCTCTTCGCTCGCTGATATCATGCGCAACACCATAATATGTTTGTTTATCGTCCGACCATCGAATTTTCCAAACGACATCCTTGACGGTCAAGTCTTTGCAAACTACTGAACTTTCGACTTCTGCATCTTCATTGAGTTGGGAGATCTGTTCGAGCGTCGATCGGAAATCTTTTTGACTTTCGCTTGCGAGCAAGTTCAAGAGGGATCGACCAAGTAATTCGTCTGACTCAAAACCCCATTCATTCAATGATGCGCCACCAGCGGCGGTGATTCTATAGCGTTTATCTGCAGATAAGAGAACGTTGGTAGCAACATCAATTATCGCCACTTCTTTGCGGCGCGACTCCGTAAGCGCTGTCTCAGCGTTCTCCAGTGCCGATGCAAGAACTCCAATCTCATCCGCAGCTAATCGACTTGGCGTGATTGGAGTGCGCATTGCAAGGCATCGGGCGTTGTGGTCGATTAAACGCAATCGCCCAACGATATCTCTAAAGAAGATAAAAGCAGCGCCAAATGAAAGTACGATGCTTAGTGCAGCTCCAGCAAATAGCAGCAAAGCTAATTGATCCCGGGATCGTCGCAGGCTCTCCGGCGCTGCGACTTTCATTTGCGCATCAACTCTTAAAAGCGCGGCTGACAAATCTTGCAAATCGAACATCAGGGGCATCATCTTGAGTTGAAATTTATTGAGACTTTGAGGAGTGAGTCTTCCGTTGAGAAAATCTTCTTTGTTTTCCTGCACATTTGTAACGATTGATTCGAATAACTGAGGTACCGGCTTCAACAGCTCATTAACCTCAGGTCGCATATCATTTTGGTTGTTCATAACCTTCACAACCTTCCGCAGGTCTGAGGTCAGTTGATCCGTGTAGACATACCTCATTGGGTCTTTTGAGCGTCTCGCCAACATAGAACTCAGAGATCGCACAATAGTAATCTGAGCGCTGTTCACTTGCAGAAGCACGTCCTTGGATTTTGAATACATTTCGTTTTCTTGCTCAACTTGCTGCAAAAGCTGAGACAGCAAAAGAAGAAAAGTTATTTGGAAAAATAACGGAACGACGACGACAAAGAGGATCTTATGCCAGACTGATATTTTTAGTTGTGGCATACGGTCTCGAAACTTATCATGCTAGCTGCTGTGCAAGCTGAATCGCTTCAGCAGAGACAGTAGCGGTATGTATGTGTCAGAGATGTAGGGGATGTACGCAAATGGTAGCTCGCTTTTCTTTACCGTCAGGTTGACGTTTGCCGATTGAACCGGCAACGAGAAAATCGCCTGTTGCGCAGTCAACAGAGTAGCCAGTAGAGCCATCGTCATGGATTTGGATAAGCGAGTTCCGAGAAAAAAATCTAAACGCATAAGCTGTCCAGGTTAAAAAGCAGGTTAAGTATAGCAGGGCGCGCATTTTGGACTTAGTCTGCCGATTAGGAAAAGCGCTGGGTCATAGATCAACCAGTGTAGCGAGCGGCCCACGCTGTGATATCCTGAAGCTCCCTCCGGGGGTCCACCTGTTGTGATGCACGGAAGAAAGGGGGGCACGCTTCCATGTCCTACGTAGAACCTAGTTTTGATGCTATCCGTCAGCTTATCGATTTGACTGGCGCCGTTTACAGCTCAGATCTTTTGCGACGCTACCACCTCTCCTTGAAGACTAGAAGGTTTGTGATCCTCTCCGGGGTGAGTGGCAGCGGCAAGACTTTGCTCACGCGCATGTACGCTGACGCGGTTAAGGCGGAGTATTGCCTGGTGCCGGTCGCTCCCAACTGGACGACCAACGAAGACCTCCTGGGCTATTACAATCCCTTGAGCAAGCAGTATTACGACACCGACTTCAGCCAGTTTCTCAGGCAAGCGTCGCGGGCGTATCAAAATGCCATAAATGTCGGAAAGCAGCCTGAGCCATTCCACCTTGTTCTGGACGAAATGAACCTGGCCCGTGTGGAATATTACTTTGCTAAGTTTTTGTCTGGAATGGAAGTTCTCACAAGTGCTGGTAAGGCGCAGGTAACAATGTCCGGACCGGACGTAGTCGACTTGCCTCCGAATTTATTTTTTGTTGGCACAGTCAACGTCGATGAAACGACCCAGGGTTTTGCCGACAAGATTTATGACCGGGCGCAAGTGATTGAGGTGACACACGAGAGGAGTGAAGTGGCGTCTCGCATTCAAGTGCCGGAAATACGAGATGTGCTGATGGCTATTTGGGATGCAGTTGCCGACGTAATGCCATTTTCCATCCGCGTGGTTGATGAGATCAACAAATACGTTGCTGAAGCTGCTCGGATCGGACTGCCGTGGGAAGAGGCATTCGATGATCAGATCATTCAAAAGATTTTGCCGCGGGTAAAGGGAACTGATATCAGAATTGGTGTCATGCTCCAAAAGCTCAATGAAATAACCGCTAGCAAATTCCCCCGGAGCAATTACAAAATTCAGCAGCTCAGTTATGGTTTTCATACCAATGGCATCGTCTCCTTCTTCTAGGCTTAACTTCTACGACGAATCTGGAGCAAAGATCGCTTACCCAGTCGAGGGACGCAAGTGTGACATCGTCATTGATGTTCCAAAGGAACTCCACTCGGACATCTCATTGAAGTTAGGTACGGTTTTACTTCCAGTGCATACAGAGGAAGCGGCAATATGCGCATACTCGGTTTGGCCTGCAAGCGGTCCAGGGCATTATGATCTGTCACTCTCCTGCGGTAACATTCGCGAGCACCGGACTATCACGGTGATGCCTGAGTATTTCACCACGACTGATTGCACTTCCATGATCAACGATTTAACGGATCTCCTGCCAAAGTCAATCGCATCGAAATTGTTTCAATGTGGCGCTCAACTAGGCACTGAGCAGGGACGTGAGCAAAAATCGTCCATAGAAGACGAGTGGCTCAGATTACGTCATGCTATTACGGGCACGACAGAGAAACTGGGGTTGCTGCAAATTCTTCCAATCATCCAACGTGAATGCCACCAGATTTTGTTACCTCGGCTTGAAGTTCGCACTGCAGACAAAATAAGAAGGCCTGAAATGTCGAGATTGCCTCAAGCTATCTCCATGCCTGGAAATATGGTTGCAGACGATGAGCTGTATCAAATGTTCGACGTGACTGTCGAACAGTCCTTCGAAACATATGAAAATCAACTTGTGAAGACATACGTTCAAGCATTGCGAAGTCGATTGTCGAGACTACAAGCTAAAGTGAAAGCGGAGCGGGCACCGTCGGCGATGGCAAATGAGTTAGACGCTCTGGCTAACGAATTCCATCTGGCCTGCGCGCGAGCAAGCTTTTTGAGGAAAGTGAGACGTTCATCGGTTTCGGCAGAACGCGTTACCATGGTCCTTTTGAAGAATCCTGCATACCGTGCGGTACTTGAGGGTTATCTCGCGCTCAATCAGCAATCGTTGACAACGTTGGAAGAACAAGCGCTTAACACTCCGCTGGCCAAATTTTCGTTTCTTTATCAGCTTTGGGCAAACTTGAGGGTACTGAGCGCATTGCTCCAAGTCTGCGCCGAATCAGGCTATCGATGCGTCAGTCATCATTGGGTCAAATCATACAGAAAAGGAACCTTCATTCAGGTAATGAACGATGGCGAGACAGCAGTGCAGTTGTACAGCCCCACTACAGGAACACAGGTAAACCTCATACCCTGGCGACCAGTCCACGAAAGTCAAAATATTTCCGATCTGGAAAGACCTATGGCCTTAGCAATCGCCATTGAAGCTCCGGCCAAACCCCTCGTGGTCCTATTGTTCGATCCCAAATACAAGGTCGCTTTGAAGAGCGCCACCAAGAATGCGGCAAAAAAAACAGGGGCAAAAACAATAGCTGCCAAAAACGAACCAGAAGAATTTGTCAGCTCCACAGAGCCACTGAACGAAGATATCGACGAACTTCTCCGCAGTATAGAGCTGCTAAAAGGTCCCGGAGGAGAGCGAGAAATTCAATACGCAGCGCTTTTGTACCCTGGCCAAGGCATGCAGATTGCTTCTGAAGTTGAGGCTCTATCAGCACGTCCCGCTCACGGAGACTCTCTGCAAAAAAATATTTGCGATGTGCTGAGGCGCTACCTGGCATAACGGAGGAGGAGCAAACTGTAATCTCAAGTAGAGAAAATTCATGATTCTTTTTTGGTCGCGATGTGATAAAGCGTACCAGCCATGACAGTGAAGAAGATAACTCCAAGAATTTGATAACCGTCCGAAGTGAGATACTGTGTCAACGACTCTTCGACGCTGATACGCTGCAATTGTTCGTAAATCTGCGGTGGTATCGAAAGTAGTGCCACGATCACACCTGCCAATGCTCCGCCTGCCACCAAGCCCGTGGCAAATAAGCTGCCGCTGCCTACCTCCGCGTCTTCGACGGTTTCATCGTTGCGCTGCGCGCGCAAGTCCACGAATTTTTTCACCACACCCCCAACAAAGATCGGAAGCGTAGTTGAGATTGGCAAATACGCTCCGACGGCAAAGTTGAGGGAATTCACACCGCATAGTTCCATCGTGATGGAAAGGAAAATGCCGACGAGAACGAAGTTCCAATCGAGGTTGAACGACAGCATTCCTTTGATCAGTGTAGCCATCAACGTGCCCTGAGGAGCCGGAAATTTGTCGCTTCCGATCGCATGAACAATACCTTTTGCCAGCATGTCAGGCGACGGATGGTCGAGCAGTTTGACTGTGATACCAATTACTATCGATGCGACGACCGCGCCAATGAACAATGTGATCTGTTGATAACGTGGAGTCGCACCGACGATATAACCGGTCTTCAAATCCTGCGATGTTGCGCCACCATTTGCCGCAGCGATGCACACGATGCCGCCGACGACGAGCACCATCGGTTCGAATACGTGTCCGGTCAAACCAAATGCAATGAACACTAACGATGTCGCCATCAAAGTTGCAATTGTCATGCCGGAGATCGGGTTCGAACTAGAACCAATGATGCCGACAATGCGACTCGAAACCGTGACAAAGAAGAAGCCGAATATGACGACGAGAATCCCCAGCAGCAGTTTCTGCCAGAGGTTTTCTCCGGGGATTTGCGGCAAAATAACCATCAATATGACTAGTGCGAGCGACCCGAAGAGAACTGTTTTCACTGACAAATCGCTGTCAGTTCTCACCTGAACGGTACCATCGACCTGTTGTTTGAATGAACTCAAGCTATCGCGAAACGAAGAGATGATCGTTGGAATCGTTTTGATCAAAGTAATGAAGCCGCCTGCTGCAACCGCTCCGGCACCTATTTGCCGAATGTAGGCGCGGTAAATGGCTTCAGCCGTGTGCGCAAATGTATGCGTTGCCGGATCCCAGTTACCTGGTCCACCTGCTGTCGCCAAGCTTTGCAGGTATCCGAGTTTCACGAGTTGCTGCGCAACCGTATCCATGGGAACTAGTGCTGCAAGCAATGGAATCAAGCCGAGCCAAGAGAGCACGCCTCCAGCTACGAGAATTCCCGCAATGCGAAACCCGATGATGTATCCGACCCCAAGGTACTCCGGTGTGATGTCACCAGCTACGGTTGCAGACGGGAAAAATTTATTCATCTGCTGCGTGACGTAAGTAGGAGTTTCTGAGATCACATGAAACACGTGCTGCAAAAGCGCGTACAGCATTGCGAAGCCGAGACCATGATATGCAGTTTTGGCGAAATCACCGCCCTTGTCTCCCGCGATTAAGACGGAGGCGCACGCGGTTCCTTCCGGATAGGGAAGGTTGCCGTGTTCTTTAACGATCAAAGATCGTCGTAGCGGAATCATCATCAATGTTCCAAGCATTCCACCAAGCACCGCGAGAATAAATATGGTCCAATAATTGAAGTACGAGGTGCCAATGCTCTCGCCGCCGTTTCCCGTTGAAGAAAGAAAGAGAAATCCAGTCAAAGTGAATACAACTCCGGCAGCGATCGATTCACCGGCAGAAGCGGTTGTTTGAATGATGTTGTTCTCAAGAATGGTTGTGTTGAGAAACTTTCGCCCGAGCGAAATGGCAAGCACCGCGACCGGTATTGAAGCGGAAACTGATAGCCCTGACTTGAGTGCAAGATAGACCGATGCGGCGCCGAACAGAACGCCGAAAGCACAACCGAGTACAACGGCGCGTGGAGTAAACTCTTTCACGCTCTCTTCCGGAGCTATGTATGGTTTGAAGTCAACGATTGGTTCTGCCACGTTTGCCTCTAATCGGTTGCGACCGAAAGATCATAGCTGAAGCTGCCGAAATGTAGTCGCCAGTTCGTGATCGCTCGGACCCATTGGTGAATAATGAATAGCGGTCATGGTTTAGCATATATCGAAGACATCTGCGATATGCCGTAGCCCGTACTTCATCCAAATACTCGTGAATAGGTCGGTAAACTGAATTTACACTGGTGCATGAATCGGTTTAGATTGGCGAGCAGAGATTTGTTCAATCATTATTTCGCTGAGCCTGAACCACCGGAAGATTATGATTACGACTACGAATTCTATGACAGCTTCCATGCAGTAGAGCACGTGCTTTTAAGGCATTGGTGCTTGGTCCGTGCGGGCTGCCGTACATCGAGGGCTACAAATATGGCTTTGATGCGCACCCAGGTATTAGGGTCCGATTGCCAAACCCTGGAGAATATTCTGGAGGGGACGGCAACCCAATGACTTATTCAATCATGCTTAATCGAGAGTTCAATTGTGGATACTGGGATTTCGAGTTGAATCAGTTCAGTAATGACGCGAAATTATTGTTCGTGGACTTTTATGATTGGGGCGGAATGCATGTGCGAGACCATTATTATGTACGCGCTAAAGTGATTGAGTGGCCTGAGCATCCAGAGACCTTAGGGAAACATGCTCTGATAGAGTCTCATATAGTTCGTTATGATTTTGCAGACAAACCTGGAGGCAAGTACCACCTCTAAGGAGCGCATCAGACACTTATCTTCCTTCTCATCGTTATCCCCCTAAAGACATCGTAAAGGAGTATCGCGTTCGATGAAGTATCAAGATCTGATTGCACAACTGCGGTCCGACCCGAGCGCCAGCGACGTTTCCGCCGTTCAAGAATGGCTTGCAAAGCAGCAGGAGTCCGTCTCCAAGTAAACTGGCAAAGTTCCGAAAAGATTAGCCGATGAGGGGATTCGAACCCTCGACCTACGGTTTACGAAGCTTGGTAATTTCGGCGCAAGCGCTCCATAATTTCTTCCATCTCTTTATTCTGCTTCTTAAGCTGACGCTTTTGACAGCTAGCAGAACTCCATTCTTGTTCTACATAAATAATCAAGAGAGAGGCTAATGGAAGAATACAAATTGACAGGAAAATTGCGGGGCTAAACATATTGGGGTTACCTTGTCGATGACTGGTGAGAGAGCAAGATGATCTACGGAAACAATGTGGTATCGGCGACAGTCTTATTAAGGAGCATTAGTGTTAAGGCATTGTGTTGACAATGCCGAGATATTTTAAGATTTTGTAAAGACGCGAAAGGCTGATATGATGCGGTAAATGAGACGCTTGTTCCATGAATGATGCCGTGACAAATGCAGACAGTTAATACCCCCACTCGCTTGTTGATCATTGATGATGATCAAAAGTTTTGCCGCCTGATCTCGGATTATCTATCACGCTTTGGCTATGAAGTGCACGCCGTGCATACTGGCACTGAGGGTGTAAAAGTCGGCACCGAAGATTCGTGGCACGCGATCATATTAGATGTGATGCTTCCGGGAATGGACGGATTCGAAGTCTTGCAGAAACTGCGTGAACATATAACCACTCCGGTATTGATGCTCACGTCCCTGGGCGAGGAAACAGACAGAATCGTTGGCTTGGAACTAGGCGCAGATGACTACTTGCCAAAGACATCCTCGCCGCGAGAATTATTAGCGAGGTTGCGAGCCGTTCTACGTCGTTCTTCTCGACCTTTAGTAGAAACTACCGAGCAGCCCGCTCCAGAGATTGTGCTCGGACCATTGCGCATAAATTTAGGAGCCAGAGTAGCCTTCCTTGATGACGAAGCCCTGCCTCTTACGCCCGTTGAATTCGACATACTTGTCGTTCTTGGTCAATCCAGAGGACGGGTCAAGTCTCGCGAAGAATTGATCAACGAAATCAGAGACCGCAATTATGATGTCTACGATCGTTCAATCGATGTTCACGTCTCTGCATTACGAAAGAAACTACACGACGACCCCAAGTCACCGAGATTTATTCGAACGGTTCGAGCCGCAGGATACATGCTAATTCATCCAAATGAGAAACTCTAATGAAAGTTCGATTTCCATTGTATGCACAAACTATAAGCTTCCTGCTTATTCATCTAATACTGCTTTTGGTGCTCTTTCTTTTTCTGTTCAACACCAAGTTCGGACCTGGGTGGGATGCAGTTCTGTCAAGCCCCATTGGAGACAGAGTCGAAGCGATTGGCTGGGTAATTCAAAAGCAACTTGAAGTCAACAAGCAAACGGAGTGGAACACCGTACTCGACGAGTTTGGTAAGTTCTACGGTGTCGACTTTTACTTATTCGATTTTTCAGGAAGACAACTAGCAGGGCAATCGATCAAATTGCCCGAAGCTGTCGCAGCGCAGGTTGTACGACACCGTCGCCAGTTAGGTGGAGCACTGCGCCCAGAAGGCGGAGCGCCGAGTGATCCAGGTCTTGGCGGCGAGCCAAACCTGACAACGCCTCCGCCGCGCGATCAAGGAAATCCAGAAGGGGCACCACAGCCTCCGCGCCAGGATCACCTGAATCCAGCCGGGGCACCACAACCTCCTGAAGGACCGGATCCAGATGGACCGCCAGATCAAGCGCAGCCACCTGCAATCCAACCTGGCGTGTCTCAACCTGCTGCTTTTCTGCCTGCAAAAGGTTCGCCACCAGGGGCGATGCGCAGAAGATTTCGTGGACGTTTTGTTTTACATTCAACAGCACCAGACAAATTCTGGATTGGCATTCGCATTCCGATAATGAAAGCTGGGCGCCTCGTTCCAGGCACATTGCTAGCATCAGCGGACAATCTCTGGCAAACCGGTGTCTTCTTTGACTTCGGTCCAGTGCTAATTCTAGTCGGCAGCGTATTACTGCTATCGGTTATTTTCTGGTGGCCGTTTGCTTATCGAATCACCAGAGCCCTAGCCGAAATGACTAAGGTAACAGAAAGAATTGCTGAGGGGCGATTCGAATCTCGAGTAAAAGGAAACAAGTGGGACGAGATCGGGTCAATGGGTGAGGCGGTTAATCAGCTGGCAGCGAGATTGAACACGTTCGTCACTGGAGAGAAACGCTTCCTTGGTGATATCGCTCACGAACTGTCGTCGCCTATTGCGCGCTTACAGATCGGACTTGAATTACTTGAGACTTCAGCGACTAAGGATCAAGAATCAATGATCAACGACATCCGTGAAGAAGTCGAAGAGATGACCCACTTGATCAATGAACTGCTTGCATTCTCAAAGGCTGGACTGCAAGGTAAAGAAATTGAATTGGTGCCGATCAATCTTTCAACGCTTCTGACTGCTGTCACTTTAAAAACCGCTTCTGAACAAATAGTGAAGTTAGACATTGAAAAAGATCTTCGTGTGCTCGGAGACCAAATGCTTCTAGAACGCGCATTCGGTAACGTTTTCCGTAATGCAGTACGCTACGCAGCAGCCGACGGCGACATAAAAGTAAGAGCAATTCACTCAGGCAAAGAAATAAGCATAATCACTTCGGACAGTGGACCGGGAGTGCCACAAAATGCAATTGAGCATTTAACAGAACCGTTCTTTCGACCTGAACCATCACGAAGCCGCAGCTCAGGCGGAGTTGGTCTGGGCCTGGCCATCGTGCAAACTTGTATCGAATCGTGCAACGGCTCGCTGGCGATCCGCAATCGACAACCGCGCGGATTAGAAGTCGAGATTAGATTACAAGCGGCAACGGACCAAGCGCCTGTCGAGCCACCCATCGTCCAAACGGCCGAAACTAAAAGCACGTAGTTGCTTTCGGCTGCTACTTACTGTCGAGCTCTTGCTGCAAGCTCTGATTATTTCTTGGCACTATCTCTTGATGCGATTCCAAATTTACCGGAGCATTGAACAACTTGCCCACAGCAGGACTCGATCGTGCTAGCAACGGAAACGCGAATCCGCGCGTCTTACTAAATGACAAAATTGGAGCCCCAGCTTTCCCTCCGTGCAGGGCCAAGTTCATCATGTCGACAGCGGGATAGCCAGCATACTCTGCACCAGACAGAGAGCACAGCACGGCGACGACCACAAAAACGGGCGCCATCACGGTTTGAACCCATATGCCCTCTGCTTTTTTGATCATCGAGTTTTTGCTTGCAGGCAAATGAATTAAAAACGGGGAAACAACGGTGAGAGGCAGGAAGCCTGCCCAATAGAGCACCGAGCCTTTAACAACAGCGACGGCCGCTTTGTAGAAAAAGGAGGCACCCAAAAGCATGAGAAAGATTCCCACCGCCAATGAAGCCTGCGGGCTTATCAGTGTATTCATATTTTCGGTCCTACATGGTAAAAGTAAACGGGTCGCCTGATCCCACTGTACACCCTGGAAGCAAAACGTGGGCAGGAGCAAGACAAAGCTAGCAGCTGGTTAGGAGACATCGAGATGAATGCAACAACGAAGAATTTCATCCAAACAGACTTAGGCGACTTTTCTAAAGTCGGAGCCGAATCCGGAAACGAAAGAACCAAACACTTTTTAAAAGAGAAGCTCGCACTGACCGGCATGGAAATTTCAGTCACAGCAATGCCGAAGGGCTCGCAAAGCCCCTTCTTCCATAGCCATAAACAGAACGAAGAGTTGTACGTGATTGTCGAAGGAAGCGGACAAATGCAGCTTGACGATGAAGTAATCGAAGTCAAAGAAGGATCGATGGTGAACGTGTTGCCTCAATGTCAGAGAGCACTGCGAGCCAATCCTGATTCACAACTGGTCTACCTGTGCATTCAAGCTAAGACAAACAGTTTAGAGCAATACACAAAAGAAGATGGCATTAGACATGAAGATGTGAGCTGGAAAAAGAAATAGTGATCGGATCTACGATAAATACTTGGTGATGGGAAGCATGACTAGGCTTAGTCGACTTATGATTGCTATTCTTGCGGCAGCGTCTTCCTGTGCGCCTCCAGCCAACGCATACATTCAAGAAGAACCTGATGAGAAACGTCTGCGTTCTGCAAACGATTGGATTCTTTATGTTGATGTTACAAGTCTCTCAAACTACTTTAAATATCACGGGTCGAGACTATCTCCAGTGATTAACGTGCGCGTGAAGTGCCTAGTGGCAGGCGATTCCAAACATCACCAGCCACAGATCTATGAGGATCTGTGGTATCACAACGGACAAATAATTGGCTCTCATGTTGTAAACAAACTGCCCTTCGGCAATTTCAAATTAGGCTCAATTATTGTCAGACGCACAGACGAAGCCGCGTCTGAGACAGCCGCGATTGCTAACGCATTGGCTCGTTTGACTCTTGATCTAAAACTCAAACAATCGACTATCTCAGCGATGAGTGTTCCGAACGAATGCTTCAATCAGGTCTGCATTGACTTAGGGCGATATGGATTTTATAAACATGAAAGCAACAGCTATTTTCCATTCAGCCTGCACTTGATCACAAGCACTCCTTCCCCAGACAAAGACCTTTATCTATTCCACTCGGAATGAATTGAACGGACGTTGCGACAAATGGTATCATTCACGACTAAATTAGCGGTTCCGAGAATGATGCAGGATTCCAATGAATAAATACTTTCTTTTAGGCGTGTCTGGGCTGATTTCGATTTGTGCAACTCCAAGTTTTGCAGCTAATCCGACTGGACCATTGTCAAACTTGCCGGGCACTCAGACTCTTAAACCGTCGGATACGCCATCATTCACTTTCTTCGCATGTGGTGACAATAGACCAGCCTCCGCTGATCTACCGGCGACCGACACAGTAAAAACAATTCTTGCAGCGGCAGCTCGATCTAAACCAACCTTCATTATTTGGCTTGGTGACACGATTTATGGAAAGAATCCTGATAGCGAAAAAACGATCTCCGCAGAATACACGGAGTTCTTAAATCTGGCTGCGCAGACACATGTCCCGATTTTCAACGCACCCGGAAACCATGAGATGGACAACAAAGATGACGTGCCAAACCCAATTATGCAGTCATGGTACGAAAAATATATGGCGCAAAAGTACGGCAGTTTTGCATACGGAAACTCTGCGTTTATCGCTTTAGATACAGAGGAAATAGCACCGCCAGGCGTACCAAGATCCCCAGGTAAGCCAATTGGTGGTGACAAAAATCTTGATCCTGGATACGTTTCACAGACTCAACTAAATTGGTTGCAAGCTCAACTGGAGCAATTCCACAACAAGACTCACGTTTTCATTTTCATGCACCATTCTGTNNTACGCTAGTGATCCAACTGCCGCTTTGGATCGGGCTTCTGGTAATGCAATAAAACAAATAATTTCTCAGTTCAGGAATGTTTCCTTTCTGCTCGCCGCCCACGAACACCTCTTCTACAATCCACAAGCACCAAATGACGTGACTCACGCGCCAGCGCACAATGCCGGCGAGGCTCCTGCTTACTTGGTCTCAGGCGGCGCGGGTGCCCCTCTGAACTCAGGACCGGGAGGCTACTATCACTATCTTGTTTTCAATGTGCATGGCAAAAAGGTTGTGCCTCAAGTTGTGCCTATAAAGTAAAGCAGCAACTCAGCAGCTTGCATAGGCACGCATGTTTGTCCCAAGGCTCAGTGTGAGCCGATGCGACAATGCAGAATTGATTCTTACCCACAAATGGCGCAGCGAGTCGACACGGTTGAGGTGCGCACGTTTCGCTGAAGTGTGAAACTCAAATTCTAAAAAATACGGCGTCGCGAGATCAAACTTCCAATTAGATAAAACATTGAAAGTAATCCGGCAACTTGTCCAACTCGTTGCGCTTGCCAGGCATTGCTGCCAACTTCATGTTTCTCAGGCGGCTTCACTAGCTGAATTTTAGGAATGACGCCATGGTTGACACACGTATTCACAATGTCTCTGACGCCATCAACTGGACCTTGAATCAATGTATGGGCGAATGATTCTGTAAATCCGCCGACCATATCATTATCTCGACTCTCGTCTCTGCAACCATCTGTCGTTGACATTCCTGCACCTCGCAATCACTGCATCCACTTTACACCGTCACGATTCTATCCGAACTAGGGAAAACCCAAAACCCTATATTCGATAAAAATTGCCATTGTCATCGCCACGTAGCTTTAGATCTCGACTATTGTGAGTAATCTTCCTGAAGAGTTTTATACCCAGCAAAAGTAGACTCAGCAGCACTTTTGCCTGCCTTTACAATTCCTTTGCAAAAATCCTTCCAAAACACATAACTGCTTAACGAGGCTGCGGTTAGATAAGTATTGTCAGCAGTCGAACTGTTGATTCATGAAACGAAGCGACGTTAATCCGGAGCTGTAATGCGCAAAGAGGTGGGTACGAAACAAGAAATCGGTAAAAGATATCCCGTTGAGGAATTCAAAATCGCAGTTCTTGTCTTGCTCTTGCTACTTCTTGTGCTTATCGCAGTTTCAGTAATTCTAGTTACGTCGACAAGCCATCCTGGAGTTTCAATGATTTAACGGTTCATCAGCTAAGTATTCACGTGAGTTAATCACAAAAACGACAACAACAATCGACGCAATAATGGAGTTCTACGATGAAATTACAAAATGCACTTTTCGCCAGCATTTTATTGGCCGGCGGGTTATTGGCAGTTCCAGCGTTCGCCGCAGACAATGCAGGCGATAGCACCTTATCTAGTGGCACACGCACAGACGTGGTAGCTGAAGGTCCCGATGGTGGAAGACCAGAGTGGAAGGGCGAACACAAAGCCAGAATGACAGACGATCAGCTCATTCAAATGGCAGCTTTGAAAGACAAGTTCCTTTCATCAACTGCGACTCAGCGAACCCAATTGATGTCGCTCCATCGCCAACTCAAATCGGCACTTGCGAAGCCAGAAATTAGTCGCGCTGAGGTGTTGGGCATTCAAGGTCAAATGAATTCGATACACGATGATTTAGCGACGAAGAAACTAAACAACAAACTCGACTTCATCGCGCTTTTAACTCCTGAACAAAAAGAACACTTCAGACATCACATGCTGGTCTCCAATGCCTTCGGTGGACATGATGGACATGGTGGTGGTGGGGCTGGTGGAGCCTGCGGCGGCGGTGGACATGGACATCATGGCGGCGGCGGACATCACAAAATGGGCGGACCCGGTGGACCTGGTGGACCTGGCGGCGGACCAAGAGTTGGTTTCGACCAGGGTCAAGGACCTGGACCGGTTGCATTCGACGCACCTGAAGGGTTTATGGGTCCAGAAGGCCCAGACGGACAATAATCCCTGAAGACGATCAGTTTTCACTCAACGGGAGATCGGTTACGCAAGTAGCCGGTCTCTTTCCCTGTGGGCCCGCAATCAGTCGAGGGCGACGGGACACGTGTCGGGCTGCGATGCACCCGTCTGATTCCACGGGACCTGGCTATTCCACCAGCGGGGTAACCGGCTTGGTCTGTCCTCGTCCACTATCCCATACCTGCCAGCACTGGGCGCCAGGCTCCACGCCCGCACTTCAGCGATCCACACCCGCCTACATGCCCAGCCAACAGATAGATACTGCTTGGTAATGTCCTGGTAATATTGGCAACCTATATTCAAAGTGCCAACCAACCAGCACCTTACTAAGACCTTGCTCCGGCAGATAGCCTTTTCGGCTGCTCCGAAGGATTTTAAAATGTCAAAAGATAAAGTCGAAACCAACGATGCGGTAGCCAAACCCGCTGCAGCTCGACCCGATGTCGACCTTACCACGCGCTCCGCATCAGTGGTCGACAACAGTCGCGTTGTCACTGATTCCGCAGACCTCGCGAAAAAGGGCGTAGTTGGAAATTTGACAATCTCCCAAGCCCCGGCAATGTCACCGGAAGCAGTCGCCAAAGACGCCCAACTTTTGAACCAAGCTCTGAACAAAACCTCGTGGGGCGGTTTGAGTTCTTCACCAGATGTCGCCGCTCTCGAAAGAATTCTCGACCCGAAGAATGCAAAAAATACAGCAGCAGTCGAAGCAAAATATGCTGAACTCTACGGCACTAAGTTCCGAGATGATCTGCGCACCCACGTTGGAAACGACCCAGTCAACTATCGCACCGTTGAAGCAATGCTCAATCGCGTCGATGGAAGAACAAATTTTGGCGGCAATCTCGAAGTTGCACTGGAAACAACAAAAAATTCTCCTGATAAAGGCAACCGTCTTTTGCGAGCTGCGGTAGGCAATCTTAACTCCGATCAAATTTCGCAAATGGCTACCGACATGCAAAAGGCATACGGAACAGCGCCAATGGACTTAACTCCTGCAAACGCGACCGAACAACAACGTCGGACAATGACTGTCGGTCAAGATCTTGCAACCTCGGGACGCAAGCCTGCGAACGAACAAGAAAGAGCGGCGCTCAACACATACCAAAAGGCATACATCGATCACGCAATCAGCGAAACACCTGGCGTCACCGATGCTAACCGCCAAGTTCTTTCAATCCTGACTAAGGGTGTTGACAAAAGAACGACGGAAGACATCAAACAAATGGCGACAGTGGCTCTTGCAGATAAAAATCTGAAAATGTTTGGCGATGCAGTCAACGGAGACACTCCCGCTGCCATCGCTGCCCGCCAGCAATTGTCAGCCGACAAAGACTTCACTACCAAATATACTGCCGCCTTCTCTGGACCTCGCTCCTCGACTGAACAAAGGAATGTTGCCGCAGATTATTTGAGCGAAGGCAAAGTCTCGATCGCAACTATCATCTCCGGTAACAGCGATGTTTTACTTGGCTTGCTCGACAATCCAAAGAACGTTGACCTGGCCGCTTCCAACGCAACTGCTAAAGAACGCAAAGATTTCACTCTTGGTCAGGATCTTGCCACTAGCGGACGTCCTGCAACTAACGCCCAAGAAATCGCAGCACTGGCCTATTACTCGAAGATCGATAAAGCTATGACCGATGCAGGAATTGATCCAAAACAACGAGGCGTTTGGGAATCTAAAATTAAACACGGTGACACGTTGCTCACAGGGCTCGCCGATCTCGATAGACCATCGACGATGGGCTTCGGCGGTGGTCACTCGACCCAAGACCTGATGAATAAGATTGAGAATATGTCTCCTGCAGACTATAACCTTTTGCACACCGACAAAACATTCGCGGCAGACTTGTTGAAATCAGTGGCGACCTATGAAAAGAACGAAGATGTGATGCGGCGTATCACACAAATGATCAACGATAAGGCTCAAGCTCCCAATTTTGAAGCGTCGCAAGGAATCAAGCGCACTGTTTTCGAAGTCTACAGAGATACTAAAACAGGCGGCGCGTCCGGTGAAAATCTTGCCAGTGCCATTGCCAGCATGTCACCAACAGATGCAGCCATGTACAAGAAAGATGCAGATTATCACAAGAGAATTGACGATATCGTACAAAACAACCTTTCCGATACGGACAAATATCTTGCCACTTCAGTGCTTCAACAAGTCGCTGAAACCGGCAAATCACCAGTGCTCACACCACTCCTACAAATCGGTAAGGGCTTAATGGATGGAGCCACACCACTGCAGCTATTACCAAGCGTTGAAAAGCTTTTGCAAGATGAGAATTTGAGAGCGCGTCTCAGCAAACCGAAACACGATCTAACTCCAGAAGAGAAAAGCATCAAGGATCTGATCGGTCAAGCCGTTCCGCTCGACTTTGATGGAACGAAAAAGCTCTTGAGTACTGGTCTCGTTCCTTTGAGAGACAAAGAGTACTTCGGCGTACCAACGAATCAACTGTATGCAGATGCTGCAAAATTGCCTGAAGCGGAAAGAGCGATCTGGTCGAAGAGATTAACCGCACCAGAACAAGAAATTTTCACCAACGTTGTGGCACAAAAGGGTGAACAAAGACTTGAAGACAAAATGCGAGCACTCGTGTTGGATGGCGGCTCCTACAAAGATCTCCAAGGAGATCTTGCCAAGCTAACCAACCAACAGAAAGAAGCTCTTACCCACGCTTACGAGAACAAATATCACAGCAACTTGTCGAACGATTTCATGGCTAAAGTTGATACAGCAGACAGCGTCCAATATCAAAATTACCTTTCGCCTTCCAGCGATGGTAACCAAGCATACTTCAATCACGTTGTGCAAACAGATGGTCAAGCCAGCACCGCATTCGATGCCACAGCCCAAACAGTTCAGCGTTCTGTAGAAATCGAGAAAGGACTGCTAAGCGAATATCAAGCACTGAAAAAACAATTACCACCCGACATGCAAGAAAAAATCAACCAGTTAATCAGCACCGCAGTTGCTCAAAACAAAGAAGCACCAATCGAAGAAATCAAAGCACTCGGAAAAGCTGCAGTCGATGTAGCAGCAGTCGTTGCCACCGTCTTCACTCTAGGTGCCGGTTCTGAATTACTGGCTGCAGACGTTGCTGTAACTGCTGGCGAAGTTGCTGCCACAAACATCGCTAAGAGTGTGGCTGAACGTGCTGTTGTTGGTATCGTCGAAAGAGAAGCAGCAGCTCCGATAGTGGAGGCCGCGACTGCTCCGATAGCCGATTCTGCTGTTCTCACAACGCCACGTGTATTAGAAGTTGCCGCTACTGAACCAGCTGCTGACGCCGCTGTTCTAACCACACCACGTGTAATTGAAGTTGCAGCTTCTGAACCAGCAGCAGCAGCTCTTCCTGCTACAGCCGTCAGCACCGGGGTGACAGTCGCCGAAGAAGTACAAACTCTTCGACCGGTTGTCACAGAAGTCGCTGACAAAATAGCCGCCCTTACTACAGACCTAGCTGGCGCTCCAGCTGCTGTTGTTAGACAAGTCGCCGACGAAGCATCAGCTCTTACAACGGTAGTTACCCAAGCCTCCGACGCAGCAGCAGCAGCTCCACTTGTAAGACCAGTTATTACGCAAATTGCAAACGAAGCTGCAGCTCTCAGACCAGTTGCCGCAGAAATCGCCGACGAAGCAGCAGCAGCTCTCAGACCAGCTCTCACGGAAGGTGCTGCTGTCGAGCGAACAGTTGTCGCTGACGCACTGACCGCTGAAAGAACGGCAACAATTGAATCTGCGGCACTGAAGCCAATCGTTGAAGATACAGCAACTGCATTTAAGCCTCTTGTTCTAGACGCTGCAGCTGTTGGCGGAAGAATAGCTGCCGTTGGAACAACCGAGGTACTAGCAGCCGCAGCCTTAACAGCTGCTGCAGTTACTGCTGAAGTCGTGGACAAGCCTGCAGCAAAGACAACCGACTTCACACCACCCACAGTGCCAGCCGATAAGTTGCTCCAACTTGCTACCGTTCGTAGAGGTGAAGGTCCATTCCAATCCGCAGAGCGTATTCTCAGATCTGATGGAAAGAAGCACAGCATCGATGAAGTAATGGCATTGACGCGAGCCCTGCAACACAACTTCTCACCAGAGCGCAACGGCAACAAAGACATGAAGGGACTTAAGGTCAATTACCAATTCATCACCAAAGACAACTTCGCAGCAATAGTAGCCGACGTTAAAGATCCGCACGTTAAAGCCCAACTGATGCAATTCGCCGCCGCTTCTTAAAATCACCTGCTAGCAATCCGGACGAGCTTGACCCTGTCTGATTTCTATGTATTCAAATATCGCCAAATTTGCCACACCGCATATCTCTCCAAGCGGCGCTTGTACGATGGCAGTCGTTTTCCTGATTCTGATGCCGCTATGAGCAACTCTTTAGCGTCTTGCCTATTAAGTTCAGGGCGCGATTCGACTGTCCAAATCAATAAAAGCAACTTCCTATTGCACCTGCTCAATTTTGATTTGCGTAACAGAAGCGCGCGTTGATCCACCGGCAGTTTATGAACTACTTTTTTGACATAGGGGCGAATGATTGGCAATAGTACTTTGAACCATGCAGGTACTTCAGTGACAGGATAATCCGGCTCGTTATCGTCGTCGGCATGATCCAAACCAACGGCAGTCGGTCGACCCGGCCCGTTTCCAGCAGTGCGCACCACTTGCAACTGCAATTTCTTAGTGTTCGGCTGTGAATCAAACGAGTTCATATCACAACTTACGACTCTTGCGAAATATCTGCAACCATATGCATTCAAATCACGCAAAACAATCACGAGATAAGCCCACAACAGAGGCGATAGCGCCCAAATGAAAAATGCATGATACCAATCAACCGCGGAGCACAAACCAGAACAATCAAAGCTGTGTTAGTAAGCTTGTGAATTAACTGCATTCGGTAAATCCATGAATTAAGCTACAACCCTAATTCAAATCTTGCTGATGCGACATGTGGAAAACCCGGATCGCTATTGCCGATTTCCCAGATTTCATGTTCTTTGCACGCTGTTCACATCCCCACAATGATAACGAGCAAGCCTGTGCACTTCAGCCCCGAGCACGTCTCATGTTAGCAACATTTTTTATAGGGTATAGGAAACCCATACATTTTTGGTGGGCTATAACAATGCAAGTCAAAATGATACTACCGGCTCTAACTGAAGCAAAAAGCCCATTCTTTCGTCCAATCAAATATTCCCTTTTTCCACCCCTGGGTCTAGCCACGCTCGCCGCTTATTTACGTGACGACGACGACATTACCTTGCAAGACGAACACGTCGAAACTCTCAGCTTGAATGACACACCGGATTTGGTGGTTATTCAGGCTTACATCACATCCGCATACAGAGCCTATGAGCTGGCAGACCTCTATCGAGCTAGAGGCTCATACGTAGTGATGGGAGGGCTCCATGTCACGTCTTTACCAGAGGAAGCGAGCACTCATGCCGACACCTTAATACTCGGGCCTGGAGGCGACGCCTGGCCGCGATTCATCGAAGATTTCAGACAGGGCAAACCTGAGAAAACTTACGTGGCTAAAGAACGCACACTTGTCGGCGCACCACAAATTCGCCGCGACTTGATCAAGCGTCATCTTTATTTGTGTCCTAACTCAATCGTGGTTTCACGTGGGTGTCCACATACATGTGACTTCTGCTACAAAGAAGCATTCTTCGCGGGTGGACGATCCTTTTATACACAGGAAGTAGATCAGTCGTTAGGAGAGATCAACAAATTACCAGGACGGCATGTTTACTTTTTGGATGATCATTTGTTTGGCAATGAACGTTTCGCCAATGCGCTCTTTGATGGCATGAAAGGCATGGGCCGACTCTGGCAAGCCGCCGGTACCGTGCAATCCATCTTGCGTCCTGGTTTATTGGAGAAGGCTTCGGAAGCAGGTTTGCGCAGTTTGTTCGTTGGCTTTGAAACTCTCGATTCCTCTAATCTAAGAGAGCATGATAAGTTTCAGAACCTAAATCGTGATTATGGTGAGGCGATCAAACGAGTGCACGATCTCGGTGTAATGGTAAATGGTAGTTTCGTATTCGGTATGGATCACGATGACGAATCCGTATTCGAGCGCACGGTAGACTGGGCGATTCGGCAAGGAATAGAGACGGCAACTTTTCACATTCTCACACCCTATCCGTCCACTGAACTTTATAAACGGATGGTTAAAGACGATCGAATGGTATCTTCGGATTGGGATAAATTTGATACCAGACATGTTGTGTATAAACCAGCAGCTATGTCTGCAGAACAGTTGGAAACGGGCTATTGGCGAGCCTACCGAGACTTCTACAAGTGGAGTTCAATCTGGCAAGGGGCATCAACAAAACAAGAACTAGGGCCATTGTTACGCCACCTTGCTTACTCCGGCGGCTGGAAGAAATTTGAACCAGCATGGGACGCGATCATAAAAAGCAAACGAGTAGTGAATTGTTTGCCAGTATTGGAAAGTGTTTTAGAGGCGTTTGGTAGATTCAAACCTTACGAAAACTCGGACAAAAGTGAACGTGATGGCGTCCCTCTGCACCAAGCTTCATAAGGACACGAATCATCTCTTGTGTCCTTGAACGTTTGAGCCCCTGTTGATGATTGCTACCCCTGCAGATCGGGACTGCTTAAACGCCAGTTCAAAAATTTATCAATCCCGAAAGCCTTGCATCACAGGTCTATTCGGTATATGGGTCAGCCTGCAGTGCCCGGTAATGGCATAATGGTCAATGGAGGCCTTCTGCTGTGACACTCGACGATCACTATCGCGGCTTAAAAACCCATATGAGCAACCTGCGGGTGCATGACCACGTCTGCCTGGCCTACAGCGACAGGGAGCAGCAGATTACCGCCATCGCCCACTATTTAAAAGCGGGTCTGGACTTAGGCGAGAAGTGCTTGTACATTTCGGACAAAGACACGTCAGAATTCGTTTTAAAAGTGCTCAAAGATACCGGAATCGATGTAGACAATCTGGTTCTCGCGGGCACTATTGCGGTGGCTAGACCTGAAGAAGTCTATCTGCGAAAGGGATACTTTGACCCAGATGACGTAATGGTTCTTGCTCGTGAACTGATCGCGGATGCTACCGCAAAGGGATACAAAGCTCTTCGCTGTGCTTGCGATATGACTTGGGCACTAAGCTCGAATGTGACGTGCAAAGCTTTGCTGGATTATGAGTCTAAGGTCAATTGTCTGTTCCAGGAAAAAATCGTTTCAATTTGCCAATACAACACCAACTTGTTCGACATCCAAACTATCGACGCTCTGATGAAGACGCACCCCGTGGCAATTTACGGAGGGTCCGTGATTCACAACCAGAACTTCGCTGAGCCTGGTGACTACGCTTTTTCACACGAACAGAGCGCTTAGCTAGTGTGTCGTTGTTGTTGCTTGAACCATTCATTCAGCTCGTCGGCATCACAGTCGACTGAATAGATTGTCATTCCGTCAGTCTCGACACTGCATGCCGGAGAAAAACAGTCCAGGAATGCACGGATTTTTTCCCTGTCTTTAAGTAAGTGCCAGGGCAGTTCATACACTGTGGGCTCATGAAGCACGAACTTAGCTGATGTATCTTTCTGGCTCACGACAAGTGAACCTTTGACTCTAGGCATCGGGTACCTTTAGTAAACACAACAACACTGTATTTGCTGGCAGATTAATGCTGCCTGCCGGTGCGAATTTTGTTTCGTTATGCTGCTGCTTGCTCTAGTGTCCTATGTATTGGATGTTTCGCCTATGTTGGTAGACAACCAAATCAGACTACGGTTCAATTTGGTTAGCCCAGCAAACCGCCTGCATCACATATGGTGCCAAAACCTTTAGTTTGTAGAGTGCCACGCAAGCGGACCTCCAACGATTCATGGGTTGGAGTCAAAAATCTTGGACGGGAAGATTCTCACAAAATAAAATCTGGGGGAGCGCTCTTGATGAAGTCGGTAGACAGGTAATCCAGCCAAATAAATACGCGATACTAAACGATTGCTCGTTTGATATCGCGTACTTCAATCCTAAAAATGCGCCGGATCTCAAACCTAAATGAATCCGAATCCGGCTTTAGTGCGAGCGTGTGCTCACTTCAAGCCGAGCAAAGAGCCCTTTCTCATCTACAAAAAGACGTGCCGAGCTGGTTGGGTCTACGAGACTCAAATCTTGGTTTTCCGGACATAAGCAAATGTACTCACCACTGTTATAGAGTTCGCCCGAAGAGACTTCTTTTTCATCACAAAAGAATGTCATCGGTATTCTATCTTCAACCGCCTTGGTGTCGGTTTTGAACTTGAGCAGTTCAAATTTCTCGTCGTTTGGACACAAAGCTAAGCTTGACCCATTCGGGAGCAATTCACCTGTACCAATCTCAGCGTCACCCCTGAAAATCTGAACAGGCATTTTAATATCACTCATTATCGACTACTCCTTGTAAGGCACGCGACGAGGGTCGTCACTTTTACCGCTTCGCTGAATTTCAGCATCTATAAAAAAGGCGATCTCCGCTGTGACCAGTTACCGCCCGCTTGCCGAAGTGACGGAGAGCTGAACCATTAGTTCCCGACCTAGTGTGGGTGTGCCTTTTGCGCAATCTAACACGACAGTCGGCTTGACAATACATCCTCGTTGGTCCTAAAATCTACAACTCAGTATTCCTGCCCCGCGAGATGACCAATGATTGACTTTATTAACTCAAAACCAAAACTGAACCAGTTTTCTTCTTCTTTGAGTAATAAGGCGAGTTTTAATTATGTCGAAACAGAATCCAATCTTTTATCTCACGCGCACGGGCTGGCAATACGCAGGCACGCATCGACCATTGATGATTTGGTATGTAGTGCTCTTCGGTCTGGCGCAAGCAGTATCACTTGCTGAACCCTACGTAATCGGGCAACTTCTCAACTCGGTGCAAAAGAACGTCTCGAAAGGCGCTAATTTGGATCGATTAGTGCACGACATCTACTTTTACTTGTTGATGTTCTTCCTGATTCAATTCTTCTTCTGGGCGTTTCATGGACCTGGAAGATTGGTCGAGCGCTTTGTGCAATTTCATATCAAAGCCAACTTCAAAACAAGTCTGTTCAAGATGATTACAGACTTGCCCCTGCAGTGGCATCGTGAGCACCACTCAGGTGACAGCATTGACAAAATAAACAGAGCGACGAACTCACTATCGTCATACTTTGATATGACATTCGAAGTTTCTTACATGCTTTTCCGTTTGATCGGCACGCAAATAATACTCTTTTGCTTCATGCCATTTGCTGGATGGGTTGCGCTTCTAACCACCGCCGTATCTTTTGCAATTATCTATTATTTCGACAAAGTGTTGTCAGTGCAATATTTTGATTTGAACAAAATGGATAATCGGGTTGCGTCGGCTGTGCATGACTATGTAACAAACATAGTCAGCGTAATCACTCTGCGTCTGGAAAACCCAGTGCTGCAGGAAGTGAACAAGAGGCTCTTCACCTCACTAAAACTGTATCGAAAGAACTCGGTAATCAACGAAGTGAAGTGGTTTCTGACCACCATGCTGATTGGGATCATGGTGGTATCAGTGCTGCTCTGGTACACGCACACCACTCTTGGTGCCGGAAAAGTAATTCTAAGTGGAACGTTCTTTACACTCTTTGAATATCTTAGAAGGATCGGCGACTCGTTTTATAACTTCGCCTACATCTATGGTTCGGTGGTGCGGCAGGCTGCTGACGTGCAAAGCGCTGCGCCTCTCATTGAGGCGCATCAGTTGCTGAATTTGGACGCCGAAAAATACAACATGCCTGCGAACTGGAAACAGTTGGAGGTGAATAATCTGCACTTCACTTATGAGGATGAGAAGCACAAGACGCATCATCTCGAAGATGTATCCATTAAGCTGGCGCGCGGTTCTACCGTTGCGTTGGTGGGCGAGAGTGGTAGCGGCAAGAGTACATTCCTCAGCCTCTTGCGAGGGGTGCAAACTGCCGATGATGTTACTTTGATTTGCGATGGTCAGGTTCTGCCTGGCAAACTTGCGCATCTCAGTCATTGCACAACTCTGATGCCGCAGGATCCTGAAATCTTTGCGGACACAATCAAATTCAATATAACATTTGGATTCGAAGCCTCAGACGAAGATGTGATGAAAGCAGTTCAAATCGCAAGATTCGAATATGTATTGTCGCGTCTACCTCAGGGCTTGGAGACAAGCATCGCTGAAAAGGGCGTCAATTTGAGCGGTGGTGAAAAACAAAGACTGGCGCTGGCGCGCGGTGTCTACTTTGCCAGAAGCAGCGATGTCGTATTATTGGATGAGCCAACTAGCAGTGTCGACACATACAACGAAAGACAAATCTATGAGGCAGTTCTGCAAACATTTGCCGACAAGTGCGTGGTTTCATCAATTCACAAATTACATTTGTTAGAGATGTTTGACACCATATACGTTTTCGACGATGGCAGGATAGTTGAAAGCGGCACCTTCCCGGAGCTGCTAGCCAGCAATGGTGCTCTTTCCGAGATGTGGAAGAACTACCAAATCTCGGACAACGTGTTGGTCACTGAGAGTTGCGAAATCGTTCAAGCTATAATCTAAGATGCGACTTTGGAGGACAGATGATGAAGGGGCTTTTTCGTCCACCGTGTTCTGTATGCGAAAAACCTAGCGCCACAATCGAAATCGTTCCACCGAACGAATTGCCTGAGGAATTCGCAAGTTGGGACATTGAGAAGCAAGAAAGTTACCGAAAGTACCGAGATATGGCTCACTTTTACCTCACTTACTCTGGACCGGGTGGGGGCAACGGCAACATAGGACACAGCGTCGAACCAACGAGAGCCGACCTTATCGTAAAAGCCTTCTCTGGACCGCCCAATAACGAATCTATTCGTGCTGCGGATTTTTACGACAACGCCGGTTTCTGCCTTGAGTGTTCGGCATTTTATTGCTGGGATCACTGGAATGTTAGTGACAGCGGTGGCGGTAGGTGTCCGAATGGACACTGGGCTAGTTTAGACCCTCATTGGTCGCCGGATTGATTGTGCCACCATAGAATTTCAACAAAAGCACCGGGGACGCAGATTTCATGACAGAATCCGAGCGAGAATTTGAAAAAACCCATCCTTGGATTAATTTCCAGTTGGATCTGCGCGGAGCCCAGTAGTTGTAACATCATAATTTTGCTGGCTGCAGACTAACCCGAATCAATCGCGGATAATACAAATCGGGGCGACTTAGGTAGTGCTTCATCTCTCCTGGATTGGAGCAATAGCTGACTATCACTTCATCTTTGTTCCGACTCAATTCCGGGTGTGCCTTGGCGCTATATACGGAATTATTGTGATCCAAAACCTTTACTTGCCCCTCAGGACAGTGGAAAACTTTAAGTGGTGCGCTCCAAGGTCCTTCCGGTGATTTCGAGAAGCGCATAGATATATCTGAAGACAATGGAGGCATGTAAGTTGCCACCAAATACGGTTCACCTTGCAATTCCGTCACCGTCATCTCTGGAGCACCATCTTCAAATACAACTGCCGATTGAGAGCTATCGTTGGACCATTCCTTCCCATTCCAAAAGGAAAACTTAGACATATCCATAGAAGTAAGCGCTACTTTTGAAATCCTAGATACGCCAGTAGGATGGACGTGCCAGCCTTTGGCCAACCTCGGTAAACTGCTGTAGAAATAAACGTAATCTGTTTTCACCAAACAAGCTGTTCCCAACAAAACTTCTTTTGATTTTTCTGGAAGTGCAACAACTTGCCACTTCCAACTTGACGGAGGAGTACTGGGATTTGAAACTGATAATAAATCATCCGATCGCCAGTCGAACCCGAACATTTTTTCTTCCGTCTTTTCTTCTGGGAAGACCAACTTGTTGACGATGAAGAGCTTTTGCTCGAGAACGAAACCATCTCCTGGCCAATACCATGATTTCGGCTGTGCCGTACCTTGCAATCGGGTCGGCGCCATTATGGCTTGCGGAGAATCATTCTCGGTTTTCCAAAAAAACTTCAAAGAATTAGATCGAACTTTTTGAACAGCCGCCGAGTTATTTATAAAGGCAAACGATTTGGCGTCATCCTTTTGAGAATTCTCCTTGCGAGAATCATTTTTTGATGAATCCGTTTTAGAAGCTTCCTTCTCCAGTTGATTTTTTTTCAATCCAGCCTTTCTAATGAATGTATCGCCGAAGAGCCAGACAGTCGTACTATCGTTGAGCGGCACAGTACAAGCGCCATCGGCACCGCGCCATTTCGGATCGTGTCGAAATGCTTTGGTCAAATCATCATCCGAAGTAACGGATTTCACAGAAAATGGAATTGCTATTGCGGCACTGCATAGCACCGCATTTGGTGACAGATTGGACAGCGCGATTAATCCAAATATCAAAAGAAGCGAACGAAATCTATTCTTCATTGTCGAAGAGCAAACCATAATGACCAACAATGATTCGCACTTTGCCTGAGTCGGGATCTCTGATGGGAAGCCCGTCTCGCCCAGCGCCCCAAATCAAATAGGTCGTCGTCTGATTGCTTATTGCTGTAATAGTGCCAGGTGCAGCGGTCCATTCTTGCGGCGGTTGTGTTAAATACTGCTGGATATCATTGTTGGTCAAACTCAGGTCTGCGGATTGAACGCGAATTCGATCCATACTCGCCGCAACTGGCATCGGTTGGGGTGTATCTATCGGCGAAGTCGTCGGGTTCGCGTAATCAGACTCCGCGTCCAAGCCCTGCGCAAGTTGAACCATTCCCGAATCATATGGAATGTTTGGCACCAATTGATTCAATTGCTGTTTCGCAAAGGCAATTTGTTCTAAGCCTTCAGGAAAACGATGGTTCCAAGTGCAGTACTGTGCAAACCAATCAGAGACTTTGGTCATCTGATTGTAGAGCCTGCCGTCTTGCTCGGCGGTCGCCAATTGCTTGGCGGTTAGCTGCGCGTTGACGTAACTGTTCGAAAACAGCGAAAGGACAAGGGAGCACAGGACAGGAATGAAAAATTTTCGCGGTTGCATTGTTTTGCACTGGAAAGCTGTTGTCCAGATCATACCTGATGGACTCATAGTAGCTGGGGATGATCGGAGCGGACCGCCATGTGCCGAACCATTGCCGCCGGACCATAGGACGGATTAACGATGTATGGTCAAGAATCGAGCCCGGGCTCTGTATAGCACTGCCAGTCAGAATCTGTTTTAAAAAAAAACGTTTTTTTCTAACGAGTGCCGCGCTCCCGGGAAAGCATCTTTAGGACCGGCTGCTTTCCACTAGGTGGCGATGGGCCAGCGCTCCCAGGTTGGGACGGATGCGGGCTAGAAAGCCCAAAAAAAAAAATCGGGGACCCGAAGGCCCCCGACAATTCTTTCTACTTATCCGAAGATAGCCTATGCAGCAAGCTGCTCGGCATAATCCCGGAGGATTTTAGAAATCACCCATTCCGGCGCCTTGCGGCATGCCCATGGATTTCTTTTCTTCAGGGAGTTCAACCACGAGAGCTTCGGTGGTTAAGAACATACCAGCGATTGAAGCTGCGTTCTGAAGAGCGCAACGCTCAACCTTAGCTGGATCGATGATACCAGCCTTAGCCATGTCCACATATTCGAAGGTCATAGCATTGAAGCCAAAGCCTTCTTTCTGCTCTTTCACTCTTTCAACAACGACTTCACCAGGAAGACCGGCATTGTCAGCGATTTGACGAACAGGAGCTTCGAAGGACTTGATGACGATTTCGTATCCAGTCTTTTCGTCGCCGTGAAGATTCTCTTTGAGTTTCTCGAGCTTCTTGCTGATGAACAAGAAGGTAGTGCCGCCGCCAGGAACGTATCCTTCTTCGACTGCTGCGCGAGTTGCGTTCAATGCATCTTCAAAACGAAGCTTGCGATCTTTGAGTTCTGTTTCAGTAGCAGCGCCGACTTTGATTACGGCAACTCCACCAGACAACTTAGCGAGGCGCTCTTGGAGCTTCTCTTTGTCGAATTCTGAATCAGATTCTTCGATCTGGCGCTTGATCACAGCAATTCTCTTTGCTACGTCAGCTTTACGTTCTTCGTCGTCTTTACTGTCTTTGCCAGCCACGATGGTGGTCTTGTCCTTGTTGATGCGAACTTGACGAGCTTTACCGAGTACGTCGATTGTGACGTTCTCGAGCTTGTTGCCAGCTTCTTCAGAAACAACTTGACCGCCAGTCAAAATTGCGATGTCTTTAAGCATTTCTTTGCGACGATCGCCGAATCCAGGAGCCTTAACAGCACAGCAAGGAAGAACCTTACGGAGGTTGTTGACTACGAGGGTTGCGAGAGCTTCGCCTTCAACGTCTTCAGCGATAAGAAGGAAAGGACGACCTGAACGAGCAACCTTTTCCAAAACTGGAACTAGGTCAGCAAGCAAGTTTACTTTCTTGTCTACGCAGAGGATGAATGGTTCGTCGAGAACTGCTTCCATGCGCTCAGGATCAGTAACGAAGTAAGCGGAAACGAATCCTTTATCGAATTGCATTCCTTCAACTACTTCGAGTTCGGTGCTGAGTGATTTGGATTCTTCAACGGTGATTACGCCGTCTTTGCCCACTTTTTCCATTGCATCAGCAATGATTTTGCCGATTTCTTCGTCGTTGCCGGCGGAGATGGTGGCAACCTGAGTGATTTCAGTCTTAGCTTCAACTGGTCTAGCCAAAGCTTTGATTTCGGTGCAAGCAGCTTCAACAGCTTTGTTGATACCACGACGGAGAACCATTGGGTTAGCTCCGGCAGCTACGTTGCGCAAGCCTTCTTTGATCATTGCTTGAGCGAGAACTGCAGCAGTTGTGGTGCCGTCTCCAGCGTAATCATTAGTCTTGACACAGACTTCGCGGATTAATTGAGCGCCCGCATTCTCGAGGTGATCTTCGAGTTCGATTTCTTTAGCGATGGTGACACCGTCGTTGACGATTTGGGGTGAACCAAATTTCTTTTCGAGAACCACGTTGCGACCAGCAGGTCCTAGTGTGATCTTGACTGTGTTTGCTACTTGATCAACACCACGCTCTAGGGCGCGACGTGCCTGTTCGGTGTAGACAATTTGTTTTGCCATTGAAGTTTATTCCTTATGAAATAAAGTCAGCAGCGCTAAGTGCGCTGCTGAGTTGGGGAGATTTAGCCGACGATTGCGAGAATGTCGCGCTCAGCCAGAATTAGATAGTCGACGCCTTCGATTTTCACTTCAGTACCGGAGTACTTAGCGAAAAGAACTTTGTCGCCTACTTTGACTTCCATAGGCTCACGAGTTCCTTTTTCATTCAATTTGCCAGGGCCGGCAGCAAGCACTTCGCCTTGTTGTGGCTTTTCTTTGGCCGTATCGGGCAGAACAATTCCGCCAGCAGTTTTTTCTTCAGCTTCGAGCTTTTTGACCACGACACGGTCAGCCAATGGTTTCAACTGGAGTTTCATCGCAGATGCAGTAGCCAATGGTCTATCCCTCCTAGAGAATATACACAGAGAATTGATACAAGGGAGTTGTCCGATAGGATAGCCTCTGTAGCAGAGCCACTTGGCATATCACACAGCAGAATCCGGGGACTCGCGGGACATCTCTCACTGATGAAAGTGTATATACGGAATTGTGTTGTCAGCCCGTTTTGCGCTTTTTCTTAATGATCGCAGCCGGTCGCAATTCGCTTTGCAGCTTGTTTTTAAGACGACGAGCCAGCGTCGCCCTTTTTCTTTACAAGTCCTGGCGTCTTGGTCATCCACGTGGCGTATTCAGGTGCAACAGAAAGCCTACTGTTTAGGCTGGATTGACGCTCATTGATCACCGCCAATTTGGCCTGCTTCGCAAGGTCCTGCCACGATATCGGACCACTCATTGCTTGCTGACCCGTCTGCGCCTGTACGACGCGATCACGTCCTTCATATTTCGCTATATCGAGAGCTTGCTCAGCCGCTTTCAGAAGTGATTCAGCATCCTCAGCGTTGCCTGGATAATTGGCCACTCCGATCGAAACCGTGACGGTGCCGACTCCGGGTGATGGTTCGGCCCGAATTTTTTGGCGCAACCGCTCAGCGACTTCACCGGCGCTGACCGGGGACGTTTCAGGCAAGATAATGGCGAACTCTTCACCGCCAAAACGGCATGGAATGTCGATGTCGCGCAACGCGCTTTTCAGCAATCGGGCTGTCTGCTTAATCGCATCGTCGCCTTTGTCCTGGCCCAAATGCTCATTTATCTGGCCAAGGTGATCCAAATCAACTAGCAAAAGCGACAGTTCATGCTTGTGGCGACCGGAGCGCTCGATTTCCTTAACGAGCGAATCTTCGAAGTGAAGCCGGTTATACAAGCCTGTGTGCGCGTCTTGAATAGACTGGGCAGCAGCCGTCTCGTGCGTGAAGGCGACGTTCAGAGCAGTAGTGACCTGACTTGTGAGCGATTCCAAAAGCTCAAGTTGCTCGCGGTGGAAGGCGCGGCTTTCAGTCGAGAAGACCTCGATTACGCCAATTGGTTGACCGCTATGGATCATCGGCAGAGCGGCAACAGAGGCGAATGGCGCTCCTCCTGTGGCACGCGGAAGACCATAAGGCTCTCGATTACCATCGCCAATATATTCGGTGCGTCCCGAACGCATGCAACTGCCTGCGATAGTCTCACGCACGCTCATGTCGAAATCTCTCAAGCTGGACCCCTCTAGACCCTTGAAAGCGGCCAAAATGAAGATGCCGCTGCCCTGGTCAAAAAGCAAAATGGCGCAGTTAGGCGTATTACCCAAAATCAGGGCTGTGTCTGCGGCAATCTGCAATACTTCCGTGGCTTGCAAAACACTTGAACTAAGAGCGCATGAGGTTTTGTAGAGGGTGCTCAAGCGCTCCCGCTCGTACTCGCTGCGTCCAAAAAGAATCGAATTGGCGATGGTGAGAGCGGTAACGTCGGCTACTTCCTTGAGGAAATCGGCATAGTTCAAATACGCGACGTTGTTAACCTCCAGCAAGACCGCGCCGACAAGAAGATTTGATGAAATCAGTGGCAATGCGATTTGACCGCTGCTCTGTTCCCGCCGCATGATTGAAGCACTGACGTCAGGGGCAGTTTGCGGATTGTTGGCGCTTACAGGGGTGCGCTTCTGAACCACATACTTGAGCAAGCTTTCTGCCGAAAAAGGCAATACCTTTATCTGCTCCAAAGTGGCGTCAGAATAGCCTTTGGCTGCCATCAGCTTTAAAGCAAGACTTTCATTATCCGATAGGAAGATCGCTACCTTGGCTCCGCCAGCCAGATCAGCAAACTGCAAAACAGCAGCATCCAAAACATCCTTAAGCCGCAAAGACGAAAGGAGCGCCTTTTGCATCATGATGTAGCGTGGCAATAAGTTGCCATCATTTGTCATCGATTGTCTCCTTTAAGATCATCATCAATTTAGTTTGGATATCCGACAGGTGTACCCTTCTTACCATAAACTTCTAAGGATAGAAGTTTTTTGCTCACATTCCTACAGGTGATATCAAATATGGATCCATCAAAAGAAATTGCTGTTCGTGATGGCAATTGCATTTTTTGCAAAATCATCGATCGTCAAATCCCCTCAAATATCGTCAGTGAGGATGGGACGTACATCGCAATTAGAGATGTTAATCCACAAGCACCCACACATATACTGATTCTGCCCAAAAATCATATTGCCAATATAACGCAGGCGAAAGATGCCGCAACCCTTGGAAGCCTTTTTATGAAAGTCGGAGAAATAGCGCGATCGGAAAAACTCGATAAAGGCTTTCGCACCATCGTAAATACAGGCGATGATGGTGGGCAAACAGTTGATCATCTGCATATACACGTCATTGGTGGACGACAACTGGACTGGCCGCCGGGCTGAATGGAGCGCGCTTGCATCGTGCGCTCACATTCAAGAAGTGGGCCCTAGTTCGTATATACCAATCGCGAGAAAGCGAGTTTTGAACAGGCATTTAACAATGTTTTTGTAGTCTTTCGACCAAAAACTTTCGTTTCGCTCCTCTTTGAATTGGGTATTACAGTAATACAGGAATGTGCCGGAACGATAATTTAATTCCTGCATCTAATGATTCTATTGAATTCGTTCAACGAATTCGGGCACCGATTAACGGTTCTAAGGGGATATGGCAATGGGTACTCAGCAAACAACCGAACAAGTTCTCTGGATGGCGGATTGCTACAGTCTTGCAAAGCGCTTCCCTAACCCCCACACTTGGCTGTCTCTCCTTGAGCCCGTCGAGCCTGAAAACGCGGCTGACATCAACCCGTTTCATTACTGGCTGTGGATGGAAATTTGGAAAGCAGCGCAGATGGAAGAACCTGTAGCAGCAAAGTAACGCAAAAAGCTTTGCAGTCTATGATCCTACAATTGAACGTTTGATTTCGAGCCCACGTATGTGGGCTCGTTTCCTTTTTTCAAAAGTGTTAGCAAGAATAACAAGTTGAAATTTTCTTGCGGAAGGGTCCGCGAAATGGAGCACGGCTATCCACAGCCGCCCATGATCACGGATCTATGCGGGTCTGGAGACCCGATGCTCCATTTCAATCTTATTTAATTGAAGCAATCGCGTTGGAAATGGTTTCGGACTTGCATTCTACCGACGCGATCTCGCTCAGTTTCGTACCGCCTTTGACGGTGCAGTCGTAACCGATAACGCTGTTCAAAATCTCCGAATTTGCGCCGATGCGACTGCCCGACCAAATAATCGAATCAACAATGCGTGCGCCTGATTCGACAATGACGTTATCACCGAGAACTACAGTGCCACCAAAAGTGGTGCCGGAACCAACTTTGCAGTTTTTCCCGAACATCGCCAAACCGCTCACACTTGCACCATCGTCCAGTCTGCTGCCATCTCCAAGCCAAAATGTGGCATCTGGTGTTGTATGTTTTGTGCCGGCCAAATCTACTTTCACCTTCCTGGATAACGCGTCAAAATTTGATTCGCGATACTGCTGAATGGTACCGACATCAGACCAATAATCTTCTATTTTAACGCCGAGCACCGGCAAATGCTTTGCTACAAGCGACGGGAAAAGTTGACGACCGAAACCATATTCACCTGTCGCAGGAATATGATCGAAAATTTCCGGTTCTAGGACATAGATCCCGGTCGAAATAAAGTTCGACAATGCTTCTTGTGCGGTTGGCTTTTCCTGAAAGCCTGTGATGAAGCCATTTTCGTCCGTGACCACAACACCGAATCTGCTCACGTCAGCCATAGCTTTGATAGCAATGCTTGCTAACGCCTTCTTATCTTTATGCTGCTTGATCACGTTCGTCAGATCGGTATCCGTAATCAGATCGCCCATGATTACGATGAACGTGCCATTTTTCAAAAATTCGCGACAAGAACGAACTCCGCCTGCGTCACCGCTGAGCTTCTCTTCTTGCTTAAAAGTAAGGTTAACTCCAAGTTTCGACCCATCTCGGAAATGTTCGATCATTTTTTCAGGAAGGTAATGCAAATTTGCGCAGACATCGTTAAACCCATGCGTGCCAAGCAACTTCAAAAGGTGCTCCATGACCGGCGTGTTTGCCACTGGAACTAATGGCTTCGGAACTTGAGTAGTCAGCGGTTCGAGTCGAGAACCAACACCTGCTGCCAGCACCATTGCCTTCATTCGAGTTTTCCTTTATTGACGAGCTAAGGCTCGCGACTAGCTGCCAGCCACCGGGAACCGATTTATCGTGATCAGAATCCCCAAAGTTTACCCTTTCAGCAGCCAATCCGTCCATAAAAAGCCGCTTCTATTGAGGAACTGATAAGGAACAGGACGTTTCTAGCCCTGGCAATGCAAGCGTTTAACCGCAAGTGCATCCATATAAGCCTTATCGACATTCAAACGCTCGACAGCTCTCAAAAGCGATTCTTGAACTTGAACGCCGCCGGTTCCACCATACGAAATGCGGGAATCGACTGCATTTTCCACAGAAACATAGTTGTAAATATCGTCGTTAAATGCAGGGGTGAATTGAATCCATTCGTTCAAAGTCAAGTCAGGCAAAGCCTTATTGCGCTCGCGACAATAGTCCAAAATCTGATCCACATATTTCATTGCTTTGTCAGGAGGAACATCTCGCTCAATCAGATAATCGATTGCATGTCCAGCATTAGTCATGTCTGCATTGGCCAACTTCTGCATGCGGACAGTATCAAATCTAAAAGCAGGCAATAAAACATCAGTCAGTTCGAGAATAAATTTGACGTTCTCAACAACGTCAAGCAACCCAGGCAAACACTCCTGCAAGTCTTGACAATAGGAAACAGGCAGTCCTTTCAATTCATTCAAAAATTGCGCCAGTCTGCCATTTAAAACACTCGGCCGTGAGCGCAGAATTTCAAGCAACTCGGGATTTCGTTTTTGCGGCATGCTTTGACTGCGGAAAACGAAAGAACGTGGCAAACGCACGAATGCAAATTCCTGAGTAGACCAGAGAAGAAGTTCAGAACTCATTTGCGATAAATGGACGCCGATTATTGAAGCCGCAGCTCCAAACTCGATCAAGTAATCACGATCAGAAACCGCATCGAGACTGTTTTCCATTACAGAATCGAATCCCAAAAACTTCGCTACCAACTGTCGATCAATTGGTTGTGTGGTGCCGGCCAATTGACACGCACCTAAGGGCAAAGTATTCATGCGTTTATAAAAATCAGTGAGGCGAGAAAAATCCCGACCCATTCGTGTCTCGTTAGCAAGCCACCAGTGAGCGAGCAAGATGGGCACGGCGGGCTGCATGTGCGTATAACCAGGCATAACAACGTCTAAGTCGCGCTCGGCAAGCTGCAGAAGCTTGTAGCGCACCTGGATCAAGAGTTCAAAAATATCCAAAGTCACATCGCGCAACCACAAACGAATATCGGTGGCGATTTGATCGTTATGCGATTTGGCGATCCGAACTACATCTGCCATGTTTCCGACAATATCTCGCAAACGGCGATGAAGAGCCGAGTGGATGTCGATGTCATCGTTTTGCAAAACAGGTAAACCTGAAGCGATTTCTTTGCGAATCTGCTCCAGACCGGCGACCACTTCGGCCGAAACTAGTTTTTCGATAATGTTTGTTTCACCGAGCATACGAACATGCGCGATGTTGGATTCGATATCTGCGCACAAAAGAGTTCGCTCGACTTCTGGACTTTGCCAGAAGCGGCGAAATTGATCAAAGCTTGGTTTCAGCGTGCCACCGGGATCGACTGATGATGCCTCTGAAGGAACTTGTTTGCCTTGCGTGCTCATCAGCCTCGATCTTATTCCGCTTTGCCGCGTCTCAGAACTTTATTCACTTTTTCAATTTGTTTTTGATAACGATGCAATTCTAATTGATAACGCTTTTGCACTTGCTTCTGGGCATTTTCTTTTTGTGGTTCGGTCATGTCTACTTCTTCCTAAACGCTTAAACTCGGGATTCTTGGTTCCTCCTCAGTTCCGGGCGCACGGCTCAGAAACTGGCTCATGTAGCAAGAATTTCCCTATTCTGTGTTCGCAATTCAGAAGGCTTGGCTTCAACCTGGAGGTGACGTAGAAGCAGCGGGTAATTCTCGGATGTCTGACAGTAGTTGTGTTGCTCTCAACAACCGTCACAATCAATATAGCACCTTTTAATGCGAATTAATATATGCAAAACATGTAGAGCCGCGGCAAGGGTCATTTGTCAGGAGCCCAAACGCACCTGGGCATTTGCACTCCGACCAGAGTCTCTCATTTGGCGATTCGGCTTTAACTAAAGCCAGCTTGGATGAGCGACAAGGGCATCGCACCAGATGCAGTGCCCTCGCCGTCTGTCTGCTAGTCTTTCGCTCTCCCAGCTGCTGCACCTGCAGTTTTCTGGTCTGCAGCGGTGAGCTGCGAAGGGCCAAGGTTAACGGTCAACTTGGCGACCTTGCCGTTGAAGGCAAACGGAACTTGATAGTCGTTTTCGTTGACACTGGTGCGTGTGTCGACGCCAACGTCGAAGGTCTCGTCGGCAACCTGGAGGAAGGCAATCGAGTTTGGAGTCTTTTGCGTGGCCACTACCGCGCCGTCTACCTTCAGCACGCCGGTGCCGCCTTTGGCAATGCCGGGACCGTCATAAGTGAAGTCGAAGACGATCTTGTGCTTGCCTGCGCTAAGTGCCTGCTGCCCTTCCCATCGGTACTGAGCCAAGGTGAGCATGTTGTAGTTGAAGACCGGCTTGCCTTTGAGCAGGTAAAGTCCGTACCCACCCCAACGCCCGCCCGCGGTCACGAGCATACCGTTGCCGCCACCTTCTGGAACCTCGACGTCAGCATCAATCGTGTACGACCGGCCCAAAATGTTCGGTACGTTTGCAAGCGGAAGACCGGGCATGACACCGCTGTAAGTGAATTGGGTTTGACCAGCCGTGGAGCTTGGTCTGGGCGCCATTGCTCGGGCAAACGTATCGTTATTTAGCGGCAGCACGTTGTATTTAGCCGCCTCGGTATCGAAAAGCGCCTGCATTTCCTTCAATTTGTCAGGCATCTTCGCTGAGAGGTCATCTGACTGCGAGTAGTCTTTGGTCAGGTTGAACAGCTCCCATTTATAGTCATTGGGCGAAGGCAAAGGTGCGTTCAAGATCCAAGGTCCGTGTGGTGGCACCGTGTTTGCGTACCAACCATCGTGATAGATACCGCGATTAGCGATCATCTCGAAGTATTGAGTCGAGCGTTTCGATGGTGCGGATGCATTTGCTTTATCAAATGTATAGGCCATGCTCACGCCTTCCATCGGCTTTTGTTTGATGCCGTTCACCATTTCTGGTGCCTTGATACCAGAGGCTTCGAGGATCGTGGGCACGATGTCGATGATGTGGTGAAACTGGGTGCGCACACCGCCGGCATCCTTGATCCGCTCAGGCCACGAGATCGCCAAACCCTGACGTGTGCCGCCAAAATGCGAGGCGATCTGTTTTGTCCATTTGAATGGTGTATCGAACGCCCAAGACCAAGCTACAGCCATGTGCGGGTAGGTAGATTCCGAACCCCAAGCGTCGTAGTGCTTGAGTTGCTCAGCGATTGGATAGTCCAGGATGCCATTGTATGAGGTGTATTGGTTTGGCGTGCCGACCAATGTGCCCTCAGGGCTGGTGCCGTTGTCTCCATCTATGTAGATGATGAGCGTGTTGTCGAGCTTACCCATGTCATCGACTTGTTGAATAACCCGGCCAATTTCATTGTCGGTATATGCCGTATATCCAGCGTAGACCTCAGCCTGACGGGCGAAGAGCTTTTTCTGATCGGCTGGCAGTGTGTCCCACTTCGGCAGACTATCGGGCCAGTCTGTTAACTTCGCTTCTGCAGGTATCGCACCCACACGTTTTTGATTGGCGAAGATCTGGTCGCGCAGGGCATTCCACCCCATGTCAAACTTGCCTTTGAATTTGTCAGACCATTCTTTCTTTGGTTGGTGCGGTGAATGGCTGCCACCCGGAACGTAATAGAGAAAGAACGGCTGGTCTGGAGATGAGGCATTGAGCTGCTTCATGTAACTGATGGCCTCGTCGGCTAGATCGGTGGTCAGGTTATAGCCAGTTTTGCCAATCCAGGGAAAGATCTGTCTATTGTTTTGAAACAGGTATGGCTTCCATTGGTCGGTCTCGCCACCCAGGAATCCGTAGAAATAATCAAAGCCCATTCCCGACGGCCATTGGTCGAAAGGACCAGAGACACCATATTGAAATGCCGGTGTATTGTGATCTTTGCCGAACCACGATGTTGCATAGCCATTATCTTTGAGCACTCTGCCAATCGTCGCGTTGTCTTCTCCGATGATCGAGTCATAGCCAGGAAAGCCTGTCGATAACTCAGTAATCACTCCGAAGCCACCCGTATGATGGTTCCGTCCAGTGATCAAAGCAGCCCGAGTGGGAGAACACAAAGCTGTTGAATTAAACTGGGTATAGCGCAAACCAGCTTTGGCAATGCGGTCCAAGGCGGGTGTTGGAATCACGCCTCCAAAGGTACCGCTGACGCCGTAACCCTGGTCATCAGTCATAATCAGTAAAACGTTCGGTGCTCCTTTAGGTGGAACAACACGAGGCGGCCACCAGGTTTTGGAGTCAGTCGCGAGCTCCTTGATGACACCACCGAATTTCATTTCAGGCGCTGGCAGTTGTTTTCCGTCAAGAGTTGTCGTGGCGCTTGGCGAACCAAGTTCGCCTGTAATCTGCTGCGAAATCGCAGGTCCTGAGAACAGAATTACTGCACATATCGACGTCGCTAATTTCGCGACCAAGCCTATTTTGCTTGGCTTCTTTTCCATGAGCAGAACTCCCTTATGTTAGTAAAATAGACACTTTTCGCGCCAAGGCTTGATACGGTCGAGCAAATTTACCATAGCCGCTCGCTTTATGTATCCAATCGCTTGACGACTTTCAGCGAACCAACCGCTGAAATGCTTTTTAGAGAAAAGGACAATATGAAAATCAAGTCGCTGCTTTTGCAGGCAACTCTGGCAGCTTTAAGCTGAGCACAAATGCCACCACCATCGCCACCGCACCGATCCAATAAGGTGCGCTCATGCCCAGGTATTGATACGACATACCGCCGACAATTGGTCCGATAATGCGACCTAAGGTAGCCAGAGATTGACCGACACCGAGCACTCCACCGACACGATCGGCGGCTGCCAGTTTGGATAACATGCTCTGGTTGGAGGGATTGTTGATGCCCGAACCGATTGCCAGAAGAGCTAGTGCCAATCCGAGCACCACTAGGTTGATCGTGGCCGGCGTGAGCAATAAACCGAGGGCCACAAGAACGCAACCGACGCCAATCAGCTTCTTTTCTCCATACTTTTTAGAGAGGCGATGAATCATTCCACCTTGCACCATGACGATCAAGAAACCAACGTAAGTGAACATCCAGCTATTCATGTTGGTCGTAAATTTGAATTGGTCATGGGTGAGCAGCACCAAAGTAGTTTCCATGTTGGCGAAAGCAAAAGTGGAAATAAAGAAGATGGCTAGCGAAATTTTCAGGCTTGGATCTTTGATCGTAGCCCAATAGAAATTTGGACCGTTGCCAAAGCGTTCCGTGCCTGCCTGAGATCTTTTCGGCGGCTCAGGAAGCAGGAAAAAGGTGAGAATCAAATCGAGAATGCTGAACCCTGCAGCAACAAAACCGACCATAGCCAAGCCGAAACCGGCGCAGAATCCACCAATGGCTGGTCCGAGAACGAATCCCAGCCCGAAGGCGGCACCAACCATGCCCATTCCCTTGGCTCGATTTTCAGGCGTAGTCACGTCGCTGACGTAAGCTTGAGCCACGGCGATGTTGGCATTGCCGGCACCGGCCACCATCCGCGCCAGAAATAGCATCACTAAAGAAGTCGAAAAACCCCAGATTATGTAGCCGATGCTCGACGCCAAGAGGCTGACCAACAATATCGGACGCCTGCCCACCTTATCGGAGAGGCGTCCCCAAAATGGCGTGAAAAAGAACTGCATGACCGAGTACGACGCCATTAAAAGCCCGACCATAGTGCCGTCGGCGTTAAGTTGGCGGGCATAAGTCGGCAGAACGGGGATGATTAATCCAAATCCGACGAGGTCAATGAAAACGGTGAGGACGACAAGAAGAAGTGGCTTCATTCCACTTTTTTTTGAACCATCTTCATTCAATTTTTCCTGCTTGGAATCACTTGCTGGCGATGTCAATTTGAGTCACCTGGGGGAATGGCAAAAGCTCTCAGTGCCCGCTGGTTAAGCGATACACGCTCGTCAAGTGGGCCCGAATAGTAATTATAAAACTGCTACGGAGGCGGCATTTGCCGAGGCTTTGATATTAAGGCGTAAACTTCTTTTCGGTTTGTTAGTGCCCGACTGTGGTAATTAAAAGTAATATAAGGGCAGGTAGTTCCGACCTGTACTTCTGGCGTTCCCCCACTCAATTACCAGTTGTTTTACACAGCACCACTCCTCGTATGAAGCTATGTCTGATCTGCAATTTTCAGACCGCTGGAGAGCAAGATATATGCCCCAGAGATGGTTCCTCTATGGTTACCGTCGGGGACGATCCACTCCTCGGCGTTGTCGTCGAAGGCCGCTATAAGATCGAGTCCGTAATCGGTCAGGGGTCTGCCGGCACCGTGTACAAAGCGGTGCAGGAGCTCATTGGCCGGGAAGTTGCCATCAAAGTCCTTCATGACTACCTGGTCTCAGACCAAGAATTTATCAAACGATTCACCCAGGAAGCTAAAGCGTCCAGTCGCCTCAGTCATCCAAATATCATCACGATCTACGATTTCGGGACGATTCCGCAGGGCAATCGCCCCTATATCGCGATGGACTTGCTCAAAGGGACGCCGCTGTCAGATTTGCTCAACGACCGCAATCACCTTAGCGTCGAAGAAACAATTCCTCTCTTCAAACAGGTCTGTGGTGCCCTGGCAGAAGCGCACCGGCAAGGTGTCGTGCATAGAGACGTCAAACCCGAAAACATTTGTCTGGTTGAACGCAGCGGGCAAAAGCTCTTCCCAATCGTTGTGGACTTCGGAATTGCCAGATTGGTTCAAGAAGAATCTGACGTTGCGAGGATAACGCGCACCGGCACGGTTTGCGGCAGCCCAACTTACATGAGCCCTGAGCAGTGCACCTCGAGCAAGGTCGATCATCGCAGTGACATCTACTCTTTAGGCGTCGTCATTTATGAGACGTTAACTGGCGAGGTGCCATTCCTTTCTGATGAATTGGTCAAAGTCATGGCCATGCATTTATCAGACCCACCTAAACCTTTGAACTCAGTGCGGGACGATCTCCATTTTTCTCAAGCGCTCGAAGAAGTCGTTTACAAGTCACTTCAAAAAAATCCTGACCAGCGTTATCAAACGATGGAAGAATTCTCCGCAGCGCTCGAACTTGCGGCCAAGACTCCTGATCCTGCACCGGAAATGGTGGCACAAGCGCCAAAGAGGCCAGATATCATTCCAGGACCTCTGGCCAGTGACGACAACTTGCAATCGCGTTCAGCCAGCAAGGAAATGTCAGTGCCTCGCTCCAAGCCAATGGATCTTGCCTCGCGAGCGCTCGACGAACTGCGCACATCGGGTGCTTATGATGAGATCGACGGCGGGTCGGCCATGGCCCGTGTGCAAGCTGCTCGAGCCGCTGCAGCGCAGGCAGTGAATGACTATCAAACATCTTCGACCCAATCGAGCACAAGCTTGTCGCACACAAACTTTCAGAGAGGGCGTGTCAAACGAACTTGGATAGATACACTCAAGGACATCGGGGCAAAAGGCGCCCTCGCCTTCGGAGCCGTTCTGGTGGCAGGTGTGGTGATGGTGTTGGCTACCGATCAACGCCTCGTCGCTTTGATACCCGGTCTGAAGGCCGCTTCGATAGAAGAAGCTGAACCCTTATATAAGAAGGGCAAGTATCTCGAAGTGATCTCAGTGGTCAAGGCCTATCGAGATCAAAATCAAAAAAAGATGCCCAAGGACAAAATTGAGGTTTACAGCAAAGCCCTTGTCCAAGAAGCAAAATTGTTGGCTCGCGATCAAGAGTACAAGCAAGCCTGCTCTTATTTAGATTTGGTGCCGCCGAAATCATCGCAATTCGATCCATCACGGCTTCTGCTGAAACGCTATCAACAGCTGATTAAAGAATCCGCGAATAAGTAAATGGAGCGCGGCTGTCCAAAGCCGCCCATGATCACCGCTCGAGCCGGGTGGAGCGCGGCTGTCCAAAGCCGCCCATGACTACCTATCGAAGCGGGTCTGGAGACCCGCGCTCCATTTCGATGTCGTCGCCGGAGCATTAAGCCTCGACGAAAGCGCCGATATTTCTAAACTTGCGTTGCCTGTCGCGCCTAATATCTTCGCGGCTCAACTTTGTAAGCTGATCTAAGTGACGGCAAATCGCCTCACGTGTTTTTCGTGCGGCAAAATCATAGTCCTGATGAGCGCCGCCTAGAGGCTCCTCGATCACGTCATCGACAACACCCAGTTCCAAGATCTCCCGAGCCGTCATCTTCATTGCTTCGCAAGCTTCTGAGACTTTGTCGGCCGATCTCCAAAGAATTGAGGCGCAACCTTCAGGCGAAATGACCGAATATACTGCGTGCTCAAGCATGAGGATGCGATTGGCCAAGCCAATGGCTAGCGCCCCTCCCGATCCACCTTCACCAGTCACTACTGCCACCACAGGCACCGTCAGCCCAGACAATTCGAAAAGATTGACGGCAATTGCTTCAGCTTGATTGTGCTCCTCGGCGTGCATGCCGGGATAGGCGCCGGGCGTGTCAATCAATGTGACCACAGGCATGTTGAACTTTTCAGCGTGTTGAAAAAGACGCAGCGCTTTTCGATAACCTTCAGGTTGAGGCATGCCGAAATTACATTGCTGCTTATCGCGCAACGATCGACCTTTCTGTGTGCCAATGCCAAGCACGCGGTAATTGCCGAGTTCAATCAAACCGCAAACCATAGCCGGATCGTCGGCACCCTTACGGTCACCATGCATCTCGACCCAATTCTCATCCCAGCGATCGAAGTAATCACGCACGTAAGGTCGTTGTGTGTGCCTGGCAATTTCGCGGTGATCAATCGGGCGCAGGTTAGCGTACAAGGATTTTTTCAAGTTGTCGTATTGCTCGTGCAAACGGGCTACATCCTTGTCCATGTCAGGATTGTCGGCTAGTTGTTTTTCAATCGCCTCGATTTGCTTTGCCAGTTCTGCCAGCGGTTGTTCGAATTCTAGGGGAATCGGTTTCTTCTCTATGGTTGCCATCGTTTAAACCTTTGAGTCGCTTTATTTTCTTGCCGTTGTCGGTGCCGTTGTCGGTGCCGTTAAATTCTCGGACTTAGGTGCCGTTTTTTTTTCCGCGCGGGCATGGAATGCAATTAGCTTTGCCAGACTGTCTACCAGTCTCGAACGCTCGACGACCATATCCACTTGTCCATGCTTGAGAAGATATTCTGCCGTTTGAAAATCTGCAGGCAATTTTTGGCGAATAGTTTGCTCGATTACTCTTCTGCCAGCAAATCCAATTCTCGCTCCCGGCTCGGCAATGATAACGTCGCCCAGCATGGCAAAACTAGCAGTCACACCGCCAAAGGTTGGCTCAGCCAGAATTGAAATGTAGAGACCGCCGTCATCTTGAAAAGATTTGAGCGCCGAACTCGTCTTTGCTAACTGCATCAAGCTGAGGATGCCTTCTTGCATTCTGGCGCCACCTGAGCTGGAGACAATGATCAAGGGCAGCCGATCTCTTTGAGCGCGCTCTGTGATGCGCGTCACTTTTTCGCCGACAACAGAACCCATTGACCCACCAAAGTGACCAAAATCCATGATTCCTAGCGCTGCATCGTGGTCTTTGATTTTGCATGTTCCGGTCACCACAGCTTCAATCAAGCCGGATTTTCGACTGGCTTCAATTTGTCTGCTCGGATAATTGTCAGTGTCGGTGAAGTTGAGAGGGTCTGAGGAAGTCAGATTCGCATCGATCTCTTGGAATGTGTCAGGATCGGACAGCTGCTCAATCCGCTCGATCGCTCCAATTCTGAAATGGTACTGACACTTCGGGCAGACGTGCAGGTTGGCGCGCAAATCTCTTGTATACAAGAGTTCGCGACATTGGAAACATTTTGTCCACAAAGCACAAATGTCGTCTGACGTCGCCAACGGCTCCGGCGGCTTCACCTGCTCGTTGTCACGGCGCTTCTTGCGCTTGTCAAACCAGTCTTTGAGATCCATGGGCATGTGCCTTCTTCCCTCATTGGGATTGCGTGAACGTCCTATATCCAAGTTTTAAAGGGTGATCGCCAATAGCGCAACCTGTATCGCCCCTATGTATAGCTTTGCATGGATAAGTAGGGCAAGATTATATCACCGGGGGCTAACCGCCCGCCGCCGGGACTGCGGAAGATTTACCATGCGTCGCTCCAGGTTCTTCGTCGACCCTTCAAACGTCGACCTGACAAAACAAACGATTTCGATAAAGGACGCCAATCAGATCCGGCAGATCCTCACTGTGCTTCGACTTCGTGTAGGCGATGGGCTCGACCTTCTGGACGGCACCGGCATGATTTATCCAAGCGTTATCAGTTCAAGCACCGCAATCAAAGGCAAAATTCGCAGCGGCGATCAACTCATCTGCAAGTTTGAACTCCCGTCAGCAGCCAGCGGTGAAGCAAGGATTCCTTTGATTGTCGCCTTGCCCGTTTTGCGTGGCACTCGATTTGAATGGGCGTTAGAAAAATTGACCGAGTTAGGTGTGGCTCAAATCATTCCGATCATTGTTGAACGCAGCGTTGTTGCTTACGATTCAGATCAAAGCTTATCTGCCGCTAAATTCGATCGGTGGCATTCGATCATTCGCGAAGCAGCAGAACAAAGCGAACGAGCTTTGATACCAAATGTGGTTTCGCCGGAAAAATTCACAGCATTTGTCAAGAGACCCGAGCTTGTTCAAGCAGCCAAATTTATCGGCGCTGAGAGAGCGGATGCACCATCGATTGACGATGCATTGGATAGTGCACTTGGTGCCAAATCGATATGCATCGCCATTGGTGCCGAAGGCGGCTTCACAGAGGAAGAAATTGGATTATCTTTCACTCATGGTTTCGCATCAATATCTCTAGGCAAGCGAATACTCAGGGCTGAGACCGCTGCGGTGTATGCGGCATCAGTTGTGGTTTCTCGACTCGACAAGTATTAGCGATGCAATAGCACCACAAGAGATATCACTTACGCAGCAAACTATCAGACGGAATGCTATGAAATCGCCTTAGCACCACGTCTTTAAGCGGATATAAATAGGGGCTACAATGACACAGAAGAGGTCGAAGCATTGACCTTTTTACCCGTCCAAATAAACTGGTATCGGCTTGACAAATATCCCTTTTCCAGGTCTTATAGTAGGTGTTGCTGGAGGCATCATATGTGATGCCAATTTGCCCAATTGGAAGGCATGAGTGTGGCTGACAACTTAGCTCGCATCAAAGAGACAATCGGCGATCGCCCGGTCAAGCTCATTGCTGTGACTAAAACNNGAATTTGGTGAAAGCCGAATTCAAGATGTCCTCGCCAAAATGAAAGTGTTGCCACCACCGGTGGTCGATAATTCAAAATGGCATTTTATCGGTCACCTTCAGACCAATAAAGTGAAGCAAGCGATCGGTAAGTTCGCCTTGATTCACTCGGTCGACTCCCTCAACCTTGCTACCGAGATTTCTAAAGTTGCCACCAGTCGCGAGCTTGTGCAATCAATTCTCTTGCAAGTGAAAGTCGCTGAAGACCCCGGTAAGTCAGGCTTTTCTCCAGATGAGTTGCGGGCTCAGTTCGCTCAGATCAAAAATCTGCCGAGCTTGAGAATTGAAGGATTGATGACGATCTCGCCGCTCACCGAAGATAAAGAAGTTTGGCAACAGTGTTTTGATGGTCTGCGTGACTTGAGAGACGAATTAGAAAAGACGCACGATGTAAATCTGCGTGAACTATCTATGGGAATGAGCGCTGACTGGCAAGAAGCAATCAAATGTGGTGCCACAATGGTGCGTATTGGTACGGCAATTTTCAAAGAGTGATGTGATTTTTTATTCCTTTGGTAAGGAACGGTGAGGAAGCGGTAAGGCGTAACTTGGTATTACCGAGTTAAGGAGGAAATGTAGTGAGCAGCATAGTTACAAAGTTCAAAAGCTTCTGGTTTGGTCCCTCGGACAACTACGAGAGAGAAGACTTCGAAGATCTATTCGAAACATCTGATGAGGTGTACGCGACAAACGGTCAGCTGGCTTTAGAGCCACAACCTGCAGATCCAGTCAGGCAAACAAGAGCGTCTATCGGACACGGCTTCGGCAATAAGGTGGTAGACCACCCAAGCGCCCAGGCTTCGAGCGAAGTTTTAGTTATTGAACCAAGACAATTTGAAGAGTCAATCGAAATCGTTGAGCATCTTCGCTCACGCAAATCGGTTCTTCTCAACTTGCACATGTTAGACAATGAGCAATCACAACGCGTGGTCGACTTCTTGTCTGGCGCCTGCCACGCCATTGATGGGCATCAACAACGCATCGGCGACGGTGTCTTCTTGTTTGCACCGGCTAGCGTCGTTATCAGCTCTGAATCCACTTCCTCCAAAGCAATAAAAGATGCTTTCTGGAATAAGACTCAAACGCTATAAGACTTACCCGGTCCTTAATGTTGTGGGGTTAATATCCTAGGATAGCCTGTGCACACTAGTGGGGTCTATGCAGCAAGCTGCCCGACTCCGCAAAGCTGCTCGGCATAATCGATGCGCTGGAGAAATCCAGCGCATTTTGATTAGAGGTTGAGATGCCATCATCTAAGAATGAATTGATAAGAGGTAGCGATGCCGAAGTATAAAGATGATTCGATTGCCGAAGTGAAAGTAATCTTCGAAGCGTCCAACGGCGAAAAGGTACCCGGTCGTATATACCTTGGCCGTCCTTATCAGAAGGGTCCCGGTCAATGGGCATGCCCGGTCGGTATAGAAGGAATGCACGACAAGCTGCCAGACATCGCAGGCGGTGATTCATTCCACGCCTTGTGCCTGGCACATTGGCTGATAAAAAATCGATTGGAGACGTTCCTGAACAATGGTGGCAAAATCTTCCGCCTCAACGATCAAGGCGTTTCAACCTTTAAATTGCACTTTCCGTTCAAGGCTTACTTCAATCCGGACCAGGCGTAGTAAAGCTTGTCTGTCCTAGTGTGGCCGGAACAAGTTGCTTGATAAAGGTTAAGATACTGGTGAGCACCGAAGACGAACCAGTTGTGGTTGGCGCTACTCTCAAAGGCAATGTCGAAGTCTTTTTCTCAAACCTTTCATTCGCTACTGCTCGTCCGGAGGATGCAATAACGGATACAGTAAGTGAGCCAAAAAATCTTAGCTTTGCCGAGTAGTTGTTGAAGCTATCTCCCACGACGAACCCAAGTGTCTAACTGAACTCTTTTCGCAAGGAAGAGTAATCGGAAAACTGCGTTCTTCGGGTGTCATTTATTTGTAAATATCGTCCACTGCGGGATCATACACAAAAGGGTGCAAACCAATTACTGCACGTTTAGGTTTGCTGCACTCTACGCCCAAAGCATCGTAAAGATTATTGAACAGTGGATACTGCATGAAATTATCAAGCTTCGGATGATTGGCAATGAATTGTCCGCCCACCGTCTCATAGCACTTTTGACTGGCAAGCATTCTTTCTTGCTCGTAGCTCCCCGGATGGTGCTCATTCTGATTATTGACTGGTCTATCGCTAGAGTTAAGATGACTGGCCATATTTGAATTCTCCCATACTAATTTCCTTGCAGATGCTCTTCAACTGGCAAATCATAAGTCTGGCACTGTGTCACAGGTGTGATACAGCCGTAAACTCTGGAGCTAGAAGCGTACGCGCAAGCTGGGGCTTGGGTTGCTGCACGCCTGCTTCTATGAATTAAAGCGCCGCTGGAAAATGTCGGTATCTGACCTAGTTAGAAGAGCCTATGATTTAGATTGCATCAGCGAAGCAAGCTTTGAACGAGCCTGCATCTATTTAAACAAAACAGGTGAGCGCCTTCAAGAGCGCCACGAGCCAGTTCCTGAACACCCAGTATTACTTGAGCTGTCAATGGAAGCGTTGAACAATGACCCCGATTTGACTCCATTAGCTGTGTCATTAAGCTGGGGTAGAGATAAGCTGGAAGCCATACTAGCAACCACCAGGCCGAGGGTTGTTTAATTGTCGCCAATCCCAGTCAGTAGCTGCTTTGCATAATCAATTCCGTTATCGGTTAGCATAAATCCACTTTTGCCATCCCCAACGTAGCCTTGCTTTTCGAGGTTTTGGATCATTGGGACTAATCGCTTAAACGCTCCATCTTCGTCCAGCTCGATACCTTCTTGGGACTGCAACCGCCAAAATATGCCGTCGCCAGTAAGACCACCGGAGTCTTGAGAGGACAAAAGTACTTTCAGAACTGAAATCAAAAGTTCTTTTTCGGAAAATTCCCGAGTCATTGTTATGCTCCGATCTTGCGCACCAGCGTCGCCCCTCAACTAGATGAAGCCAGAACGACAACCATGATCACTTTTTTCATCGGCTAAAAAGCGTGAACGAGCCAGGGCTTGGGGTTAGTGGCAACTTGATTGACATAGAGGCTCCAGTGCAGATGTGGACCTGAAGCTCTGCCGGTGGCGCCGACGGTGCCAAGCTTTTGTCCGGCTGTGACTTCGTCGCCAACCTTGACACCAATCGTTTTCATATGAATATAGAGAGAGATCACTCCTTGTCCATGATCCACAGCGACAACATTGCCATGGAGTCTCCAGCCCTTGCCAGTTAGGACGACCTTCCCCGGAGCACAGGAGACAATTGGAGTGCCCGCTGATGCCCTGAAATCCAAACCGGAATGGAAGTAATCATCCAAAAGTTTTCCATTGACGATACGCCTCTGGCCAAACTGCGATGAAGTTGGAAATTTGGATGGTGCCACAAAAGCACTACTCCACATCCGCTTGTCAGACAATGTTTCTTTAGCTGCGGCGATCCCTTCTTTTTCTCCCGGCGACATCAAGAAATTGTCTTTCGATTTCGGCAAGGTCAAGTACTGAATCGGAAATTTGCCCGCCTTGACGAGCAAATCAAACTTATCCGCACCGACTGAGATCTTGTACTTACCTGGTTTTAGGTCCGCCGGGATGCCCAGAAGAGCAACGTAATCAGTTGCTCCCTCTTGTTGATCAGCTTTAGGAAAGAGTTTGTAGGTCTGACCATTGAATGTCACCGAGGGTGGTGCAGGATCAGTCGAAGTTTCCTTCGCGCTCAACTCAATCGTTTCCCCCTGCTTGGGAGCAGCATTTGAAACGGCTATTTCAGTGGCTAGTGACGCTTGTGCGGATGCGGCAGCAACTAGAAAAATGATCGGAGCAATCGAACGCTCCAACGCACGGCGAACAACTATCAATTTGAGTTTCCTACTTATGGCTCTTCTTTTTCAGCTGAGGCTGGAACTAGTCGATCGATAGCTTCACGGAGAGCATCGATTTTCTCCAAGGGCAGAGCAATGCCCTTCTTAGTTGGCTTTTCTTCTTGATCCTTGTCCATATACCATTCGCGAATATGCAAATATTTAGTGCCGCGATATTCTCCGATATAGACGTTGATCGTCTCGCCGCGAGCTTTTTCGTGAACTGTAATTCTCTCTTCCAAGGGATCTTCCTCCTGTGTTACACACAGTTATTGGTTAGTAATGCTCAAAAACTCCTGCCAAGAAGAACGGACATCCACACACAAGTATATATAAATACTACACAGATAAAGATCTAGATCTAGATCAGTATAAGATCTACCCTCAAGAAGCTTTATTTAAAACATGAGCCAATTTATAGACCATGTATTTATAGAAGTGCGTTCCGGGGATGGCGGCAACGGTATCGTTGCCTGGCGCCGCGAAAAGTACGAACCAATGGGCGGACCCGCAGGCGGCAACGGGGGCCGTGGCGGCCATGTGTACTTCGAAGCGACTCGCGACATCAACACTTTGATCGATTTTCGATTCAAAAAACGAATCGAGGCACGAATCGGCGAACGCGGTCGCAACAAAGGTATGCACGGCAAAAATGCCGAGGACACGGTGATTCGCGTTCCTATTGGCACGGTGATCAAAGACGCTGAAACAGGCGATGTAATAGCAGATTTGGTGCTAGACAATCAACGCGCCATGATCGCTCAAGGCGGTCGAGGCGGTCGTGGCAATACCATGTTGGCATCGCCGCAGATGCGCGCCCCCCACTTTTGTGAGCCTGGAGAAGCAGGCATAGAGCGCAAACTCGAGTTGGAGCTAAAAATCCTCGCAGACATCGGCGTGACAGGCTTGCCTAATGCAGGCAAATCGACGCTACTTTCAGTGGTATCAGCTGCGAAACCAAAGATTGCAGACTATCCCTTCTCGACTTTAGAACCGCAACTGGGCGTGATCCAAACTGCCAGCGGCAACTCCTTTGTTATGGCGGATATACCGGGATTGGTTGAAGGTGCCTCTGAAGGCGTTGGGCTTGGTCATCAGTTTTTGAGACACGTCGAACGAACCAGAATTCTCATACATCTTGTTGACATCACATCCGAGCATCTCGAAGAAGACATCGAAACAATCAATACCGAATTACGCCTGCACAGTGCGTCCCTTGCCGCTTTGCCTCAACTGCTTGTCCTCAATAAATCAGACCTGGTTGATGACGAAGAATCTGCAGCAATTGTCGATCACTTGAAAGCGCGATATCCACTGTCCTCAGATCACAAGAAGAACAATCCATTCAATGGCGAGCAAATCATGCTGATTTCAGGTGCCACCAAAAAGGGGGTAGACAAGTTGATCAACAACTTAGAGCAAGCGTTGGTCAAACTTAAAGAAGCGGAGCCCGAACCTGCCGAGATTATCTTCTTTGATCCTAAATCTCAAGATCGACCGGATCATGGTTATTCGATTTCTCGGAAGAAGGGCGTCTTTTTCGTAGAGGGAGATCGAGCGGAGCGACTTGTTTCAGTGACAAATATGCGAGACCCCGATTCGATCCATCACATGATTCACGTGCTTCGGGCAATGGGAATCATCGACGCTTTGATCGCCGAAGGGGCGAAATCAGGCAGCGAAATCATCGTTGGCGAAGTGACTTTCACATTTGGCGAAGAGTTCAGCTAACCAAACATTAGGTCGGGCAGCTTGCTGCATAGACTATCCTAGGATAAGTCGGGCAGCTTGCGGAGTCGGGCAGCTTGCGGAGTCGAGCAGCTTCGCTGCCTAGACCCCTCTAGAGTGCATAGACCCCACTAGTGTGCATAGACTATCTTAGGAAAAGTCGCCCGCGCTAAGTGCGTACGGACGACTCGGATAGTTTGGATAACGGAAACACAGCTTTTTCGTACTGATCGAAGCTCGCAGGATGCGTGCGCTCCATTTCCATGCTATGTACACCGTGCGATTTACTTCCGCACGACTTACTTCTTAGCAGGCACTGGGGCTGGTGCAGCAGCGATCTCGTCTGCACGCTCCGCTCTTCTGAAGCCAGCTGCTTTTTCTTTGATTTTTTTGTTGCGTGCTCGTTCGGCGACTTTGATCGCGCGCTTGAAGCCTGTTTGCTGTGCCATTTTCAATCTCCACTTTTTTACAGGATGAAAATGATACTACACCCAGAGATTGCCAAGATACTCAATGCCGTTGTGAAACCCACTTGGCAATGATTCAAGAATCACTTTGCCGATCGGGGGAAAGAGCACGATGCGCTCCAACTCAGACAGGGCGATGAAATCGACTCCAGCCAAAACCGGTTCGTTACCCAATTTCATAATTCCGCCAACGACCTTCGCTTTGAGATAAATGTTGACAATGTGGTGTAAACGATCGGGAGCGATAGCCTCGGACAAAAACACAAACCGCTCAACCTCTACATCGAGCCCGGTTTCTTCTTTCAATTCGCGCACAGCACATTCAAAAAAAGTTTCGCCATACTCCAGGCGACCACCCGGCAACACCCAGTACTGCCGATTTCCCTTGCGATGCTTAACCAGCAGGATTTGCTCATCCTGAATGACGATCACCGAGACGCGTGTCGTAGGTATCGTATGACCTGGTCGTTTCTTGAATTTTGGCTTCGGCAACTAGCAGACCTGCAAAACGATTCCTTCATGAATTGTAGTGCAACGGGCTCGACAGGTTTTCCTTTTGATTGCAAATCGCAACGACGAGGAGGTGTGAAGCCCGAAACGTGCTGATTTTCTGCTAATTTTATTGTCTGTTATCGGCAAAACCAACTTGGAATCACAATCAATGACTCCCGAAGAGCTCGAATCGAAATTAACTGCCGCTGAGCGCAATGCGCTGGGCGCTTTGGGAGAGGTTCACGATTCTGCCCAGTTGGAGGATTTTCGTCTCAAATTCATGGGCAAAAAGGGCGAGGTGACAGCGATTCTGAGCGGCGTTGGGCAACTTGACAAAGCCGATCGATCTCGGGTGGGAGCCCTGGCGAACACTGTCAAGACCAACATCGAGCAAGCTTTTGAAACGCGCAAGCGCGCTTTCTATGATCAAGAGTTGAACGCACGATTGAGCACCGAGCGCATCGATGTGACGCTTCCAGGCACTGGATTGAAGCCAGGACACATTCATCCGCTCACACAGATAACCAACGACATCATCGAAATATTTCATGGCATGGGCTTCTCGGTGGCGGAAGGTCCCGAAGTTGAAACCGACTACTACAATTTCGATGCTTTGAACACGCCAGACAATCACCCGGCGCGTGATTCACAAGACACCTTCTACACAAATATCAATCCATCGGTGCTTCTTAGAAGCCAGACATCCACAGTGCAAGTGCGGGTGATGGAAAAAACAAAACCTCCGCTGCGCATAATCTCGCCCGGACGCGTCTATCGAAACGAAGAAGTGAATGCCCGTAAATATCCGCTTTTCCACCAGCTGGAAGGTCTGCTGATTGATAAAGACGTGACCTTCGGGGAATTGAAAGGGTTGTTGACAGAGTTTATTCGCCTGTTTTTGGGCAAGCCCCTGAAGACTCGATTCCGTCCAGACTTTTTTCCATTTACTGAACCCAGTGCCGAACTGGACAGCCAGTGCCCTTTTTGCATGGGCAGTGGTTGCAAGGTCTGTGGACATCGTGGTTGGCTTGAACTGCTCGGCTGCGGCATGGTTGATCCAAATGTCTTGAAAGGCGTTGGCATTGACCCTGAAGAATGGAATGGCTTTGCCTTCGGCATGGGCATTGAGCGAGTGGCCATGCTGAAATACGACGTTAATGACATCAGGCACTTTTTTACAAACGATCTCAGGTTCTTAGAACAATTTTGAAATGACATTCCCCGAGCACACATCTAATCGAACCGAGGATTCCCAATGAGACTGTCCTTTGACTGGCTGTCCGAATACGTTGACCTAGCTGGTATCACTCCCGAAGAAGTGGCCGAAAAGCTCACTATGGGAGCGTTTGAAGTTGAGGAAATTCGCAAAGTCGGTCCCGATATCGAAGGTCCCGTGGTGCTGGGCGAAATTCTCGAAATACTGCCGCACCCAAACGCAGACAAGATTCGCCTGACCAAGACCCGCATCGCGCCTGGACAGGATCCTCTGGAAATCGTTTGTGGGGCGACTAATATCGAAGTCGGTCAGCGCGTGCCAGTTGCCCTTCCCGGTGCGAAGGTGATCAATCGCAAAGACGGAACCTCGCTCGCCATCAAAGCTTCAGCAATTCGCGGCGTGCAATCAAACGGAATGCTTTGCTCACCGCCTGAACTTGGAATTGTCGCTGCTGGAGTCGAAACCCCTGAAAGCTCGGGAATCTTGATCCTCAATCAAGCTCACGGAGAGCTGGGCACAGACATCAAGAAACTATTCCATCTCTATCCCGATTACGTCTTAATCGTCGAACCGCGCTCTAACAGAGGCGATGCACTGAGCGTGATCGGACTGGCTCGAGAAGTGGCGGCCCTGCTCAATCGTCCACTGAAGCGCCCGGAGTGGTCGTTGGATGTGGCAGCAGCTGAAAGTTTGAACTTCCAAGTATCTGTAGAAAACCCTGATGATTGCCCATTCTTCACCGTTCGTAGACTGAGCGACTTGCGAGTTGGACCATCACCGAATGTTATTGCCCGCCGTCTCGAGGCGGTCGGTGTGCGGTCCATCAACAACGTTGTCGACATCACGAACTACGTCATGCATGAGTACGGGCAACCTCTACACGCCTACGATATGAGCAAATTAGAGAAGGCAGAAATCAACGTCCGCCGGGCTTTGCCTGGAGAAAAACTGGTGACGTTGGATGGCAAAGAACGAACATTGACCAACGAAGTTTTGGTCATTACCAACGCGGATAAGCCCGTTGGTGTTGCCGGAGTGATGGGCGGCGAAAACAGCGAGATTAGCGACAGCACTACCGATATCGCATTAGAGTCCGCCACCTTCAATCAAGCGCGCGTAAGGCGTGGTGGGCGTTTACTTGGATTGGCAAGCGAAAGCAGCCTGCGTTTCGAACGCGGTGTAGACGTTGGATCAACCGCTGAAGCGTCTGACCGAGCCACTTTCCTTCTCCTCAAATATTGCGCGTCTGAGACTCAGCCGACAATCGGCAAGCTTGAAAAAGCAGGCAGCGACCAAACAAAAACGGTTTCAATCGACTTGCGTTTGGCTCAGTTGAAACGATTTCTTGATGCAGACTTTACTATCGAACAAGTAACGGAATACTTAACGCCACTCGGTTTCACCGTGACAAAGAAAGACGCGCAAGTAGTTTCAATTTCGGTGCCAAGTTTCAGACAATCTGATGTAAGCCGCGAAATCGACCTTATAGAAGAAGTGTGCCGCATCTGGGGCTACGATAATCTACCCGTCAGAATGCCCAAGGGTGCTGTGACTGCGGGACCTGCAGACCAAACTGCGAGTCGATCGCGAGCGGCTCTGGTCGCCTCTGGTATGTGCGAAGCCTGGCTGAGCAGCCTAACTTCGGCTGACACCAATCCAAACCTCGCTTCATACAGCACACAGAATCAAGAAACTATCGTCAAAGTCTTGAACCCACTTTCAGAAGACCACCAAGTTTTAAGACAAAGCTTGATGCCGGGATTGGTCAAAGCTGCTGCTTACAATCAGGATCACGGACGCAAAGATGTTTGGCTCTTTGAGATCGGTCGCACCTATACAAGACTGGCAGCCGGCGAAGAGGATATTTTCGGCACTGGCGTGAAAGAAGAAATGAAGGTCGCCGGTGTTTTGATGGGCGATAGAAAAATGACCGCCTGGAAAGGCAACGAGGCTGCTGACGCAGACTTTTACACAGCCAAGGGCGTCGTCGAAAGTCTACTTGCAGGTCTTGGCATTGATCTGAAACGCACGCGATTCTTCACGCCCAAAACAACCAACATTTTGCATCCTTCCAGGAGCGCCCAAATAGAATTCGATCGTGGGGCGTCAAAGAAAGGGAACAACAATAATAATCATCAGCAAAACCCTAAAAGTCAGATCGAACATCTCGGTTTTTTGGGTCAAGTACATCCTGGATTTTCGGACGCAATGGGAATCAAACAGCCTGCATTCTTATTTGAGCTTTCTCTCGATAGCCTGCGAGGCTTGCAGAAGCCCAATTCTTTCAAAGAAATACCAACTGCGCCGGAAACGACACGCGATTTGACTGTGGATATCAACGAGCGGGTCGACCATGCCGCGGTTGAATCGTGCATCGCAGCTTCGGCTGGTCCCATTTTGCAACAAGTTGAATTGGTAAGCATTTATCAGCCGGCCGAGGGTCAACGCAGTCTCAGTTACAGGCTCAGTTTTCAAGACATTCAAAGAACCTTAACCAACGAAGAAGTCGAAGCGAGCCTGAGTCGGATCAGAGAGAGTCTGGTGAATCGGCTCGGGGGCTCATTTAGGGTCTGAAGCAGCTTAGCAAGCGGTCAACCGCTAAATTGAAAAAAAGTTCTGAGATAAGTATTGATGCATTTGGCGGGGTATATTGAACATACGGTTTTATGGCTTAGGTAGAGATGGGCGCTTGGTAACTTGATGTATAAGCTGACGTTTCGAATTTTCGCTCTCGCGTTTGTCGTTGTTTTGCTGGGCCTGATTTTCCTTTGCATGAAGCAGTTCCCAACCGCCTTGGTTCCCCTACCGGGCTTTTGGATTCTCATTGCCATAATCGTGGCGCCGATAATTGTCGCTTTTGCATGCTACCGCAATGCATCAACTAGCCAAAAAATTAGAATTGCCGTGCTTGGCATGGCTTTCGGCGTTTTATACGGATTTCTACCTCAAATCCACTTCGCCAGCACACGCATTCTTCCCGGTTATCAGGTCCTGATTAACATGTATCTTCTCGGTTTCATGTCTCTGGGCGGTGCCCTGACGGCGCGGCTTTTATGCAAAGTGGAACCAACCGAGACAGGTGCGCTCAGAAAACCTTCAACTGAGGCTGTGACCGCTGACCATGTAAAAGAAGAAGAAGTCAGCGCCAAAAACTCTTCAACCAAATTACCGGCACAGGCGGAGCCGCTTAAACCCTCCGCCAGCACCTCAAGCACCAGTCTCAAGGGAATTCTGGACAATCTCAGTCCTGACGATTCAGCCAACAATCTGCCGGCGCAGACCGGGGCCAAACCTGGACGAGCAGCTAGCTTGCCTGGTACCAAAGCTGCCGCTCCCACTGCTCCCGTCACTCCTGCCACAGCGACAACTGGAAAAACGCAGCCTGCACCTGGCGCTCCAGTCGCTCCTTCCGACTCGCAAAGCAACATTCCTGAGCAAAAGAAAGCCACTACTGGCGCCGGCGCATCTTCTACTGCAACGCGATTACAAGCGCAAAAACGGAAAAGCACAAGCACTTTTACTAAGCTCCAAGCTTTGTCAGCCAGTGGCACTGGCGGAATTCGACAAAAACCAAGTGAACAAAGCAGCAACGATAACGATGCTGACAGTTTGAAGTCTATTCTGGACCGCCTTGACACAAAACAAGACGATGCTTTTTCCGCCCCAGAAGAAGTTGAAATGGATTCTTTGTTTGGTCAGGAAAGCCTGTTGTCACCACCTGAGGTGGCAGAGCCGGTGATTCCTCAACCAGCGCAGGTTGTTTCAAAGCCATCGCCCCCTAAGCAATTTGATTCGAATCCAGGAGCATCTAAGAAAGGACCGGAGCAAGCGCCTAGTCTCTCTTCCATGCTTGACTCATTGGATGCTGCGAAGAAAGATGCGCCCGCTGCGTCTTTCAGTCCTGCAGCCAAAACTTCCACGCCAGCCACTACAGGTGGTGCGCAAACAACTCCGAAACCGGCTATGCCTGGTCAGCCTAAACCGGCTGTAACAACACCACAAACGGTGACGCCAGCCAAGAGTGACTCAGGCACGAATAAGCCTGCCACACCAGCTCAGCCAGTGGCGAGCAAGCCGGCGACTCCGCAAATTTCTCAGTCGCCCACGCCAACTTCTTCACCGAAAGTCGCACCGAAAGCGGAAGAGGAGCAACCGAAATCGGTTGTGAAAGCTGAACCCGTCAAAGAACCAGCCAAGGTTGAAGCTGCAAAAACAGAACCTGTGAAAGCTGAAGGGCTTTTTGAAACCGGGCTGGATAAGGAAATCGATGACATTTTTTCCAGTCTGGTACCAGCCGAAGCGCAGAAGGTTGTTCAGCCGACCAGCGGTCAGCTCGAATCATACGCACAACCTGACCCACTCACCGATGACGACAGCGACTCGATTGAATCGTTGGCACCGGAAGAATCGCTCGGATCTCTTAGCTCATTAGCGCCTGAACCAGAACCTGCCGAAAAGGACGTTGTTTTCGAAACCAAGATCGACCAGGAATTGGACGACATCTTCTCGAATCTAGTGCCTGCCGAAGCTCAGAAGGAAGTTTCTCCAGCTAAGTCAGAACCTAAAGCTGCAGCTGTAGAAGCCAAACCAATAAAACCGGTCGAAGTTAAAACAGAAGCAAAGCCAGCGGTTGAAGTCAAACCGCCAATTGAAGCCAAACCAGTTGTAGAGGAGAAGAAAGCCGCTCCGAAAGAAGAGCCAAAAGTGGTCTCGGTGCCTGAGCCTGAACCGATTAAAGCAGAAGTTGCAAACGACACCGTGCTTGAAGAATCGGGACTGGATAGAGAACTCGATGACATCTTCTCCAGCCTAGCTCCTTCTGAAGCCCAACGCAGCGTCACTCACGAGACCCTGGCCCGCGTTCGCGCCGCAGATGTGACTGGAGATCATCCCGCAATATCGCCAGAGAACACGCTGAGAGAGAAAAGTAAAACCCAGGAAGAAATTTCATTTGCACCTCCTTCAGAAACCGAAGCTGAACTTTCGCGAGAAGAGCAAAACAAGCGCGATATCGAAAACATAAAACCTGGCAAATTCAATGAGACCTTGCAAGCGATGCCAAGCCTGCAGTCAACTGTTGAAGGACTCTTAAATAGCCTAGCTGCGTCTGAAGCCGGACTTGCACCTGAACCAAGAAAAAATGACACCGAATCCTTTGCACCACCTGAGACACCAGCAGAAACTTTTGAACCACCTGCTTCGAAAGAACCAGCTAACGGTGCCGGAGTTGCTACTAAAGTTATGGACTTGCTTGAGAGCTTGGAGGCTGAAGAAAAATCAAAACCAGCCGAAGAGAAAAGCATCAGAACATCGCAAGCGGAAGAATCAGCGGCAGCTGTAGAAACATCAGGTTCCGGCGATGTGGTAAACGATCTTTTTGCAGAATCAACCAGAGAAGCGGGTAAATCTGAGTCCAAAGACGAATTAATAACTGAGTCCGTAACTGAATCCTCTGACTACAAATACGGCGCAGAAGAAGCTAAAGAGAATAAATACGAGTCCGGTTTAGACCAGACATCGTCTCTACAGCCAGAGAAAGAAGAAGAAGAAGAAGGAGCACAAGTAGCAGAAACGCCTTCCGCGCCAGCGGAAGTAGCAGAAGAAGCCGATGAAGCACCTGCAGTAACAGCACAAGCAGCGGAAGCAGAAGTAGCAGCAGCCGTCATCTCTAAAGACGAGAGGGCAGAGAAGAAAACGGCAGAGAAAGCCAAAGAATCCGAAGCGACTAAGAAGACAGCCAAAGAGTTAAAAGAATTTGGACGTCTTTCGAGTAAGCAAAACACTGCTGATTTTGGCTCCGAGACCGCTGGCACGATGAAGACGATCGGCAAGCTCCTGATCGAAGTTCAAGCCGTTGAAAACATTATCAAAGCTGGTGAGAGCGGTACTATTGGTAGTGGCTTAACGACCGCCAGAGTAATCTCCGCTGCTCGAGGCGAAGGCATCAAAGCATTGTTGAGCAAAATTGATTCATACGTTGGTGTGGACGGCAGCGTGATCGTGGGTCACGATGGACTTGTGATTGCCTCAACCGCTGGTCCGGGAATGGATAAGGATACGCTTGGAGTGCTCTCGGTAGCCTGTCTCAGCACAAGTAATTTGGCGACTAAGAAACTGGAAATCGGAAAGCTCCGACAAATGGTTTTGGTCACCGACGCAAAAACAACTGTTCTGACTGATGTGGATGTAGGCATCCTGGCAGTATTTTTGAATAATAACGATATCGGCAAAATCGACGGATTGCTTGAAGCGATTCACGACACGATACACGGCTAACAGAATGAAGCGCGGGTTTCTGACCTGCTATGCTTGCGCTGCTCAACTTCGCCTAAAGGTTGAGAAGCTATGGGAGTTTGCATTGTGTCCGTCTGGGACATTTTAGTCAAATATCAGAGCGCCTTCGCAGGAGGTCTGGCAACAACTTTCAGATTGGCTCTGATTGTCTGGCTGGCGGGTCTTTCAATCGGTGCAGCATTGGGTGTGCTCGGATCGAAGTGGAAGCTTATAGTTGGCTTTCCCACCGTGCGACCTTCGCCGCCTCTACGGGCGCTGCCTCCTGCGTCGCTGCCGTTGTCGCGGTAGCACTCCAGTCGTGCACCACACCGACAGCACAAACGCAATCAAAGTCCGATTCAGTTTATGAACGTGTCATGCAAAACGGCACCATTCGATGCGGCTACGTGGTCTACAATCCTGGTTGTCTTAAGGATCCAAATACCGGAAAATTATCCGGGATAGGCATAGATACTATCGAGCAGGTGGCAAAAAATCTCGGACTTAAAGTTGTATGGAGTGAAGAAGTAGGCTGGGGAACTATGCTTGAGGGATTGCAAACTAACCGATATGACATGATTGCCACTCCAATCTGGACTAATTCCAATCGCGCGCGCCTTGTCGATTTTAGCAATCCGCTTTATTACAGCCCGATCAACGTTTGGGTAAAAGCGGGAGATAAACGCTTTTCAGAAGCAACACTGTCCTCACTAAATTCACCAAAGTACGTGATTGCCACCGTAGACGGTGAAACTGCCGAAGTGATTGCAAACGAGGATTTCCCACTGGCCAAGAAACTTTCCCTAACGCAATTATCTGGCGTAGAACAAGTCTTACTCAACGTTTCAACAGGCAAGGCAGATGCATCATTTGAAGAGCCAGCGGTGGCAAAAGCTTTTCTCGAGCACAATAACGGATCAATCGAAGCTGTAAAAATGGCTCGACCACTTCGAGTCTTTCCGAATTGTTGGATGTTCAGAAGAGGGCAACTGGAATACAAAGACATGATCGACACCGCTCTTGCCCAATTGATTAACAGCGGTGCGGTGGAGAAAACAATTAAAAAGTACGAAGTGCATCCAGGTACGCTTTATCGTGTCGCCCTGCCATATCAAAAGCCTCAGTCAGAAAACTAGTGCTAAAATACGGCACCAAGATTCAAAACATATCCATAGTTTCGATGACTGACGGTACTAACGATGCTCGTGATTCGGATACACTAAATAGCTCGTGGACGAATGATAGCGCCGGATACTTTAACCGAATCAATAACTCCTCCAGACTTCTTTTAAGGATTAATCGACATGACCTCACCTACAGAAACAGCTTCACCCATGCCGGTCGCAGGCGATCAAGCACCTAAGTTCAAGCTCGCCGCATATCCAGAAGGCGAAGTGTCTTTAGATGATTATCTCGGCAAGAAAAACGTCATTCTCGCTTTTTATCCACGCGACAACACACCAGGTTGCACCAAAGAAATGTGCGCTTTCTCAGAAGATCAAGCGCAATTTGAATCGGCTGACACAGTCGTTCTTGGTATATCCAGCGACACAATTGAAAGCCACGACAAGTTTGCCAAACAATTTGGATTGAAACAAAAGTTGCTGGCGGATTCATCCGGAGTAGTCGGAAAATTGTACGGCACCATTGTAGAAGGCAAGACAACTTCAAGTCGCGTGTTATTCATCATCGACAAATCCGGTGTCATTCAATATGTGATCCAGGGCATGCCGGAGAATGCACAGCTGTTGGAAATGTTAGCCAAAATCTAGCACCGTAACGCAAACCTCGTTCAAACCCACTCACAGCTCGGTGAATTGCCGATTCTGGTGATGGTGGTTTGCCCACAAGAACTTCATCCATCCAGCCAGGTGTTTATAAGGTGAGTAGTGAAACCATTTCAAACCAATCTGTGGATCTTTCTCCGGAATACTGGCCGCTGGAAGTTCGCGAGCGAGTCGAAGCCCAGGAAAGCCAATCGTGGCTTGCGGCGCAAAGCCGCAGTGTATCTGGACAAGATTCACTTGTCTGCGCAACATGCTCTCCGATTGCTCTGCAGGCTGGACTTGCGGCCCTGAAACATGGAGGCACCGCAGCTGATGCCACCGCTGCAATTGCATTGACTCAAATAGCCAACCAATTAGGCTCTGTAGTTTCGTATGCAGGGATTATGTCTTGCATATACTTTACTAAACGAACAATCGAGAATGCACAACCGCTTCATTCTGAAGATTCAAAGCCAGCCAGAAATCCTGTCTAGTTACTGCTTTCTTGAAGGATTCGAACTTTGTGGGGGTAAATTGGTCCGGTTATAAACCAACCAATGTACGAACCGCCTTTTTGGTGTCCATTAACGGAATACTCGAGACTGCCATGAGTAATGGCTGTGTAAATAGACCCATTAACCAATGGGTCTATGCCGCTCCATTCATCGTTTGGATCCGTAGTTTTTAAAACATTTTGCATCCTGCGAATTTTGACCGCGCCGCCGGAATCTATCGTAAATCTAACTTTGATTTTATAGGGTGTTCCAGTCTTTGAGAGATTCCAATGGGTTTCCACAGTTTTTGAAAAAGTACGATCAAGTCGGATCTTTGCGCTCTCGGAACTCAACACCGGAGCTGTCACCGAGCATACGCACGTAATCGTCAGCTGCACAAAAGCATAGAAAACAGACTTGAATGTCACCATAACGCCTATTCCGACATTTTTTGAGTCCGGTCGCGCACATTACTGCGTTGCCGCCCAAACTTTGGAACCCAGCGAGCGTGATCTCACTCTCTGGCAGGCGACCGAACCGCCGAGACGGCTGTACAATATAACAAGAAACTCAATTGGTATGTCGATGCACCCAGATATCACAATCTACGGTCCAGGTCAAAATCCTCTGCTATCAGTGGAAGTTTTAACTGGCGTAAGTCCACCAGATTCAAATTGGGTTGCAGAATTCCGACAGCATATGGTTAAACGTGGATTTGAACCAATCACCAATTATTTTCTATTGATTCTTCCAGATAAGGGTTTTCTTTGGAGGAATGTGAAAGATTCGCATATGCAGCCCGATTTTGAGTTTGACATGAAACTACTTCTAGAGCCATTTTTAGGAAAGCGGGATGTCCATCGAATCTCAGAACAGGCACTCACTATGGCCGTTTACGGATGGCTAGACGAGTTGACGACGGCGCTTGATGGCACGGCTATGAACAACGACGCCTATGGATGGCTAGTTTCTTCTGGGCTATACGACTTATTGAAAAAGAATTCCTCGATGATCCTGATAGAAGCACGCACTTGATTGTTATCGTAGAAACAAATTTCTTAGTTGAGGTTGCGCACATTCGAACTGAGGTTGCTGCATGCGACTTACTGATTGAGCGCTGCCGCAAAGGTGAACTGACGCTGGCTGTTCCCGCTTGCTCATTCACCGAGGCTTGGCACGTGTGGCAATCCGACACAAAAGTCCTCAGGGAGCATCAAAATAAACTGGGTGAGCTTAGACGTGCTATCCGCTCACGTGCGCCGTACCAGGGTCTTAGCGATCAGCTAACAAACATTCCCACTGAGTTAATCAACATCGTCGAATCGGAAAAAGAAAAGGTACTCCAAATTCAACAACGTTTGCTAGATATTGCTCATATCATTCCCCTCGATATACGAATTTTGCGGCACTTATTGGAGCTACAGGCTGTAGCACTGTTAGAACCGCATGACGGCGCAGTGTTAGCATCCGTTGTGCAATATTGCAAAGAATCCAGCGGCAATTCAAAGAAAGTATTCGTAACTAAAGACGCAAAAGACTTTAGTAAGCCCGATATAGAAACGCTTTTAAATTCGGTGTCATGCGCGATAAGCTACAGCTTCGAGGCTGCGAGCCGGCTAGATGAAGAAACTGATAACAGCATTTAACTTGCCGTCACCACTATCAATAGAAGCTACAGAAAAGAAACTGTATACAGCGCCTGAGCATGCTCAATTTTGATAAAGCAGTTTGATCATTGCACCTACTTCGCTACTACATCGGAACCTGATTAGTGAAACTACTAGCGATCATGCTCTCTGTCATTCTTGGTACTGCTGGAGGAAAGCAGCAAGCCGAATCCAGACCCCTAATGGGTTTTGTGGACGACGGTAACAAACATGGACTAACAGATGTGCAGGGACGAGAAAAAGTACCTGCGATTTATGCGCAACTCAGCTACATAGGTCATGGGCTATTTTTGGCGAGAAAGAGAAGTACAAACCCTGCGGATAAATTCGGCGCAGAAGACAAGATTTTGATAGATCAAGAAGGGTCAGAATTGAAATTGAAAGTTCCGGCTGGCACAAATTTCGAGACCTTGTTTTGGTTAGGTGAGCAGACGAAAACAAAGCTCACGCAAATGGTACCCGGCAAGCTGTCTCGAGACGCACTCCTCGTTTATAGCTCTGGGAAGGAATTGGGGCTTTGTAATTCGGATGGGAATATCATCTTGCCAGCGAAATTTACTCGCATAGGTTATCCAACTGAAGATTTTGCAATACTGCAAGCAAAAGGAGCTCAGTCCTTTATTTATGATGCAAGAAAAAGAAAGTTACTGCAGATTAGCTATGCAAACCTCCAGCGTGACTGCCTACAGGGGTTTAGTAATGGACTAGCCCAGTTCAAAGTTATAAATATTGCGAAGCCTGGTTGCTTTTGGGGATACTTAGATACATCCGGGAAAGTTGCCATCAAGCCAAAATTCAACTGGGCAGCTGGCTTTGTCAAAGGGCAAGCGTTTGTCACATTGCTCGACGACAAGCTTGCGAATGGCGCAGTTATTAATAAGTCTGGGAACGTTATTTCGCCACCGCAGTTAGGGATTTCGGAGTTCCATGGAGACTATGCAGTGGCCGCAACGACTTCTGGCAAGAAAGGCGTTGTAAACCGAAGTTTTAAATACGTTATCGCACCAGAATATGAATCTCTCGTTCCACAGACAGTCCCTTACTACAGTGAAGAAGATGCATGGAAGCTATCTTCCCAAGCACCGCTTTTTTACTATGCAAATAAGAGTCAAGGCGCACCAACTGTGGTGCTATCGCTGCAAGGGAAAGTGCTATTTGAACTGCCGAAGGGAGCCCATCCGCTGAGCGTGGAAAACGGAGTTCTGATTTGTAATGTTGTAGCAAATGACACGTCTAGCAAGTTGGCTTATTTAGATCTGAAAGGTCATAAAGTAGCACCTCCTTTAAGCTACTTATCTGAATCAAACTCGACCGCCACTTTCCGCGCTGTGGCACCTGGAGTTTTGTTAAAGACGATTGACGGCAGCAATGATGCGTTCGACGTTAACTATTGGGCTCAGGGTCGAAGCGCCCCTGTCTCAAGGCTAAACATGTTCAATCGTTTCTTAAAGCAATACAATTTAATTGGTATGGATGAAGAAACCGTGGTCGGAATATTGGGAGATGGTAATAACAGCCAGCCTGCGGACTACAAGGGACACCTCGTATCTATAGAACATCGGGTCGCATCGGGTGGCTGTTTACCGGAATTGACTGAATATGTAAAAATCAGTTTTAAGGACAACCGGGTCGACCATTGGTGTTTTAAGCAAAGGGATAAGGAGTCCGCTCCAATCACATCCAATGTTGTACTGAAATTCAAATCAAAGAGTGCACGTATTGGTGAACAAACTTCGGCCACTTGGCCTGAAACAACTCCTAAGAGCCACTAACTGAGACATTTTCTCTCGAGGTTTAGGTGAGTACAAGTTGCATACGATTTATGTTCGGTGGATTTATAATCTTCCTTGCAACCTGTTGGAATTTGCCCTGCGGCGCTGAAGTTTCACCTGACCTTCAACGGCCTTTTGCGGATAAATGGGCTGTAGTGATAGGCGTCGATAAATTTCAAGATGCGAGCTGGAATCTTCAATATGCGGTCAAAGATGCAGAGGATTTCAGCGATTACTTGATCAAACAAGCGAATTTTGAACCTCATCACGTTAAGCTTTTAACGGGTAAAAACGCCACTAGACGGACGATTTCAAAGACCCTGCGTGAATGGCTGGGCTCCGCAGCAGGTCCTAACGATCTCGCCATAATTTACTTTCGCAGCCGAGGAAGTTTTGCAAACTTGAATCCCGCTGGTCGAAATTATCTTGCTGCAAGCGACACTGCAGCTGACGGAGTTGCGTCGACTGGTATCGAGATGGATGAATTTCCAAAGTTGATGCTTGAGTCGGTTCGGGCTCGAGCTGTCATTATGATTATTGATGCCGACTTCAGTGGACTTATGACGCATGCTAAAAGTATAGGTGGGGGGTACGGCTCGCTTCCACCAGGATTGGTGCCTAACGGACACACCTTTGAAATCCTCTGCTCCGCACGAGCAAATGAGATCAGTTGGGAATCTAAGGACTACCACAATAGTGTATTTACACGTCACCTAATTGATGCTCTTGTTAAACAAGGCAGTAAAGCCGTTCTACCAGGCGCTGCCGACGCCGTTCGCGAGGAAGTAGGCCGCGAAGTACGCCGAGCGAGAAACCGAACCGAGTCTGTGTCGACTTTAGGTGAAGGCGGCCCGTTGAACGTGCAGATTGCAGCACCGGTTACAAAGCCGCGGTCGGCACCAGCAGAGTCTGCGACCGTCCGCTAATTTTCGTTATGTTTCCGGATGGTTGACATGGAGATTCGTGATGCTCATGTTCACTGCCTTTTAGCGACTGCTTGTCTACATCAGAAAGGCAAGAGAGAATTATTAAAACCCTAAGGCTGGGATTTACCCGCTTCCTCTAATTTTTCCAGCATCATTTGTTGGTTAATCACCTCAGGCAAAACAATTGGCTGAGTTGGTTTTGACGCTGGAAATATGACGTAGAGAGGGACGCCGGAGCGATTGAACTTGTTGAGTAATTGAGTGATTGTCGGATCTTGCACAGTCCAATCAGCTTTCATCGGCACCACATTTAGTGCCTTGATTTTGTCGACGACCTGCTCACTTTCTAGCACCGTCTTTTCGTTAAACTTGCAAGTCAAGCACCAATCCGCGGTGAAATCCAAAAGCACAGTCTTATGCTCAGCAAGCGCCTTGTCCAGCCCTTCTACCGTAAAAGGCTGCCACTTAATCGGTGATTCTGCATCTGACTTGGCAATCGGTTGAGCCTTCAATCCGATGCCAGGCAACGGGTAAACAAAGAAATAGAATGAAGCAGCGACGATCGCTGCCGCCAACGAATAGACAATAACCTTTCGCCCTTGCTCGCTGGTCAGGTCTGTGAAGCGCCCAACAAGCCATGCAGCGAAGGCAAGCGCAATGAGAAAGTACGTCGTCCCGATAATTCCTTCGGTACCTAACTCGCTTCCTAAGACGCCGAGCAACCAAGCCACGGTCGCTAGCAGAACAAATCCTAATGATTCTTTGAACTTCTCCATCCACACGCCTGGTTTAGGCATGAAGCGCATCCATTCGGGCTTTGCGGTAAGCACCAGATAGGGCAGAGACATACCGAGCCCGATTGTGAAAAAGATCAACGCCACGGTCCACCAGGGTTGCGCAAATGCGAATCCCAAAGCGGTGCCAAGAAAAGGTGCTGTACACGGAGTAGATAGAATCGTTGCCAGCACTCCTTTGAAGAAGGTGCCCGAATAACCTTCTTTATTCGCCAACTGATCTACTTTCGTTTGTCCTGGCACCGAAACGTAGAACAAACCAAACAAACTCATGGCAAACAGCAGAACGAGGGCCGACATGGCGATCAAAAAATCGGGATACTGAAATTGAAATCCCCAACCTACACTGCGACCCGTTGCTTGAATAGCGATCACGATAGCGGCGAGAACAAGAAAGGACGAGATAATGCCTGCGGTGAATGTGAGACCGAGCATACGCACACGAGCTGGTTCGTCTCGTGCTTGTTCGAAGAAACTCAATACTTTGATGGCGATCACTGGCAAAACGCAGGGCATGACATTGAGAATCATGCCACCAACAAGCGCTAATGCCAGATAAGCAAGAAGGCTCTGCGGCTTTTCCGCAGAACCTTCGATGTTCAATTTTTGATTTAAGATTGACGAGCCACTATCAGGCGCTCGCGGCCTTGTCGCAGAAGCGCCTGAACTCTCTGTGCCAAGAGTCGAGGTCGTTGCAACAGTCGAACCAGTTGTTGTCGAAATTGTGCCCAAAGACACCGCCTGCAATACCTTACTTCCGTTACCTGGAGTTGTATCAGACGAACCAAGATCTTTTACTGATCCTTCAAACCCAAGCTTGGAAAATTGATCGGCATTAGCAGCCGCCGCTGTCGAACCACCCTTATCTACAGGCATCGCTAGAGAAACACTTGTTCCGCCAGGCACGCATATTTCGGCGCAAGACAACCATTTAACGTCCGCTTTAAATTCGACTTTCTCAGTGGCAAGAGTTGCCGGTGGTGTAATGGTGGCACCAATTAAAGTTCGATCCTTATAGCCGTAGGTAATGATTCCGCTATCGTTGAATTTCTCTGGTTTCTGCCACAATATCGGTCCGGCTGTAAATCCTGCAGGTAGATGCCAGGTGATTTTTGATGGCAAACCAGCGTCACCACTCTCTTTGTAATAAGTATGCCAACCACTTTTCATGGTCAATTCGACACCGAGTTTGAATGGTTTGCCTGGTTTGATTGCTGTCGTATCAGCCAGCAATTTAGCGGTGACATACGGCGCTTCATTTGAAACCTTTGCATGCGCCGCTTGGGCATCGACGGGTTGGCTGACAACCACAATGCAGGCGAGCATCAGGATCAAGCTGAAACTGGTGACCAAAACTTTTTTCAAATGATTCATGCAAACCCCGAACTTAAAGACCTTTGGATCTTAGCGTATTACTTGTGAAAGTATTATGGATCGTCTAAGCCATTCCGCTTGGCGATGTCAGCATAAACCATTGCACTCTGCCGCATAGTGCGTTCCTGGCTTGGATATGCGATGCGAACCAAACCAAACCGCGGCCGCAAACCTTCGGCCCATTCAAAATTGTCCATCAAAGACCAATAAATATATCCCTGAACGTTGGCGCCATCCTCTATCGCGTGGTGCAAAGCGGTCAGATGTGAAGTCAAATAATTGATCCGTTTGTCATCGGCCAAAGACCAATCCCCTTCATTGAGATCATGCGGAAAAGCAGTTGCAAAGCCATTTTCGGTGATGATAATTGGACGAAGCGATCCATCGAGATTGTATTTGAAGGGACTTAAGTCATAAGTGAGAGTGTTGTATAAGCCGTCTGGATAGTGCTCCCAGCCCATGCAATTTACTTCCAATTCATGCTCTTTTGAAGCCACGCCGAAGATATCAATTGGCCACCTATAGCTGAATTCAGAGAGTTCACGCGTGTAGTAATTAGTCGCAAGATAATCCATCGTGCCTTTCAGACCGGGTATCGGTCCACTAAGCTTTTTCACTTCCTCGTTACTGCTGAGCGGATAAGGGAACTGCAAATCCCCCTTCTGTACTGCCAATGGAAACATCAAATTAAAGACATAGTCACGGTAATACCGCACCATGTGATCCAACGGATTCCAGCGATGCTTGGCCGTAAACGGTCGCCAGTGCATCGTAAAACTCACTGGTTTGCCCGGTGTGCGCTGATGCAATGCAGCATAAGCTTTCCCATGCGCTTCCAACATATTGCGAATCGCCTGGAACGCCTTCAAATAATCATTGCGAAAACCCGGTGGCCACGCCCCATTTACATAACTCTGGTAGGCATAAGCCAACGGCTCGTTAATGGTAATCCAGTAATCAACTAAATCACCGAATGCTTCTGCTGCGAGTGCCGCGAATCGTTCAAACTCTTTGATCGAATCAGGCGAACTCCAACCGCCAGCCCCAGCCAGCCAGCGCGGCAAGGTGAAATGAAACAAGGTGACAAGCGTCGTAATTCCCTCAGCCTTGAGGCCCGAAAGCATTCCTCTGTAATAGGCTACGGTCTCAGCATTGAAGGTGTAGGGCTCACCTTCTTTAGGTGGATCTGGGCAAAGTGCGGGCCAGTTAAGACTAATTCGAAAACAGTTTAGATTAAGCTTGCGACATATTTCGATGTCCGAAGCGTAACGATTGAAGAAATCACAAGCTTGATCGGCTGTGGTTTGATCCGAGATTTTTCCATCGAGGGTGGTCCACTCAGACCAGTCAGAAGTGCGTGCGGACATCTCATGAGGGTGTCCTTCCACCTGAAAGTGCGAAGTGGCAGCGCCCCATAAAAAACCTGCTGGAAAATTGAGAAATCGCCGGTCCGTCAAGTTGTCCCTCATAAGCCGCGCAGTTCGGGAGTTGGGCAGCTTTGCTGCATAGTCCCCTAGGTGCTTTGGGCTATCCCTCGGATAAATAGATCGACATAAATATCAAAAAAGTGTTCCCGGTGCCCATCCGAGACTGCTTAACGTACCTCAGTCTTAACAAGGTTCTGCTGGCTTGGCAAGCCTATAATAGGTGGCTGTTCACCTCAGTACCTCTAACTTAGCAGAATAAGCAAGTTTGACCACAGCCACTGGCGCGCCGATCGCGTCTGACAACCAACATCAATCAAGCCTCGGTGCTGCAATTTTCGAGCCCTTTAAAAGCCCGATTGTTCGCGATGCGGCGTTGTTCGTTGCTTTATTGCTAATCAATCTCTTCTGTTATCACCGCACTTTGAATGGATATTTTTTAGCGGACGATTTTGTTCATGTGCCCTATTTGGTAAAGGTTTTCAACGGACATCCGGATCTGCTGCTGCAAAACTTTTACAGCAATTGGGTTCAGGCTCAAGGCACGCAATTTTACAGACCATTTATTTCGCTAACGCTGGCTTTGGATTACGCACTATGGAAGGCAAACCCGGCAGGCTATCACGTCACTAATTTTCTCTATCAAGTCGCTTCGAGCATTATGCTTTTTTTGTGCACGCGTAGATTGTTCAACTACACGAGCGGAAAAGAAGCGAGCACGGTGGCGTTCTTAGCAGGAGCATTTTTCGCCGCTTCTCCGCTGCATCCAGAAGTTGTGAGTTGGATCATCGCGAGAGTGGATAGCGTTCAAACGGCCTTTCTACTAGCAAGCTTCTGGTTGTATCTGCGCGCACGAGATAAGTCGAGCAGCTTGCTGCCTAGACTATCCTCGGATAATGCGGACCGCGCTCTGAGCAAGATTCTCAGCATTGCCTGTTTTGTTACCGCGTTATTGTCCAAAGAAATGGCAATTACCTTGCCACCCACTTTGTTTTTACTTGAGTTACTCAAGTGCGAAAAGGGAAACTTGCTTGAGAAATTCAAGTTTGCCATGAAGCAGACATGGCTCTATTGGCTAATTCTTGCTGTCTATTTAGGGGTACGGACTGCTGCATTGGGAACCATATCTGGTGGCTATGCGGGATCAATCGGGCAAGGACTTAGCTCGTCGATTTTTAAGCGATGGTTCCAAGACGGGTCTTTCATAAGAGTATTGCTACCGCTAAATGCCGAACTGCCGGCGTCTGCCCATCGCCTGGTGCGAACTCTGAAACTGTTATATGAACTTGCAGGCGTTCTCGTGGTGGCACGGATGATTGTGCTTTTCCGCGATGGAATGCTGGCAAACTACACACGTTGGCTTTTCTTTGCCTGTGCCTGGTTCTTTATCGCAATGCTGCCTACATACCAGGTCTGGAACTTAACGGAAACCTTGCAAGGAAGCCGGTTCATCTATCTGGGCACCGCGCCTCTGAGTTTGGTGCTTGCGTTACTAATCGCACCGCTGCATTTTTCTACTCCCGGTGGATTCAAAAAGATTCTCAATGCGGCAGCAGGAGTGCTTGCAGTACTCCTGGTCTGGACGTTCATGCAGATGAGCTATCAAAACAACAGCGCTTGGGCGCAGGCTAACAAGGGTGTACGAGGATTCCGCACTGCCGTCGAAAACTGGTTTGAGGATAAGAACTCGGCTCCCAGGCTATCCTCTGATCAGTCGACCAGTTTGCAGCAGGACCCGAGCAGCTTAGTGCAGAGGTCCTCGGATAGGCCCTTGGATAAGTCCTCGGATAGGTCGTCGGACAAAAGTAAATTGGTCGTGCTGAATATACCCCAGCGCTATTCTGGTGCCCACATGATTTACAACGCCGCCACTTTGAGCGTGCTGCTCAGACCGCCACTTTGCTCACAGGATCTCTCCAATAAGGTTGTCACCTTCGAACCGATAACCTTTGGTGATGCAGACTTGATCAATATTTCCAGACTTCGCAGGCTTCTCAATCAACAAACTAAATATCAATTTGTTAGATGGGATAGCAACTCACAACAGCTAGTGTCACTAAATCTGGTACCGGCGCAGTCCACTAAGAAAATAAAAGGCTCAGAGATTACTGACTCCACATCTGAGATGTTTCGGTCGTTCTTAGTCTCTCCACCAATCGACATTGCCTCAACATCCGTGGACTTCGTCGACATCACCCTCAATCGTGATCAGAAGAAATCAAAGCCGTCAGATGTCGTCACGATGAGCTGGAACACGAGCGCCGATCCCAACTTCCGAAGCGAACACTCGCTCTCCAAAGCAATCGAAGGCGCTGATTACGTGCGCTTCGATGTCTCCGAGCACAAAAATTGGGTCCTGAGCGAGACCATTCATCAATTAAAATTCGAATTGCCGAACGGAGTGGCGATCAAGTCCGTGCTCATGCAAAACGGAACCACCTTAATGCCAACGTTGACTCCGGACACGACTACTGCATCGGCACCAGGACGCTCAGTGGTCGAAGATGTTGGCGGCGTTTCCAGACCGGGACCAAACATCGGCTATTTCAACTATGACGCGTCCAAGATACCCGGCGCCGATCATGTTGTCGTAGAAATTTCGAAAGCCGATTCCTGGTTCGAGCATTACTCAGGTACATATCGAGACAAAAAACTGTCGCCAGAAACTTCGTTTGTGCTCAAGGAAGCGGAACTGAAAAAAGAGCATTTCAGCACACCGGCAAAACAGCTGGACAGACCTGGCTTTTACGAAATCCGAGTTTCAGCGGTCGACAAGAATGGCAAACTAATTGGCTATCCGTCCGATCCGATCAGTCTTCAATTCTCGGCTGAGGATATTAGAAAGTGAGCGGATGACATTGCAAACCACGACATCTGTCGACGCCGGTCAAGGGTTCATTCTGCCGACTAACAAGCGCGACTTCACTTCGATAAAGCTGCAAATGGTGATCGGCGCCATGTTGATCACAGCTGTGTGCATTTTGAACTATCTCCCCAGCTTGCACATCGGATTGTTGTTGGACGACTTCAACAACGTGGACTACGCCTTCCGGGCAATGCACGGAGACCCTGCAGATTTTCTAGCCAACTTCTACAGCAACTGGGCCCAACTCGATGTAATGAAGTCGTACCGTCCCTTTATCTCATTGAGCTTCTTTACCGATTATTTGCTTTGGGGGCTAAACTACGTCGGCTTTCATGTAACGAACGTGGTGATGTTTACGGGCTGCGCAATTTTTGTAAGCCTGATTGCTTTGGAGTTAACCGGCATGTATGGCAACAGATCACGAGCATCTGTCGCAATTTGGGCCGGTCTGTTGTTTGCTGCAGATCCGCTGCATGTCGAGTCAGTGACGTGGATCATTGGCAGAGTTGATCTGCTCTGCTCCTTATTTTACTTCGCTTCAGTATTTTGTTTTATGCGTTTCAGATTGTTACGCGAACGAATGTACCTTGTTCTCTCCCTGGTGTTTTTCTTCATCGCCCTCGGCAGCAAAGAGATGGCTGTCACACTGCCTTTGGTGCAAACACTCGTGTGTCTGCTTCCAATCAAAAAGACGCCGCGAACCAACGAAACAGCGATTCAAAAATTGTTATCCAGCGATTTGAAATTCGCACTTCTGTTCTGGATTGAGCTGGCTGGTTTTTCTGTGATGCGCCTTGCCTTCCTTGGATCCGCAATCGGTGGCTACGGCAGCACCGACGCCAAAACTGTTTTAAACAGCTGGCGCAATTTTGCCGATCGCTCAACCATCTATAAAATCTTTGTTCCGGTAAACGAAGAACTTCATTTCGATCCTAAATTTATCCAAGTTTGTTGGGCCGGTTTCGGCATGATCCTCGCCACGAGCTTGGTGCGCCTATGCCAATCTCGCAAGCTTCTCACGCCTTTATCATTCCTGATTTTGTGGGCTGTATTAGCGGTCTTACCAACATTCCAAATCTGGCACATTTATCCAAACCTGGTCGGCAGTAGACTGTTTTTCACTTCCTCCGCACCATTTTGTATTGCTCTGGCGCTGTGCGCGATACCATCAACAGACGCCATGTCTCGCTTTGCGACCAAGATTTGGACGTACTTTGGTGCAGTTGCGTTGATCATTGTCTTTGTCTGTTGGTCATTCGTTTTGCAAGAGAATTTAAAACCGTGGCAAACCGCCGCCACACAAATGCAAACTTTCAGGCAACAGCTGACGGCGCTTGCATCTGAACTTGCTCCCGGGCAACGGGCTCTGCTTCTCAATCTTCCGCCCGACTATCAAGGTGCCGGAATGGTTACTCGCGCTTGGTATGTAGAACAAATTTGTCGACCGCCGTTTGCGGCGCATGACACATCCAATAAATTCATCAGCATTGAACCGGTCGTTTCAGGCAGCCATGACTTTATCTGGCCTGGCGAGCTGGAACACCTGCTTGGGGACAAAACTATAGCCAAGAAGGTGATCTGGAACCCTGCCCAGGGGACGTTTGAACCTTTCACAAAGAGGAGTACGCAGTCACCAAATATAGTGACAATAAACAACTTCCTTGGTGCAACCATCGAACCGGCAGATGCCTGGACAAGTCTTGAGAAAGAATGGCGGTTACAAACAGATCATCAGCCGGGTATGGAGATACACAAAGACTTTCGTCGCCTTTATCCAGCCAAAACCAGTGTCAAAAAAGGTGCACCACCAGTGATGACATTCTGGTTACCTGCACACGACATTAATCCGCTTACTCAGAATTATGCTCGACTCAATATGAAGCTACACGGAAGCGAAGCAGACTTAGACAGGTGCAGGTTTGTTTGGAAATCGAAAGGACTGAACTTGCCCGGTCAAATCGAACATGAGGCAATGATCCAACGAAACAGCAACGACACCTACTATGTTTGGTTGGGACGTTACAGGGGCTGGTGCCTAAATGATGCGCCAACGGCAGTGGGATTGAGGTTGCCTGCCGGTGTTTACTGCGTTGATTTAAAGTCTATCGAATTACGCCCAGACAGTCCATATAAACCAACGTTATCACTTGAAGGTAGTGAACCAAGCTACCCCACTCCGGCAACGGCAATACGGCCAAAATCACAGGGCGCGAAAATCCACTGGCAAGCAAAAATGCCTCTGGTCGCATCCGTAGTTTTAAGGGTCAGTAAGCCAAACCTGGTATTTGATCCAAACTCGGAACTCGAATTGGTGACCAAAAGTTTCGCGTACACGACATTAGCAAACGGTCTGAGTGTTCTAACTGGACCGCCAGGAAATTTGGCGGAGGAAATTCCACGCTCTGAAATAGTGGGTTCCATCGCGCTTTCTGAATTAAAATTGCACGAAGGCACCACTCAAGTGCAAGTGATCGGAAAAGATAAGTACGGCGCTCCAGTCGGATTAGCATCCGAACCGATTAGCATAAAGTTGCCGAGTGCTCGCGACAAATAGTTCGAAAGGGACGTGAACGAAATGGAGCGCGTCTGTCCAAAGCCGCCCATAATCACGATCCAGGGCGGGTCTGGAGACCCGCGCTCCATTTCTAGAATCTGCGCTCCATTTCAGGTTAGGCTAGATGCCGGCAAGGATGCCGGCGCTCCCAGGCTTTAGAAGCGCATCATCAGTGGACTTGTGATTGGGTGCACGACCGGCGTTCTAGCTGGGCGAATTATTGTGTTGGATGAGTTCTGAGGCATCCAATTCGAAACCATCGGCTGAACATAGACAACAGCAACGGCAATTGCCACCATTGCCAGCAAACCCATTATGGTGGTGGCCATCGCCTGCTTAATCCAAGCCTTTGCCGTCTTGGGCAAATGCATGTAGCCGAGAAGCACTAACGAAGTGACCGAAGCCGCACCAAACAAAAACACTGAAACATCCTGCACGCTAAGGGGTGGCACGTCAGAGACACAGGCATGAGCAGGGAGCGCTCCTACTAAGAGAGGTACTAAAGCGAGGAAATTAGTTTTTCGCATGAAACTCACACAACCAAAATTGAGGGGATTAATCGATCATGAGGGCTGAAGTCAAAGTTGTAAAGAGGAGGAAGGCTAATTAAATTTAGGGTTTTCCCTAGTGCCAGATCTTTTTGGGAAGTTTTGTACCGAGCACAAGCGCAGCGAAAGCAACAAGGTTAATGATTAAAGCGGAGAGGAGTGCCCGCCATCCTAACTCGGCGCCAACGCCGAATACATCCAACCCGAGAGAGAGAATGTTGCCGACGAGGTTGAGTGCATTGCAGACGAAAATCGGCGAAAGAACCAAAAGTGCACTCTCCAGATCAGCCCAGATTGAGCGCTCTCGTGACCGGCAGAGATAGCTGATCAGTAGAATGCCGGCCGCGTAGGTGCAAATTTCAAGCGGAAATAATCGGTCAGAAGAGCTGACCGCACAGATTGCAGACGATGCGAGCAAAGTTCCGAGGATAGGCACGTTCCATAATTCAGGCAGACTCAAATTTGAAATTCGATTCCGAGATCTGTTCCAGCGCGTCAAACCATAAGCAACCACACCACAAAGCGCTGCCAGCAGAACTTCGGCGGCGCGAAGAAAGAGATCATCGTCCACAAGCGAATCCCAGACCGCTGCCCCGGCGACACTCAAGAGCAATATCCATTTGAGCTTAAAGGAATGACTGGCTCTGACCCGACCGGCAAACAAAATGCCCACACACACGGGGAAGACAATATGAGCAATGGAGAAATTAGCGATGATTCCTTGATTTAAAGCGCTGGTTTGCGTAACCAACAATGACACAAGCTTGTAGCCCCAATCGTATCCAGCTCTAACAAGTAAGACGGAAGAGACAGTCATGATTGTTAGCGCCGTTACTCTCTTGATGCTCGATATTCTGCGTGCTTTAGCAAGTATGGAAGTCCTCGCTTCACTCTTCACGACTGGCTGCAACGACAACGCGGCATCCATCCATTCCACTTCAGGAGCGAACGGATCGGAGACAATTCGATAAGCAGACTTCTTTTTATGGCGCATAAGGTCCCCCGCGGTGCTTCAGAGACAGTTACGACCGTCTGCCAAAGATTAGGAGGAGTTTTCAGAAATTAATTGAGGCTCGGTTCTTACAAGTTCTTGCTGAAGGAGCACCGACAGCTCTTGGTTGATTCTCGCCACTAAAGTTGGACCATGATAAACAAGCGCAGTATAGAGCTGAAGGGCGGCAGCTCCGGCCCTAAGGAATTCAAAAGCGTCTCGACCAGTGGCGATTCCACCACAGGCGATAATCTGCTGCGTTGGCAGCTTCAGCTGCGCAACCCTGCGGCATAAATTCAGCGCTTTTGATTTGAGCGGCTGACCACTCAATCCACCCATGCCAATTTGCGCTACCCTGGCCGAATCCGTATTCAGTCCATCTCGACTTAATGTGGTGTTGCCGCAAATGAAGCCGGCCATTCCATGCACTTGAGAAATCTCGACGATGTCGGTGATCAGCTGCTCAGTGCTGTCGGGAGACATCTTGATAAAAATTGGCAGGCCAGCCACATTCTTTTTCTGTACCTCGGCCATGATGTCGTTCAATTGCTGACGTTCATTGAGAATGCCCTCGTGGGTGTTTGGGCAACTGGCATTGAAGGCTACATATGCAAGAGGCAGAGACTTGATCTGGTCGAACGTCTTCAAGACATCCTCCACCGCTTTGTCACCTTGTATATCCGGCAAGTTCGTCTTGGCAATATTCAGCCCGGTGGGCAGCGCAAATTTGGCTTTGGCTAATCGTTGAGCAACCGCCTCTGCACCATCTCCATTCAACCCCAAACGGTTGATCACAGCGTTGTCTGAGGGCAATCTAAACAGCCGAGGGCGCGGGTTGCCGCTGGTGGCTTCAGCGCATACGGATCCGATTTCGGCAAAACCAAAACCGAGGCGGTCCAACACCTTCACAAGGTTGCCATTTTTGTCGAATCCTGCAGCCAGTCCGACCGGGTTCTTAAGGACAAGGCCGGATAAATTAGTTTGCAGGTTGGCGGCTGTGAATTGAAAACGGATGGGGCTATAGGCGAGCAGAGGCGCAAACTTATGCACCAGATTGTGCGCCTGTTCAGGGTCCATTTTGAACAGAGCTGGACGAACCAGCTTTTCATACATGCCTTCAATCATAACGGCCTTGCAAATTGAAACATCTACAGTTAGATTACACCTGATTTTAGTTAGAAGCAGCTGAACCCGTGGGATTTGGCGTATCCGGGGGCATATGTTAAGGGGCTACACCGTGCTGCCGAACTGCCATGGTGTTGGCGAGCGTTCCTTGCAAAGAAGCGTTTGAAGTGGAAAAACACGTTGGCAAGTCGTGCATTAAGTGTGGTCAAGTCTTTGACCCGAGCATTGCCTTTTGCCCCAGCGACGGCACCAAACTTTCTGATGAACTGATCACGGCAAGTTCGCACGAGCTAATTCACGTCACTAGCCGGCATGTCATCCAAAAAAAAGCAGCGCAGGCCGCAGAGGGCCAAAACCCTCAGGCGTTCGGGCCAATAGTTTTAGACATACCGGTAACGGACTCGGTTACTAACGGCGGGGACAAAAGTAAGGCTGCCAGCGACAAAAGTAAGGCTGCCAGCGACAAAAGCAAGGCTGCCAGCGGCAAAAGTAAGGCTGCCAGCGACAAAAGCAAGGCTGCCAGCGCTGACCTCACTGGCACCTCAAGTGGCGATGAGGATGCTGATCGTCCTCACCTGGTGCCAACTTTAATTGGCACCACTCTCGACAATCAATACGAAATAATTTCGGTTATTGGCAAAGGCGGAATGAGCTTCGTCTACAAAGCAACACATTTGCTAATGCGAAAAACGGTGGCGATCAAGACGCTACTTCCTCACTTAACCGTGCAAGCAACGAGCCTGCAACGCTTTCAACAGGAAGCTCAAGCAGCAAGCAATTTGAAGCATCCCAATATTATTGCTATCCATAATTTTGGCACCACCCCTGATGGCGAGCCTTATTTGGTTATGGACTATGTCGAAGGTTCCTCAATCGCAGAAGAAATCGAAAAATACGGATTTGTGCATGTCGACCGAGCGGTTGAGATCTTCATCCAAGTGGCTGATGCGCTTGCCCACGCCCATCAAAGAGGAATCATCCACAGAGATCTCAAGCCGAGCAACATACTGCTGCTGGAAAAAGAAGGCAAAAAAGATTTCGTTAACATCGTCGACTTTGGCATCGCCAAAATGTTGCCTCAGGATGGAAGCGAAGCAATAAACTTGACTCAGACAGGCGAGGTATTTGGAAGTCCGCTCTACATGAGCCCCGAGCAATGTCGTGGGGAAAAGTTGGATGCCCGTGCAGATATCTATTCGATGGGTTGTCTAATGTATGAGACCCTGACGGGACGACCCGCTACATCGGGCGATAACACCATGGAAGTTTTATACAATCATATCCATGAAATTCCAGCACCAATGAAAGCACCACTAACCTACATTCCAGGTCAGTTGGAAAAAATTGTTTTCAAAACTCTCGCTAAAGAACCTGGGCAGCGCTACCAGACGATGGAACAGCTGCGTGATGAACTGACGGCGTTTAGTTTGATTCGCAAGACCAGCATTTTCAGCAAGTTTGCAAACGGATGGTCGTTATTTTGGCTGCGCCGAAAACCACGCACCAAGCGAGACAAAATTATTGTCGGTATCGCTGTTGGTGGCATCGCTTGTGCTTTATTCCTGGCATTCCAAATTATCTCGCTTTACTGGAGCGCTGCTGACTCGCCTGCTTCCAAGGTGCCGATCATTTGGGACGAAGACCGAGAAGCGCTGAGAGTCAACAAAGACAATGTCGAAGATACTAAAGGCAGGTTCGATGTTATGTACCATGGACGCGTCGCTCGATCTATGGAAGAGCACCACGGCGACAGTGCAGAGATCATCAACTCGCTGGCCGGTCCGGCAGAATATTTAGCGAAGAGGCATTTGTGGAAATCAGCGCTCGAGATGTATCAATTAGCTTACGACTACAGTCTTAAGTACAATGACTTTTTGGCCCTGCGTACAATATCACTGCGCGCGGCTATGGCCGAATGTTTTGTAAAACTGCAGCAGTATGAGGAAGGTGCTCGCATCTATAATGAAATGCTAACCAAAATGCTCAAAGGCGCAGCTTCCAAAGATTTTGTCGATCAATCCGTAATTCAATCGAGACTCGGCAGCGTCTACTACCTAGAAGGCAGATGGAAACCGGCGCTCTTTTATCTGAGTCAGGCCTATGAAATCTGGACACATCCACCTCGAAACTCTCTTCCATTTACGTTTTATTCAGTACCGACCGATTTGCAGAACAGTTACGAATACACATTACTGGTTAGCCGGTTGGCATCCACTTATCAGCGCTTGTATGAAAGCTCTGTCGCAAGCGGACAACCGGATCAGTCCTCGCTTGTGAATGCGGTTCACTTATACAAACTAGCTAGCCAACAATGGGAACACCTAGCTGGAGAGCACGAGAACAATCGCAACGCCACCATCGCTTTGGCAAACTATGTTTATCTCGATCACATACTAGATAAAGGCGCCAATCTCGATCAAGATTATGCTCTCGCTGCTGAACGGATCAAACAATTCGGTCAGGACAGCGCCTATCAGGGCATCATCCTGCAAAATTATTCAGACTATCTTTTCGACAAAGGACAATTGATCGGCGCAGCTGAAAATCGCGTTCATGCCTGGCGTATATTTGCCCAACAAGCAAAAGACGAAGCACCGAGTAAAAGCACTTCAGAATCTGCTGGGCATGGCACCCTCGTCGGAAAATAAGATTTCGCCTTCATCTTTGACATTCGTGTAATCATTACCCATTTCAAAAATGGCTGGATCGATCATCACGTTTTTGCAAGAAAGGGTGTCGAGATGAACCAATCGGTCGTTAACTTCAGGCACAGGATTTCCGCGCTTAAACACCTGCCAGATCGCCACACGACGCATGCCGAAGCCTTTCATCATTTTGAATTCTCTGCTGGTTAGCCTGGCCAGAGGAGCCATGAGTTGATCGATATATGGCAGATCGAACAGCGGTGCAACCCAATATTCTTCATTGAATGCAGTATAGCGGACCGCATCTTGTTGAGGATTAAGCATTGAACGCCTGAATTTTACGCACTTTCGCCCTGCCACGATGTCTTCACCGACCTTCTTCCACGGCGTATATTTCCATTTCAATCGGTGCGACGTGCCACCTTCCATCATCATGCCAATCCGCTCAAAGCCGGCTTCTTTTTTGAAGGTTTTTACCTTCCTAGATTCGGTGTTATAAAGAAGGGTGTCAAAAATAGGTGGTCTGCAGACGATCGCCAACATCGGAGACGTCAGGCGTGAGCCATCAGGGCTTACCGCCCACTCGATACGGCCAAAGTAGCTCACCTTCATGACAAGCTTCCAGCCCATCTTTGGTGCCGGTTTTGCACCTGCACTATCGACTGGACGGCACCACGCCAAACTGAGCGCCGTTATAAATATGGCGGCAAGCGCTATGGTTTTTATACTTGCGGTGGTTTTTCCGATGCTCACACTAAAAAGATACTACCCGCGAGTAGAAACGTACATAGCCTTAATGCCTTATTGATCCGACCACATCTGTCTTATGTCCGACGTTGGAATCAGGAGGCTGTGGTCGGTTAAGGAAGCCAAGCAGCCACTTCTGGAAATCATCCACATACGTGAAGACTACTGGAATGACCACAAGAGTGAGAAGCGTCGAGGTTATTAGTCCACCGATGACGGATATCGCCATTGGTGCGCGCGCCTCAGATCCAGCTCCAATCCCAAGAGCGATAGGCAGCATTCCGGCGATCATGGCGATGGTTGTCATCAAAATAGGTCGCATGCGCGTTTCGCCAGCTACGATAATCGCCTGTTGGCGCGGCACTCCTTTTTTGATTTCCATCAAAGCGTACTCAACTAGCAAAATAGCGTTCTTTGTCACTAATCCCATCAGCATCGTAATGCCAATGAGCGCATAAAGTCCCACGGATTGATTGAACATGACCAGCCCCATCAGAGCCCCGCACAAGGACAGTGGCAGCGACATCATGATCACCAACGGGTGCAAGAAACCGCCGAACAGAACAACCAATACGGCATAAATTAGCAAAACCGCTGCACCGATGGCAGTGCCAAAACCGGAGAAGACATCGCGTTGAATTTCGGCATCACCTAAAGGCTGTTCCTTGACTGACGCCGGCATGTTTTTAAAGGCAGGCAGTTCGTGCACCTTCTTCAATGCCTCACCAAGTGCAGTGCCGAACTGCAAACTCGATTCTAATGTCACTTGTCGTTGGCGGTCGAAGCGGTCCACCTGGAAAGGTCCTGTGCCAAACTCGATCGTAGCGACGCTATCAAGCGGCAACAATCTATTGCCGTTACCAAGCACTTGCAGGTTTCCTATTGTCTGCAAATCCTTACGATATTTCGGATCAAGTTGGACACGAATGTTGATTTGACGATCGCTCAAATTGAACTTAGCCAGATTGGCATCGGAGTCGCCCAATGTGGCAATCAATGCGGTTCTGGCTATTGATTGAACGGACACACCTTGTTGAGCAGCTTTGTCAAAATCCGGATGAACGAGAATTTCCGGACGAAGTAAAGCAGCGCTGGTTGTAACATCGCTCAGTCCCGGAATTGATCGCATTTGATCTTTTATGGCATCGGCTGTTTGGTTGAGAATTAGCGGATCTTGACTTGTGAGCGCCACTCGCACGGGTTTGCCGCCCATTCCGCCCGCCCGCGAGAAAGTCAAACGAACGCCTGCAACAGAAGTGATTTCAGCCCTCAGCCTGTCCTCAAACGCCTGTTGCGACATCTTCCTGTGACCCTTGTCCACAAGAGTTATATACATCGTGCCAGTGTTCACGACACCACCGCCCGCAGTGCCTCCACCTTTGGTGGCGGCGGGAGTGCCGATAAAAGCAACTACTTTCTTAACTTCGGGATGAGCCTTAATTATTTCAGTCAATCGTTCGGAAGCTTTGCGTGTATCGGCGATTTCCGAGCCCGGAGCCAGTTCTACATTGAGAATTAATTCGCCTCTGTCGACGTTGGAAATAAGCGACGTCGGCATAGAACGGAACAAGACGATACTGAAGACAAACAGAATAATCGCACCAATAATGGTGACAACACGGTGGCGTAAAGCCCACAGCAACATGCGATCGTAGATGCGCATCATCTTCGTTGAACCAACTTTGTGTTCAGCCGAATCCTTCATCAGATAGGCTGCCATCATCGGTGTGATCATTCGGGCCACGAGCAACGAAAATAAAACCGCTACCGTCACTGTCAATCCGAACTGCTTGAAGAATTGTCCAGGTATGCCGCCCATAAATGCCACCGGCACAAAGACAACAACGATAGACATTGTCGTGGCGATGACAGCCATGCCAATTTCCTCCGCTGCATCAATTGCAGCCTGCAAGGGTGGTTTGCCCATCTTCAAATGGCGGACGATATTTTCAATTTCAACAATGGCGTCGTCTACAAGGATGCCAATTACAAGCGCCAATCCCAGCATCGACATGCCGTTGAGTGTGAAGCCAGCCCATTGCATAACGGCGAAGGTTGGAATGATCGAAAGAGGAATAGCAAGCCCAGAGATCAAGGTGGCGCGCCAATCACGCAAGAACAACCAGATCACTATGACTGCCAGCAGTGCTCCCAACACAAGTGATTCCAAAGAGGCATGGTAAGCCTCTTCGACGTACTTTCCGTTCGAACGGATCTTGGTAAATTTGACGCCTGGCAATGAAGACTCAAGCACAGAAATCTTTTTATCCACAGCTCGTTCGACATCGACGATGTTGCTGCCGGTGCTGCGCACGACCGAGAAAGCGACTACGGGATTACCATCCAGCAAAGCCATCTGGCGCACTTCCGATGTGCCGTCGGTCACGGTGCCCAAGGTGTCGAGTCGGGCATGTTTACCATTAGGTAACATAATTTCAGTGGCACCAAGTTGTGGAACCGTTGCAGCGCTGCCGAGTGTTCTAATCGATTGTTCTGCAGAACCGACTTTGCCCCGACCGCCTGGCAAGTCGATATTCAAAGCTCTGATTTGAAGGTTGACCAAATCTGCAGTGATACCAACTGCTTGCAGACGAGTCGGATCAAGGTTGACTTGGATCTCTCTTTCTACGCCACCAGAGCGTTGCACCTGCCCAACCCCTGAGACTGAAAGGAGCGCGCGGGATACATCGTTGTCGATTAACCAACTCAACTGCCCGGCGTTCATATTTTCCGCCGCTACAGTGTAAGTCACAAATGGTCCGCCGACAAAATCCAAACGCTGAATAATGGGTTCGTTGATTTGTTGGGGCAGATTCTGACGAATCTTTGCCACAGCATCCCGGACGTCATTGACGGCGCGGTCTGTGTTTGTGCCCAGGACGAATTCAATACTAGTCGTGGTGGCACCATCGGATACCACAGAGCTGATGTGTTTGATATTGCCGATACCGGCAACCGCGTCCTCGATTTTTCGCGTCACCTGGGTTTCAAGCTCAGTGGGAGCGGCGCCCAACTGAGTCACTGTGACCGAGGCGATCGGCACATCAATATTTGGATTCTCGTCGATCCCAAGCCCGACAAAGGCAACAGCTCCCATCACAGTTAGCACCAGAAACAGCACTATTGTTGGTACAGGGTTTTTGATTGACCAGGTTGAAAGATTCCAGCTATTCATAACGTTCTCGAAGACTATTGCGCGGCGCCCACTCTTACGTAATCACCATCCTTAACGAAACCAGCGCCCTTAACCACGATAGTGTCGTTGACGCTCAAACCGCCCACAATTTCAACCAAATTAGCGTCCCGAGTGCCGGTCTTCACGATTCGACTTTGTGCCTGATTTTCCGGGTTGAGGACAAAGGCAAACGACTCGTCATTTTTCGTCAACACGGCTTGACTTGGTATCGTCAAAGCGAGACTGTTACCAACCTTGATCTCGCCCCGGACAAAGTTGCCCGGCTTAAATCCCGCTGAAGCGGGCACATCGATTCGCACTGTTCCAAGTCGTGTGTCTTGATCGATCGACGGACTGATTTCCCGCACTGTTGCTTTTACGGATGCACTGCGGCTGGCACTATCTGTGATATCAACGGTCATGCCGGGGCGCAATTTATTGAGCTCCAACTCAGCTACTTGAGCGCGCAATTCAAGGCGATTGTCGCGAACAATTGAAAACAGAGATTTTCCAGATGTAGTAATGTCACCGAGGTGGGCGTCGCGTTTCATTATTAAACCATCGACAGGCGAGCGAATAATCGTTTGGGCGATTTGCGCTTCCAACTGGCGGACAGTCGCTTGGGATGCGCTGACTGTGGCTCGGGACATTTGCACGTCTTCTTTCCGACCGCCTATTGCTGCCATATTGAAACGTTGTCTGGCCTGAGAACGAGAAAATTGTGCAGCGCGTACTCTCTGTTCCGCGCTTCGCACATCAGCTTCTGCCAGCTTAGCGTCGGTATCTCTGTTGCCTGCATCTTGAGCGCTCACAGCGCCTTGTCTGACTAAGTCCGTATACCTTTGTGAGTTTTGCAACGCATTATTTAAGTTTGCCTGTGCTCTTACTAAGCCCGCTTTCTCTTGAGCAATGCTGGCGTCAGCTTGAGCCACGGCGGCCTTAAGCGAGAGGATGTCTTCGATTCGATTAGGTTGAATAGATTTGGACAACGCTGCTTCATTTACTTGAAGACGAGCGCGTTCTTGATCCAACTGCGCCTTCAGTACTGATGAATCGAGGCGCGCCAAGACTTGACCCTTTTTGACAAGCTGTCCTTCATCGACAAGAATTGTTTGGATGGTCAGTCCATTAACTTGCGAGCCTATGCTTAGCGGGTCCCAAGGCCAAATGGTTCCATTCACTTTGATATTCCGAAACACCGGACGCAAAGCCACTCTTTGCGCTGTAACAGTGACGACTGGAATCTTTGTTTTTGGAGCAACGACAGGCGCCTTGTTCAGTTGCGTAAAACCAACACAGCTAGCTGCGGCAGCAAACATGCTCACCAAAGCGATTACGATCAAGCGCTTGTTAGATGGGGCCCGGGCGGGAAGAGACTTGTGCAAGATAGATGAAGTTGAAAAGTCAAACTGATCTTCTTGTTTTTTTGCGGTGGTATCAAGTTCCATTGATCGGGTCTCCGTCTTGATCAGTCAGTATGCCATTAAAAACAACGTCTAAAATGTCGTCAGTCTGCGCCTCGAGCGACTCGTGGCGACCGGTAAAATAGTTCGAGAACATAGTGCCGTAGACCAAATTGCTCAATACATCTGTAATTCTTTTCACAGGCACGTTGCGCATGCGACCCACTCGTATTTGTTCGCCGATCAACTGCTCCCAAGGATCATCCTCATCTTGGTCACATTGAAAAAAATATGTGTGCTTATTTCGATCGCGAAACTCAGCTCGTTCTTGAATGATCAATTCGACCAACTCAGGATGGGCGTCGAAAAACGAGAAGAACGCCCGGATTGCTGCTGCAATTCGCTTTAAGGGGTCTGCAACGTGAATCACACTGGACTCAACTTGCGCTTGCAACTGGCTCCGTCCGTGATCTACACACGCCAAAAAGAGATCCCGCTTACTAGGGAAATACCTATATAAGGTACCTTTAGCGACACCGAGCTCATCTGCGACTTCTTGCAAATCCGCATTTTGATAGCCATCCGCCGCAAAAGTCTTAGTGGCGACCTCAAGTATCTCTTCCTGACGCCTAGCTGCCAGAGAATCGTCCTTCGGCCTGCCCGGGGCACGTTTTAGGACTGCTACTTCTGTAGAGTTCTTCACTGGATTCTGGATTCCTTACTATTAACTCATTTAAATGACTGACGGGTCAGTCAATAAATTATAGCAGGAACCTTGGCATGCGGCTTCGAAATTATCAAAACTTGTAAAGTTCCATCTAGCAAGGCATTACAGTTCCAAAAGGTATGACTGGAACTTAAACCGATATCGGTTTAAATTCAAACGTCGTCTCCAAACAAGCGAGCGGCTGGACAAAAGATCGACCATTGTAAAAGTCAAATCCAGAACGATCCTCCAGATCCAATCCGTTCCAACCACACCACCTGTGGTGCATCGACGATCTGGCTCGATTTAAGATGGCATGTTAGACTGGACGAACTTGCCGCAAAATCCCAATTGCTGCATGCCCATTCATATAATTCACCAAAAGCAAGCTAGGGCTTGTGCTAAAAAATGAGAAGACATACTCAGCGGCGGTTCGCAGAGGAAGCGGCGCGGTTTATGGTTGAAGGTTCGGAGAACGAATACCTTCATGCCAAAGAGCGAGCGATGATGATGTTGGGTCTCTCCAATCAAACTCGTCTGCCTTCAAACAAAAAGATCAAGAATTGGATCGGGCGAATCACCAAAGAAGAATTGGGTGCAGAAGAAGTTGCTCGCCGCGTCAAAGAAATGCGCGAGATAGCTTTAGAAGTTATGTCAATAATTGAGGTGTGCGATCCATTTTTAATAGGAAGCACCCTGAGCGGACAAATTCGGCACACGTCAGATGTGGATCTTCATGCTTACAGTGATGACTTCGCTGAAATAAAAAACTCGCTGGCTGAGTGGGGTTACGAGGGCATTGAAGAAGAAATAGTGCACAACATGAAGGGCACTTTCATCCACCTTAAATGGCTGGAGCGAGACTATCCAGTCGAAATCACAATTTATCCTTGGAGCGAACGCGAGGTGATTCCGTTTTCATCAATAACCGGAAAGCCTATGAAGAGAGCGGATGTGTTTGCAGTGCGAAATTTGTTGCGACCCTAATTCCTCAGGTCGGTTAAAATAGCGCTTAGCACCAGCTCCAGAGGAACCACCATGCAATACGGATCAGCATCTTTACTCGCTGCAACTTTGGCAATGCTTGTTGTCTGCACAGCGCCTAGTTCAGCCGATGAATATAGCCAGGGAGCGAGTAAATACACGGCTGGCGATTACGCAGGGGCAAAATCGCATCTGATAAAAGCGAGTCTGGCAAAACCAAGATCTTGGCAAGCTCATTATCAGCTCGCTAACACTTATGTGCAGTTAAAAGATTCGGCGAACGCCAAGAAGAGTTACCTAAAGTGCATCGCCTGTCATCCACCTGCTGATATTAAAACTAACTGCACCACTGCTTTGACTTATATCACTTCAAATCCGAGGCTAACTGCGCCTGTCGCTTCGGCTCCGGCTGCATCAAGACCGGTTCAAATGATCATGCCGAAACAAGCAACTGCCACGCCCAGTACAAGTATTAGTACGAGTACGAGTACAAGCACGTCTACTCCAGCAGTCAGTGCCGATTTAACTGCACGACGAGCACGGATCATTCAAGACGGCGAAGAAGAAGTGACAAAAATGAAAGCACAAGAGAAAGAAAGGCAACAAGAGATGGAAAACAATTCCAATCAACGTTACGTGTTACCTGATGGCTCAGTCAGACCTCAGTTGTCGCAAGACGAACAAGTGCAGTTGCAACGAGATGTGGAACAGAAATCAGCGGCGATTAGAGATCGAGCCAAGCGAAGGGCTGCGGATCTGAAGTAGTTCGATGTTCAAATCAGTCGTTCAAATCAGTCTTCAATCAAGTCGTTGAATCAGTTGTTGAATCAGCAGTCAATCAAGTCCTTGAATCAGTCATCAATCAGTCGTTGAATCACTCGTCACCACGATTTGTTCGTAAGCCTTTTTTACGGTCTCATACGTGACAGGTGCGTCTGTGACTGCGGATAAATGCATGCTAGTGCACGTAAGCATATGGCTTAAGCCATTGACGGAACGATAACCTTCTCCATTCAGCTGTTTTAAGAATGGAGTATTTGCTGGCGTGTAATTGGCATCAAATGCGACACCATCTTTGCTTAAAAGATCTGCTGAATTTATCGGAGAGTTATTGTCTGATTTACCCAGACCGGTGCCGTTGTATAAGTAATCAAACTCGCGAAAATCCCTAGCACCGCTAGATTGCAAGAGTTCGATCTTAAGCAGTTTGTTTTGGCGATGCAAAATCTCTCTCAATACATTGGCTTTTTCTGAATCCAAATCAACCAAAGCAATTTTTTCCAACACACTTGTCAGACGCGAAGAAACGGCGCTGCTCACGCCTCCGCAACCGAAGAACACCATTTTCTTCCGATCAAAAGTCAGTCCCTCTTGCTCAACAATACTGGTGAAGAATGCTTCGCCATCAAAGTTGTCGCCTTCAACAATGTTTCCTCTCTTCAATAAGACATTTACAGCACCGCATGCCAACGCTCTTTCACTAATCCGGTCCAGGAAGGATTGAACCTTCTGCTTGAAGGGATCGGAAACCATAATCGATCTAAAATTGCTTTCTTGCTTGAGCAAAGAAATTAAAGCCGACAATTTTGCTTCAACGTTCTGTGAGTTGCGATCGGACAACTCGAACGGCACCAGCTTGCAATCCAAAGATGATGAGTTTGATAGGGCTGCGTACATTTCAAACGTTCGAGACATCCGCAGATATCCGGACAAGAGCACGTGAAAGGGGGCCTTTTCCTTAGAGAGCTTCTCTAAGGACGGTTGGAAATCCAGGGAATCGTTAAACGCCATGCTGTACCCGTTTCACAAAAGCTAGGATGATATCCGAACCAGCAAATTTCAGCCACCGAAATTGGTGCGAGCCCGAAACGCCCTATGACGATTGAGATGGCGGGTTTAAACACTCAAATAGCAAATAATGACATCCCTGCCAAGATTAGCCCCTTCACAGAAATGCAGAGTTTGGGGTACAGTGTTTATGTGGGGTGCTTTAATTCCGCTTCTAGTTCTCCTGGAATCCAACTTACCAACAATTTTCTCGGTGATGGGCGCCTGCGGGCGAGTACCATGCACCTTTGTGAGGGTGTACAGATGAAATTTGTGGACTCGTTTCTCTCTAAATTTAAGAAGGCCGACGACTCAGATAAAGACCGCTTGCGGACTTCGCGCAGTCATTTGCCACCTGAGACGTCCGATATTGTCTCGCCAGCCCCCAGTGGCGCGGAAAACACTAGTCTTGGCTCGAAAAAGTCCAGGTCGGGACCGTCCAAGAGCATCACTCGCCTACGAGCGTTCGTAAAGAAAAAGAGCGTGGAAGAGTTGTCTGCCGAAGATGCAGTTCGCCAACAAGCGCGCGAAGAATATACCAACAATGCTCTGAACGACATGGGCAACGAAGTCTAGATTAGATCGTAGATTCTCGGATCGAGCATGCGGCCGCATGCGCTCTTTCGTAGTCTAGTGAACGTGTATGTTCGCAGTCTTTCGGTACTCTTCCATCTTTTCCCAGTCCTGAGTCACTTCAGGTTTGGATTTCATGATTTCGTTCCAAGTGATGTGAGGCCGACCAGTGTCGATTTGCACCATCGTGATGCAATCATCGACTGGACAGACCGTCGAGCACAACGCGCAACCCACACAGTCCACTTCGCGCACAACTGGCCAAAGGCGCTCGTTTGCTTCCTTAGTAAGCTTGGCGTCTTTAAGGTCAATACATTGGTGAGCGGCATCGTTGCAGGCGATGAAACAGAGATTGCATTGAATGCATTTATCGTGATTGATTTTAGCTACTGATTGGAAGCCGAGGTCGAAATCGCCGAACGTAGAGATGCGAGGCAACGATTTGCCAATGAAGTCAGTGCACGAAGTGAAGCCCTTGTCGTCCATCCAATTGGACATACCTTCGATCATGTCTTCGACAATGCGGAATCCCCAGTGCATGACTGCGGTACAAACTTGCACACTGGTCGAACCGAGCAGCATGAACTCGACTGCGTCCTGCCAGGTTTCCACACCGCCCATGCCGGAGATCGGCAAACCAGCTCTTTGCACTTCGAGGTCGGCTGCCACTGCGCTAAGCAGGTGCAACGCAATTGGCTTCACTGCCGGTCCAGCATAACCGCCATGACCGCCCTTTCCGCCTACATTTGGACGCAGTTCGAAGGTGTCCAGATCAACACCCATGATACTGTTGATGGTGTTAATCAACGAAATCGCCGAAGCACCACCTTTAACGGCTGCTCTTGCAGGTTGGACAATGTCGGTGATGTTTGGTGTCAATTTGACGATCACTGGCTTCGTGGCAACTTCCATTACCCATTCGGTAACCATGCAGGTGTATTCGGGGACTTGCCCCATGGCAGAGCCCATGCCGCGTTCAGACATACCGTGCGGGCAGCCGAAATTCAACTCGAATCCGTCGCAGCCGGTTTCTTCCGCACGCTTGATCGTCTCTTGCCAGATTTCTTTTTTGGAGTCAACCATCACTGACACAATCACTGCGTGATTGGGGAAGTTGCGCTTCGTCTCGGCAATCTCTTTCAAATTCAATTCGATTGGACGATCGCTAATCAGCTCGACGTTGTTCAAGCCAATGATCTTTTGACCTTTGTAATCGATGGTGCCATATCGATTGCACACATTTAGTACTGGAGCGCCGATCGTTTTCCAAACAGCTCCACCCCACCCCTGCTCAAAAGCTTTTTGCACCTGGTAAGCCGAATTCGCAGGTGGCGCTGATGCCAGCCAAAAAGGATTAGGCGATTTGATACCACAGAAATCGATCTCTAGATTTGCCATCTTTGTTTTCCTTAGGCTTGTGCTTCTAAGCGCTGATTGCGCACTCTTTAATTGGGTAGCTTCGGAGTCTGGCAGCTTTCCGGAGTCGGGCAGCTTGCCTGCATAGATCCCCCTCGGGTGCATAACCCCAATAGTGGATAGACTATCCTGGGATGAATTAGTGAACGTGTGCTCCAGCAACTTCCTTGCAGCAGCCAGTCTTCGCATGTTCAGTTTGAGCCTCCAGCTCACCGATAAATTGACGATACATTGCTTTAGCGGCAATTTTTCCATCTTGCACTGCCATCACCGTCGATGCTTCGCCGTGACTGCGGATGCAATCTCCACCAGCAAAAATCTTCGGATGCACAGTTCGGTTCGTTGCAAAATCGACTGCGATGTACCCTTTAATGTCTTTCACGTCGTACTTGGAAAGCGCAGTCATCATCTCGCTATGTTTCTTTTGACCGATGGCCTTGATCAGCATGTCACAAGGGATAGTGAACTCTGAACCTGGTATCGGAATTGGTGACCGGCGACCGGAAGCATCAGGCTGCCCAAGATCCATCCGCACACACTTAAGCGCTTCCACTTTGTCTTTGCCGATGATCTCGACAGGCAGCGTCAAGAACATGAAGCTGACGCCTTCCCGTAAGGCGAATTCATATTCGAAGTGGTAGGCAGGCATTTCGGCTTCCGAACGTCTGTAGATGATGTTGACGCGCTCCGAGCCGAGTCGCCGCGCAATGGTGGCACAGTCGATCGCTGTGTTGCCGGCGCCGATGATGCAAATGCGATTGCCGTACTTAATTGACTTGAGCTCCTCTACCTTTGTTTCTTCGATGAAATCCAAACCATCGAGCACACCGGCGAGTTGTTCGCCTGGAATTGACATGTCCGGAACATTGCCCAGACCGACTGAGATAAAGACAGCATCGAATTGATTAACCAATTCATCCAGCGTTATGTCCTTTCCGATCGTGACGTTCGTTTTGATCTCAACGCCAAGCTCTTGAATCATTTTTACTTCGTTCAAGCTCACTTCAACCGGTTCTCTGAATACGACAATGCCGTACGTATCAAGTCCGCCAGCCCATTTCTTCTTCTCGAAGCAGGTGACATCAAAGCCGAGCTTAGCCAATTCGCCTGCGCAGGACAAACCAGCGGGACCTGCGCCAACCACAGCTATCTTATGTCCATTTGATTTTCCCTTTTCGAAAAACTTGATGTTTCGATCGGTGGCATAATCCATCGCGTACCGTTGCAATCGGCCAATCATGATCGGCTTGTGGTCATGTTCGAGAACACAGGCGCCTTCGCAAAGCTCTTGCACCGGGCAGACTCGAGAACAGCTCGCGCCCATTAAGTTTGACTCCAGAATCGTTCTGGCTGAACCCTTCACATTGCCAGTTGAAATTTTGCGAATAAAAGTAGGGATGTCGATGTGGGTCGGGCATGCCACCATGCACGGTGCATCATAACAATACAAACACCGATTAGCTTCGGTGACGGCTTCGCGCTCTGCCAAAGGTGGATAGACTTCCTGGAAACGTTCTTCCAGGGTCATTTCCCATGCTTTATAGGTGTTTGGTTTATAGTGTTCAGCCATGTTTTTCTTGCCTATTGTCTCGTTGGGTCAGCGGTGCAGCTTCGCGGCGCTCGCTACAATCGGATGAGGAATTTTATTTGATGAAGTTAGAGTTTGACCAATGCTTCATACGTTTCAGGGCGACGGTCGCGATAGAACTGCCAGGTGTGGCGAACTTCCTCGATCTCGTCCATATTCAAATCAGCCACCACAAGTTCTTCCTGATCTCGGCTGGCCTGGGCGATGATCTGACCACGAGGATTGCAGAAGTAACTTGATCCGTAAAATTCACCGATGTTCCATGGTGCTTCATTGCCTACGCGATTGATAGCGCCAACAAAATATCCGTTCGCAGCGGCATGAGCAGGTTGCTCCAATTTCCACAGATATTCAGATAGTCCAGCCACAGTTGCGGAAGGATTGAAGACGATTTCAGCCCCAGCAAGGCCAAGTGCACGAGCGCCTTCTGGGAAATGACGGTCGTAGCAAATATAAACTCCGATCTTGGCGTATTTAGTTTCGAATATTGGATAGCCTAGATTGCCTGGACGAAAGTAGAACTTTTCCCAGAATCCTGGGGCAACCTGTGGAATGTGACTCTTGCGATACTTTCCAAGGTATGTGCCATCAGCATCGATGACAGCGGCCGTGTTGTATAGAACGCCCTTGCCTTCTTTTTCGTAAATCGGCACCACGAGCACCATGTTGTACTCTTTGGCGACTTCCTGAAGTTTTTTCACGGTCGGACCGTTCGGCACTTCTTCAGCTGATTCGTACCAGCTGTTGTGCTGCTCTGCACAGAAATAAGGACCGTTGAAAATTTCCTGATAGCAGAGAATTTGAACGCCTTTGTCTTTGGCTTCTTTCGTGAACTTCAGATGTTTTTCAAGCATGTTTGCTTTGATTTTTTCGATCGTCGCTTTATCAGTGCCACCAATAGGTGGCACGATGTCGTTTTTCGTCTGGATCAATCCGCAGCGTACTACGTTAGCCATGGCGTTTGCTTCACTCCTCAGTCACTGTGCGCTTTAGCAAGCGCTTAACCAATTACGATTTTTCCGATTAGCTGACAGGAACCTTGGTGGTTACTTCAAGCGCTTTGCGAAGAACTTTCAGCATTGTGTCAACGTTTTCCTTTGTGATTGTCAAAGGAGGCTTGATGCGAATAACGTTGCCGTAAAGTCCACCTTTACCGAGAATGACGCCGTCGTCTTTTGCCATTTCGACAATTCGTGCAGTTTCTTGGGTCATCGGAGTCTTGTTCTGATCAGCGATTTCAGCGCCAACCATTAAGCCCTTGCCCCGAACATCCGCAACGCTTGGGAAAGTCTTTTGCAAATCACGAAGTCCTTCCATAAGATACTCGCCGACAACTTTCGCATTTTGCATCAATTTTTCTTCTTCGATGGTTTCGAGAACCGCCAGAGCCGTCGCTGATGAAACGGGATTGCCACCGAAAGTGTTGATCTGTTGCTTCTGACCGGCTTGAGCAATTTCCGGTGTGGTGATGAACGCACCAATCGGAAGTCCATTGGCAAGTCCTTTGGCCATGGTGATGAAGTCAGGCTGCACACCCCAGTTTGTAATGCCAAACCAGTGATTGCCGGTGCGACCAACTCCAGTTTGCACTTCGTCTGCGATGAAGAGCACACCGTACTTTTCGAGGATTTTCTTCACTTCACCGAAATACGCATCAGGTGGAGTAATTGTTCCGCCTACACCCTGAATCGGCTCGGCAATCATTACTGCCGGTTGGCCGCTTGTCTGGGTTTGGATAACGCGTTCTACATCTTTGGCGCATTCAAGATTGCAATTGTCCGGAGTTTTCTTGAACGGGCATCGATAGCAATATGCGTTGGCCGCAAAAACGATTCCAGAGGCTGGCATGAGGTTTGGACGCCAGTTGTGATTCGCAGTCAAGCTGGACGCCAGATGCGATTCACCGTGATATGAGTGCTGCAAGGCAATCACTTCGTGTCGGCCTGAAGCCAAACGAGCCAAACGGATTGCTGATTCATTTGCTTCGGTACCAGAATTGGTGACAAATGTTTTGCTGAGATTTCCCGGTGTGATCTGGGCAAGCTTCTCGGCCAGGTCAACCATTGGTTGCGTCATGAACACAGTTGATGTGTGCTGAAGCGTCTGTAGTTGCTCAATCGTTCTTGCCGTAACTTTTGGATGGCAATGCCCAACGCTGACGGTGACGATGCCGGCAAACATGTCGAGATACTCTTTGCCTTTCTCGTCATAAAGGAATTGTCCCTTGCCTCTAACAAGGTGGGGCGGATCGCTAAAAAGCTGCTTAACTCCAGGCACGATGTACTGCTCGCGCTTTTTCTTCAACTCTTCACGGCTTAATACAGCTGTCACGACAACCTCCACGGGAATAAATGCGGCAAGCCTACGCACGATGATCCGGCGTTTGTGCTCGCAGCCGACTGACTAACCTTGGAAAACTTAGTAAGAAATACTACTAATCTATTATTAATAGCGCAATAGATCTTGATTAATGGTTGCTCATAGCGAGCAGATATTGAGCAGATCAGCAACAGCATATCGATCCGGATATGAGTTTTTACTCAGACTACAAATCGCCAGTCTCATTCCGTGAACATTAACAGGCTTGACTGAAATTGGGAATCTTCCGCTTGTATACTTGCCTGGTCTTTGCAATGACCTTCACTGGGAACCCCTTCGCATCAGTTTAATAGCCAATGATTTTTAGCAGTATCCAATATTTACTGTTTTTGCCCGTCGTGGTCTTTTTGTATTGGCGCACCAAAGGTAGTATGCGCGTGGCGCTCGTCGTCGCGTCCAGTTACTTCTTTTATATGAGTTGGCTTCCAGTTTACGGTCTGCTTCTCCTCGCGCTCTCATCGATTACCTGGCTGCTTGGACAAGGACTTGCGAAAGCCTATAAAGAGAATCAGAAAACTAACGCAAAAGTATTTTTGACTCTCGGGTTGCTCCTCAATCTCGGCTGTCTTTGCTATTACAAATACGCCAACTTTTTTATTCTCAACACGCTGCAAAGTGTCAACTGGCTGCGGGGGCTGTTTGTCGCTAGCCAACCTGCTCCCTGGGACGTGCCAATTTTAAATGTGGTTTTGCCGCTCGGCATATCCTTCTTTGTCTTTGAATTCGTTCACTACCTCGCCGACATCTATAAAGGCAACAAGCCGATCAATTCCTTTATGGAATTTAGCGCTTTCGCTTCATTCTTTCCTTCTCAAATTGCGGGACCAATTAAGCGCTATCAAGACTTCCAAGACAAATTGAAAGCGCCTGAAACTTGGAGTGGTCCACTTTTTTTCGAAGCATCAGCTCTTATTGTCCAAGGTCTCTTTAAGAAGGTAGCGATTGCCGATCCAATCGGAGCGCTCGTCTTTCCTGCATTTAGCACGATGCAAACTCTATCTGCAGCAGACGCGTGGATCGCTTCAATCGGATTCGTCATTCAAGTTTATTGCGATTTTTCAGGCTACACCGATATCGGTCGGGGCTCTGCACTTTTGCTAGGCATTAGACTGCCTGTGAATTTCGAGCTGCCATATCTATCCGTTGATCTAGCTGAATTCTGGCGGCGTTGGCATATGTCACTTTCTTCCTGGATGCGTGACTATGTGTATATCCCGCTTGGTGGTTCGCGCGGCGGTACTCTTTTAAGTTCGCGCAATTTGCTGATCACCATGGTGGCATGCGGTTTCTGGCATGGCGCTAGCTGGCATTACCTCATCTTCGGAGGACTGCATGGTATCGGACTGATCGGCAATCGTGAATGGAAAAATATCCTAAAGCGTTCAGAACCGTTGAACGCGGCGTTGGACAATTGGTTTGGCCGCGGGCTGGGAATATTTTTGACGCTGCTGTTTATAACTGCGACCGACACAGTCTTCCGGTCGCCAGACTTGCCGCACGCCTTCAACATGTTCTCTAGTTTGTTGCAAGTGAATGCACCATGCACGCTGATGCCGGCAATTCTGAAATCAGGAATAATTCAATTCCTCAGCCTCTATTTTTCATTCTGGCTACTTCTAGAATTTATGTCGCGCCATCCAGACAAACTGCCGTGGCTGAGAGATTCTTATCAAGACGCGCGCTTGCGATTTGCAACTCCTGTCCGACTAGCTTCATGGACCGCAGCTCTGATTTTGATGTTTGCAGCTAGACCGACTGAAGCTGTTCCTTTTGTTTATTTCCAGTTCTGAGGCATCCTTGACCAATGGTTGTATCCGCACCACAAAAGAAGACAGAGGTAGTAGTCGCGAAATCGACCAGGCCTCGGCATTGGCTCAAGACGCTCGTGCTGATTGTGGTGTGGCAGATATTGGCGTTGCTTGTTGTGGAACTCGTCATGTCCAGTGCAGGTATCGGTGAAGAAGAGATCTTCCGACTCGACAAGGAAATCGGATTCACTCACATTCCAAACAAACGCATCTACTGGAAGCAAGAGGGTCCAGGCGTCCTCTCATACTTTGACAGCGATGGTATGCGCGAACCAAATTTAAAAATCGCCAAACCGGCTGGCACATATCGAGTTGCCGTGCTCGGTGATTCACTTGTTGAAGGGCTGCAATCGCCTATTGAGAAGACTTTTGGCTATCGCGTCGGCCAGGATCTATCGGAAAAATTACATCGTCCAATTGAAGTTCTCAACTTTGGTAATTCAGGATATTCAACTGCCCAAGAGTATTTGCAATTGAAGAAGGTCTGGAAATACAGTCCCGACCTCGTTGTACTCGGATACAGCAACCGTGACATTTACGAAAATTGGTCGCCCCCTGACGAAACTATCACCAATGTTCGCCCGTACGCGCTTCATCTACCTGGCTCACATCTGATCGTTGACAATTCATCAGTGACCGGTTGGATGCGCAGTCCGCGCGCTAAATTCCTAATGCAGATTGCTTGGATTCGAGAATACAGCCACATCTGGGGGCTTGTATCTGCTGCCGAAACTCAATTCGGGCACGACAATCCAATCTATATAGCAATTAGCGAACTTTGCACCAAGCCTGGAAAAACAATCAGAGCGGCTTGGATTGCGCTGCCTAAACTGATTTCCGAAATTCCACAAAATCTGCTCAAGTCGATCAGTGCGCTTTCAGTTTCGGTAAGCACGTCGCCAACTGCTCATCCTCAAAAGTCCGCGCTCTCAGCGCCAGGCACACATCCGCAGAACGTCCAACCTTCCGTTCAAACAGACACCTCGGCCGGATCGGCCGGTCAATCGGCGATCACCAGAGCACCAGATACGATACCGACATTGCCAGAGACAAAAGGTTTGGCGACGAAGCAACGAGGCGTGTTTGTAGAACTGCTGACCCGCACGCTTGGATCTTTGTTCGCAGAAATGAAATCGGAAAGCACCAAGCACGGCGCCAAATTCTGCGTCGTTGCCATGCCTTGCAGGGCAGCACTCTGCCCCTCGCCTGGCACCTCTGGTGATACCTTCGCTCTCAACTATCCAGATGAAGTTGAGGTAGTCAAAAAACTCTGTCTCGATCATTCGATCCCGATCTTCGACTCTGAAACAGCGATGGCTGAACTTACTCCATTCATGAGAAGTGGAAACTTTTACACCAATCACATGACCCCCAAAGGTCACGCGTTTATGGCAAAGGCGCTCGGGCCATTTATCGAAAAGCAAATTCAAAAACAGCCAAATCCTTGACACGTGCGTTAGTCCATTGCTAGGATTGCTCTTCGGTTGTCTGCGTCCGTAGCTCAGCTGGTAGAGCACTCGGCTTTTAACCGATTGGTCGCGTGTTCGAGTCACGCCGGACGCAAATTTTTCATTCTTTGGCAGAACGCCCGACACAATCAGTGCTCCACGAGACGCAGGCAGGATGCCAACGCCTCATGGCATGGCAGCGTGCTCACTTATCGTCTGTGCCTGTCTTACCGCAACGGCAAGTAGATGTGGCAAAAGTATAGGCAAATTGCCACCGACGAGATAAGATAGCGGAGGATCGGTTCGGATGGCAAAGAAGTTTGAACAAGTCGTCGAGGACGGCATCACGTTTGTGTTCAAAATGGACGAAGTTGACCCAACTTTGCTTCACATCTTCGCCAGGCATCTAACAACTATTGATGACGCCTTGGACGTTTATTTTGGTTCGACAACAGCCTGGAATGAACAGTGAAAGTTACAACGACACGCATGGACTGTACTGGTTTTGGATCAATCAGCCAAACAAAATAGTGATGGTGGTTAGCTGCTTCAGGCACTAGAGGTGGGAAGATACCCGTGAAAAAACGAAATTACGAAAAGCTAGGCAACTTTGAAATGCCAAAGGAACTGGAAGCAAAAGTTGAGGCGATGATCGCACAAGCGGATGAAGAAGATGAGCAAGCGCGGGTGAATTTTCGCTGGAGTAAGGAAGCACTAGAGGTAGTCAGGCAGGCCGCTAAACTGATGGGGATTCCGTATCAAACATTCATCAAACAAACAGTGTTTGAGCATGCCCTTTCAATCATCAAGGACGTGGAGACGTCAAGAAAATCAGCGTGACGACGCAGACCTCCTCTTCACTTTTGTTGCTTCGTCAATTGTCCGGATGCGAGTTTTTGGAGCATCGAAAAGTTATCGTCCTTACCCGCCATGCGGCGACCCTTATCCAGTGCCTTTTGCAAGTAGCTCAGAAATTTGTCAGGATTGTAGTTAGCTGCACTCTTCCACTGCCAGAAAAATCCGCTTCCAGATTCAGCGAGAAGTTGGCTGCCGGATGGGTTTACGACCGCACTTGTAGCTATGCCCCACTTATGCTTTTCAAAGGAATGCCACATCTTTCTATATTTCTCAAGGGCTGGCATTCCTTCAGGAAAGCCATAAACGTCGACATCGGCAAGTATGGGAATAAACTGGGAATTTAGCAAACCGATTACTGCAGGCTCGGAGAGCGAACTGCCCTCCATCAGTCTACCGCCAAGTCAAGTTTTACCGAAATCGTTTTGCGGCCCGACCCAGCCGGATGGCGACGGTGCCCGTTGTTTAACGACAAAGAAAACGAAAATTGGTTTAGATTGTGTTTGTGCTTCCCTCAAGGCTTTTTGCACATCTGTGCGCCATTGGATCTTGTGCCACTCATGCGATGCTTCACGAGCTAAACCCGCATCGATCGCCTCGCGCATATTTTTATACTTGCACGTGCCCTGTGTAGAACAAACCTGGGCAGTAACGGACAAGATGCTGACTGAGAGCCAAACAGATAACAGGGAGATTCTCATCGTTGAAGTCTTCATTGGAAAATTCCTCGACCCGAGAAAAATAAATTCGGGAGACAATGTGCGTCTCAAGGGGTGCCGTTGATAGCTGGTTCCTGGCTCAATACCTCTAGTTTAATTCTTGCATGGGCAAGTAACAAGTAACCATGTCATTCGGCAGGATCAGTTCAAATTTGGAGATTACAAAATTGAAAAGCTTGATCTCAACCAATACACAATAGAACCACTTCAGCAGCACTTACCAGAAAATACCGATGACTTCATCGAAGCTTCCCGAAGTCAAACATAACGTTGAGCATATCGACCAGGGGCTATCCAGTCGAGTGGTTCGGTGCCGGCAGGATGCCGGCGCTCCCCGGCGCTCCCCGGCGCTCCCAGGTTTAGGCGCTCCCCGGTTTTACCAGGGGAAGTTGACGCGGAAGAAGAGCGGAACCCCGCCAGTGCTTAAGCCTTGCGTGAAGTCGAGGACGCCGACTTGCACGCCGCGGTCTTCGAATGAGTCGGGATATAAGTAGAGCGCTGCCGAGAATTGTTCGACAATACCGCGACTTGTTGCACCGGGTCCAAGCATAAACACAACTTCGAGACCACGCGGCGATTTGATCGGCGTCTCAAGTTCGAAATATTTCTCAAGCAGTACGTCTTCGCCATACGGTGGCGGCTCGTCTTCGTCGATAGGCAAAGAGTGTGTGGTCCACTGCCACAAGATGTCGTCTGTCCCGGCTTTCTTCAAAGTTACGTTCAAGCGCGGAAACCAATGATCGTCTCCGCCCGCCTCGCGGTAGACGCTAAGGCGCCCGCGACTTAAAGCTGGTCGATCAACTAGCAGTTGCCTGCCTTGCGCGTCAATTTCATCCATTTAGACCATCCCCTTGCCGGACCTGTAAAAGCATATCATCACAGGGCGAACAGCCTGCCAATGTGTAACCAAGCTGTCGTGGCATCTTGATAGCTCGAAATTCTCTGCGAAAAGCGAGTTTAGCTAGAAGGGTACAAGAGTCTCGCTCGAAATTGGACTAAATCATATCGATAGGACGCAATTGTCAGGTGAGACAATTTTGTTTTGTCTCGTCGCTTTAAAGACGAAATGCGGCCGATAGTCGGATAATAGCGGCATGACAATTCCGCAGAAAACGGTCAAGTTTCCACACCGTCGTTCAATCGGCAGTTTGTTCGTCGCCGACGAATCACAGCCCGAAGAATGGCAGCTTTTGAGCCAGGTTCGTGGACTGATAGTGACGCCAGAGAATCAGCCTATTAAGTGGGAATGGCTAGAAGAAGCCCGCGCCAACGTCACCGTGCCAGAAGGCAAAAAGCTAAAACTGAAAATGAGCGGCAAGGGTTCGGGCAGTCTTGCGCCGCTCGCTGAACTTCACAGCGATGATCTGCACACTTTGGATTTAAGCAGGTCCGAAATCACTGATATCAGCTTGACGCACATCGAACATCTATCCGGAATGAAAGTCCTGGAACTGACATCTACAAACGTGACGGATGCTGGACTTATGCATCTGAAGGATTTGACTTCGCTTCAAGGGCTGGGTTTGAGTCACTGCTATATCACCGGCAAGGGCGTCAGCGACTTGGTGCGCCTGCAAGAATTGCGGGAGCTCTGGTTGAGCGGTGCGGATCTAAGTGACGCTGAACTTGAGCACATAACAATATTCAACAACTTAGTCCAGTTGGGATTGAGCGGAACAAAGATCACCAACGAAGGACTGTTGCGTCTCGCAAAAATAAAATCGCTGGTTCGTTTATATGTCTTCAATACTGCTGTTACCAAAGAAGGAACGGAAAAACTTCGTGAATTGTCGCCCAATTGTCGGGCAAAGTGGAAACCGGCTCAGGCTTATGCTCTCGAAGACTATTCGGAAGATGACACCAATGGCGGTGACGATCTTTCCATGATGTCTGATGGACTACGCTCCATGTTGGATCTGCCAATCGAAAGAACCCCTTCTTCGCCAAACGGCAAATTCAGCGAAACCGATTTCTGGGAAACAATAGAACTTCTCGATTGGGACCACACCGGTGAAGACGAGGCTGTAATTGAACCGGCTGTGGAAGCTCTTTTAAAACGCTCTGAAAAAGACATTATCGCTTTTGCCGACATTCTCTCTGAGAAATTGCACCGACTGGACGGCGAAGTTTTTGCTAAAGAAATTGGCGAAGATGCCTATAAAGGTCCGGAGCATCGCTTTTCCAGAAACTGGTTTTTGAGAGTGCGCTGTTGTGTTGTCGCCAACGGAAACGAATTCTTCCAAGAAGTGATCGCCGACCCGCAGCACATGCCAAAAGACTTGGAGTTCGAAGCAATCCTAAGGATTGCCACAAAAGCCTATGAACGTAAGACGGGACGAAAGCTGCCACACAGGACTAAATACAATTACGAGACTTTCGGCAACAAGCACGGATGGACACATCATTGAAATCAGGAATATCGATCGACGCGGTTCACGTTACCGTATTTGATACACCTATCGGTGTCTGTGGTATCGCTTGGATCAATGATGCCATCGTGCGCGTCCAGCTCCCAGAACATTCTCCACAAGCGACGATGAAGAAACTTCTTTCCTACTTCCGCGGTGCAAGCGTCCTGGATACAGATGCCCACGGCGTGGCTGCAAAAGCAATCAAGGCAATTCAACTAGATTTAAAGGGAACGCCACAGAATTTGGCAAAAATTCCAATCGACATTAGCAGCTGCCCAAAATTCCATCAAAAGGTTTATGAAGCACTGCGGATGGTGCCACGAAGTAAAGTCGTCTCTTACGCAGAACTGGCATACGCGGCTGGCTCACCTCTGGCTTTCCGTGCTGTAGGCGGCGCCATGGCGCGCAATCCACTGGCGCTGATTATCCCCTGCCACCGCGTCTTAAACTCGGGCGGAAAGTTAGGCGGCTTTTCGGCTTACGGTGGTGACAAAACCAAACGACGATTGTTAGACCTCGAAACACAAAAGAAAGAAGCGCAAAAGAAAGAAACGCAAAAAATAGAATGTCGCGCGTAGCGAAAAACATAAAGGAAGCTGAGTACGACGCCGATCTTGAAAAAGCGATCAAGGCGCTGAAAAAGGCAGACAAGAAATTAGCCCTTGTAATTAAACACGTGGGCGCTTGCACTCTCAAGCCTGATGATATACAAAGTCCATTCGTGGCTCTAGCAGAGTCTATCGTCTATCAACAACTCTCCGGCAAAGCTGCGGCTACAATTTTTGGGCGAGTCAAATCGTTATTCGATCAAGCCGGCGGACTGAGTGCCAAAGCGGTAATCAACACACCGGTAGAACTCTTGCGAGGAGCTGGATGCTCAAATGCCAAAGCACTTGCCTTAATTGACTTAGCCGAAAAGACGGTATCCGGGGTGGTGCCATCACTAGCGCAAATGCATACCATGTCGGACGATGAGTTGTTAGAGCGGCTCGTGAGCATCCGCGGGATCGGCAAGTGGACTGTGGAGATGCTGCTGATTTTCAGATTAGGAAGGATGGATGTAGTGCCGGCTACGGACTACGGCATCCGTAAGGGGTTCGCGCTCACTTATGGACTTCCTGATTTACCTGCACCAAAAGTGATTCTCGCTCACTCTGAAATTTGGAAACCTTATCGCACGTTAGCCAGTTGGTATCTCTGGCGCGCCCTTGAATTGCCGCTCGAGCTTTGGTGAATATCCCTGGACCAAGTAGCCCGGACCAATCTAATAGGAAAAATGATGTCTGCAAAAAATCAATTGATTCGATCCCTACCGGTTCTTCTCTTGGCGAGCTTGCTCAACGCTAACATCTGCTTTGCCGATAGCCCTCTCTACACAAAAGGCGTTGCAGCGATGGCTTTGAATAATTTACAAGCGGCAATATATGATTTCGATCAAGCAGTCACCAATGATGGTACCGACTGGCAGTCGTTTCTTAAGCGCGGTCAATGTCTATACCAACTTGGGGATTACAAGTTAGCGATCGCGGATTTCAATCAAGTTATCTCTTCAAAACCGAAAAATGTTGATGCCTTCCTCTGGCGCGCAAACTCGTACGCCAAGTTAGGACTAGCTGATAAAGCGACAAATGATTACAAGCAAGTGCTCGCCATCGATCCGCTTAAACTTGCGGTGGTCAGTCAACGCGCTGTATTTTCGTTAAACAGACAAGCGCCCGTGGATGCTGATTCCAACCCAGGTAGTGCGAATGCAAATGCGCCGGCGAGCGCCACCAGCGCACCGCCAGTGGCGCAATCACCGCTCCATTTGCGAGCTGCATTATTCGCGGCTGGAGCTGATCCAACAAAACAAATTAGCGAGTTGAATTCGGCGATTTCTCTTGATCCCAAAAATCCGCAATTGCTTTTCCGAAGAGCGCGCGCATACCTTCAAATCAGAAAAAACGAGAACGCCGTTAGCGATTTGTCGGACGCTTTGATGAACAATCCAAACAACGCGTCATTTTATTTAGCAAGAGCCTTTGTATATCACCTGCTCGGCAATGACGTCCTCGCTAACGAAGACATCAGACAAGCTCAATTTTGCGATCCTGGTTTGCCTAAAACAATTGACTTTGAAAACCCACCCACAAAGTCAGCCGTGCCGATGTTTGACCTGATTTTAGGCTAAGATCTGCTCACGCACCCCAGTTCACGGCGCCTGGAATGTCCACTAAATCAAGCATCTATCCAAACACTCAGCTGCCTTCTGACTCTTCGGTCACAGCGCGTATTCCTGCCCGCAATTCGCTTTCTTCGGTCACAGCGCGTGTGCCCGCCCGCAATTCGCTTTCTTCGG
>PLXC01000157.1:0-4493 GCA_003151275.1 Candidatus Melainabacteria bacterium
CGGTGGAAATAGCTTGGAAGAGATCGCAGGCACATTTGGGTTGCATCGTTGCATGTACTGAAGGAAATTCCACCACGCCCATCCGCGCAAGACCGCAAGATTTTGTTTCATGTAGATCGACCAAACAGGATGCAAAAGAATGTTGGATCGAGATTGGTCGAATCTGTACGGAGGTCTTCCAGAAGGAAAATATTCGTCGCACATTTCAGCGACACGCATATTGACCGCATGGTCTTTTTTCATACCACGCGTTTCTGGAAAGAACGGACGAATCAATCTATAAGGCACGAAACGGCTAAGATTGCCACCACTGGCGGTAGATGAGATCAAATTGCGAATAGCCTTCTTGTCCCAAGGTCGAATCGATCGTTCTACTACCAAATTCAACGGTGCTGCTTTATCCAGCTGGCTTGCAATCTGATCCTGCTTTCCAAATGAAAGTCTGAAATAAACATGCGGATACCATGCCAGCACCAGCATGTCCAAAACAATCTCATTCAGCGAAATAGGAATGCTCGCATCAAACAAATTGCGTTCGGCATTATCCAAGAGCGCGAGAAAGAACAGGAACTTGTATGAATTTGTGACATCGTCAAAAATGCGCGCGAGTGTTGTCGCATTGACGCCGTCAGATTGTGGGGGTTGGGCTATCAGGTCCATCACGTCAGCTTCACTAATAGGCAAGAAGAATCGAGTCTCGCAATTATACTGGCAGTCATGCTCTCTTAACTAAGTTGCTACAGGCACACATTCGTTCTTTCGCTGCTGATTGTAAGTCAGAACAGATGGTTTGACAGACGCCATTATTTTCAGAGTGCAGGTATTTCGCAGTAACGTAATTTAGTATAGATGCTAGAAACGCAAATGAGGCTAATCTTGTGTTGAGTGCCAATTCTGCAAAGGTATGGAGTTATCAGAGTTTCATGCGTCCGAGTCAAGCGAAGAAACTGTTGGGACTAATGGCGTATGCCAGGAACAAAGGGATTGGTAGATCTTTTACAGACCACACAAAACAAGAGTGAAAATTGGCTATAGCACCAGGGTCAGACGATATCACCGTAGCGAATGGCGATCAGCCATGCGAGTTAGCAGATGACAATGTGCGAGACGAAAAAAGGATACCTGCGAGGAACCGATATAAAGAACAGGCGGAGCAATCAGAACTGTTTTTTGGGCTCATCGGTGCTACTGGGACTGATCTCGGAATGGTTGAGTTGGGATTGTCGGACGCTCTTCGCGTAGCAAATTACGTGCCTACATCAATTAGACTCAGTGCATTGATCGAAGAACACTACGACGTACTCAGGCCAACTACAGAGCACGAGCGGATCCGGCAAGCGATGAACCTAGGGAACAAGATGAGAGAGTTAGGAAACGATGCAATTGCTCTATTGGGTGCGCTAGAAATAAGACGGCTTCGAGAACAATATTGGACGTCCAACAAGACTAGACTGCCGCTCGACACCGATCCAATTGAATATCCCAAAATACCGATTGCTAAGCGAGCATACATTTTTCGTTCATTGAAACATCCAAAAGAAGTCGAGATCTTGCGCCAAATTTATGGTGATTCTTTCCACCTTATTTCTGCCTATGCGTCCAGAGCTCAAAGAAAGGCGGCACTAGAGAAACGTATTTCTGAAAGCGAAATCGGGAATATGAGAGATCGGCGAACAAGGAAAACAAATTTATTGATGCGCCGTGATTACATTGAGGCTGATTTACCCAATGGTCAAAACGTACGAGACACGTTCCCCTTGGCTGATCTATTCGTCAATGCAGATAACAAGAATGAATGCGACAAAGCCATCATGCGCTTCGTTAGGCTCATATTCGGTGATCCACAGCAGACCCCGACAATTGATGAATATTGCATGTTTCACGCAAAAGGAGCTGCGCTTAGATCAGGTGATCTTGGAAGGCAAGTAGGAGCCATTATTGCATCCGCTACGGGAGACGTGATTTCCCATGGAACCAATGAGGCACCAAAAGGACATGGAGGTCAATTTTGGCAAGGTGATGATCCAGATGGGCGAGGGATTGCGCAAAAGAAGGATATTAGCGATCACCGCAAACGAACATTGTTGATCGATCTCTTACAACGACTGGTAGCGAATGAACGAATTACCGGTATTGATGAATCCGGGATACAAAATCTAGCAACCGAAATTTTTTCGGAACAAAGACCCAGATGGATGAAGAGCGCGGAAATTCTAGAATTGATAGGTTTTTATAGATCGGTGCATGGTGAAACCGCAGCAATCATAAATGCAGCCCGGCTCGGCATATCCACCAAGGGGCACAATCTATATGTCACGGCATTTCCCTGCCATGAATGTGCACGCCACATTTTGGCCGCAGGAATCGAAAGAGTAATTTATGTAGAACCCTATCCTAAATCGCTTGCCGGCGAGCATTACCCTGAATCCATCGCGATCGACGAACAACCCACCAAGGATCAGATTCCATTTCAACAATTTGTTGGCATCGCTCCAAGGACGTACATGCGATTTTTTGAAGCATTGGAAAGAAAAAACAAAGATGGTTCTGCCATCCCATGGGTTCCCGCGAATTGCTGCGTGAGGTATCATCATCATTGGTTAGCGTATACCGAAAAGGAGGCGGCTTTTTGTTCCGATTTTCAGGAGGAATTGTCCAGACAATCAACAATCGGAGGTCAATTAAATGACAGAACTGCCCAGAAAGAAGTCCTTAAAGGAAGCGCTGGAGCAGGCGACCGAGGAAGTCAGGAGTTGGCCGACGTGGAAACAGCAGCTAGCAAAAAATCAGGACTTTCGAGTAGAGCAGACGAATCAGACGAGTAAAAAAGACGTAGCCAGGCTAGGGTCGCCAAATAGCACCAGTAGAGACTCAGATTAAAACCGTGGAGGCACCAAATCTGGTGCCTCTTTTTATTTCACATAGCACGGTCAGCATCAGATTTAAAAAATCTGAGTCTTTAGCTTGAGGGCGCCTATCATGCCTGCGGACAAACAAAAGAAATTTGCAAAACTAGAAGGAAACACCGGCAAATGAGCGCTTGCAGGAACTTGACGGGACCATAGAAGTTTTGGACCCAGCGGCTGTAAAGGGGAAGCGTATTTTAATTGTTGACGACCTTTATCAGTCTGGCACTACAATGAATTACGTCGGCAGGTTGCTTCTTGATTCTGGTGCTTCTTGTGTTTACGGGCTTTCTTGTGAGAAGACATGCAGCAATCAGGATTAGCGAGGGATAGGCTATGCTCCAAACCGATAATTCTCTAGCAATCATGAAGCTCCTTCGGGTGCCAGGTCTGGGACCTACAAAGGTTAACGCCCTCCTTGATTGGGGCAAGAAAGCCGGCCGTTCACCGGTAGAATTGTGCAACGAAGCAGATCTGCTGAAGTCGCGCTTAACAGCTGAACAGATCAATTCGATGCAATCAGATCAAATCAGCTTAGGCGATGAATTAGCTCGCGAAGACGTAAGACTTATAAGCGTATTGGACGACAATTATCCCATTGCGCTGCGCAATGGTTTGACGGAAAAAACGCCACCACTCCTCTACTGTCGAGGCAACATTGAGTTGCTGTCCAAGCCTGCAGTCGGATTCTGTGGTTCCAGAAAGGCAAGTGACAAAGGCATAGAGACAGCACGCGATTGTGCAGACCAACTGGCGCTACAAGGATTTGTTGTAGCGTCTGGATATGCCGCAGGTGTGGATACAACTGCTCATATCGCGGCTCTCTCGGCTGGGGGGACAACCGTGATTGTTTTACCAGAAGGAATTTTGCATTTCCGAATCAAGCAAGAGATCAAAAGTGTTTGGGATTGGCAAAGAGTACTTGTTATTAGCCATTTCGAGCCCAAGCTCCCATGGAGCGTCCATAATGCTATGGCTAGAAATTCTGTCATTTGTGGATTGTCGAACGCTATGATTTTGATCGAGGCAGGCACTATCGGCGGTAGCATCGCAGCTGGACGCACATGCCTCGATATGGGGCGACCTTTGTTTGCTCCAGTCTACGAGGGAATGCCTGAAACTGCAGCTGGCAACAGACTGCTTCTTGAGCAAGGTGCTCGCCCACTTCTTAAGAATCGCCACACACACCGTGCTGCGATTGAACGAGTATTGGGAGCTATCGACCGAAGCGATTCACACACTGATAGAGGCGAACAGATTTCACTTTTTGCATAGTCGCTCCTATGCACCAAGGCAAGGGTGTTCTTCCAGCTTGTCAAAATGAAAAATCATTGGGATTGGCTCAGCGTCGATGCGCAACCTCTTTTGCTGTTGCTGTTTCGCCTGATTCTCCAATCGGTCTGCCTCGGACGCTCTGCCGAAAGCCTGCACGCGTTTGAATTGCAATGCGGAGTCGGCGTAGTGCAATGTTGCTGCGTCGCCAATCAAGCGCTCCGCTGAGAACATGAACCAATTGATCGAAAAACAATAGTGCTCCATTGAACTAAAACTGAACTTTAACCGTCTGAAAATATGTGGTCACAAGCA
>PLXC01000157.1:4507-4630 GCA_003151275.1 Candidatus Melainabacteria bacterium
GTATTGCGTTTGTCGAGAGATTATCGGAACAAGGATATGATCTTCGGCGACCTACTTGCGATTATCTGAGAGATGAGGCTAAACATATGGCTCGCACAAAAAAAACTACAACGAACGCAGTTG
>PLXC01000128.1 GCA_003151275.1 Candidatus Melainabacteria bacterium
TCCAAAATGCCCTGGTTTTAGTCACTAAGCACTTCGATCCCACCCATCCCGAAGCCAAGCTAGCGCCTTACTGCCTTGGTGCCTGTAACAAAGCGATCGCCCAGAATCTTGAGCGCTATCACAAGGTTCAACTGAAGAAGCGCGATGAGAAGAAACCAGCTGAAAAGGCAGTTGAGATTGGTGTAGCCGCCCTTGACGCTAATTTTGAAGGCGAGTCTATGTCTCGCAAACAATATGGATTGGGTAAAACCTTCAGCGAAGAAGCGTCCACCTCCAGCCAGTGGCGCACGACGTCTCTGGACTCTATGTTTGATGCCGAGGACGGGCGCACAGCCGATGACGTTTTTGGAACGGAATACAACTTTATGTCTGGAAATTCTGAAGGGAATGATCCAGCGGGCAAGGCCATGATAAATGATCTAATAGAACAGATTTTGGCTGAGCTTCCCGAGCAAATCCACCGTACCTGCTTCGTTTTGAAGTATGTGGAAGGTTATAAAAGAGAAGATTTGATTTCATGTCTAAAAATGGACCCCAAGAGTATAGATACGATCGACAAGAAAATCGTCCGAACGCTCAAAGCATTCAAAGAAAAACTGGACAAAGACGAAGCGCGTATCTAGGAGATGGCAATGAACACCCTGAATGAAAAGTTAGAAAAGGTCCTTTCAATCAGTGACGAGCGTAAGTGCGCTGAGTCTTTTGAAAAGTTCTGCACCGAGAACTTTAACGACCTGCCGTTGCCCGGCGAGAACCGCAAGTTTGATGGAGCCATGTGGGCTGCCTCTCAATTTCGGTCGTTATCTAAGACTGACGAAGCAATCATTAAGCGCGTTACTGACAAACTGCTTGGCGAACAAGTAGATGTGGTTAAGGCAACTGTAGTTAAACTCAGAGATTTAGTTGGCAGTACGAAAGAATCCGCTATCAACACATGGCAAGACATGCTTGCTGCGATGGCGTGGCAACAAATGGTGCCGGCTGGTGCCTTGCGCGGTGTTGGCGCTCAGTTGGTTGGACTTGGAACTTTCCAAAAAACAATCGACGATGCCAATATTCAAATCAATCTCGGTTGGCATGTAGACACAGATCAGTTGAGAATTCTCTTGCAAGCAAAAGATTCTAGTGAGAATGGACTGCCTGAAGTCGAAATGCGAATCAATGAAGTCGACCGTGGTGTCGTCTTCTCGAGAAAGACTAATGAAGACGGTTCTGTTGTAGCACCAAGTGTGAAAGTGGGACCGGGACAATACCAAATTCAAGTAATTTGGTTGGACAAAATTGTAGAAACTCCGTTCTTCAGAATCTAAGTCATCATCTACTCGGCAGCAGATGAAGGCTAGAATACGACCCGCGGCGTCCAACTCGCCGCGGGTCGTCCATTTTTCAGTTCCAAAGGCAAACAGTTAACTCACTTTAGTGTCGTGCCCTTCGTACCATGATTTGCTTGAGTTCACGATTTTAACCACCGACAGCATCACCGGCACTTCGATGAGAACGCCAACTACTGTAGCCAGAGCCGCGCCAGAATTGAATCCGAAAAGGCTAATTGCAGTTGCTACAGCCAGCTCAAAAAAGTTGCTCGCACCAATCAAGGCTGATGGACCGGCTACACAATGTGCAACGCCAAAGTGCTTATTTAGCAGGTACGCAAGGGCCGAGTTGAAATAGACCTGAATTAGAATCGGTACGGCAAGGATTGCAATAACCAATGGTTGCTTAATTATCGCCTCACCTTGGAAGCCAAACAGTAGAACTAATGTCGTAAGAAGCGCGACGAGCGAAAGCGGTCCTAATTTTTTTAGTACATTGTCTAGGGCTTCCGGACCTGTTTTTAGAAGCAAGCCACGCCAGACTTGAGAAATTAAAACAGGCACGACAATGTATAAACCGACAGAAATTAGTAGCGTTGCCCAAGGTACGGTAATTGACGAAAGCCCAAGCAGTAGCCCGACTATCGGCGCAAATGCAAAAACCATAATCAGATCGTTTACTGCAACCTGGCTTAGCGTGAAGTAGGGATCACCCTTGGTTAGCTGGCTCCAAACAAACACCATGGCGGTACAGGGAGCGGCTGCCAGAATAATCAACCCTGCAATGTAGCTATCGATTTGACCGGCTGGAAGGTAGGGTGCAAATACATGCCGGATGAAAATAAATCCTAGTAGTGCCATCGAGAATGGCTTGATTGCCCAGTTTATAAACAGCGTCACTGCCATACCACGCCAGTGTTGTTTCACCTGATTGATTGCTTTGAAGTCAATTTTAAGCAACATAGGAATAATCATCACCCAGATTAAGAGCCCCACAGGGATATTTACTCGGGCGATTTCCATTGCGCCGATTGTCTTAAAAACTCCTGGCAAGACTTGACCTAAGATAACGCCAACTAAGATGCAGAGAAAAACCCAGACCGTAAGCCATTTTTCAAAAAACCCAATTTCTGAAGTCTGAATTTTGTCGTCTGTTTTAGCAATTGTGTTGGTCATGATTTTGCCTTTTCAATAGTCGCAGGAATTGGTGCGCAGTAGACTCCAGCCGGGCAGCAATCCGCCTTTGCCGAGTAAGAAACGAGCGCTAGTAGCAGCGCCCCTTGCAGAAATCTTCTACAGCATATTATTTGGAGACCTCAAGATCGCAGCATCCAAGGGCATTGAGATTATGCAAAAGTTTGAGAACTCTTGTTTTTATCTCGTCGCGAATTTTGCAAACTTCGTCATCAGACTTACCTTTTGGATCTGGTAGCGGCCAGTCGTAACGCTTCAGACCGGGCACATGTGGACATGCCTCGCCACATCCCATAGTTACAAGTAAGTCAGCCCCGGCCGCTAGTTCATCAGTCAGAAGCTGGGGTTTAACGTTTGCTAGGTCGATTCCGGCTTGCTTCATGGCGGTCAAAACGCAATCATGGACCTTTTCGGCGGGCTGTGTTCCGGCTGAAATGGCTTGAGCTTTTGAAGGATCAGCCAACTGATTGAAAAGGGCGGCCGCCATCTGTGAGCGCCCGGCATTGTGTATACAAGCGAAGATTACTTTCATTTGCTGCATTCCTTTTTGCCGATAGTGACCGATACAGCCTCGGGCATCGGGGCACAACAAGCCGAATTGGTTTGAGTGGTGAAATCTGCATCTTCGCCGTAGGTTGTTGCGGCGTCGGTTGTGTAAAAGCTCTCCCAAGCGATTCCTTGGGGGTCGTGAACCCAAGCCTTGTCGGCTTTGGCATAGCAGCAAGTGGTCTGTTCTTGTTCAACGATGGGCTGTCCTGCTGCTTTCAGTCGCGTCGAAATTAGCTTAAGGGCATCGCCATCATCTACTTGAATGCCCAGATGGTCTAGCCCGGGCTCTCTTCCGCGACTGGAGATAGCAAAATTTATGCGCGGATCGTCAAGCATCCATTTCGCGTAATCTTCTTTTGTGACCGATGGTGGCACATCAAAAAGGGTGGAGTAAAACTTGATTGACTGATCTAAATCGGCCACTGCAACGTGGACATGGAATCTTTTCATTAGCACTTTCCCCCATTGTCAACGCAGCAGTTCTCTGACAAGAAGCTCATGAGCTGCTGCATTTGATCGTAATTAGCTGAATAAATGATTGACCGGCTTTCCCTCCTGGAAGCTATAAGACCGGCGCTAGTGAGCTCTTTCAGATGGAACGACATAGTCGCTGGTGGAATACGGAAATGATCGCTCAATTCTCCGGCTGCCATCCCGGTCTGTCCCTTGCGAATCAGAAGCCTAAAAATATCCAAGCGTGTTTCTTGCGCCAGCGCAGATAGAGCGCCAACTGCTTCATTTGTTTTCATATTTCCAATATAGTCGAAGGGTCGCGCAAAGTCAAGTTCTTTTATATCGGTGCTGACGATTCTCGCTTGCTACAGAAGTGTGGCTGGTTCAAATATTTCCGCTGGCCCAAATCAGTTTTTCTTGGGCAAGTCGGTATTTGTAGATCGCTTCTTGAAGGCCCAAGCGAGCGCGGAACAGTTTAATCGCTCCGTCAAATTCTTCAAGTTGGATTGCTTTTCCGATCAAATACCGAGCATGAAGCAATCGAAAATCTTCTTCGGCAGAAGCGATTTCCGCTTTGGACAACTCGACATTTCTTCCTGCTATGTCGACATCAACCCAAGCTGTGCTCACATCTTGGGCGACCTTCAATTGAGCTTGTTGTTTGGCAAGTTGTGCTTGGCGAATAGCTGCATTAGACTCACGCAATTGATTTATCCGTTGCCCGGAATCAAATATGGTGAAGTGCCCGAGCACACCGATAAAGCCGCCCCAGCGTCCATTAGCGTGTCCGTCAGGAGAGCTTCCGGTCAAGTTGCTTCCGAGTCCATACAAATCTACGTGCGGAGAATAGGCACTTCGCGCCATCATTCGTCGCCCTTGCATTTCGTCTATTTTATTCACTGCCTGAACTATCTCAGGTCGATTGAGCCCAGCTTGAATCAGGTAAGTTGATAGATCGCCTGGCACCGCGTTGTATTCAAGAGAGTCGGCCAGGTCCACTAATGATGCAAGATTGACGCCCATTTCAGCTTTCAAGTTGATCAAAGCAACGTTATAGTCTCGATAATCTTGGTTGAGCTGAGCACGTGCTCTTGCCAGATCAGCCTGTTCTCTGAGAGAGTCAGCGCGCGGCGCTTTACCTTGATCAACTCGTTCTTTTGTATTGGAGGCAGAATGTACTCGAAACTTGACATAATCATTGTCGACTCTAAGCTTGGCCTCAGTCCAAACAGCATTCCAATAGGCTTCTTTGATTCGAAGAGTGGTAGCGATTCTTTCTGAATGATAGCCCGCAGAAGACTCGCGCTCAAGAGCGCGAGCGGCTTTCAGATTACCACGTAAAAATCCGCCAGTAAAAATTGGCTGCGTTCCTGAAAATAATACGCTGAGCAAAGTCCCTTTCTGGATCGGTTGCATGGCTGCCTGTGCCACTGTTCCATCATTTGGATAAAAAAGCATTTGATTCAGAGAAGATGTCGAGAAAAAAGTATTCAGAGAAATGTTCGGGCCGAAACGTCCCAAGGCTGCTTTAGCACGGTATTTAGCCATCTCAGTATCAATCTGAGTTTGTTTATAAACAAGATTATTTTTCAGGCCAATGTCGACAGCTCTTTTTACACTCAGTGGTCCTGAAACATCAGGCAAATCCGAAGATGGAGCTTGGGCTGAAACCGACAACTTGATTGGATTTCCCGACAAGATATCGCTCAGTGAACTTGGCTCGGGCAAAGTGTTGCTCAAAACTTGCTGTGCGTCTTGAGCAAGAGCACTGGATTCAATACCAACCCATATACCGACAGATAAGCAAAGCACTATATGGCTGCTTTTTTGCAGACTCATAGCTGACCCTCCTTGCTTACCACTGATCGACGAGCGCGCCGTTTCAGGTAGACCGATAGGTCATCGATGTAGGAATGCATTATCGGGATATCGAAGAGGCTCAAAATCGTGCCTACTATTAGACCGCCGACGATCACGGTACCGAGCGGCGAATAAGCATCCATGCCTGTTCTGGGGAACAAGGAAACCGGCAGCATAACGATTATCGTGATCATCGATGTCATAAGAATCGGTCGCAAACGCGAAGCCGAGGCGGCCGCGATTGCTTCGTTTCTCGGTAAGCCGCTTGTGACGCGGTAGCGAAGGATTTGATCTATTAGCAGTATTGCTGTGGTGATATCCATGCCAGTGAGAATGATGATGCCCATAATGGACACGGTAGAAAACGCCTGATGGGCTAGCCAAAGCGCTGTAAACACACCTGCGAGTTCAAGCGGCAACGAAAAAATCATCTGCAGTGGTTGTAGAAAACCACGGAATTGTGCGACCAAGAGCAGAAATATCAAGCCAACAGCAAACTGTAGACCAACTAACAACCGTCCAAATGAGTCCATCATCTGTGTCATGTCACCACGCATTTCAATGGTGTAGCCCGGCGGCCAATTCAATTTCGTCATGGCGGTGTCCATGATCGACATGTCCAGATCCATCGAAGGTGGACCGTTTTTTCTATAATGTGCAAGCACGGTCAGAGCGCGCCGCAACTGGTCGTGACTTACAAGTGTCGGAGCTTTGCGTTGTTCGACTGTAGCAACAGTTTTAAGCGGTACTTGTTCACCATTAGCACCAGTGATGGTCATCTGCAGCAAATCTTGCTGCATCTGCCGCTGTGGTTCGTCATAACGCACCAATATGGTGCGCTGGCGCAAATTGGCCAGTCGGTAATACTCGTTTGTCAGTCCGCCTGTGATCGAATAATAGGCTTGTTGCGCGATCTGGTCGGGTGTTAGTCCAATCTCAGACGCTCTGCGAGGATCAACGTGAATCTCCCAATCTGGCTTGCCCACGGCCCAATCCGTTGCCACCTCATGAACGCCTGGTGTGTTTTTGGCTATTTGTGCGACTTGTTCGCCCATAGTCGAGAGCACATTTAAATCTGGACCGGTGAGCAGAATTGAGATGGGGGCTTGAGACGAAGCCATGACGTCCGAACCCATCTCTTGGATCTGAAATCTGCGGATGCCAGGAATTGTTCTAACAGCCTCACGTTGAACATTATCAATAACGTCCCATATGCTTTTCCGACGCTGATCTTTGTCCACGAGTGTCATCATGAAGGTGGCTGTGTTCGCCGCCTGCATCCCATAACCATTGAAATAAGAACCACCTGGGTCCCAGCCAATTTCAGAAGAAACGTCGTTAATCTCTGGATACTTGAGCATTAGTTTTTCGATTTGGGTCGTGGCTTCCTCCGTATCTAAAAACGAGGCTCCTGGCTGCATCTCAAGCACCCCGTAAGCTTGTCCAACGTCGGCAAGTGGCATCATCTCACTGCCTATGAAGTTGTAGAAAGTAAAGCCGATAATGATTGTACAAATGATACGAGCCATGTTGACAAAGCGGTGATCCAGCAACCAAAGCACGGTTTGGCGGTAACGTTCCTCCAGCCGCGTAAGAAAATTGTCGAAAGGTTGGAGCAGTTTCTTTCTAATGAAACCACCGCTGGTGCTCGTGTCCGAGTCTGATTTCAACAGCTTCTCTGCAAGAACCGCAGTCAGCGTGAGGGAGATCAAGAATGAAGCGAGAAGCCCAAAGATTATTGGCCAGACTAGGCCAACGAACATTTCTTGGACGATGCCACCACAAACCAAGAGCGGAACAAGAGCCAAGATCAATACCATTGTTGAAGCAGCTACGGCCAAACGCACTTCGGTTATGCCATCGATAGTCGCCGTGCGGGGATCTTTACCCATGCGCAGATGTCTTTCGATAGCGTGAATATCGATGATCGAATCATCGACTAAACGACCGATGGAAAGCAGCAGCCCGATTAGTGTCGAGCTGTTTAGTGTCATCCCCATGGGCACCAGGGCCAGTACCGCCATCGATAAAGCTAACGGGATCGTGATCATCGAAATTAGGGTGCCGCGCCAATTGCCGAGGAAAAATAAAACTGCAACGCCGGTAAGTAATATGGCAATCGCTAACTCTTCGACCATGTTGCTCAGCAGAATACCGACGAAATGGGAGTTATCGTAACTGACTTGAAACTTGATGCCTGGATACTGTTTTTCTAACAGGGCCACTTGTTGAAGAATGCCAGCAATAACGCGCGGTGAGCTGGCTTGCGGCTGTTGTATTACGCTGACTTCTATACCAGGCTCGATGTTGTTGTTATGAACATGATGATAGGCAGCGCGTTTTTCCTCGTAAGTATCGAGGACGCGTGCGACATCGCCAACGTAAACAACCTTGTCGCCAACTGTCTTGACGGGATATTTTTGAACATCGTGACCGCTGCTGGCCAGTGAATCAATCCTGGCTATTGCCTCTGTGTGCGCACTGGTTAGCCGTCCCGCGGGTCTAGCTACATTCTGTTTATCGATCGCGTCTCGGACATCCAGGATGGAGAAGCCGTAAGCAGCTAGGGCATTACGATCCACCAATACCTGGAGCTGACGCTTGAATCCGCCAAAAGTGTAAATTGACCAAACGTCAGGCACTCGCTTGAGTTGCTCGGTTATTTGGTTATCGGCCAATTCCCTTAGCCTGACATTGTCCCAACCCTTCCCAGTTAGATTGAGGGTGAGCACAGGCAAATTGAGCGGGTCAATTGGTAATACCCAAGAGGGTTTTAGATTGGCTCCAGTGATCGGCAATTGTCCCTGTACGGATGTCATTCTGGATTGAACATCGACATATGCTTGCTTCATATCGAAGCCATAAGGAAACTCCAGAGAGACCATGGATACGCCTTCTTGAGAGGTAGAGCGGATATAACGCACACCCCTTATTTCGACCATAGCTTCTTCGATTGGTTTGCTTATGTATGTCTCCATGTCCTCAGCAGAAAGCCCTTCCTGCATCGTGACGATGCCTATCATCGGACTTTGCACATACGGCATCATCCGTTTTGGTATGTAGAAGCCGATGGCCACGATTGCCATAAAGGTGATCGCCAGATAGAAAGCGATAACCACATGTGGATGATCGATTGACCAGGTGGCGATATTGAATCCAGCTGGACTGTGGTTTTCTACGGGCTCTTTTTGTGTTTGGTAGTGCTGCATCACGGCACCTCAACATCGAGTTTTAGGTGGAAAGCTGTATCATTGGGCGGCTTGATAGTCAAATCGACTGACCATAACGTAGTCATGAAATTTGCATCAAACTGATAAATGCCGCTTGTACTTTCTTGCGCCCGCATCTGTGGTCCGGTCATGCTCATAGTTGGCATATCAGTCTTAGCGATGATTGTTGCGCCCGACAGGGGCGAACCATCTGATTTTTGCAACTGAATGATCAATTTGTTGCTGTTTGCCTTAAGTGGAACCGGCGCCATGTAAGCTAAGATGCCGATCTTGTTCACGGCAAATTTACTCTTCCAGTTGTTGCTCGCACTTAGGCGATTGCCAGCTGCTTGCGATCCAGTAGGCAATTGCACAGGACCTTGAGCACCCCACTGTACTGCGATCACGGGTGTACTTGGCTGCAGTCCTCCTTGGCCTTGATAGATCACCTGATCGCCAGCAGACAGACCACTCTTAATCTCACTTCGAGTGTCGTTCGTGAGCCCCACCTCAACGTCGATGAGTTGTGCGGTGAGCGGTTGCTGACTGCCGACGGCTTTCCATACTTGTGCATGCTGTCCAGACCAAACTATTGCGCTCGTCGGCACAGTGAGCGCATTTTTCGAGCCAGTTAAGATGTTCATGACCACATATTGGCCGGGCAGAAAGCGATAATTTGGATTTGGTATGAGCGCCTCCACGATTGTGGTACGGCTGTTTTGGTCGGCTGCAGGAAACTTTGCGGTGATGCGCGCCGGAATTATTTCAGCGGAACTGGTTGATGGCTTTATTTGCACAGCCGCTCCTGTAGCGATTCTGTCAATGTCTGTCGTCGCCACTTCTGCCTGCGCTCGTACTTTACTTATATGATCGATACGCATGATCCTGGTACCAGGGTTGACGACAACGCCTGGGCTGACATCGCGTTTGGTAACGACTCCATCTTCACTGGCCAAAATTCGAGTATAGGACTGCACGACCGAAGCCTGGTCAGAAGCAGCTTTAGCGGCTCCGGCTTCTTCTTGTTTGTGCTGAATATGTTGTTGCATGCCAATAGTCGCTTCTTTAATGGCAAGCTTGGTTTGAGTGGCTTCGAGGACTTTGGCCTGTGCCTCAGCGACTTTAGCCTGCGCCTCTTTGAACTGGGCAAGCTCATTTTCATATTCCTGTTTGGACACTACGTCCTTGTCGACTAGAACTTTTTCTCGACCAATCTCTGCACTCCAGTAATTAAAACTAGCCAGCGCTCCTTCAAGCGCCTTCTTGGCGCCCATCTCTGCGTCTAGTGCGGCGGTGCTTTGATTTGTCTTCTCCAAGTAATCTTGGCGAGCAATTGCTACGTCATGAGTAGCAGCAAGAGCTTGGAACTTGGCTTGCGCGGCCTTCGCTGCATACTCGGAATCAGCACTATCTAAAACGACCAACAACTGTCCAGCCCGCACGTGATCGCCTGGATAGACGAGCATTCGCGCTATGTGTCCGGTAATTCGAGGATAAACGTCCTCGTTATCGTATGCTTGGATGCTGCCGGTATACGTTATCGAGCCTGATATCTGCTCACGTTTGGCGGGTTCAATAGCGACAGGAACAGCTCCGGTGGGCGGCGCCATCTTGGACATGTCCATAGACTGAGATTCGATAACGCCCATCTGTCCGGGCTTTTTAAATACCCAGACCGCGATTATGCTTGCAAGCAAAACCAAAATGGTTACCACGATAGCAATTGCGTTTTCTCGCAGATGTGGGTTAGGTAGGCTTTTCATTAATTGTCCTAAACGTACGTGTTAACTAAATTCTCTGTGTGCGAGTTGATTTAGCATTGCCACTTTGTTGAACTTATTGCTAAATACTGCCTTGCTCGAACGACAATAAGCCCGCGGCAGACTCCTGCCACGAGCAAAGAAAAAGCTTCCGTTGTTTAGGTCAGAAGGACACCGTGCAATAGGTATAGACCAAGTGAGTATTGACGCAGGAAAGGAGGTCCGCGCGTCGCATTTGCAGACGAACCAATAAACTCTGAGAGCACCATAGCTGGTGCAAGGCGCACAGCAACGACGGCGACAATTGGTGCGGACGGATTTGGCAATCTGTTTAGGCCACCAAGCGCTTGACTATCGGCATTGCGAAAGCACGACAGATCTGTCCCGTTCATCGACGTGCCAGCCTCAGCGTGAACACATCGAGCGTGACAACAGTCCATCACTGATGCCGTAACCAAGAGGACTTCCTGACTATTGCATAAACAATGCAGGCGCGGCAGAGTCCCCAGCAGCGCCAGGACGGTAGTAAAGAGTATTAACCAGCTACGTTTCATGTCGACAATTATATACCTGCCGATAATGGCGGTGTTGTCGCTATGGAATTTCTTGACCAGCTTGCCCTCAAGCTCGCGATCGCATGCTCGATGTTGGTTGCGAGCGAAATTCTCGTGCGGGCAATGGTGTTTCTCAGCAGACGCGGCGCAAGCGGATAAGTTTCTTTCAGAATCAAGATTCCGACTGCAGCATTTTATCAAGGTCGAGGCGCTTTGGATTTTAGTTGCCAGCCCCATTCCATGATTGAGCCGTCATAGACTGGAATGATCTCACCTGTATAAATCTCGTGCAGCAGGGAAAATGTCGAAGCTCGCACACCAACTTCGCAGTAAGAGATTTTGTTTAGTGAATGCAGAATGTCTGGCGGAGTGATTTCGAGATAGCGTTCGCGATTGACGAACGTCCCGTCCTCTTCAAACAAAGAAGCGAATGGAAAGAGTATCGAGTTGGGAAGTCGTCCTTTTACCGGTTGATAGTCGTAGCAATCACCATGAAATTCAGCTGGAGTGCGCGTATCGATCATCAGCGGTAATTGATCCGCATTATTGTTGAACAATTGATCGTGCTTTATCCGACGTCTCTCGTCCAGTGCAATGTGAAATTCGCCTTTCTGAGAATGTGATTGAGTGCCAGTCTCGACCGCTCCGCCCGCAGTAATCCAACCGTTCCATCCACCGTCAAGCATGTAAACTTCGCGGGCTCCAAAATATAAAAGCATCCAGGCGACGCGACCTTCCCTTCCTTTTGAACGAGCAGAATCTGCATAGACGACTATTGGTGCGTTCTGTCTGATGCCGGTGTCGATCAACCGCTGCTCTAAAGATTGTTCGTTCGGATTCCCGAGAGTGCCCCAGTATCCAGGCTCGTGCAATATTTCTGGCGATTCGGCAGGAGCTGATTCGCACCATTCTTCCCACGAAATTCTAACTGCGCCCGGTATGTGGCCGAGCAAGAATTCCGGCTCGGGACGGGAATCCACGACAACGTATTTGCGTGGATCGCTGTCAATGTATTTCATCAGAGTTTCAATTTGAAGAAGGCCAATGGTCATTGATGGTTCCGCGCTGATTAAGCTATAGCCACAATACTGGATCGAATGTGCGTTCAAGCGAATACTTGTCTGCTTTCCCAAGATAAGTATGGCTTTCTTGGGTAAAAGCGGACCGTTATAAGGCTGCTTTGTTGACCAATGCATTGATATCTTTTTGGCTTAAAGACGAGCGATCAGAGCATGGCCATGAGGCAATAGTGCAACTAGATTTTGCTAGTCATTTTATGAAAGAAATGGGCTTTGTCCCAGGAAAGTCTTGAATTAAAGACACAGGCAGAAACGATCAAAAATCAATGATTTATACCTGACGTGAGGAGTCAGCACTAGAACTTTCCAATTTGCTATGAGGGCTTCAAGATCGGACCAATCCAGCCACGCACCACCACCAGTGCCATCGGCAAAGCCAACATAAAACGATTATCCATTCGGCGAAAAGCAGGTGCTCCTCGTAGCGGAATTTCAAATGAACGCTACTAGTATCGGAACAACCACAAGAACTTCACACCTGCATCATGAAAGGTTCATGCCGACCAAGGTACATTTACAGCACCCAGCAGTGGTGTTGGTTTTTACCAGATAGGAGAAGCAAGAAATGGGACTAATTTCTAACGATCGACCAGAACAAATCAACGTTCCTAAAGATACCAGCCAAGCTACAAATCTTTCAGCTGGCATCTTTGCTCAGGCTAAGCTTAGCGACTTCAGACAACTCCCGGACAGCAGCGGCTCTGCGAGTAATTATCTGCATGACATGCCGATGACGATTACGGATTCGGCTGCCAATCCTGGCCAAGGCGCTGTAGACACAGGTACAGGGGCCGCGACCCGCTCAGACGTGCTCAACCCGAACACCGGCGCCGTCTTTGCACAAGTCGATCAGATAGATGGTCAGATTGCAAGAGTCAAGTTCGAGGACGGCCCTATGGCAGGAAGCCAGATCGTTCGTGGGACTGATGATGGGACGTACACGCTCAAGGATGCCCAGGGCCGGGAGACGCCCTTGACCTCTGTGAACTTCGATGAGAAAGGGCAGAGCATCAGCTTTACGGACACAATTGGTAATACCAATATAGTTTTCAGCAACGGTGTACAGATAGCTTGACTTTCGCTTGTTTGAGGTAGCAAAGATCCGAAAAGCATACCTCTAAAGTTGGCACAGGTCGTCATCTTTAGAGGCATGCCGAAAAGGGTGGCTGGCAGGCAGGCACCATCAGCAGTCCCTCTAATCCCTCATTCGATTGTGTGGCCGCACCGGGGATAATACCAATCAAATTAATTCATTGATTAATCGCCGGCACCTTATGTCAAAGGCGCGATAATGGCTGAGGCAACCAGATTTATCGCGTTGGCCGCCCGTACCGGTCAACCATAGAATGAGAAGTGAAAGAAATTGATCAATAGAACCGCGTGCGCACTTGGGATGGCTTTTCTAATTAGTTCGAATTGTGTTCCTGCGATCTGCCAGGAAGCGAAATCCGTCGTATCGACAACAGCAAGCCCTGTTCCTGCAGCAGCTACGGATTCGGCAAAGCAGACGAATGATAGTGCCGCACAAGGAGCAGCTGCAGATTCGGCAAAGCAGACGAATGACATTGCCGCACCTGGGCCAGCTACTGCGACTTCTCCTGATCGATCCGCGGGCGAACAGGCAGCGGCAGCACCTGAGTCAATACATCAATTTGCATTTAAAGAGGATGCAGGGGCTTTCAAGGACTTACATGTACCTGTTTACGAATGGTTGCCGACCGATGTAGCTCCGGGAGGAATGGTGCTTGCCATTCACGGTCTGACACTGCACGGCACAAGTTATGAGCTTGTCGCCAAGTCCTTCGCTGCCGGTGGCTATTACTTTGTTGCATCGGACATGCGCGGCTTTGGGAAATGCAACAGCAAATTTTCGCCCGCTCATGAATACTGCGTTGATTCCGATTGCAAATGGAAAGTTGATTACGATAAAAGTTACGACGATATTGTTGCCATCGCTCAAATCATGAAGCACCAGTATCCAAACATTGCGCTCACGGTCATGGGTGAGAGCCTGGGCGCAACGTTGGCTGTGCGCATCGCCGCAGAGCATCCTGAACTAGTAGATCGGATGATTCTTTCGGCGCCCGCAGTTAAGTTGAATCCGCTCATGTTTCTTTCCCCGAACAGCATCAGCTCGGGACTGTATGCGCTTTTTATTAGCCCCAAATTTCACATGAGCTTGAAGGGTTTCATCAATCACCTTGTCTCTAATAATGCAAACATCAGCAAAGAGATGATGGACGATAAGCTGATTCGAAAAGACTTAAGCCTAGCCGATCTCATGAAGACACAGGACTGTGTGGAGAAAACAATAAAATATGCACGTTTGATTCACAGAAGTATGCCGATCCTAATCGTTCAAGGCAGCATCGATCACTGCGTAATTCCAGATGACGTCGTACAACTTTCGAGTAATACTCACTCTGGCGATCAAACATTGAGATGGCTCGATAACACCGGACATCTGCTACTTGAGACGCATTATGTCAAGGCCGGCACCATTGCGGCAATCAGTGATTGGTTTGATGATCATGAGCCTGCCCATCTCAAAAGGCTTAAGGATATCCAAAGTGATATACAAGCGTTGGGCGGAAAGATTGACGATTGAGTGTCAGCGTCTACTCAGGTGAGGCTGCTTGATACTGTTGCCAATGAAGGACTTAAATAGTTCGTCTCGTTCGGCTTCTTTTGCTTTGATATTGAAATCTAATTTTTGAGTCAGTCCTTCCAATCGTGATGACCTGTATCCACTCAAACCGTGAGCGAAATTGAGTGGGGAGAGCAGTGCTTTTGCCGCACACAGCCGCGGTCTCTTCAATCCAAGTAAAAGCCAATGTTTGATTCTAAACGTCAAAGAATGCACATAAATTAGTTGGTACAGATTTTGATGATACGAGTAAATCAAATCTCGCACATCGGCGAAAGCCTCTTCTGGCGATTTTCGATATTGGGCAAATTGTTTGGCGGTTCGATAATTGATAATTGCCTTTTCGTAAACCTGCAGTTGATGCTCCGCTACCGTGCTGCTTTCGAGCATGGCAAGAGCCTTATCGCGGGCTGCTTCGCCGAAGGCTGTGCGGCGTTCAGGAGCGATGGCAAGTTTTACTATTGCCGCAGCGATGTCTGCAGGGCGACCGGGCGGAATTACAAAGCCGGTAACGCCGTCATCAACGTATTCTGGTGTGCCGCCAGCATTTGTAGCAACAACAGGCTTTCCGCACGCCATTGCTTCCAGTACTGTATATGGTGCATTCTCATAGAGGGAAGGCACCACGCAAATGTCAGCTGAACGATAAAGGGAAGGCATTTCCGACAGAGGAACATGGTCGATGAATTGTACGTACTCCCCGGCACCACTAGAAGCGAGCCGCCGTTTGACTGTTTCTGAAACGGAACGCTTGCCGATTTTCATATCTCGGCCGACGATAATGAACCTAACATTTTTCGTTTGTTCGAGAACTTGCGGAATGGCATCGATCAGTTGATGAATACCTTTGCGTTCTTCCAAGCGCCCCGCAAACATGACCGTGACTTGTTCTGAGGCAGGCAGTGATTTGGGGCCGGCGGGACTGAACTTGTTTGTGTCGACGCCATTGCGCACGATCTGAATTGATTTATTGTCGTAACCGCAATCTAGCGAGACGTACTTCGCAAGTTCCTCACTTGGCGATGAAACAGCATCGGCATTTAGTATTGTCAGCCGTTCGAGCAATCCAAAAAGATTGTGATCAAAGGATGGGAAGAGACTGTGATATCTCTCCGCAACGAACTTGAAGTGAGGTGTGTGCAAGCGCACCACCAAGGGGCAGGATTTCGTCATCGCGATCAGAAGCCCTTCTGCTAGATGTTCGGGCGCTTCGACAACATCAAAAGGTTTCTTTGCGTGCAACTCAGTGAACTTGTTCCACAGAGCAATTGTTGTTTTGAATAGATAGTGACTGTAGGGAAGCGATATCCAAATCGTCGCCAATTCGTCGAGAAGGTGACCCCACACTGCCCTGTGAAGCGGAATCAGATGACGCCCAGATTGTTCGGCACCATTGCCAATTGGCGGTTCAGTAATTTCTTCCTTCTTAGCCAGGGCCACGATTTCAACATCGTGTCCCAACGCGGCAAGAGCATTAGCGTGCTGGTACGTGTACGCACCAATTCCACCCCAGCCAGTCTCCGGCGGATATTCGCGAGAGATTAGGCAAATGCGCAATTCGTTCACTCCATGGGGGAATTAGGGGATTTCTGGGTCGACTGAGGAATGCTCTATGTCTGATGAGACAAAGTTAGCCTTTCTTCAAATCCCAAAAATCTTCACCAAGAATATCCCAGGGCAACCGGTGCTCATCGGGATTGTTGGCGTCAAAACATTGATTGACGAAATAAATCATATTGGCCGCCTGGTGGCCGATGTTAGCTAAGCCGTGTGCTACTCCACGAGGTATGTAGAGCGCTTGAGCACGACCAGCTCCAAGCACGAAGCGCATGTGCTTGTTGTAAGTAGGAGAGTCTTTGCGCGCGTCAAACAAACCGATCAGCAATCGATCTTGTGGAATTACAAACCAGACATCTTCTTGATTGTAGTGAAGGTGAAACGCTTTGATCGTGCCAGGCAGCATTTGTGAGTAGGTGGTTTGACGAACCTTGAATTCAGGCAGAATTTGCAGGTTGCCTTGATCGTCGAAGCGTACGATTTCGGCTAGAGCGCCGCCATCATCCACAAACAGATTGAGGTTGATTAACTGAACACCTTCGATTGTGACTTTCTTTGCATAATCCTGCACAGACAGTTCACTACTGTAGTCCCCGCCTATAGCGTCTTTAGTCAACGGTTTGAGCATTAGAAATAAGCGCCCTTTCAGAAAAGTTGTGCTGCTTTGGAGCAAATGACAAGACGATAGGATAGCAGCCCGGACCCGCTCTAGTCCAGACCTTGTGTCTAGTTTAAGCACTCCGCCGACATCAGTAGTTTTGGGTCATCCGCGCAAAGCCGCTCAATGTGCGCGTATACGGCGCGCTTGTTGCGCGGATTTTTCGCTTCGATAAGTTTAACGCTTGTGGCTTGCCGTTCGCCTTCGATGGCGGACTACTTTGGGGCTGTTTCCTTCTGACCAGTATGAAGCTGCATGTAGGTATTTAGCGACTCTTGCCATGGCGGAAGTTCACGCCCGATCGTATTTATCAAAGTTGTCTTGTCCAAAACTGAGTATTTGGGGCGTGTGGCTGGGCGCGGCATATCTTTAGTGGCGATCGGAATAATTTCATTGTCCCGCTTGCGAAGAATTTCTTTTGCAAAGTCGTACCAGCTTGTGACGCCATCATCGGTGCCGTGATAGATGCCCCAGCGTCCAGTCGTAATCAAATCTGCCACCGTTTCGGACAAGCTGAGAGTGCATGTTGGCGTACCGATTTGATCGGATACGACGCGCAGCGTTTTGCGATCGTCGGCCATCGACAAAATGGTGTCGACGAAATTTTTCCCGTTGGGACCATATAGCCAACTGGTGCGGACAATGTAGAAGCGCGAAAGATGACGTTGAACAGCCTTTTCACCAGCTAATTTGCTCTTTCCGTAAATCGACAAAGGGCGCGTCGCATCCCAAGGATTGTACGGCTGATTTTGTTCGCCATCAAAAACATAATCGGAGCTGAAATACAGCATCGGCGTTTCAAATATATTGCATGCGACAGCTAAGTTCTCTGTGCCATAGCCGTTGATGTGATAGGCCAAAGCCGGCTCAGATTCGGCTTGATCGACTTTCGTGAAAGCGCCGCAGTGAATGATCAGATCGGGAGCTTCTTCTTCGATCACTTCCAGACATTGCGAGTAATTCGTGACGTCTAAGCGCTCTTTCGGCACACTGACGACATCATGACCTCGTGATACTAGACAAGCAGACAGTGATTGACCCAACATGCCACCAGCGCCGGTGACCAATAGTTTCATCGTTTCCATTTAGATCCGTGGCAAAGCCACGCCTCCGCCTTCAAGTGCTGCACAGACAGTTGACATAATACCAAGTTCTGGCGCCCTAGAAATGGAGCACGAATTTTTAATCCACCCCGAAACGAGAAATGGAGCGGCGGTTAAGATAACCGCGCTCCATTTCTCTAAACGACAGTCGCAGTTGCTACTGGAACGACAAAAGGCGCGAAATCCGGCTGCTTAGTTACAGCGTTCAGCCATGACTGGTTGGTCTTGTACCAGGCGATAGTCTGGTAGATGCCTGTTTCAAAGGTATGCACCGGCTTCCAACCAAGTTCATTCTGAATCTTCGTGGAATCAATCGCGTATCGGCGATCGTGTCCGAGTCGATCTTCTACATATTTGATCAGCTCAGGACCTTTGCCTAATTCTTTAAGAACCAGTTGGGTGATTTGCATATTGGTGCGTTCGTTATTGCCGCCAATGTTGTAGACCTCGCCAGCCTGACCTTTATGGAATGCCAGGTCGATAGCTCGGCAGTGGTCTTCGACATGCAACCAATCGCGGACGTTGAGACCGTCTCCATAAACTGGCACTTGTTTGTTTACGAAGCAATTGGTGATGAATAGAGGAATTAGCTTCTCTGGATGCTGATAAGGTCCATAGTTATTGGAGCAACGAGTAATCACTGCTGGGAATCCAAAAGTATGGAAGTAGGCCCGGCACAATAAATCCGCAGCGGCCTTACTAGCTGAATAAGGGCTGTTTGCAGCAAGTGGAGTTTCTTCGGTGAATAAGCCGGTTGGTCCAAGTGAGCCATAAACTTCGTCTGTCGAGACTTGCACATACTTGATTCGGAATCCACCGGTGGGAAGTTTGCCGTGCTTGTAAGCTGCCTCAAGCAACACTTGAGTGCCCATAACGTTGGTGTGCACAAATACTGCAGGATCAGAAATTGAACGATCAACGTGGCTTTCCGCTGCTAAGTTGATCACGCCATCGATGGGTCCGAACCGCTTTCCAGAAACGATGTCGTTGACCACGTTTGGATCTTCGATTCTGCCTTTGACGAATTTATATCTTGGGTTGTTAGTAACTTCAGACAGATTTTCCGGGTGTCCCGCGTAGGTAACAGCGTCTAAATTGATGATTGTGTAGTCAGGGTGATTATTCAACAGATAGCGAACCAGATTGCTTCCAATGAAGCCTAGTCCGCCGGTGATGAGTAACTGCATTTAGTATTCCTCGCTGTATCCCGAAAGCTTGACAACTACAACTGTTTCCAGTCGTCATGAGTGATTGTCCAGTGACAACCCCTTCGTGGTCAACGTAAGAGAAATAATCTGCGCACTATCCGGTGTGAATCTTGTTTAATGAAGTTGCCAAGCCTGAATATGTGGCGCCTAAACGACTTCAACTTTACTGTCATCACCGATCATTAATCTAAACGCAATCGGTTTGCTGTTGCTTCTTTTCAGTTCAACGTTTACGCCGATCAGGCTGTCTTCGATGCGTCCGTGGAAATCGATGATCTGACAGTGCTCGCGCAAAATGCAGTGCTCGATTTCGGCATGAGTGACGCGGGCACCATCACCTATGGATGTGAATGGACCGACGTAGCTGTCTTCGAGCATGCAGTCCTCGCCGATCATGGCGGGACCGCGGACTGTGCAATTCTTTAAGACGCTGCCTTTTCCGATGTGAACACGTCCTGAGATCCTTGAGCCACTATCCGTGGTGCCAAGCATGGAGACATCTGTCATTTCGTCAAGAACGACTCGATTGGCTTCGAGCATGTCGTCTTTCTTTCCTGTGTCTAGCCACCAGCTTTTCAGAATGTGACTGTCGACATGATGTCCGGTTGAAATCAACTGCTGAATGGCATCTGTGATTTCGAGTTCACCGCGCTTGCTGGGCTTGATTTGGTCGATTGCTGTGTGGATGTTTTTATTGAAAAGGTAAACGCCTACCAGAGCAAGATTTGATTTCGGATTAGCCGGCTTCTCTTCTAAGCAGAGGATGCGAGTACCGTCTTCGTTTAATTGCGCAACACCAAATGAACTTGGATTAGCAACTTCCTTGAGAAGTATAAATGCGTCTGCATGCCCTTCTTCAAACCTGGTCACCAGGGGACCGACACCATCTTTGATGAGGTTGTCGCCGAGATACATTACAAACGGATCTTCACCTAAAAACGGTCTTGCTGTTTTGACTGCGTGCGCTAATCCAAGCGGTTCATCTTGCAAGATGTATTCGATGTGAATGCCCCAGCGACTGCCGTCGCCTACAGCTTCACGCACATCGTTGCCTGTTTCTGGGCTGATGATGATTGCGATCTCTTTGATACCAGCAGATTTCAACGCTTCGATTCCGTAGAACAGAATCGGCTTGTTCGCTACTGGAAGCAGCTGTTTAGCTGCTGTATGTGTAATCGGCCGCATGCGAGTGCCCTTGCCGCCGCTTAAAATTAGTCCCTTCATTTGTTCGTCCTGTAATCTTGTGGTCGTCAGAACCTAGAATGCGCCACGTTTGCTGACGACAGCACCAAACGTGGAGAAAATAATTTGCCAGTCGAGCCAATAATTCCAGTGGTCGCAATACCACTTGTCGGCCTCGACTTTTACATTGTCTGGCAGCTCATCGCGGCCGTTCACTTGAGCCCAACCCGTGATTCCGGGCGGAAATCTGAGAACGCCTGATTCTTGCCGCAGCGCCGTTAGCTCGGTCTGATTATACAAAGCTGGGCGCGGTCCAACCAAACTCATCTCGCCTTTAAGGACATTAACTAATTGCGGAAGCTCATCGAGACTGGTCCTTCGAAGAAACGCACCGACTTTGGTAATTGGGCTGGGGAGCTTGAGCATTTGATCCGTCGGTACGTCTGGAGTGCCGAAAAACATTGTTCGAAACTTATAAATTTCAAACAATTCTCCATTCAAACCAATCCGCTTTTGTCTAAAAATGACCGGTCCCTTTGAATCAGCCTTGATTGCAAGTGCAATCACCCCAAGCCAGGGGGCAAGCGCGACAACGGCTGTCAGCGAAATCGCTAAATCTGTTAAACGCTTGAGGGCTTTCAGCACAACCGACTCCGTGTGTGCGTAGATTGTACGCTCAAGCGCGCTCGGCAGTGCTTGTGTTTATCTCATCGAGCGCTCTAGGAGACCAATTCGTCGACGAGTTGATTGAGAGGAACGAACTTCGCTGTTAGCTTCCGATAAGTGCGCAAAAACGGCTGCGTAACATCGTGACACACAATCAAGTTCTCTCCACTCGGATACTGCCTTCTGAACGCTTGCAAACCGGTTGGATCGTATTCGGACATCGCCCAGGCGCAATCGATAGCTGTGGGCGTGTGGATGCGCCTGGCGAAGATGAAGTCGACTTCGTGATTCCTTTTGTCTCGCCAGTAATAAAACTGCCGTGTTTGCAGGCTTGCGTGCAGTTCATTGAGAACGAAGTGCTTCCACATCGGACCTAAATCCGATCGACGGAGCTGATTCCAGCCGCGATGGAACGCGACAAAGCCTGTATCGAAGCCATAAACCTTAGGTGCGGCTATTATTTCGGTTGACCGCCTGGAATTGAACGGTCGGAGAAGATTGGCAAAATACGTCTTTTCCAAAACAGACAAATAGTTTGTGATCGTTGTGCGACTGACGCCACAGGGTTCGGCATACTTCGTTGCCTCGAATATTTGCCCGCTGTCGATCATCAGCATCTCGGCAAACTTCTGCAGCGATGCTTTTCGCTCAAGGCGAAACATACTTTGAATTGAATTGAACCAGAATTCGTCCATCCACTGCTGGAATTCTCGTTCAGGAAAGCCTTCTGCCAGGAAGAAAGGAGGGAGCCCACCTCGCAGGAATCGCTGCTGCAAATCGTGTTGCAGAAAGTCGGAAAGATCAGCGCTTACCATGGGTGTTAGCCACAGCTCTTCGATTCGTTCTTCGGATAAGTCTTTGTCGGCAGCGACCAGCGAGAGCGACGCTGAACTCGTCGCAATGATCCTGATTTGCGGATAGACCTGCCGGGCTAAAGAAAGGAGCGCAATTGGGTTAACCACACGATTGATTTCGTCGAAAACAACGCGCCCTTCCCCGATGCGAGCGAAAAATTCAAGCGGATGTTCAAGCATTCGGCGCACACTTGGAAGTGTGCAGTCGAAGTACTCGACCCCTGGAAGGTTTTGAACAATTAGACTTTTGCCCGAATGCGGCACACCCGAAAACCAAATGGCATTGCCGCGCTGCCAGCTTTCTTCGACTTTTCGGAACCAAAAGCTTCGGTTTTTCATACCCTGAGTCTTGCATGTGGTTGCGCCAAACGCAAGACGGATTTGTTCTGGTGCGCCTGCAATTTCCTGCTCGAATTGTCCATGCGGAAATAGTAACTATATTTGGGGCATTCAAGCGAGGAGCAGGAAGAGCAAGCTGGACTTTCAGCCAGGCAATAACCCACGGCAGCCTGCTTTAGCCAAGTGACAAACTGTGGGCTGAGTTGAAATTGAGAAATGTCGACGGTAAGTGCTACTAAACACGATTTATCTTTCGTTTAGATAATTATAACTTTTAGAGTTGTTGATATTGAATAACGCTACTAAACGCAAAGCCCAATTCGTCTGGAAATAAATGACAGATTGGTTATTTGATGTCGATTGGTAGCACTTTATGATTGAGTATAGCTGCTTGCTCTGACAAATTCTGCTGCCAAAGGGTGTTTTTGTTGATTAGTGCTACTAGATGCAACCTTGAGATGGTGGATTGGAAAGATCTGCGACTAAACGGTTATTGTCAATCGTTTGGTAACACTTTTCGCCAGAGTTTTACAAGCATTTATTGGCTAAAATGATTCTGCAATTTAAAGAAGCCATGAATCTATCAATAATCATTGTTAGTTGGAATACTCGAGAGCTTTTGCGATCCTGTTTAGCTGCTCTCAAGTCCGAAATTGATCGACCAGCAAACATGCTGGACGGTACGACCGAAGTTTTTCTGGTGGACAACGCCTCTAAAGACGATTCCGCTCAGATGGTAAGTGAGAATTTTCCATGGGTGAAGTTGATTGCCAATTCCGACAATCTGGGATTTGCCGCTGCAAACAACCAAGCCATTAAGCAATCAAGCGGACGTTTGATCCTCTTACTCAATCCTGACACCGAAGTCCAACCTTCATCAATCAAGATTCTTGTCGACTTCTTAGAGAAGCATCCGCAAGCTGGAGTGGTGGCTCCGCAACTTTTGAACACGGATCGTTCTATACAAAGATCATGTCGTGCCTTTCCCACCTTTAATGGAATGCTTTTCGAGCTAATGGGGCTGAGCAAGATTTTTCCGGACCAGCCGAAATTTCGCGAATATAAAATGCTCGACTGGAATCATGATGATGAGCGAGAAGTGGATCAGCCGGAAGGCGCGTGCTTGATGATCAAGCGCGAAGTTATCGATCAGGTCGGCACTTTGGACGAAGGCTTTTGGATGCTCTTCGAAGAAGTCGACTGGTGTTATCGTGTCAAAGGCCACGGTTGGCAAATCTGGTTTACGCCCACGGCTCAAGTGGTGCACCACTACGGGCAATCGATCAAGCAGGTTAAAGCGAAGATGATTTTATCTTCGCATCGTGGACTTTATCGGTTTTGGAAAAAGCACTATCGAAAGGGGCGTTGGTATTTGGATGCACCAGCATATGCCGGCCTCATGAGTTTGGCCTATCTTCGCATCGCTAGCTTTCACTTGCGAGGTGGAAAACAGATAGCGCCCAAGTCGTCGTGATTCTATGTCGTGAGCATTTAGACTGTTTTGTCGATCACGATTTCAATTTCTTTCTCAATCTCTTATCTAAATTTTTCCAAAATGATTGAACTAATTCTTTCCACTGAACGTTTTTCTTAATAGGAGAACAATGGAGGAAGGTTATGACACTCGAAGATTTATGCCTCGCATCCGGAATTTGTTTTGTGTTGCTCTACGCGGTTACTTTGGTTGCCAATTGTTTAATTGTAATTGACCATCGCAACCGAGAGTTAGCCCTGCACCGAATCCGGTGCCCCAACAGACGTCCGTAATAATATTCAGTCCCATGCCATACGCCCGCACTGATATTCGGCGCTGCTACATACGTCCACGCTAATATTCGGCGCCGCCCCGCCTCATGCCCTCATACCTATACGGCCGGGGAGGTGGATAGCTGTCTTGCTTTTTTTTGTTGTTGCATTGTTGCATTTGTCGTTTAACAACTCCATAACAACTTAATCGTATCTTCCTTGACAACGGCGGCGGTTGCGATATGCAGCCAACTTGAACTAATCACCCCTTACTAAAAAATTAAATGCGAACCTGAGGAGTACTGAGATGGGCGAAGTCACTGCAGAACACGTCAAGGCAATTACAGATGAAGCGAATGCGGATGCCAAAAAGATTTCTGACAAATATAAAGATGCGCCGTCCAATGGTGCGGCAGAAGCAAACAAAGTGCTTCAAGCAGAAATAAACGACTTTCATAACCGTGGTAATACGACTCCTGAAGAGCGAAAATTGTATGTCCAGGCACTTACTAAAAAGTTGGAAGATGGTGACGATGGTAACGGCACAAATGCTTTACTACCGAAAATTTCTGAAGCTTGGCTCGCAGATCCCAACAGCACGATCATGACAAAGAAGGGATTGTCTGAAGACTCGATCAACCAACGACTAGAGCACAACAACGAAAGAATTGACGAAGGCAGTCAAAGCGCTGACATTGCAATGCTTCAAAATGCGATGTTGGGAGACATCAAGAAAAAGTATTTTGCAGAGGGAAGTGATGGCGAGAATGTAAGTGCAGATACTGTCAAAAGTGATGTTGGAAGCGACGAATCGCAACGCGCTGAGAAAGTGAAGGCTGACACGTCGACAAATCAGGATTGGGACGCTGCCAAAGCGCTGTTGGCTAATAATGGCAAACTGTTCAATACGTTGGATCAAATGAATGGTGGCGGTGCTGATGGATACATAAGCTACAACGACGTGAAAACTTTTGTCGAGCAAGCTGACTCGCCGCTGTCGAATTCGGTTAAAGATTTTAGCAAAGAGGAAATTGAAGCGGTCAGGAGGCTAAAGACTCGCTGGGACAATGATTACCAGATGGATGGCAGCGGAAATAAGATTAACATCGGAAAGATTATGTACTCCGGCCCATTTAAGAATTACATTACCAAAGACAGTCTTGCTCAGGGTTTAGGAAAGCCTACAGAAGAACTGACTGCGAAGCTTGGTGCTGTTAAGTACGGAGAAGACCCGTACGCTGACCCTACTAAACCTGCCGCAAAGCCGGTTGAGAGCCAGGTCCCAAACCCAAACGTGAAGATCGATCCAGCTAATCCCGAGCACGTTTTAAGTGCTAATTATGCTAATAACGTAACGAGAACGTTCGAATATGCAGGTGCTGATGGTGCACTTTCTAAAATTAGTGATGACGATGGAAAGGGAACTAAGCACGTATACACCGTCGGCTCGGAAGGCAAGCTGCTTGATGATCAGGGCAATGACACTGGATATAAAGACGCAGCGGTTGACAAAACAGGCAAGTTCACATTCAAGACGGCAGATGGAACGATAGTTCCTGATGAGGCGTTGTCCGCCGATAAGACTGTTACTCAAGCACCTGCGCCTGAAGTAGCTAACCCTAATGTGGCTATTGATCCGGCTAACCCCGAACATGTTTTGAGTGCTAAGTACGCCAACGGGATAACAAGAACATTCGAATATTCTGCTACGGGACTTTCTAAAATTAGTGACGAAGATGGAAAGGGAACCAAGCATGTATACACGGTAAACTCCGATGGCAAGTTGCTTGATGAACAGGGCAACGACACTGGGCATAAGGACGCAACAGTTGACAAAACAGGCAAGTTCACATTCAAGACAGCTGATGGAACGGTGGTGCCAGAGGAGGCATTGAAACCAACAGAAACGGTTCCACAGAAAACCGAAGCGCCAGAAGTACACCCAAATTTGCACTACGATGCTGATCAGCCTAAGCAGCTAAACAGCGCCAAGTATGCTGATGGTCTCACCAGAAATTTCAAGTACGATGGTGGCAATTTATCCGAAATTAAAGTGGTGGATAAAACTGGTAAAGAGCGTGTGTTCACCGTTAAAGATGGAGTGGTATCAGAGAACGGCAAAGAAACGGGCGTAACCGAAGCGAAAGTCGATCAAGCGACTGGCAAATTCACTTTCAAAAACGGCAAAGAGCCTGGAGGCTTTGACGTAGCTCCATCCTACAGTGAGTTGCCACAACCAAAGCAAAATGAAATTAAGAACAACGTGATCGCAAAATTGAAAGTTGGAGAAGGGCAGGGTTACTGGCAAGTAGCTGATCAAGTTCTGCGGTTGAATGGCAATAAGAACCCTAACGCAGCTGAAGTTAGAGAATTGACCGAAATTCTCAAAAAATCCAACCTGGATTCAAGTGGCAAACCCAAGAAGGTCCTCAAGCAAAACGAAGTGTTGCTCGCGACAGAAAGTAAAGAGTTCAAAGACCTTCTCAATCGAATGGCATCTTAACGCTCTGCGAGCCAGCGCCGTTAACACAGTGATCTGTATCGTTAGCAATCTGTATCGTTAGTATTCGAGTTGTCCGCCCCGTGTTCGGATCGTATCAATCAAATAGATTGATGCGTTTTCCGATCAGACGATTGAGACTATCTTGAAATCTTTTGTGAGGATGGCTCTAAAAATACGATAGATGCATGCCGGATAACGAGGGCAAACTTGAGGGACTGACGTCTAGTTTTAGATCGCGGAAAGACGAATCGGTGCAGCTCTTATCGCAACCATAACCGGCTACTTGCTGCCAGGGCCCTGGAAAGAGTGCCACGCTAATGGAGACGATTCGACCTTGACGCGAGATGTAGGGAGCAATGTCCTTAATATCAAACCTGCACCACTCTTTATTTGTTTGAATTGAATACGGTAAACGAGCGAGCAGACATTCGTTTTTTTGATCCGTGATCGTTTCTACGACCACGCCTGTACTCCCCTCCTTAGTGCCCGAGCGGACTTGTCCGCTCAAGGCGATCGCTAAATTTGTAGCGTCGCCGAAGTCAGGAAGTCTAATCACGGCTCCAGTACTGTGGGCTGCTTTCAGGATACTTTTACTGATTTTTATATTGCCGTCCTGACCGCGCAGATTTTCATCGAAATTGCTCGCCACTAGATCCTTGCGAAAGACTGTCGGGGCATTGATCGCCTTCTTCGAGTGGCCTCGGGCGAGGAGGGTACCCACGCTCCATTTCGTGGATGTCTTACTATTGGCTGAAATATTCGGATTGTCAATGCTCGACTTCTTGTCTTCATCTGTTGCACTGGATTCGGCTATTGGTTGGGCCAGCAATAGTTTGATCCGCAAAGAGTCAGATAGACTGTGGGTTCCATCGCTATCTCGCAAAGATGATTGATGACTGCTTTGACCAGCTAACATGGGGCTCTGGTTGCGCATCTCCATCGACGCTTTGGAATTGATCAATCGATTTACACACAAGAAATCGGGGCTCAGATAATTCCTTCCCGGATGCTGGTCACCATATATGGTACTGCCGTTTGTGTCTGAGGTGATTTTGATCTCGAGCTTGCCATCCTTAATCAGTTCGACTGGTACTGGGATCGCCCTCCACAGCCTGAAGTCGTCCACGGGCACATTCAAACCATAGCCTAACTCTTTCAATAAATTGAAAGCTTGATACCGCTGCGGATCGTAATAGTTGAATGGCAGCAAATGTCCTTCGCAATTATGTCCGTTAACTTCCACTAGATCGTTTTCGAGATTCTTGTCTCCATCAACCAAGAGTAGTGCCAGGGCAGCGTTTTTGGAAGCAGAAGGCTCGAGCGAAATTGTCTGAATTGCCTGATCTCGGTAGTCTAGAAAGTGTGTGGTTTCGTCTAATCGATGCACCGCTAAGGACTCGCTGAACGCGATCAGTCCCACACATCCGATAGATAGTCCAGCGGCAACGAACACCACTTTCAAATTTCTGGAAGCATCCGTTAAGTGAAGCAGAGTAAACGCGAACAGAATCGGCGCGAATACAAATTGCGGAAATGCATATCTGCAAACCGGTTCGAACATCAAATAAACACATTGTCCAGCTGCTGTCGACACGCACAGAATCGCCAATTTGTTTTTGCGCTGCTCTCCCAAAAGCCACGAGAACAATCCAGACAGTCCAGCAAAAAGCAAAATGTAGTGGTAAAGTCCCTGAGCTTCAACGTTGAGCAGAAATGCTTTAGCGCGATAATCATTCCACGGCGTTGAATACAAATGTCCGAACTTTTCTCCCAGAATGGTTAAGCACTCGTGGGGATGACTGAGCCAGATTCCTTCGATTACGGTAAGTGGCTCCCCGCCAGTATTCATGGCACGTTCGAAGCCGGAAGGCGGGTTTGTCTGCCAACCGCTGGTTTCTGGATCCCAACCAATCAAGGCGTTGTGTACGGGCATTCTTTGCACCGTTATTGCAGCTTTGCCGGTGGTCTGCTTCGTGTACAAAAGCCAGGGGCTAAGAGCTAATCCCGCACCGATTGCTAAAGCTAATGCCAGCACAAGACGCTTCTGTGTCATGGCCAAGGCTGCGATCCAGCATAACACTACAGACGGTATCATCCCCGGCTTAAGCAGAATCAGCAGTCCCGAGACAATTCCGGCTGCGAAACCATATGGATTTCCACTCAGGATAGTTGAGAGCCTTTGCAAGATCGAGGAAGGCTGCACATCGGCGCTTGGAACGCTTCGCACAGCGCCCCTAAGGGCAAGCGGCAGGCAGAGGAGTAGCACTACCGCGATACTCTCCGTCATTAAGCGACCGGACGCTATTACGGCCGCAGGATAAAACGTCCACAGCGCTGCGCAAAAATAAGCAATTTTCTTATTGCGCGTCAATTGAAATGCGAGCTTGCTGACGAGCACTGCCGCTAACGCGTGCAGCATAGTTTGCACGGCGATAATTACAATCCAGTCAGAACTGACAGGGATGTGGCCGAAACTAGCGAACACTGCGCCGAAAAGACAGGGAAGTATTGGTCCGTCCAGCATGATGAACTGTCGCAAAGCCTGTTCGGCTGCAACCACAGCAGCGGGTTTCATGCTCACTGCTGCCAGGATTAGGGCGGTCACTCGCTGGCACGATTCGAAATAGTGCCTGCCATCAAAAAGCAGTGCCACTTTGACGCCAGGTTCCAGAACGTGATGAAGAGCCGTTGCCACCGTTGCTATAGCAAAAACAGCTGCGCAAGAACGCCAACCAAGGCTTACCTTGTTGACGGAGTTATGGTCCGAGACCACGTCATCGCTAGTCCGTGCAATTGATTCGTGCACCCGGCAATTGTACCCGGACTTTTGGCCCTGTGACGACAATATGAACGAGGGAGAGTGCTGTTGATGCGGTTGAGGCAATGCGGCGTATAATTGTTCAAAGAGGTGCAAAACGCTCATGGCTCGGCAAAAACCAGAAGAAAATGTTTCCTTTGACCAAATACTGAGGTTAGTTGACGCACTTGGTCCCGAGGAACGTGGACGCATTTATCGGCACTTGCAGCTTCAATTCTGGGACGAGGAGTGGAACAGAGTGCGGCACCAGCTTGACCAGCAGCGCGCCGTTCAGGGAGAGCCACCTGCGACTGATGAGGAAGTTCATGACGCTGTAGATGCAATGCGATCGCCAGAGGATTGGGCGGATCTGCGGCACGAAATTCAAAAAGGAATGGATCAGCTAGACCGTGGCGAGGGTATTCCAGCCGAACAGGTCTTTGCTGAACTCCGAGACCGAAACAAGACATTCAGAAAGACAGGCAAGAGCTGAGACGTGAGACGGCTTATTATCGCTCCGTTAGCGAGCCGTGACTTACGGGAAATTCACGACTACATCGCTAAGGACAATCCCGACGCTGCCAGTCTTGTTCTTGACTTGTTTGATGCGAGATTCGGTATGTTGCTGGAACATCCAGGCATTGGTAAAAAGCGCAATGAACTCCCGCTTGGAATTCGGTGCATTGCGCAAGGTAATTACCTAATCGTTTATCGGCTTGTAGATGAACAAACCGTGGAAATCGCACGTGTATTGCATAGTAAACGCAACATTCGGAAGCTTTTGAAAGGCGGCAAGATCACGTATTGATTTGGAATCCAGGTTGATCTCTCCTAAATAGGGAATGCGCAGTGCGTTCAATCCAAAACCTAATATTCATTCGGCTCTTTTCCATTATTCTGATTTTCTTTGGTGTGGTTTCTGGCTTCACTTACGTGCTTACGTCTGAGGCAATCAAGCAATTCGCGATCTCAGATGCGTCTACATCTTTGTCTTTCATCGTCAATAACATTGAAGGCAATTACAAATCAGAATTAATAGCGATCGACCAAATAGCCTCTCTTGACGGGTTTGTGCCTTTCGATGAAAAGATCGCACAAGGCGTCGTTAAAGAATTTCTTCAGCTGCCAAATATTTTCACTACAGTTTACTTTTACAAAGTCAACGGAGACCTCGTCTTTGCTGAGAAGCGCTTTAGTCCCGATCCCACTACCTACAAACCGAAATCGAACTTTTATCAGAAAGATGCACAGTTTGTGGCGCTGGCGAGGAAAGTAATTGCTGAACGAAGATCAGTAAGTAGCGACGCGTTGTTTTCCCGATCGGGCGAACTTTATCAAACGTATCTCACTCCAGTCTTTGATGATCGCGAAAAGCAGCATGTGATGGGCATTCTTAGTGGCGGTGTTTTTCCACGCCTGAAAAAGATTGAATATCTTTTGCGAGGTCTAAAGCTCGGCGAAGACAATTTTATTCTCCTCACGGACAGTCAAGGAAATTTCATCACCAGCGACGGTATCGACGAAAGAGATGCGACAGGATCAATGAAGCAGCAGGCATATGAAGCCGCTCAGCATTTTTTCAAGGGGGCAGATGCCGGTTCTCATCAAGTTTTTGTAAAACAAAGATTGGTTTTGGGGCAGAAATCTTTCATCGTTATGTCTCTGCCGATCACTGATCTGAAGTTAGTAGTGACACTTGGATTCAACATGCGTCCCATCGATCAGAAGACGCGTGAACTTTCCAACCGACTCTTCTTTGCGCTGATTGTAGGTTTTCTTTTCAGTCTGTTTGCCTCTGTGTTGGTAGGTAACCGCCTGTCCAAACCATTCAGAGAAATGGCTCACACGGTCAATGAAATCAATATTGGCAATTTTTCTGCGCGCACAGGATACAAAGGTAATGACGAAATTGGATACCTTTCCGAGCGCATCAACACGCTGGCAGAAAAAATAGAGAAAAGCGAGTATCTCGGCAATCTCTGGAGCAATGAAGCAGAACTTGCAGCGCAAAAAGAAATAGGCAATGAGAAAAAAGCAAAGGCACGGGAAGGGAATGAAAATCGAGAAGGCGAGAAGAGCAGTGTCGAGAGCGTCTATGAAAATCAGGAAGACTCGAAAAGCTAATATTCGTGAGAGTGCATGAAGCTTTGGAATGCGAAATCGATTACCCATAAGACGCACTTTTTCAGCGCGCTTTGTCGTAGTTTGTTTACCAACTCTTGTTGGATTTTTGCTACGAGCATTTTCATCAAAGAGGTGGGCAGCAAGGGTTATTCACAGCTCTTCTTTTTCGCCAGCTTATCTTCTTTGACCTATTACTCTTACTTTGCCCTTCGCGGTCATAAGGGGAAAGAACCCTATAACGCCTATAAGGTGGTTCTTATATTAGCGCTGCTTGCTTCTGTAGGCTGCTTTCTCGTGCCGTATTATGCCTCGCTCAAGTCCCTAAACGCGTTTCTTTTATACGCTTTCGTCGTTTCAGTGATGACAGTGGACCTAATTGGAACGACTCTTGGACCGATGGTTTTGCAGGCTTCAGTAAACCCAGCGATTTTTCGACGCGTGTTTAAAACTATCATCTCCTACGAATTACTGGCAAGAATCGCAGCAGCAGCTCTTGTTTTGGTTTTGAGTCAGGGACATTTGTTGGTGTGCCTGTATCCTTTTGCCTGGGCAATGCTGATAGCGCATTTCATTCTTTTCGATTTGACGGTGTTGCGGATGAGTGGATCAGAATTCAAGCCCCGTGCAGATACCAGTAAATACCCAGCCGTTGAATCGCTATCTGATTCGGTGCGTTTTGTCTTTGCAAACCCACTGGTCCGAGTAGCGATGAGCATCATGGCCTGGGCAACAGTGACAAAGTTTGTGCTGGAGAGTCTCTTTTACCAGGTTGCAGACACGCAATTCGCTTCTGCCAGACAGATTGCTGCATTTGTCAGTGCTATGACAATGACGATTTACTTTCTTTCGCTTCCTGTTCACCATCTGATTAGTAGAACTGTGAATCGACGCCTGCAATTGAGTTCGCTCTTGAGCGTTCAACCCATCAATGTTCTCGTGCTGGGAGGTCTGGCTCTGATCTTGCCTCCTTTTTGGCCATTGGTGGTTTTGATGGTTACCTACAATATTATCCATAGAAGCATCCAGCTGCCGATGTCGAGGCAGTGCATGATCCCCGTGCCTCGCAAGCGAAGGGGTACCATCGTGTCACTTATTTCCATCGTGGTTTCTTTAGCTGCATTAATCACCAGTGGTGGCTTGGCGGTATTGAAGAATTTTCTTCACCTACAGGACTTTCTTATAATTCTGCTTCTGTTAGGCTCGACAATCTTCTTTGTAATCACAAGTCTCGACTCATACTACATTCGAAACATGTGGAGCTTCTTTAAGGAGGGGAAGTCTGGGAGCTGGCAGGACGAGCCACAATTGGATACTCTTTCAACAGTCGCGTTGGAGCCTGATAGCGCTATTGTCGATGTCGCCGCCGCTGATCTCAAGTCTCATCCGATACTGAATTCTTACGCGTTCTCATCCGATCCATCCGAGCTTCTGTCGGCGACTAATCAACATCGACAATTACTCGAGTCCTCAGATCCTGAGCTGCTCATCACCGGTTTGAGAATCTGCTATGTGGCTGACTTCCCTTGGTTTTCAGAAAACCTCTCGCAGGCAGTCTCCCACGAAGATCCGAAGGTTCGCCGGTTCGCACAAACGGCTGTTGGGATCAATCAGCGCTTTGCAAATATGACCGGTTATTCATCAGTGTTTCGTCGCAACATCAAGACAGCCGCCATGAACGTCCTCGAGGCACCATCGAAACAAGAAGACATGCTCGAATTGAAAAACTTGCTAAATTGCCCAGATCATAAAGGTGCAGAATCACTGATGAACGCACTGACTAATCCTAAGTTAAAGGAGCTGTCCAGCCTGCTTCTTAGCTGCGTTGTTGAAAACGGAACGCAGTTAACGGTGACAGGAATTGTGGAGCGCATGTATGCATGCGAATACGAAAACGCAAATGTTTACCGCCAACTGTTAGAACAACTACCTTTCGGAAAAAGCAGTCCGGAGCTGCGTGCCACCATCGAGGCGAACTTGTCCACTTTCAAGCGTGATCAGTTACCCCTTGGGCGCGAAGTTGCGCATGCAGACACGCAACAACTTCAAAAGTTTATGCATACCTTATTTTTGGAAGAGTACAGATTGTCTCCAGGTGAGCTTGATAAGGCGCTGTCAGACACCATAGAAGAGTTCCAAAGACTTTCTCCCGATGAAAGCGGCATCCTCATCGACATGCATCTTTCATTTCTAAAGAGAAGCGAGTTATTCAATTCCTGGCAAGCGATCATGGCATGACCACATTAAGAGAGGCTAATCCTTATCTTCTTGACATGGTTTAATTCGCCATGGTAAATTGAAAACATGGAGCCTGACCGACCTTCATACTCTCTTGAGGACCTAGCAGCGGAGACCGGATTCGATATCCGAGTCATACGCAGTTTCATAGAACAGGGCCTATTGCGTGGCCCGAGTTCCCTCGGAAGATATGCACGTTATTCTGATTGGCATTTGATCAGACTCCTTGCCATAAAAGCGTTGAAGGAACAGCGTGGTCATACGCACAGCGATATCAGGCAGACATTGCTGTGTATGAGCGACTCTGAAATTATTGCTCTTGCCGAAACTGCAAGAGAACCACACGAAAGCCAGCGGTCTTCTGCGCTGGATTACATTCGTTCGCTAAACACATTCAATTCGCAAAAAGCCCAGTCAATTCCTGCTCAGTCTGAGCAGCCCTCTACAACTGAGAGCCAGCAAGCGAACCACCTTCAAAAAGACCTACGCTTCAGCAATGAGCAAGGACAGTACCAGAGCCCAAGACAGCTACCCGTTAGTGAAACTTGGCATCGGTTTCAAATCACACCGGATGTTGAACTATCAGTAAGAGGAATTCAAACTGAACAGCAAATGGCGCGTCTAAAGAGCATCGCCAACAGTTTGCGAGACTTCTTCATCGGAGGACAGAATGAGTGACCAAGGAATTTCTGTAAGTGTTGCCTTTGACAAAGATTTGATATGGGAGCGTGGACGCTCTGTCCGTTATATCGAGATTGACATTGTTGCCCCCTGCGCAAGAGACTCGAACAAAACAACTGAAAAGGCACCACTAAATCTTGCCCTGGTTATCGACGCTTCCGGCTCAATGTCTGGTGAACCAATTGAATGCGCGAAAACAGCTGCGGTTGGTGTAGTAAATGCATTGTCGCCCACTAGCAGGCTGTCGATTGTTTCATTTGCCAGTCGAATAATCACTCACATCGATGGCGCTTCCATAGGCGAACGAAAGAAAGCACTTGCTGCAATTAGGGAATTGACTCCACGAGACAGCACCAACCTTGGTGCGGGCTGGATAAGAGGATCCGAATGCGTAGCTCGAATAATGGAAGAATATTCACGCATGCATAACCATGTCGTGCTGCTTTCCGATGGTCATGCCAACGCGGGTATCACCGATCCGATGGTTTTGGCGCACCATGCCGAGCAATTGCGCTCTCGAGGTATTGTTACATCTACAGTTGGTATTGGCGATGGTTACTCCTCCGCGCAGTTGCAAGCACTCGCTGATCACGGAGGTGGACAGCTGCACGATGCTCAATACCCGCATGAGATTATTGAAGTGGTGCTTGGCGAATTGCAAGAAGTGCAAGAGACGATTGTTGAAGACATAGCAGTTACGCTCTCATTTCAAAGCGGGCTGCGTGTCGAGAATCTAAGTGGTTTTCCAACTGTAATGAGCAGCTCAAGCGCGCTGACACAGCTGGGCATGCTAGCGCCTGAACGCAAGCGCCCTGTTATTTTTAGAGTCACTGCACCAGATGGACATGCCGGTGATCAATTGTCGTTTGAAGCCAGCTGTTCATGGATAAAAACAGGCACTTCCGAACGAGTGCAAGGCAAGCGTGCTTCCGCTGATCTGACCTTCGTATCTGAATCACGTAACTCCTTGCAAAAGCGCGACAATGAATTAAGTCTGCGCGTCGCGCAATGCTGGCAGTCCGGAGTTGTCCGAAAGTGCGTGGCATTTAATCGCCAGGGCGACTTGAAAGAACTCGGACGATACCTCGATAACGAGCTCAAATATTTCAGCAGGTATTGTCAGTCACTCCCTGATGCAGATCGGCTTGTGGCGGAACTCCAACGTATGAAAGAGCAAGCGAACCGTCGCTGGGACGAGCGCAGTCTTAAGACCATGGACCATTCCAGCTACATGACTCAACAAAGCCAAAATGACTACAGATCGATAAATCGCGGAAACTGGTCAGACTCGCTTGGAAGCTAACACGTCGAGCCTTATGCGTCCACATGTTACGATGGTATAGTCATGGTCGGTTGGCCGTAAATCGCTGAAACAATCAACAAAAAACGAAAACGAAATACGAAATGACTACATCCCGAAAAAATCCTGACGCACAACCACCTCGAAAGGGGCTGCCGAGCAATGTTGAAGCACTCAAGTTGATCGATCAATGGCTTGAGAACGATGACACTATTGAAGACACTCATGATTGGGACAATTTGAGAATGCTTCTCGATCAAGGCAGAACGTCTGGAAGAAAACTCTTCACTAATGAGTAAGTTCGTTCTTTTGGATACCGGTATTTTGGGTCTCGCCACCAATCCCAATGCTAGAGTAAATAACGCTGTGCTTACTTGGCTAAAGCAATTGCTACAAGTGCGCACCGCTCTTTATCTTCCTCTTCGACTTCGTTGAGGTAGCCTTGGTCTTTAGTGTATCTGCCGACTTTTCATCGTCATTGAGAAATCCGATGGACGTTGAAGGCCAATTCTTACTAAGATCAATGCGGTGGCTAGGTTCGCTCAACGACTGCAAAACAACATCTGCATGGTGCCTAATTGCACCATTCTCACGGTTTCGAGCCGGATAGCAAAGTTCCTCATTCGTTCGCCATTGCGGAGTGAATTTCAAATCTCCGTCACCGCCTTTCTCCAGTATGGTCACCGTTCCAGAAGCCATGTCCAGTACGGTGATTTCGCCATGCTCTCCTGGCACAGAGATCTTTGTGCCGTCTTGATTGGGCTCAAAAGCATTCATCATATCGCCCGGCAATCCTTTCGATGCGAGGATCGGTTCAAGAGACTGTCCGTCTGGCCGTAACTTGAAAAGGCTGACCTGCGGATCAGTTTTTTTGAGCGAAGGGAACGAGCACTGTTTCGCATGAAAGACAACACTTCCATCAGGCAGGCAGCGAACGCGACTCGAGTCGGCAGCGAGGACTTCTGCCAATTCTTTGGCCGGAGCAAATTTTGGAAGAATCATTCCATTCGCATCAGCGATTTCTCGACGGTTAAGCGTGGCAACCCACGGGTGCTTACTCTCCCATAGTTGTGATAAGTGCACGTTCTCGTCTACTTTAGGATACGAAATATAGAACAGAGACTTGCCGTCAGCTGACCAGTCGGGGAAGTCAGCTAACGTTTCCACTGCTATTTTCGGTTGACCCACCTTCAGCGGGATCACTATGATTTTGTATGCCAATCCATCTCTGACCGATACGGCAGCCAGATTACCGGAGGGTGACACGCGCACGTCATCTATTGTTTTTGTTGTTCGCCATAAGACAGCACCACTTAGAGGATTTTTGTTGGCAAGATCGAGAATTTTGAGAATCTCAACAATGATTGAATAGTCATTTGTTCTCTTGTCGGCGAGTCTCGTTTGTAAGGCCTTTACACCATACTTGTATCTGAGATAAATCAACGCATCCGGCACAAGTGCTTGATCAAGCGAGGTCAATTTGGTAGCAGAACCAGCTCTCCATATGGACTGGGCGATGTGTAGAATTTTTAGGCGTTCACCTTTAGAGTACAAGTTTTTTATTTCTTCCCAGCTGGTGGTTGTCTTGCTTGAAACAACAAGGGTATGAATGGAATCAGGCAACCAACGGCATATTTGTACATCCACCAATAATGGTGCGGATATGGTGCCCGTATCATCTGATACTCTAAGACCGTCCGATGCTAACACTGCAGCTCGTTTTCCGTCTGGCGACCAAATCACTCTGTCTTCTGGCTTGCATGCTGTGAGGAGCGTCAGGCACAATATTATTGTGGCAATGAGCGATTTCATTGTACTCACTTGCGCTATTCGCCAATCAGTACAGTTGGTGCCCAGCCGAACGTCTTCAACGTTTCTTCGAGAGTTTTGTTGTTTTCGCCCGCGTATACCACTGCAATTACTGCTTGCTCAGCGGTGATTATGCCCGAATCGAGAGCATCTTTGCAGTCTTGCACTGCGGTGATAGTGTGCGCATCGATGATTCCCACCTGTTGCAGCGTCTTGACCAGAGAGACTCGGTTCGAGAGTGAAAGAGGTGTCGCGGCGGCGATGTCCTCATCCGAGACTAGACCAGCCATCGTCAGCAGTTCTGACACGTCAATTTTGTTTGATTCGACGTCAGTGTCGCCTAAATTTGAAAGGGACTCATTCATCTCAGCGTAAGTTGTCGTATGTTTGAGACGCTTAAGAATATTCGCCGCTTGATCTTCGAAGAGCGTGCCTTTTTTGACCATGTCCAGAAGGCGCATAGACGCTTCCAGCGTGATCGGAGTCGCATAGCCGCACTCCTGAAGCACTTGCTCAATTGTTTTGTCTTCAACCAACTCAAGTTCTTGTGACGACAGAAGCTGCCCCTCAGTCATAAAACCGGATAAGACAAAGAGTTCACCAACCCCGAAGTGCAACTTTATTGCGGCTCCATGGATCCTTTGTTGTTCTAAGGATTGTTGCAAGCTGATCGTATGCAGGCGGGCGAAACGCAAAGCTTGAATACCCTCTTCTGGAGTCAGTTCACCGTCGCGAACTAATCTTTGCGCCAAAAGAGTTGAGTGCAAGTTCTGATTTGTAATTGCGCCCATCCCCATTAGCACCATCCCTAGTGGCAAGCCGGTATTCAAACTCTGCATCAATCCTTGTTCTAGATTCTTGGGATTGACGACCCCTGCTTTGCGCATCGTCTCACCGAGCTTGTTTGTCAGTTTCCCTTGCGACTTTTCAACGCCCGGCGCCAATTTGCGCAACGCTGTGTTGAAGTCCATCGACTGAAGAGCAACTAATTCCAAGACTTTAACGGCGCTGTCCAGGCTGATCTGTTTGCTGTCGATCATGTCTTGCAATTGGAGTGCCGCTTGCATTCCAGCTGCATTGAGATGACCGTTCATGCCAAGCACGCGATCGAGCGGCATAGGCATTTTCATCGCTAGCACTACCGCGTCCTCAAGCGCCTCAATGGTGACGACACCGCTGCGGATTAGCAAGTCACCAAGCCTTAACGCGATGTCGGCGGGTTCATCTGACATGGTTATTCTCTCTTTTTGGTGCGCGAGAGAACGATTGGAAATTGTCCCTGTTTCGCCTTTAATTTGGCTGACTTGGCAGCGAGCACCAGACTCTCCAAATCATCACCATCTGCAGGCAAACTTGCGACACCGAACGCGAATGTCAGTGTGTTTCTGTCCACGCCCTTGATCAACGGAGTGGCGGTAAGGCTTTCCAAAATTCTGTTGGCGACGAAAGCAGCTGATGATCCAGTCGTATTTGGCAGCAACAATCCATAATCGACTGCTTCAAAGTGTCCGATGATATCGAGCGGTCGCTTAACTAGGTCGATTCGCATTGCAGCAATGCCTGCGGCCTGCGGGTTTAAGACATCAGGAACAGTGCCGCCATCGCGCCTGTTTTTTATCTCAAACACGATTAGAGACATTGGAAAGTTGTACGCCTCATATCGATGCATTTCATATTCCATGAAGTACATCAATGCAGGATAAGAATAAACACCAGTTTCTGGGCGGATAAACGATTCGTGTATCGCTTGCACTTGCGAGCGAGCTTCACCCAAAAAGTCTAGTTGGGAACCTTTGAATGCATCTGGTTGCTTGATCTCAATCAATCCGCAAGAAAGAAAGTTGAACAGCAGCGTGCTCCACATGGTGCTATCCATGGGCTTGTCGCGCAAAAGGTCAGTAAACGTGCGTTTGTGACGGAGATATTGATAAACGTCTTGCTGAAAGTTGAAATCGAGCGGCGCTCCTTTAGTGAGCATCAGTTTCAACTCGCTATCGCTCAGATTCTTGTGCAGTCGAACCAGGTATGACTCGTAAGCAAGTCCTGCTCTCTTCAAATGCCTCTTTTGGTCGAGCAGCTGAATACCATCTGCGATGATCTTCTCAAGCTTATCCTCTACCGATCGCATCTCTGTGCGAGCATTTGGCGTGAAAACGTAAGTGCCTTTTTCCCACGTCACCAGTTCTCTGATCGCACCATCTCCATACTCGGTAGGGGTGCCGGCATGTTTCGGTACACCGTTTTCAAAGTAGACATCGCCAACGGTCTCCTCACCTAAAATTTCCAGCTTCCCAGTCGCCTGGTTGACAACAAGGCTACGTAGCAAAGCGGGCACAGGCATTTCTGAGAGATTGCCTTCAATTGTGTCCGCCTTCTTCTCTACTGGCGCGTAAGGGCTCTCATTGTCCTTCTTAGCTCCGGGCGCGAAAGGCGGCAGGAAGCCTGTGGTTCGTGGACGCTGAGGCATCGGCGCCCCGGTGGCGCCTACATTGGCATCATCGACCGAGCCAGCGTAAGGATTCTGCATGACTGGTTGTGCTGCTGCTGCTGCGGGTTTCTCAGGGACATTTTGTTGGAAATAGCCCGGTTGATAAGAAGCTGGATTTTGTTGCGGAGCGCGGGTGCTTGACTGGAATTGATCCTGTTGCACAGCAGGTTGGGGCTGGGTTGGACGAAATCCTGAGCTCGGTGTAAGCGAATTGAACGGATCAGTTGGTTGCGCCACTGGCTTAGGTTTCATCGCTTCAAAGGGGTCCAGAGGCCCCTGCGGTTCAGTCGGCTCGGCGGCAACGACGGGCGCCTTCGCTTTCTTAAGCATGCAGACGACGTCGTTAATCAGCTCGAAATCTGACGTGTCGAACTTCCAAACGAGCTTCCCTTCTTGACCATCGTCTTCCCAAAGCGTCCAAGTCGGACTCTCGGTTTTGCTGTGCTCGAAGCGGGCGCTCATGCTGTAAGACTTGGCAGAATCTGGCTCAGCCCAAATCAACTCAACTTCTCGGCCGCGATTTTCGCTTGCCTGTGCGTGCATCGCTTGCAGTTCAGGTATGCCGGGGGGCAGAGAAGCCTTTGGCAACCGTATTTTGGATGGATCCGGAGGCTTCTTTGGAGTAAACATGCAGTTCTCGCCTGACTGTTAAGGGTAGGAATGTGGAGCTGTATGAAGGTTTCAGAGACTCATACATATTACATTCTGGATTAGTGACCGGTTCATGCATAAATGTAACATTCCCCATTTCGGAGCGCCAGTCTCATCAACTGGAGCGCGGGTCTCCAGACCCTGCCTCGAGACGTAATCATGGCGCCTGTCCTCAATTCGCGATCAGTCATCGAAATGGAGCGAGGGGGTCTCCAGACCCGCCTCGAGACGTGATCATGGGCGACTTTTCGCGCTTCCAATTCGTATTGCTATTTCGCTCCGACCGGCGACTTTTGCGAAGCTTTCACAAAGTTTTTTTTCAACTGGTCGTCATTGCCTAGTGCAAACACAAGGCTGTCCACGAATTTCTTCCCGCCGTAGCCATTCAAATGTACTGTGTCTCGATAATCGTCTCTGGTGTACTGATTAAACTGGCACAAATCAAGCATTCGGATTTTTGTTTTAGCGCAGAGGTCAGCGAGATCAGTTTTGTATTTAGTGTACAAGGCAGGTTTGAGAATCTCCACGTTCTGCAAGGTGATTGGCATTTGCACAATAATCAGCGTGATGCCTTCGTGGGCACATAGCCGTGTAATCCGGTCTAAAAATCGGAACTGGGTTTCATACAGACGTTGGTCGGGATTTCGATAACGGTCCATGTAGTCGCGCCGATTGTCGATCATGGCACTTTTGTCTTGGACGGTTTGCAGAGCCAAAAAAGTGCCTGGCTCAATATTAAAGGGACGAGAGACTGCTCTCAGTCTTGAAGCAAATGGACCAGCATCACCCTCGTGTTCAGGCAGATTGAAAAGACCATTGTGACTGAGATACAGTCGGCACCACCGCTCCATTGATAAACGACAATCCGAAGAAACGCGATAAAGATTGAAGGAGCGCTGTAGCAGCCAATCAAGCTTGCCGAAAGGTGAGGCGTAAAAATCAAGACCGCAGTCGCTAACGTCCACACTGCGTTGAAGAAACTTGAAAGCTTCCGTATCAGAAGGGCTCTGCATCGTGCCGTCGAGAAAGTCTCTGGGCGCTACACCGTATACCACAATGTTCGGCTTGACGCCCTCATCCACTGCTGCTCTGAGTGTGAGGTAGGCGTCGGAAGGCATTTGTCCGGGCGCGGACAGGTTCAGCGTGTTGAAAGATCCACGAAACCGATCTTGCATGACTTTGTCCAGATACGAAGCACCACGATAGGTGGCAAGGTCTAGTGTATGTTTCAAAAAGTTGGCATCGCACTCGGCGATAGCTGCCACCATCAGTGATGAACCGAGCAGCACCACATTTGAAGGCACCGTGGCGTGGCGAATGTCGTGGACTGTCCACCAACTCCAGCCGCGATAAGAGGAATTGTCCGGATTGACCTTGAAAAATTGCGTGCAGGCAAGCGCCACATTTATCGCTGTGAAGGCGATCAAGGAGTATGTGAAGGCTGATCGGAACTTGTTTTTGCGCGCTTGTTTATGAGGCGGTTGGGCAAATTGGTCTTGATTCAAGGGCGCTAAAATTTCATCTCTGATTGGAGATGGCTCCATTTTATCAGAGTCCGTTGGCTTCAAATTGATCACGGCTTTGTTCAGAACGCGGCGCCCCGTTCGTAGCTATTCAGAAATAGACTAATAGGTTAAATGATCCATTGATCGCATTGTTGCAAAATTTTTATGCTTAATCGAGCCTGAGTGCGTTGGTCTTCTGCTAGATTCGAGCCGTGATGACGTCTGTAAATGATGACCGACATGCGCTGACGGAGCCTACTGAGAGCGGCTTAAACAAAGGGCCTTCACCATTGGCTGCTTTGGCGCGCTGGCACGCATTGGTCGCTCTTGCACTGATTGTTGCGCTCGAGTTTGCATGTTTTGGTCCGATTCTTAACAAAGTCGGGTTCTATTTAGACGATTGGATTACGCTGAATTTGATTCAGTCGGGTCCGCATTCTCTTTTCTCGGCGTTTCATCAATATCTGTTAAGTGATCCGCGTGTGATCGTTAGACCAGTCGAGGCGTTCTTTTACGTAATTGAATTTTTTGCGTTCGGTCTGAAGCCTTTCGGATACCACCTCGTCAATGCGGTGCTGGAGATTGCATCCGCCTTCTTTCTTTACCTGGCGCTGTTCGATTTGACGCGTAAACCGGCACTGTCTTTGGTGGCAGGTCTGATTTTGATAATTTATCCCAATCATGATGTCACTCATTATTGGGCTACTTGTAGCTCGGAAAACGTTAGCCTAGCCTTATCTATGGCCAGTTTAGTGCTAACCACTAAAGCGGCGAACCAGGCGAAGCTCTCTTACTACTACGGGGCAATAATTTGTTTCCTCTTATCAATCTTTTGCTATGAGACTTTCCTGCCTTTGGTTTTGTTGAATATATTCTTCGCATACATTATTTTTCGTCGACAGGCGCCTGTTGCGGCGTTCCGGCGAGCAGCATTGCTCTGCGCGCCTTTCATCCTTTCTGTTGTCGCACTCCTTATATACTCAAGATTGATAGCACCTATGTTGGGACCTGCGCAGGTTCACGCGGTTCACTTCAATATTCAAAACATCGTCTCTGCGGTGGTTGAAGGCGTCCGCATTAACTGCCCTCCCTATTCCGTGCAGTTCTTTAGTAATCTTGCGGCGCAGTCCTTCGAATATGCATCCGGCAAGACCTTGTGGACCACACTTGCTGTGGTTTGTGTGATCGTCACGGGTGCTTTTTTCGTTCTCTCAAATTCGCCAGAAGATCAGGACCAGCCGGTCGTCTTGTTACCTTTGGGGCTGGTCACCGTAGTCTTTTCGTATACGATTTTTGGCTTAAACCCAGAGTATGTGCCTACTTTTCAGACGATCCTTAACCGCATCAATGAAGGCGCTGCTGTGGGGATAGCAATTGCTGCAGCGGGATTGGTGGCACTGATATTTAAAATTCTCGGAGCCCGCGCGCTAAACCGAGCCGTACAAACTTCGGTCATTGCTGCAGTGATACTGCCGGTAATCGCCCTGAGTTTGCTCGCTAACCGCGGCTATTCGCGCCCGTGGATTTTGTCCTGGCAAACACAAAAGGTGATCCAAGATTCTCTCAAAGATAATGCCAGTCGATTTCACCCCGGAGATTCGATCATTCTCGCTAACTGCCCCCGCTATGTGATGTGGAGCCCGTTGTTTGACGGTGTGTGGGACTTTCAACCGATGCTGCAACTGACGCTAAAGACCCGTGATATCAAAGGCGGTGTTGTATCCGAGCGCATGGAAATTCAAAACAATCAGTTGAAAGACATCTCGCGTGGTGTTGTCTGCAACACATATGACTTCGAGCGCCTATTCATCATAATTCCGCCCCGAGGCGAGATCATTCCAGTGCACAGCGCGGATCAGTTTATTTCGGTAATCGAACGCAGAGGCTTTGGTTTTGGCTTGGAACGTTCGGTGATTGGTAAGTGGCGCAGCCAACTTAGGTAGTCGTCCTTCAAACCGCGGCGCAATTCTCCCGCAATTGGCTCCTGTCTTGAGTCTAATCATTTGATTGACGGGGTCGAAAATGTCAAGGAATTGCCAAAACTTCCGCGTAACCTGAAAATTATCAGGAGAATTTCAAATGTCAGTTCAATCAAGCGAGCTTTTGGAGCACACTCCCCATCAATCTTCGGATAGACCAGACGCCTGTGCTCCTATCGCCGCGTCATCATGGAATCACGCCGACATGAGAGCGCTTAGTCTGACCAGAGATGCTCGCCTTCCGACAGAGTTCGGTACTTTCGAGTTGTTCACCCAGGCGCCCTCGACAGAATCTGCAATGTCGTTAATTGCTGCACAAAAGCCTAATGCTCAGCCTCGTTCTTTCACCGATCCTGGCTTAGTCAGCAACCTGTGGAGCTTATCAGATATCCCGAATGATGATCCACACTACAGACATCTAGCCAAAGAATACTTTGTCACACAGGCAAAAGAGTGCAAGCTGATTCCGCAAAGAGAAAAAGAAGAAGAAGCACCAAAAGAGCGCAATGGTTCACCTCAATATCTTTCTGAAAACGATGGCATTGCCCAGGCAACCAAGGCGCCTCCGGCAAAAATTGAGATAAGAGAAGACATCAAACCTGGCGTATCAAGAGGGTTCAAGGACGATGCAGAGAATTGGATGCACAATAAGGTGCCTCGACACCTCCAGCAATTGATGCATGATAATGGCATTGGCTTGACTGTCTATGCTAATTCATCGCAAGTGCCGGAGAAAATTCGAGAAGAACATGCCCGAAATCACAAGGATAGGAACGAAAAAGTTGGCAATCTCAACATGTTCTATGATCCAATTAGCCACTCAATGGTTTTCATCGAACATCCGGATAAAACTCCGACCCAGAACCGCACACAAGAATTCTTTACGCATGGTGGCATCCAAACTTATCAACATGGACCTGACGAGAAGAATGCCTGGCACGAGCTCGGGCATGCCTTGGATTACAAAGCCCTTAGAAGCTTTAGCCACTCAAAACAGTTTGACGCTGCTTTTGAGAATGGGAACGCCAGCATAACTCAAGGCGACAAGGACAATCATTACTACTTCTGTAACCCGACCATGAATGCGGTGAAAGGACACGAGTATGATGCGGCGAAAGAGGAAGTATTCGCGCAGATCTTCGCCGCCGTACACACACCAGAAAGTCAGCGTACGGAAACGGACAATTTTTTATTGGCGCATTTTAAAGGAGTCGCTGAACTAATGCGTGGTGTCAAATTTCAGCTTTTCTCATTGTGACGATACACAATGACGGCATATCGCAAGAGAGTTTGCTTTTCGGAGATTTCGAACCAAAACTTAGTCCAACCAAGTTTTCTCTCATACTCGTATTCAAGCGACACAGACTTAATTCCTACGCTTGGTCGTTTGCGTATTACAGGTGCTTGTCCGAATGTCTGCCGGATCTCCGCAGGCGATATGCGCAGGTCATGATTGACGAAGAGCAAAACCCCCATTGTTTGTCCAGTTCGACTTAAGGTTGTGTGCAACTCAGTAATCTCCGAGTTCGCTGATTTTTCCGAGGTGCACAGCCCGGGCTCTCGCCAAATGGGAAGGCGACCAGTTATTTGTTCGATTTGTTGATCTGTGGCATGCTGTGTCTTTTCCAATTTCCTAATAATGGCAAAAAGATTTTTGCTGGTTATTGCAGGTTCCTGAGCTAGCGTTTGTGAAATGCTACACAGGGTGGCGAAGAAAATTGCTAGGATAAAACGCGTCACGATTTCTTCCACATGAACATTACAGTTAGTATATGCGATTGGTTCTGCACGTGTTTGAATGCCGAGCGACGTGCAGACCAGCTGAAGCGATATAGGTCCGTTGTTTGCAGAACCCCAAATGAATTCGCGTTCACATCTGGACCGCTTTGTTAAGCACCAATTATCTAAATTGCGACGGTCAAGAGGCGGTCTGGAACGGCGCTAAGGCTCAATTAGCAACAATTTCGGGAACCTTCACTTGAAATGCCCTCGCCCCTATGGTTCACTGGGTCCCTGGCTGGTTTTGTTGGCGCAACGCACGGTTACCTCGGGATTACTCACTCATGAGCCACTACCTCGATTCCCTCGAGAACGAAAGCATTTTCATCATCAGGGAAGCATATAGCAGAACGAAGAATCTGGGCTTGCTCTGGTCCATGGGCAAGGATTCTACGGTACTTTTGCATCTCGTTCGCAAAGCGTTTTTGGGTAACGTTCCGATACCACTCGTACATATTGATACTAGCTACAAGATTCCAGAGATGATTACGTGGCGTGATGATTACACAAAGAATCACAATCTAAGGTTGATAGTCGGCGGCAATAAACAAGCACTAGCTGATGGCATGAACCCTAATATGGGGCGTCTAACATGTTGTGGTGCTTTGAAAACTCAGGCATTGCTCGACACTATTAAAGAACACAAAATTCAAGCGTTATTGGTTGGTATCCGTCGTGATGAAGAAGGCTCACGTGGAAAAGAGCGTGTCGTTTCTCCCCGTCCTGAAAGTGGCACCTGGACTTACAAAGAGCAACCCGCTGAAATTTGGCATTATTACAATTTGCATGTTCCCGAGTCGATCCATTTGCGCGTGCATCCGTTGTTGCAATGGACTGAGATGGATGTCTGGGAATACATCCGCCGCGAAAAGTTGGACATCATGCCACTTTATTTCGCAAAAGAAGGAAAGCGTTATCGCAGTTTAGGATGTTCACCTTGCACGGGCACCATCGATTCAGAAGCAACCAATCTAGACGAGATCATTGAAGAATTGAAGAATACGAAAACCGGCGAGCGCGCGGGTAGAGCACAAGATAAAGTCGACACTTATGCAATGCAGAAATTAAGAAGCGGAGGATACATGTAATGCACGTGGATTCATCCGATAGCTTGCAGTTGCATAAAGTTGTTGTGGTCGGTCACGTCGATCATGGTAAATCTACATTGCTGGGGCGGATCTTGTTGGAATGCGGACGCGTTCCGGAAGATAGAATCGCTCATGTTCAGAAGATTTGCTCAGATAAGAGTTTGCAATTTGAACCAGCATTTTTGTTTGATGCTCTGCAAGAAGAACAAGAACAAGGCATTAGTATTGATACCACTCGCGTAAATTTTGAGTTCGAGGGGCACAAATTCATTCTCATTGATGCACCTGGGCATCTTGAGTTTCTCAAGAATATGACTTCAGGCGCATCAGAAGCTGATCTCGGAATTTTGGTTGTCGACTGCAATCAAGGTGTTCGTTCACAGACGGAACGACACCTGAAAATTTTGAACATGCTTGGTATTCGTCGAGTCATAGTGGCGTTAAACAAAGTAGACCAGATCAACTACGATCAAACGATTTTCGAAGAAGTCTGCGCAAAGACTCGAGAGATCATCGAGCAACAAGAGATCATTTGCGAACAGATTGTTCCGATCAGCGCCTTAGCGGGTGAGAACATTTCGAGCCCCACCTCCAAGCTTGAGTGGTATGTCGGCAAACCTTTACTAGGCACACTAACCGATGTCGCTCAAAAGCTGAATAACATCAAAAAAGAGGATCAACCTTTTCGCATGTTATTGCAGGATGTTTATCGCTTCGAAGGCGACAGACTGTTCGCCGGACGCATTGTGTCGGGGTCAATCAAGAAAGGCTCTGAGATTTTCTTTTCTCCCTCAGGAAAAATCTCGCGCGTCGAATCTATCGAGAAATATCTCGAAACCGATGTGCAATCGGCTAAGGCCGGAGAATCCATCGCTCTTCGTCTGACCGAGCAAGTGTTTGTCGAACGAGGCGAAGTGATTTCGCAATTGGACAACGCCCCTGAGGTTGACACTGAATTCAGAGGCAAGCTAGCTTGGTTGTCCGCTCATTCATTTTCACCTGAAACGGAATATATGCTTAAAATGGGCACGACCGAAGTTCCATGCCGGGTCGACGTGATCGACGCCGCTACCCAGCAGAAGCAACTTGCTAGTGCTGAGAATTTGATCAATGGTGGTTTCGCTGACGTGATCATCAAGACATCGAAACCAATCGCCTTTGATCGAGCCGCAACTGGTGCCATTGTTGAAAAGTTTGTTGTTTGCACCGCATATGATACCGTTGCCGCGGGTGTTGTGGATAATCGACCAGTGCGAGTTGAACGGAGTCTTAAAGTCAATCCTAACTTGCGTCACGAACTTGGTTACGTAGAGCGAGCTCGCTATGAGGGCTTAAATAAGCATCGGGGCACGGTTCTCTGGATGACGGGCTTGTCCGGTTCAGGTAAGAGCAGCCTTGCTAAAGAGCTCGAAAAAGCCCTGTTCGAAAAAAAATGTCGTGTCGCCGTTCTTGATGGTGATAATTTGCGCTTTGGACTGTGCGCTGATTTAGGCTTTACGCCAGAAGACAGGTCTGAAAATATACGCAGAATAGCGCACACTGCCAAGCTTTTCCTCGACACCGGATTCATCGTCATTACCGCTTGTATTTCGCCTTATGCGCGTGACCGGGAGTTAGCGCGTGAGGTCATCGGCGCCAAGGATTTCAACGAACTATTTGTCTTTTGTCCGCTCGAAGAGTGCCAGCGACGCGACCCTAAGGGTCTGTACCTTAAGGCATCATCCGGGCAGATTAGTGCAGTGACCGGATTTGATTCTCCGTATCAAGCACCGCAACGTCCCGCAGTGCGGCTGGACTCCAGCAAGATGAGCGTCGCACAAGAAGTGCAAGCTGTTATTGAATTATTGAGTCGAAATGAGGTTTTACCTTTAGAAAGGGCTCTGACTAACGATCTTCCAGAAGTGATTAATGCATCGGGACTACGCTCATTACAGGCGATAAATGACTAACAACACTGTGCACATTGCGATCGTCGGTGGTGGCTTTAGCGGCACCCTGGCTACAATTCGACTTGTCAAATTACTAACACAAACTCAAAACTCAGCCAAAATCTTTCTGATCGAAAAGACGAAGAAATTGGCCAAGGGTCTCGCCTATGACACCCAATGCGAACTTCATTTGTTGAATGTTGCGGCCCAAGATATGAGTGCATTCCCTGAAGACAAAGAACACTTCGTTAACTGGCTTGCCGGGCGCTTCTCTGCAGTTGCACCATCGGCCTTTGTCTCTAGAAAAATTTATGGCGATTATCTTTCTGAATTGCTTCAAAATACTATCCAAACTAAATCAACTGCAGTAGAACTGGAAATTATCAACGATGAAGCAGTGAGCTTGAGCTCGGACGAAAAGAGTTTGACACTCTCTTCTGGACGTTCCATTACAATCGATCGACTAGTTTTGGCGACAGGCAACTTTCAACCGACAGCAGTGGTGGCGAGCGAAGCAGTTACTGCCAGCGCCGCTTACTTTAATGATCCATGGTCACCGGATGCTCTCACCGGGCTAGCATCAACCGACAATATCTTGTTAATCGGCACTGGTTTAACGATGGTTGATCTCGCGGTCCAACTGAATGCCGCAGGTCATCAAGGCGTGATCACGGCTATTTCCAGACATGGATTGCTGCCTAACAAGCATCGTGTCTTTAATCGTTTGGAAGGGTCTGGTGTAGCGGATGTACTGCCACATGTATTTCCTTCAAAAGTGCGCGAAGTGTTCAGCACCATTCGTGCGGCTTGCGAGAAAGCTAATAGCGCGGGGGATAGCGACTGGCGAGTTGTGCTCAATCAGTTGCGACCACACACGCAAAGTATTTGGAAAGGCATGGCCACAGCCGACAAGAAAAGATTTCTTCGACATGCTCGACCGCTTTGGGAAGTTTTGCGACATCGTATGCCGCCTGAAGTTGCCAACATTATTGAATCGATGCGAGAGGATTATCGCTTACGAATCGTCGCAGGGCGCTTGCTGACCGCGGTCGTGTCTGGCAATTCGACCGAGGTAACGATGCGACTGCGTCGCTCCGGTCGCATCCAGACTGCTACTTACCGACGTATCATCAACTGCACCGGGCCCAATATCGACTTGCGTGCTACTTCCGATCGATTTATTCAAAGTTTGCTTGCCAGTGGCTCGATTTTGGCTGATGAGTTGGGATTGGGCTTACAACTCGATGACCATGGCTATGCATTGCAGCTTAATAATTCTCGTTCCGGGACGATAGTTAGCATCGGCGCCCTGCGTAAAGGTCAGCTCTGGGAAACAACAGCAGTGCCTGAATTGCGGCTCCAAGCAGCGCAGCTTGCTGAGCAAATCGTGGCATCGACTTGTGCGAATATCGTTGCCAATAAAACAGTCGAGACGTTCGCGCCCAACGCTTAGCCTACACTTTTCATGATGATATACTTTCGAGGTTGCATCACCCCTGCCCCGATTGCGTGACCAATGGCTTTAGTTGAAGCTCTCGCTGCAAAAAGCGTCGAGCGTATTGGCACTTACGAAAACGTCCCAGATGTTGTCTTAGTCTCGGCGCAACATGATCGCGGCATGTATCTATTGCACGATGGCGTTATAGACCGCGTTCAAAGAGGCTCGATCACCGGTCTTTGGGTCGAACAAGGTCGGTTGCTATTCGCCTATGTCGCGCACGATCACCTGCGCATCGGTCGATTCGACGAAGCAGGCGATACGACCTTCTGGGTAAACACCGAAGTTGGCGATATTCACGACATCAGATATTTTGACGGCAAGTTATTTGCTGTCTCCACTGTCACAAACGAGATTTGCGTCGTTTCCGAGACTGGGCAATTGACGGAGCGCACGAGGTTTCCTGGCGCGGGTGACGCGTGGCACCTGAACTGCCTGGATAGTTGGAACGGCAAGCTGGTCGTTTCAGCGTTTGGCGAGTTTGATTGGCACCGTCAGTGGAAGGGAAACTATAAAGGACAGGGCATTGTCGCCGATGCCCTTAGCCGCGAAGTTCTTTGGAAAGGTCTGTCACAACCACATTCGCCCAGAATGCTGCCTGACGGTACTAAGTGCATTTGCGATTCTCAGGCGCAAAAACTTCTGGTTGACCGCGATGGAGAGATCAAATCAGTTGAATTTCCAGGCAAATATCCAAGAGGTTTGTCATATGGAGACCAGAATTTATACGTGGGTTTGAGCCAATCTCGTCGAGTCGACATGCTCAAAGCAGAAGAAGCGAAAGCCGGTTTAGCTGTAGTAGATCGCCAATCACTGGAGGTTAAGCAATTCATTCCGTTACCGGTCGTTGAAATATACGACGTTTTAGTTTTACCAGCCCAATGAGCACAAGCAACGCAGCATGAGAGTGGGAATTATCAGTGCCAGTTTTCCTCCCGACTTTGGTTGGGACGGCAGTTCAACTCGCGCTTATGAGTTGGCGATGGGACTGAAGGCAGCTGGCCACGAAGTCGAAGTCATTGCCCTTGCCGCTGAGATAGAATCAGAAACCATTCAAGATGGAATGCGAGTGCATCGCGTGCTGGTCAATCAAGAGCTTGTGAAACTAAATGTGGTGCCCAAGACAACTCCAAACGCGCTGACGATTTGGAGCAGTCGATCTGCTTTGTGGAAGGCTTGTTTGAAAGCACACGCCCAGCGACCTTTTGACGTTTTAGATATTCCAAATATATTGTGGGATGGATTGTTGCCCGCGATCTCGGGACTATTTCCGATCGTTGTTCGACTTCAACCTCACCAATCGGTTTATGATAAAGAAAGCATTGGTGCCAAATCCGCTTTCGCTTTTGATAGTAAGCTCGTTAATGAGCTTTCTGATTTGTCGCTCAGTGTCGCTGAGCGTATTTATTCACCTACGTCTGAGCTGGCGGCTTCTGTCGTTTCTACAGAGGCTTCTAAAGTCGAGATAATTTGTGATCCTCTCGACCTTGACCGCTTCACCGTATATGGTGCTATGGCGCTGCCTAAAGACTCAGACCGAAAAGTTATCATTATCGCTAGAGTGCGTGACAAGGCGGTTCACAGCTACGTCGGCGACGTCATAAAGGGAGTAGCGCAGAAAAATACGGAAGTGCCATTTCTTGTGCTAGCTGAAGACATTACCAGCGATGACGACGAACATCACGCTCAGGAAACACTGAAGGGCGTAATTGGAGATCACAATCCGGTCGTCGTCACACGCGCTTATCATCAACTTTTGCCTGAGCTCCTGCGATCCGGCCAGATTGTGTTGGTGGCACCAGGTTCTGAGCGAGTTCCGTATTCGTGGCTGGAGCCGATGGCTTGCCAGCGAGCCTTAGTTGCCAGTGCGGACCCCGGTTGCGAGCAATACCTGAGGGCGGATCAGGATGCAGTGTTAGTCAAACCTTACGACGTCAAGGCCACCATCGATGCAATTGTCAACTTGGCCGAGGACAGACCTTTGCGCCTCAAACTTGCTATTGCGGGCTGCCGATCTGTGCATAAAAACTTCTGTAGACAACACGCAATTGAATCGCTGGAGGCGCTTTACGAGTCAGCGCGACAAACATACAAATCAGATGAGCGTATTGCCGCTCGAGTAATGGCAATGCACGACTTTGTGGAACGTTCCGAGGCTCTTGTCGCTTCCTACGACAAGATGCTCTATGACCTTCTCTTTGTGGAGTCGCCCGAATTTCGCTTCCGTCACTGGTTTACAAAATTCGCCGATTCCAAGTCACCTGCAGCTCCGCTGGCCACTAAGTTCAAAAAAATCTTTGGTGTGAAGCACTCCAACGGTAGCAATTAGCAATTAGGCAATTACTGTGGATCACCTCCTATGGCACATATGACTCAGCAAATAGTCTGCTCTCGCTGTAGCAAACGCATAGGTTCGAAAGTAGGTGGCTCTTTCACTGGCTGGATTTTTCAAGAAAACAGATGCACTTGTGCTGAAAATTCTCGGACTAAATCGATCGCCACCCAGGCGCGACTGGTATCAGGCACTTCTTTACCTTCCGTGTATACAAGTAATAGCGTAATCGGTGATTTTGGCGATCGATATAAAATCGTGGAGTTCATCGGCAGCGGTGGGATGGGTTTAGTCTATAGTGTGGTGGATCGGGACCTCGATAAGAGTTTCGCCATCAAGGTGCTGCGTTCTGAACTGATTGCAGACAAGATGACGATCAAACGGTTCGAGCAAGAAGCCAAAACCGTGGCTACATTGACACACCCCAATCTTGCCGCAATACATGGACAGGGACGAACCAAAGATGGCGCACCATATTTGGTGATGGATCTTGTTGTTGGATCAAGTGTTTCCGATATATTGCGAAACGAATATTGTCTGGACGCACCAACCGCACTTGATGTGTTTGCTCAGGTGACTGCGGCGCTTGCCTACGCACATCGAAAAGGCGTTGTGCACCGAGATTTGAAGCCGTCGAATATTCTCATTTGTTCAGATACTGGATTGGTCAAGGTGGTTGATTTCGGTATTGCCAAACTTTTACCGACTAATGAACAAGGCAAAGTAGACCTCACTCAGACAGGTGATATCTTTGGTAGTCCTTTGTACATGAGCCCGGAGCAATGCCAGGGTGACAGTCTGGATGCGAGATCTGATATCTATTCGATGGGTTGTGTCATGTACGAGACGGTTTGTGGCATGCCACCATTCTCAGGTGCTAATCCTGTCAAAGTTATTTTGGCCCATCTCAGCGAGCAACCTAAACGCCCAAGTCTGACCTCGCCCATGGCAAACATTCCCAGTGCGCTTGAAGCGGTAATTTTGGAGTGTCTAAAGAAAAATCCAGAAGAACGCTATCAATCAATGAAGGATCTTCATAACGACCTCAACCTTGTGCGAGAAGGGCGGCAGCCACAGGGTATTCAAAGCACAGAAAAGAGCGCGCACAAAGAGAAGCCAACAATGCTGCTTTTTTATAGTGCTCTGTCTTTGTGCCTAATTGGTGCTTTGGTCGTGTTTATAGCAATGAAGCCTATGCCGCAATCAGCTCCATCTGCGGCACCGGTTCACCCAGCTAAAAATCTTGAGTTGCAGCCGTATCTGCCAATTAATGCCGCCTCTGAGATCGCAAAAGAACAAATTTTAAAAAACTTGCTGTCAAAATATATAGCAATTACGGATGTAACTGACAAAGATTTAGAGGCATTTGACCAAGCGACTGTGACGCAAGATGTTAGCATCACTGACTCCGATCTAAAAGGACCTGGACTTGCCCATCTGATCCATCTTCCGTTACGCAGCCTATCTCTATCGAACACGAGTATAAATGCACGAGGAATTTCTGAAATTCAAAATATGGCAGGTCTAGTCAATCTTAACTTCCGAGGCAGTGGAATCACGGATTCTGAACTTGAATACATTGCAAACTTGAAGAAATTATCGAACCTCAATCTTTCAGATGATTCGATCACAAGTAAGGGCTTGTCTTACCTGGTTGAATTAAAAAATTTGAATTCTCTCAACCTCAGCGGAAACAACTTTTCCATGAATGAATTAAATGTCTGCGCGAAGATGCCGGTCTTGAAGATGATTGCTCTGAATCGTACCAATATTAATGCCGAGATGCTTCAGTCTGTGCTGGTGAAGCTGAAGAATTTGCGTGGCATTGCGCTTGACCAAACTCAAATAACGGACAGTAGCGTTGATGAAATCGTGAAGTCCAAACTTTCTGCAATTTTCATGATGCATACCGAGATTAACGATCAATCTCTTCAAAAGTTAGGTCAGATGAAATCCCTACGATTGCTTGACGTGACTGGATGCGAAAAAATCTCAGGGGAAGCAATAAGGCGATTGCGCGAGCAGAATCCAAACCTCAAAATTGTCACCACCAGCTTCAGGACTGATCGTCGGCCACTGCTCAAGTATTGATCACGAATTTTCGACGCGCTCACTCTATAAGCATTGGACGAGATTGCAGCTGCTACTAAGTCCTAAAGTCCTATTCGGATTTTGTTATGTCAAAGTGCGCAAATCAGCACCCGCTTGAGCTTGATTCAGCAACTCTTCTTCCCGATCGGGCAACATACCAGCCTTTCGAGGCATCGAGGGATCTCGAGTTTGGTCCCAGGCAAGTGTGTCAGCGATTGTTTCTGCCAGCGGTCGTGGTGCCAAACCTGAATCAAAAGCTTTTCGACAGTTAAGCTCCATGAACCCAGCGAACTCCAGGTTCGAAGCGGGAATCCACAATGGCAATTCAGTCCACGGTTGAACTCCAGCCTCGACCAAAGCGTTTTCATCCACCCATAAAAAATCGCAGTCGCTGTTGATCGTTTGCTTACAAGTCTCTAAAAATTCGCCCATGGTCAAACGGTCCTTCGATCCTTTGGCGTTGAATATTCCTCTCGCCCGCATCTCTGTAAGCTTGAGAATCCATTCCGCTAAATCGCGAACATCGGTGAACTGTATTGCTCGCTCGGGTTGACCAGGAGCGAGGATTTTTCCGCCTCTTGCCACACGGGCAGGCCAGTAAGTGAAGCGATCGGTTGGATCGTATGGACCGACGATGAGACCAGGCCTGATGATCAGCGCCTCTGCCGGGATCAGTTCCAGAACGGCTTTTTCGCAATCCGCTTTAAGCGTGCCATAGTTTTCTTCCTGACCAGGAAGCGTGTATTTGATCGGATCGTTTTCAGTAATTCCATTTGTGCGAAACTCGCCATAGACCGAAACCGTTGAAATGAAAACATAGGTCTCGACTGATTCTTTCAAGGCTCTTAGCGAATGGCTGACTATTTCCGGACGATAGCCGCACGTGTCTATCACCGCATCGAAGTGTCGTCCCGAAAGAATATCTAGATCCTTTTCGCGATCATCGATCAGCTTTTCGGCTTTGTCCTGTTCTGGTAAATTTTGCCTGCCGCGGTTAAGCGTGGTGACCTGATGCCCGGCAGCCAATGCTTGAGAGACGAGATGACGCCCTAGAAAGACAGTGCCGCCAATAACCAGCAAATGCATGGTCACCTTCCGCTAAAATGTATGGCTACGAAGTTTTATCCTGCAAGGTCTTTTCGAAAGTTGATTGCTCGTTCGATCTTGCAAACGCTAATCCAAGCCGTTCTGCAACAACGTAAGTAGGGCGAGCGCGCACTTCATCCAAAACTTTGGAAAGATAAATCGCCACCGAGCCGGTGCATAGAATTTGCAGGCCTGCCACTGTGACAATTGAGGCGATCACAAAGGCGCTGTCCAATTGAAGCAAAGAAGATGCATGGAATGCAGCCCAGGCTAACAGAAGTAGCAGCCCGAAACCGAACATTAAGCCGCCCAGCACTGGCACCAAATATAGTGGCGCTACGCTGAACGACAGAATTCCGTCGAGAGCAAGGTTGATCAATTTCTTCAGAGTGTAGGTGCTTTCGCCAACTTCCCGAGCATCCCGATTAATTGGAATACCGATTTGGCGGAATCCCAGCCATGGAATCAAACCGCGCAGAAAGCGAGATCTCTCCGGCATATTTTTAAGTTCGTTGCAGACTTTGCGATCCATCAAGCGAAAATCGCCTGTGTCCCAAGGTATGTGAACAGATGACACGGATCCTAATATTCGATAAAAGATGTAGGCCGGGAGGCGCTTGCCCAACTTATCGCGACGGGTCGAGCGTTGCGCATAGACAACGTCATAGCCTTCGCGCCAGCGTTTCACCATTTCCGGAATCAATTCTGGCGGATCTTGCAAATCTGAGTCAAGGTTAATAACTGCCTGACCTTCTGCGTGATCGATGCCGGCTGAAATTGCTGCTTGCTGTCCGAAATTGCGAGAGAGTTCGATGAGTTTTACGTAATCAGATTCTGCGGCCAATTGCCGCAGCGCTTTGCTGGTGGGCGCCTTACTGCCGTCATTCACAAAAATGACTTCGTACGAAAGTCCATCGCCGGTTATAGCGGTCGAGAGGCGTTCGAGCAAGAGTGAAAGATTGCGTGGGTCTTCGTTGTAGACAGCCACGATAATGGACAGGTCAAGAATCATGTCTTGGTAGCAGTTCCGTTGAGTCTCAGCGACGCCCTGATTGTCCGCCAATGACCGGAAAAGGTCAACTTGGCAATTCTAATGTTACGCCAGTTGGAGAGTTTTCAGCCAAGTCCATGTTCGCGACAGCCCTTCCTCCAGCCCGATCTCCGGCTTCCAACCCAACTCTTTTGTGGCTCGTGTTATATCGAGGACATTTGAAGGAACATCTTCGACCCGACCGGGTGTGTACCGAACTTCGATTTCTTTTTCGAGAACCCCGCGCATGGCATCAATGAGTTGATTGAGCGAATATCCGCGACCGGCACCAATGTTGAAAACGCGGTGCTGGCTGGCGCTTGGTTGATACTCGGCAGATTTGACCAATGCTTGAACCGCATCACCTATATAAATGTAGTCACGCACCACCTCACCGTCACCCCAAATCGTGATCGGATTGCCGCGTTTGGCATTGCCTAAGAATACTGTCACCGCGCCTTGCTTGGCGTCTGGATTCTGCTGCTCGCCATATGGATTGGATATACGTGCCACGACGTAATCTAGTCCGTGCAGTCTGTGAAATAAATGCAAATATTTTTCAATCGCTAATTTTGTGATGCCATAAGAGCAAATCGGATCGGTGGCGTCGTCTTCACGAATCGGCGTATTTTGTGGAATACCATATACGGTGCCTCCGGAGGAAACAAAAATAACCTTCCGAACGGCTGCGGTACTGCACTGTTGAAGCATTTGCACCGTATCGACAACATTAGAGCGAATGTCATAAACGGGATCTTCGTTGCTAGTGTGCGGCAGACTTGTGTATGCCAAATGGAACACGAAATCCACACCTTGCACAACCTCGGCTACCTCGCCATGATTGCCGAGATCGCCCACAACATATTCAACCGATGGATTCGGTTCTCTAAATCGGCTCGGGTATCGGTCGAACACTTTGACTGCGTGACCCTTGTTCAACAAGGCGTCCACAAGGTTCGTGCCTATAAATCCGTTGCCGCCAATTACTAGTGATTTCATAAGCTCGTAATGATACCACCGACCGGATGGGGTGTGGTTTCCAATTCAGAATTGGGACCGCCGTCTGATCTCAAAACCTTCTCATAAACCGCTTCAATGTCGTCGATCATCGCCTCTATGGTTCGCTCTGGTGGAATATTCTCGGTAAATCGACGCAGTAACTGACGATCGTCTACAAGTCGTTTCAGTTGGATATGCAGAGATTCATAATCGTTTAAATCGAAGAGCAGTCCGTTTGTTTCGTGTTTGATCAGCTCAGACATGCCGCCAAGGTTCGTAGCCACAACAGGGGTCTTAGTGGCAAGTGCCGATTGAATCACCAATGGCGTATTTTCGTACCAACGTGAAGGCACAACCAGCACATCAATGTTCTCAAAGATTCCACCCAGCTCGGCGTTTGGGAACGTCCCGCAAAGTTCGATATGGCGCGGATTTAAATTTACAAGTTCTTTTATCTTCTGACCATATTCAGGGAACTGATTGATGTCACCATAGATGCGCAATACTGCGTGTGTGTCTGGCGCGAATTTCTGAAAAGCTTTGATCAGAAGATCGAGACCCTTGTGCTCGAATATTGTACCGATGAAGCCGATGCGCAGGTCTTTTGAATCTGTCTTAGTCTGATGTCCTAACAAATTCGACGTGTCTAATCCAAACGGCACATGGTGTAAGAGCTTAGAGTCAATGCCGTTTTCAACAAAAATGTCCCTCATCAAACCGGTTGGCACCATAATCGCCTTGTTTTTGTTTGCTGCCAGGCGCAGAACCTGAGGGCGTTGCACGGTGGCTTGGATTGCGGAGGAAAGTTTCAAAGTCGAATATCCAATCTGCAATGCTTTGGCGCAAACTGTCTCAAGTGGTGCGGGCAGGCTGTTTATCGAACTCGCCAGGGCGGGTAGTTTCTTCCCAATTGCTTCTACTAGTTGACTGGCTGGTGGTATTAATTCTGGTGTATAGCAGGTCAAGCAATTCAGAGCGCCAGGGCTGGGACCGCGGCACAGGGCACCGTCTGGTCGTTTCAGTTGCACCACCGGACAAACAAACCAAAAGTCCGTCAGTGATGAGACTATCGGCACGCCCGCCTGCTCGCTTGAATCGATGATCGCGCTTGTTAAATTTTGAGCATGAAAAATGTGTACGAGATCCGGCTTAAAAGTGGCAAGGAGTCCATCAAAGTGCTCTTTTATAGCGACATGATAATACTCGTGCTTGAATGTGTATCCTTTAAGGCGCAAGCCTTCTTCAATTGAATGAACCTTGACCCCTTCGTAGACATAGTCTTTCGATGCTTCCGCACTGGCGTGGCGCGCGTCGAGATCTGGTGGATTGGCGGTTACGACGAGAACTTCGTAGCCACGCGCAAGCAATCCCTGCGCAACTTTTAGCGTCAGGACTTCAGTCCCTGCCTTGTGTTCAGGGAAAAATTTATGTACGGTAAGTAAAACTCTTCTCATTGTATGCGCGCTTTTGCGGACAACACATAATACAACGTGTTCCTTGAGAACTCGACTCCATGCGGAAAATCGTTGTTGTAGTAAGACTTCACAATACGCCAATCAAGGATTGGTATTCTTCTACGGTCAAGACGCGCTGTCATTGAGCCTCTATTTGCGGCGTTACTGAGATTCGTCTCAATTTGATCACAAGAGGCGGTTGTAAAATAGGCTCCATGAGAATTTGTCTGATTTCACGTGAGTATCCACCCGACACCGGTTGGGGCGGCATAGCTACCTTCGCCAAGCACCTGGCTCACGGTTTGCGTGATTTGGGTCACGACGTCGAAGTTGTCGCTTTAGCTGCAGGCCCTGCCAAGACGGTGGAGCAAGAAGGGATCACGGTTCATCGTGTGGAGCCTTATGCCGTTGAAGGTGACCTCGGCGCAGTCTCTATGTGTATGCCTTACAGCCGTTATGTGCTGCGCACAACAACCGGGCTGTGGGAAAAGTTTTTCCAATTGCACAGCAAAAATCCTTTCGATGTAATTGATACGCCTGAACTTCTGGCGGAAGGCTTGATGCCTGCAGTCACCAAGGTTGCTCCCTTGTTGATTAGGCTCTACACGCCGCATTCAAAATTCATTGCTGAGAAGTTGCATAGCGTCACACCATCGTTCGATCATCAATTCGTTGCTATGCTCGAGCGAGTGGCAATGCGGGCTGCAGATGTAATTACTTCGCCCAGTGATGATTTGGCAGAGTTTGTTTCTAACGATTTGAATTATCCGCGCGAACTGATTCAGATCGTCAGAAATCCAATCGATCCAGATGTCTTTACTCCCGAAGGGGCCAAGGAAATTCCCTCTGACGGACGCAAAACGGTTTTGTTCGTGGGCCGGTTGGAAGAACGCAAAGGCATTCGCTACCTGGTTGCAGCGATTCCTGAGATTTTAAAATCCTACAAAAACGTGCGCTTTGTGATCATTGGCGACGACACTGTCAATGCCGAGAGCAAGCAAACATCAGTCCTGGCTCAACTGAAAGATAGTCTGGCTAAAAGCAAATGCATCGATAGCGTTCAGTTCATCAATCGGGTTGCCTTAAACTCTCTGCCTAATTATTATCGGTCCGCAGACATCTGCGTGGTGCCCTCTGTATATGACAATTCGCCATACACTTGCCTGGAGGCAATGGCTTGTGGGCGAGCCGTCATTGGCACCTCCGCTGGTGGCACCCGCGAATATTTGATTGACGGTGAGTCCGGCATAATCGTGCCTCCTCGTGATGCGGGCGCATTGGCTCAGGCTGTTTTGAGTGTGCTCAACGATGAAAACGAACAGCAGCGACTAGCCATTAATGCCCGTGCGCGAGTGCTGGAAAAATTTCAGCGCAAAGAGATTGCTCGTCAGACAGTTGAGTTGTACAAGCTCGCAATTACGCGTTTTCGCCCTGAGTCTAAAATGTATTTGAAGGATTCGAGCAGCTGTCTTGCTGATGCGGACACGCTAATGTATTCGTTCGACAAAATGATGTATGACCTGCTGTATCAAGAGTCGATCGCGTTTCGGTTCAAGCATTGGGGGCGGCTGGCTCGTCGCCGTCCGCGCTTAATGGGCGCCAAAGTTTTAGCGACTGTAATGCGGAAATTATTTCTACCGTTTTTGCCAAAGAAGAATCGACAATCAAACATGCTCAATTGGCTTGAATCGGAGATTAAGATCAAGCAGAAAGCGGCTCCCAAGCGAGAGTTAGTTGCCGCTGGCGAGCCCAGCAAAGATCCATAGACAGAGGTCACCGGTTGAGTGTGCAGAATATGATGCCTGCTGAAGCGGAAACTGAGGTTGAGCTTCAGCGCACAGATCAGCATGTCGAGACCGACAATGCCGTCCAACATGGTTTTGTGTTATTGGCAATTTTTGTCGCCGCAGTGGCCATTCGTCTGTGGTTTAACTTCGCAGCTGACCATGCAAACTGCGCGGGATGCTGCGATGCGTCCGAATACGTGCGCAACGCCGCGGCCCTGAGCGGCGTGCTCAGTTTTCCTGCGGAATTTTGGCACAAGTTTTTTCTATGCGTGTTTGGTTCTGCTTCCGCCGTTGACCTTGAGTCTGTGCGATCAGCCTTAAGTGGTCTAAAAGAGGTTTATCAAGCTGGACCTGTCTTTCCCATATTCCTGACCGTCTCGGTTTCGGCAGTGGGTTTTCTATTCTCCAACAACCCACTCGGAGCGACAGTCCTCGTTCAATCCATTCTTTCAGCGCTAGCGTGTTGCTTGATTGCTGATTTTACAAGTAGAGCTTGGACTCGCACTGTCGGATATGTGGCAGGCTTTATCGCGGCTATCTATCCGGGTTTCATTATAAACAGCGGTCGGCTTTATACGGAATCCTTTGCCACCTTTCTTGTTTGCCTGATGCTTGCTCTGGTTGTGCGTGGATTTTTCACCTCCAAGAATGTGATTCCTCGCGCGATGGCGATTGGTTTGCTTTCGGCCTGCTTGCAACTGACAAGGTCCATCTTGGTGATTACGTCGATCTGGATGATCCCGATTCTTTACGCACAACAGCGGCAGGCTCGATGGAAATCAAGTATTGCTGCGCTTTTGCTTGGTTTTGCTTGCGTAGTGATTCCCTGGGTGACATTCCAGCATGTTGCCTTTAACAAGGGCGGAATGGTTGTTGATCGCGTTGGCAACTACAATCTTTTCATCGGTTCGAACACTCAAACACAGGGCTGGTTGACCTTTCCCTACCCTGACGGCAGAGGCATCGAAAACAAAACATTGCCGAATCTGTTGCTCGAAAGCGTTAAAACAAGTCCGTCACGATTCGTTCGATTGATGTTGGACAAGCCTGCCAGGCTGTTTCAACTGCCTTGGAACGATTTTAGAACAAACATTGGTGTGTTCGACAGCGGCTCTCAATCTTTCTTGCATCAGTTAGTGATCTTGTTCGCGGCGCTCGGATTGATGGTTGCGCTCTTTACGTCGCCTTCGAAAGAGAGTCCATCTAAACAGCAATTGTATTCTCGTTTGTTGTTGCTTGGATTCGTCTCAATCCATCTTGTCTACGCGCTTTTCATTACCGTGCCGCGCTACGCCGTCACGGCGATGCCTTGTGTGATCGCGTTCAGTGCAGCCGGTATTGTCTTTTTAATAGGGCTGCTTGCCTCGGCGAAAACGCGCTCTGCAGCTGGTTTGGTTTGTGTGTCTACATTTGCTTTATGGTGGGCTCTGCATTGTAATTTGGTGCAAATGATGATGGATTGGGGCGTGTTCAATAACGCAACGTTGGCATTGGCCGTTCAAAGTGCTGTGAAGCTCTGTCTTCTATTGATTTGGTTTGTCACTATATGGGCAACTTTTGGGGATACAAGCGGTTACCGCAGGCTCTCCAGAGTCATTTCCGTAGGCTGTCTCTTGATCGTTATTCCATTAGTCGTTTTACCGGGACGCGCTTCGGGACGTTGGTACGAATGGCAAAGGCCTTTGGGGCAGGGTCCTATCAGCCAAACAATCTCTCTGCCCGATCAATTTGGGGCACAGCAAACTTACTTGATGGTGGACGCAGATGGTGCACGATCGCTTTTTGATGCTGAAATCACCGTCAATGGCAAAACCCTTACAGGTCCGGTCATACCCGGGCTGGCGCTGGCTCAGGATTACTCTATTCTCCAGCATGAGGCAAATGGAAACGTGTCTTGGGAAGGCGAGAACATATTCAATTTTATGACTCGCCCTGCAGATTTAAGCAATTCCGAACTCAGGCAATGGTTCTTTATTCCTGTTCCGAAACAGATCACCGCTGCTGCTGCTGGACCACTCCAAATCGTTTTGAGGAAGAGTTCGATGGGATCGGATGGTGTCATATTTGGTTCGTATAAGCACTCTAACCAAATCAAGATTCCGAGTGCAACAGTTTATTCGTGGGAGAAAGCATTTTACGGAGTTGAAAATGATCACGGTTTGAGCGACCCTCGCCTGGACGATTCAGTCTCTGTCGCATCCGCCGCAATCGCCGCCAACTCCAAGACTTCCACCGAATCCACGATCCCCTCCAACTTCAAACCATCCACTACCACTACCGCTGCATCAGTGACCGCCGGCGGCAGCTCTTCGGCAGCCGTGACCTCTCCAGCAGCCGAGCCCAACATACGTTTGCTTGTTCCTGCAGCACCTGCGAACAAACAAAGTGTGAAATTGTTGAAGCGAGTGCTGGTAAAAGATCTGGAATTGACCGCACAGAACATCGCCAGCCCATTCATAATCTATTCGGTGCCCGCCTTTAGCAAAAATGATTTATGGGTGGTCCGAACAACCGGAATGATTAAGTCGCTCAATTCGACAGCCCGTCCAACAGTGACTTTGCAGGCTGTTTGCGGAAAGGCTCCGTGTCGTTACGAATCACCTTGGACTCCAAATCATTGCCTCACAGGCAAGAGATGGCGGCGTTTCGAAGTCACTGTCCCAATTGCTCCGGGGCAACTGCCGGGCGGGATCAAGCAGCTGCAAGGGGAATTTGTATTTGACAATCCCAAGTGGAAAACAGCGCACTACCTTCCGACGGACGCCGTTCAACTCAAGGATTTGCGCATTGATATTATCAAACTACCAGGGAACCCACTTGCAAGAGGGTTTTCAATTCATTGATCGAGACTACAAAGCTAGAGCAAGAGACCGAGAATACGATTGTGGCTGATCACGGGTCTGATCGTCGCCCGACTTCGGCAATCGAAAGACTGATTGCCAGCTCATATTTCCATTTGTTGTTGCTCGCGTTGATTGTGGCTGTGTGTTTTGGAAGAACTCTGACAAGTTATTTTCTCGCCGACGATTTTGGCGAAGTTAGCTATGTTTCGCGGATTTTTAACGGTGAACCGCAGTTGCTTCTATCCAATTTTACCGGTAATTACATGCAGATTCCCGGCATGAACGTCTATCGTCCCTGGCTGCTCGTCTCACTTGCCGTGGACTTCTTGCTCTATAAAGCGAACGCAACTGGCTTCTATTTTACTAACCTCGCCTATTTTACTGGTGTCGTCGTTTTGACGTACTTAGTCACGATGCATCTAACCAAGGCGTGGAGCCGTACCAGAAGTTCTGTCGCCGCCTTCTTTGGCGCGGCACTTTTCGCTGCGAATCCGCTTCGGTGCGAAAGTGTTTCATGGGTTGTCGGACGTGTCGACATCATTTGCTGTTTCTTTTATTTGCTTAGCTTTCTGCTCTTCTTGAAGAGCAAACAGCCCGTTTTGTCCAATAGCAACTTGTCCGCTGATGGCACTTGGACACGCGATCACGGGAAAGCCACGGACAATAATTCGAACAGCAAATTATCCGAGGGGACTGAGAGTCGCCAGGTCACCCAAGGAGGGACTAAGCAAGCTGCTCAACTCCGCACTTGCCGCTTGTATAAGACACTCGCAGTCCTATCATTTTTCCTGGCTATGGGCACGAAGGAAATGGCTATCGGACTGCCGGTGCTTTTGACAGTCACTGAATTCCTGGGCATCGGTGGGGACTCTCAGTCACGAACGTTCAAGCAAAAGCTGCGAGATGCTGCGGTGTTTAGCGCCCCTCTCTGGATTTCTACGGTTGTCTATTTCATTATTCGTTACTTGTGCCTAGGCACTCTGGGCGGTGGCTATGTGGGAGGATTCGGCGCCAGTCAGATATATTTCATGGTTCAGCGCTGGCTTGACCCAGACACGATCAAGCGTTTGTTTTTCCCTTTTTGTCACTCGCTATTTTCCAATGCTCCGGTCTATTCCCAGTTGCTCACTGTCTGTTATGGAGCTATGTTCACACTGGGCTTGATTCGACTTACTGAAAAGAAAATATCAGTTCGTTGGTTCATTTTTCTGTCGGCCTGGATTGTTACAGCTGCCGTACCGATTTTTCAGTTGTGGGGTCTAGGCTTCGACTTAGAAGGGGCTCGATTTTACTTTTTCCTCTCGATCCCGCTTTGCCTAATGGTTCCCCTGCTGTTGCTTCATCCATCTTCAACTGTGCGAACAGCGGCAGAGCTGAAACTTCTCGTCGCTACTGCAGTCACTCTAACAGCGACAATCTGTGTTTTGGGACGAGTCGCGTACCTGACTGATTTGGAGTGGGTGCACGCAGGGAAGGAAAATCGCCAGGTTTCTCTTCAGGCTCAGAAACTTGCGCAATCTGAAAAACAGGAGCAGTTGCCTGTGCTCGGCATACCCAAAGAGCGAAATGGTGCGCATCAAATACTCAATGGCTCCACATTTGGTACCATGCTGAATCCGCCGTTCACTTCGGCGGCTCTTTCAAATAGGTTTGCCACGTTCGATCCAATCATGTTTGGACCGGCGGAGTTCATCAATGCAAGCCGCTTCAAGTTCGTACTGCGGTCCAACTCAACGGGAGAAGTGTTCGTCTGGGATAAGGACAAGAGCAGCTTCAGACGAATGATTCTTGACGCTAAATCTAAGCCGATTGGGACGCTCGTGCTGCCTCTACCGCGATCGGCTGACGGCTGGCTGCCGCATGCCCACAGTCACGCCACGTACAAATTCAAGGACTCGGCGGTGCAGATGACGGTTATGCAGGAAGGCGATTCAGTGCAGGTTGCGGGATTGGATATCAATCCAACGGCTGCCGATTTTCTGCAGTTTGATTACAAGGCTACAGCTGTACCAGCAGCGGGCTTGTTCACTGTTTACGCAACCGGATCTGAGCCCACTGAGTCGGAAGCGTCTGCCCCGATGAGCGACTCTAGCGTCTTTAAAACGGCGCGAGTGCGGTTATCTCGATCTTGGAAGTGGTTCTGTCAAGGCGATATCAAATCACTAACAGTGCAGCCGTATCCTTGTTCAGAAGTCGTGATGCGCAACTTCAAGTTGGTATCATCCGATCTCGTTTGCCCAGATTTAAGTATTAGCACCGCTAAAGTTGATGGTAATGGCGTCGCTCACGTAGCTGCTGGGAACGTTATCGTCGAATTGGACTCACGGAAGGTAGTCGGTGCCTCGACCTTTGAAATTGAAATCGGCAAGGTCAACTACTTCTTCGATAACTTTGAAAGAGTGATTGCAGCATCACCAGTCGCAACAACTGTGCGCACGTCGTTGAAGGCGCCGCGCACCCATATTGACGAAGCGAACTTCAAGACACCAGGCTTTTACGAATTGCGCGCCCGTTGCTTAGATGTCGCCGGTAAGCCAATTGGTGAGTATTCGGACAATTTGACTTTGAGGATCGGGCAACCGGAATCAAAGACCAGCGGCAAGTGAATACAATGCAACACATAGATGCAAGTGTGGAGCAGGAGTCGTCGCAACAAGAGACCAAGGGTATTACTGCAAGCGATCAATCATTGCGTCCGTGGGCATTACTAAGCATCACCGTATATGCTGCATTCCTTCTTTACTATAATTCGAATCTGGTTGACGCGCGGTATGTCAATCATCACATCAGCAACCTGATCGTCACTATTCCAGCGGTGATTCTTCTGTTATTGGGATACTGGCGCGGCTATCAAACACTAAAAAATAACCCGTCGATTGGTATTAAACCGGTTGTGTTCTTTGGGGCAATCGCCGCATTGATTGCCGTTTGCATTCCGAACTTTAATTCTTCCGACGTGTTCAGTTACATCGATGTGGGTTGGCTTCAATCGCACTACCACTTAAATCCTTACGTCACCACCGTAGATCAGATCCCTACCTTTCACACGGATCCAATGCTTACGGGCGTTTGGGCTTGGAATCCATGTCCATACGGATTCGCATTCGCGCACCTAACTAGATTGGTGTGTGACGCTGGGCGAGGGAATCTCGCAGTCACCATGCACTTGCTGAAATGCATAAATCTCGCGGCGTTCTTTCTTTTGGGAGCCGTTATCTACTTCGGTGCAAAACAACTCCGGCTGCCGCGCCCTGACTTGAGCCTGTACCTGTATCTTTGGAGCCCCTTTGTTTTGCTCCAGTCGCTCTCAAATGCGCACAACGATGTGTTGATGACTTTGTTTGTTATGACGGGCATGTTTTTTGCAAGTTCGAACCTGGTAGCGCTGGCAATTCCAGCACTGGTAGTTGGAGCGCAAATCAAGTTTCTTTGGATCGTCGCGTTTCCATTTGTTTTGCTGTTCGTCTTTCGGCGTTCAGGATGGCAGGCACTTATAGCAAACGCCGTCGGCGGGGCCTTGGTCATGGCTTGCTTATCAGCTAGCTATGCTGCAGACTTCAGTCACTTCCGCTTCGATATTATGCGACAAGATTTGTCGTTCAATGGCAAATCGCTGCCCGCGTTGATCGAGAACATTGGGCATGGCGTCGAGCATCTCATCTACCAGAGCAGTAATTTGCCCTGGTTCGAAGCAGGCTTGTTCAAGTTCATTGCCGGCGTCAAAGTAGCCATCTTTGCTAGTTTTGCTGTCTTATGTCTGTGGCTGTTTGGCAGAGCAGTGAAAAAAGGTAAAGACTACTCGCTCATTCAAATGATCAATGATTGTTTGTTACTGGCTCTCCTAGCCGTCTGCGTGGTTAGCTCAAAGTTCCACCCCTGGTACATCCTCATGTTCTTCCCAGTCGCGCTTTGGCTGCCCGAACGTAGCGAACTGCGCCGCCTGGCGATAATCTTGAGTTGCACTCAACTCTTCGCAATTACGTATCTCGGGCACTCGGGTGGAATCAACTTCGTGCTACTCACTGCAACTCCTCTCATTCTGTCCTTTAAGCGTTATCTGAAAAACAGTCGCAGTTAATCCGGTCAGACCTGCAAAGGTGAGCAACTCAGGTGTCATGGAGAAGCATTTAACGGTTACGTATTTTCCGCCGGCAATGTCACGAAAAAGCCAAATTTGGCCACTAGCATCAAAGACATTGAAAGATGCCAGTCCACCACTCGGAGAGGAACAATGCCTAATTTACAAGAAGTCGCAGTGATCGCAGGGATTGCAGAAGTGGGCAGAGATGCAGTAGCGCCGGCCCTGGCTGCTAAGCTTGCTGCCGAACTACCGGCAATTTTTGGCCTTAGTGGTGCAAAAGTCGCAGATGTCTTGGCCGTGGCACCAGGGGAGGCTCTTCCCCTCAGCCGTCTGACTCAAGGTTTTCAACACAACCTAGAAAGGTTCGGACTGGCTAAGACAGCCACACCAACCGACCTCTATGAAGCAGCAGAGCAACAAGGATTTCGCAGCCAGTTTCTGAATGGAGCAGCAGGAGGCCACTATGCATCGACTCGTGAAATATCTCTCGGAGATGGGCATGTGCTGCAGCAGTCGATAGCTGGGGGACGCAGCCTTGCATTTCGCGAGACAGCATTCTTGAATTCGGATCGTAGCCACCAAGTCTCTTTTCTAAGCGGTAACTTCTTAAGGGAATACAGAGAGACTTGGGATGTGATAACGCCTTCCTTCAGGCGCCAATTTAGAATTCCTCAGGGTTAGCTGGAGTGCCAGGAACTGAAATCGAGGCTACCCAAAGGGTATGATTGAGTGGGTGGATTCTGAAACCAGCTACTGGTGCGGTTTTAGCTATTTGTTAATGGCATATTGACTCAAGAAGATATCGAACCCTGACAAGACGTATTTATTTGTCCCTTTTTTGATCGCGATAAATGTCTCACGAGCATATCTATGGATTGGTGATACCAGAGGTGGTGCTGTGTGTGACTTGGCGAATTATTTTGCAATTTTCAAGACGTGCCCAGGAGAAGGCTTTGGCGAGCTACTTCAACGACTTCCGGCGTAATCATTGACAGTAATTGTTGTTTTATTTGGCAGGTTTCTTGTGGAATTAAATGGCAGTCTTTTTGTGGAATTATTTGTCGGTATGGCAACCGCCCGCAGTATCAAGAACGAAGTAGTCTGTACAATGTTGTGTAGTGAACTTCAAACGTTTCGGCGACCTGCCTGATCGATTGTCCTTCGTTCAAAAGCCTCTTTATGAGCTTCATTTGGGCGGGCGTGATTTTAGAAGGTCGACCGAATTCGACGCCCCGTTCAATAGCGGACTTTCGGCCGGTTCCGGTGCGGTCTCTGATCAAATCGCGCTCGAATTCAGCCATGCCAGCGAAAATCGTTCATCCATAATTCTGTCTATTATTTCCAGCAGCTGCTGCCACCGATATAGTCATCGCTGGCAGCAGACTTCACTTGTCAAACCGAGATTGGCGTGACTGGTAAACTCAAAGTGAAAGTGGCGCCCCTATTCCCGACGCTGTTTTCACACCATATTCGTCCATCATGTGCCTCGACAATCTGTCTGCAGAGATATAAACCTAACCCCGTCCCAAAGGTTGACTCCTTACCGCCCCGCCCTTGATAAAACCGCTGAAATAGCCTTTTACGTTCATTCTCTGGTACTCCAGGTCCCGTATCGGCAATCTGAAAAAAAACATTTGATTGGTCGGTCCAAAGCTTGATTGAAATACTTCCGCCTGGCGGAGTGAATCTAATCGCATTCTCTACAAGATTTTGAACGACACGAAGCATTGAATTGTGTTCGGCTGGGACATGGCCGATGTTTTGGCAATTAACCGCCATCTTGATCTGCTTGTCTTTTAGAATAGGTGCCACAGTATCAAGATAGGTATTCACTAGCTTTCGCAGATCAGTGTTTTCCTTTTCGATCTTGTCGAGATCTTTTTCAAACCGATAAACTTCAATCAGGTTTCTGATCAATGCAAGTAGTGCTTCATTGCTGTCCTTGAGAGTCAGCAACAGTTTGACATGTTGTGCGGACAGATCCCCCAGACCTCCACTGGCCATCAATTCAAGAATTCGATTGGCGCCGATAAGCGGATTTTTCATGTCGTGCGTCAATGTTGCCATAAAATCTTCTCGCTGCTCATATAGCCTGATTCTTTCTGCATTGATTTGTTGAGAACGATGTCGTTCAAGTGCATAGTTCACTGATTTGGCTAATAGGCGATGATTAATATCACCTTTGAGCAAATAGTCTTGAGCGCCAATCTTAAGCGCCTCCATGGCAGCCTCTTCATCATCTTGCCCCGTTAGCACCACAATTGGTGCTTTCGTACCGGAACTCATCGACACCAAAGTCTCTAAACCATTGCTGTCAGGCAATGTCAGATCAAGAAGCACAACACCCACTTTCGTTTCATTCACTTTGTTTATTGCATCAGACAATGAAGTCGCCACTGATATGATGCTTAAGCTGCTAAAAGTGTGGCGGAGCATCGCCACGATCGCTTTTGCAAATAATGGATTATCTTCCACAATCAGCACACTAATTGTTTCTTTTAGATGTGTTTGTTCCATAAGACCCCCCAGTCGAACTTTCCGAGCCGTCAAAATTAGTTGCGTCAAGGAAGTGAGACAGCTCGTCTCACAATTTAAATTTATCGGTCGTTCCCTCACATTTCCGTTATAGGATATGAAGTTGGCAAACCCTTGGCTGCGACTTGAAAGGAGAT
>PLXC01000101.1 GCA_003151275.1 Candidatus Melainabacteria bacterium
CGTGGTTGCTGCAACGCTTTCCTCAAATAGTTGATCAATTCGAAGTAAATCTTGCAAAAGAGGCAGATTTGCTAGCAATTAAGATTGAGCAAGATAGCCATTAATCGAAGCTGTCGACAGCAAGTTCGAATTTTGTCACTCTGTTAGTCTTTTGGCTGTCGACAGGTCTTGGTTATTGTCGACAGCAAGTCTGGATAGTAGGCACCAGATAGGCCTGGTCTGTCGACAACCACCAGCGCCTCTTCTATGAGCGACTTTGCCAAAGAGCCCTTATGAAGAACGGTTCAACAAATTCAAAAGATGGTGATTTCGTATAACCTAGCATAAACCTGCTGGAAGACAATTACTCTCTCGTCGAGTCCGTTAAATGCCCCATTCGCGAAATTGATGGCGCTAGGTATGCGATATTGCTCGTGTTATAACTCGCTAGGGATGCTATTGGTTGCTGATCCGAGCACTTCTTTAACAGACCACTCTCAATAAAAAGGCAATTCGAGCAGACGTGATTCTTGCTCCGATCATTGAAAACTGTCCGTGTTTAAATAGATCCAAACCATCACCGGAACTGGGTAATGTCCATTTGGATCGACGTACTGGTGCATGACCTCTTCCATTGAAGGCTTTGGTGATGTGCTCTTAGATAGGTCTGGCTGATCTTTTTTTGCGCCTTCGGTTGTCGCAATTATGTTGTGCTCGAACGTGATTGCTATGTCGACCGCGTCAAGATTGTCCGGCGGAAGTGGTTTAAGCGGTGCAGCATTTTCTATTGCCCTTATAGCCGCTTGATCGACTATATTTATCCCTGAAGAGCGATTTACTCGTACATCAGAAACTTCTCCACTTTTGTGTACTTTAAAAAAGATCACTACTTGTGCTGTTTCTCTTTGTTTAGGAGGCAACCATGTTCTCATGATTCGTCTCTGTAGATCGGCAAAGTATGATCCATAGTCTGTTTGAGAATCATCGATTTTGGTTGCAGAATTCGTTTCTGAATTATGGTGAGATATTCTCTTTTCTGTTGTAGTTAGTTTTCGATCGGCGTTACGCAACTTTATCTCTACCGCCGGATCGTTCTTCAGTCGTAAAGCAGCAGCATATTCCATAGTGGCACCAACAAAATCGGCATTAGCCCTTGCTTTGTCACCGAGTTTCACTCGATCGTGAAAATTTTGGGAATTTTTACCCATTGTTTTTATCGCTTCTTCAACGCGCTCTAATGTGGTGGCATTGCGTCGATCATAAAAAAGAGCTTGGTGAAATTGTTTGAGGGCCAGATCGGGGTTTTTTCGCAAGGTCACTCCATAATCGCAATAGGCAGCTGTCAAACTGCTTAGCGCTTGACCATAGCCTGGATATATTTTTAACGCTTCTGAGAACTTTTGGATTGCAATTGGATAGTCCTGTGCTTTTAATGCCGCTCGACCGTCATTTTTTAACTTCACAGCTCTGGCTCGTGCCGACAAAATGCGATCAGCAGCACTGACAGGTTGAACGTTGGTTGGTTTGTTGACCAAACCGACGTCCGCGGCATTTGATTCTTGCAGCGGACTTACTGTCGGTGGATCTGCTGAGCTATCAGTAGAAGATACAACCCAAGCAATGAGCAAAGAAAGTGGGTGTAATTTGCTCATCAACTCGCTTCGCTGTCTTGAACGTAATGACTCTTACGAGTTATATTATCGAATCGTGGAAGATTTGTAATTTCAAGAGACGGGTGCGCTGTCGTTCGAAACTAACAAGACGTCCAGGGGAATAGAAATTAGCCGTATGCACTTCTTGAAAGATGTTTCCATTCGGATCGACCGCTGGGGTCAGAAAGACTTAGAGCCGACTTGGAGGATAAAGATTTTGAAAGGCTCGGTTATATCCTGGCCAGGGATAAACTCTGAGATGTCGCATTGAGCCGGAATTCAGGTATTCTTGCGAAGTCTAGACGTTGATCAAGTTATCGCAGCAAAAAAATTCTGAAGCACTGGCGCGAAAGAAACGTGCTTTCTGGCTGAACAGTTGGACAGTGCACACCAGAGCCAACCTACGCTTAAATACGGTAGTTGAGATCAGTCTTTGAATTTTCTTCATCGACGGCAGACGTTTTTCATCTGACAAATTGGAGCCCATTCCCTTGCCCAGAACAGACGGCCTAAGATGTACGCTGGTGATAAGTCTAATTGTCTCATCAATAATGAACTGCGCAGCCGCTGAACAAGCCCTCGACAGAAGGGTGGTCGAGTTATCCTATTTCACGCAACTAGTTGCGCCTGAGCACTGGGACCCAACCACACCATTACCTCAAGATTTCGATCAAGAGCAGCATTCATGGTGTGGAACTGGATTCAACGTGAACCGAATTAGAGCAGTAAATTTGGCTAACAGCAGACACTTTGCGGAAGCTATTGGAGAATGGTCAAAAGTAATCGAACAATTACAATCAGCTCACTTCGTTTTTGATAGAGATGAAGCCTTCGCTCTAATCGAAAGAGCCCGCCTGTATGAGCATATCGGGCTAAACTCAGAAGCGCTAACCGACATTCAAGAGGCGTCTCGACTAACACAATTGAACGAAGAATGTCGACTGAGGCTAGCATTGCTGTCGATAGATTTAGGAGAAAATAGCTTAGCTGAAGTGCTATTGGCGAAAGCCGGCAACCTCTCCAATTCACACGACAAGCCAATTTATAAATATGTCTTGGCAGTGGCGCAGGGGAAATCTGGGAAGGTATCTACGGCGGTAAATTCGTTCATGGAAGCAGCCAAGCTGTTTGCTATCGACGGTTCGACCGCCTGTGCACAGGCATGTCTAGATGCGGCATTCAGCCTCAACAACGACAGCAGACGCAGAATTTCCAAACTTACACTCAGCGACTTGACGCCACCGAGGTCAAATTCCAAAGCAACTCTTCATTTGCTTGAAGCTTTCGCTACACGCAAAGACATTTTTGAAAAAGGTGTACTGGAAGAGCTATTGTCTGTCGACGGTAAGGAAAGCGCCAATCGAAAACAAACTTTGTCGAAAAATCAAGCAGTTCGCGATTCCAGTGAAGTTTCAAAACCTACAATCGAAAAACTTGCAAACAATGGAATGCGAATTTCGATGTGGCTCAAACCAGAAGTTTGTGTTCTGAGCAGCGATGAACTGAAACACGTCTTGGGTAAACCCCTTCCTGCGTACGACGAGAGACACACGGAATATCGAGGCTCCAAAGTTTACAGAGTACCTGCAGGCTTGCTAGTGCTGGTCTCCAGAGAGGGCGGCTTCAACGCAATATGGTTGGCGCAAGTCTATTCTGCGAACACCGTATATCCGCAACCTAGGCAACCAATACCATTTTTTTCTGGCGAATATCTAAAAGACCCTTTCTTTAAGACAGCCCTTGCTCGCGCTGACCGAAATAGTTTAGAGGTGTACGCACGTCTCGTTGAAGATACTCTTAAGAAAGACCCCACCAATGTGCAAGCGCTCACTTACAAAGCCGAAATCGCCGCGAAGCAACACGACCTCGAGCAAGCTCTAAGTGCGATAAATCAAGCGCTAAGATTACAATCGGCACAGTCGAAAAATGCTGCTCAGATAAGCGTAGACAGGGGTAATCCACTTCTAATAGAAAAAGGTAATTATCTTCTGGAACAGAAAAAATTTGAGGAAGCTTTGACAATTTTTGAACAAGCGTTGCCGAAAGCGCCAGAAGCAGATCAACTGTATCAGCGAGCGAAAGCAGAGATCGGAGTTGGGCAGTATGAATCTGCCAGAAAAGATTTGTCCGAGGCGGCTGACAGATATTTTTTCTGGGGGCGCATTACTCGCAGAGACGAGGCACGCGAACTACTCGCGGAAATAGGCACAAAGGATTTCGTAAAAAATCACGCTGCTGTAGGCGCAGTAGTCGCGACACAGTCCGAAACTCTTGAAAGTGAGCGCAATAAAGCAAAGGAATTTAGGGAACAGGTAAACGCTGAGAGCCAGCTGAAAAATGCCGAGACGCTGCATCGCCAGCAAAAATTGATAAACGAGAGATGCAAGGATGTACTGATCTCCATGTCGAAGGGTGCGACTAAACCGCTAAAGCTGACTGACGCGCTAGTCAACTTCGCAAGAACGGCCACCGAGATGAAACAGCTGCCGGCTGCCCGAGCGTTACTCGATAGAGCGATACGAGCATACAGTTACGGCCCAATTTCAGAATATGACGGCTGCACTGGCCCCCTGATAAGGCAATTGATGATATTTCCGGATGAGCAAATAGGTGAACGTTTGCGCACCGTCGCAACGCGTTCTGAAACGTTCTGCGACGACGGAAACTTTCGAGGAAATCGTGACGATGCTTTTAATGACCTCATTATGCAGTATCGAGAAGAGCAGCAAATCGTTTTACTGCGAACAATGATAGATATTCGCGAAAGGCAATCAAAAAGTCCAAAAATTTCTTCAAAGTTTTGGCAGGACAGACTTAAATACGTTGAAGCAGAATTCGCAAAATATCCAGCCAACGTCTTACGACCGAACTCGTTGAGCGCAAGAGAGCGTAATTTAAGTAACCGCATTACCCCCGGAATCTCTGAACAGTTTGATGCGTCGCTCAATGCAATTTCCGCAATGGAGCGTCTGATGCATCAATTGGACAGCACTTCAGAACGCAATACGAGCCTGATAGCAGATTGGAAGAGCTTTGTTCTTGAATTGAATTGCGAACCAGCACTAAAACAAATGCTGCAATTTGCAGGACCCCTTGCGATTGCGAACGCCTATCTACAGAAATCAGCGCCAAAGCTAGCAGCCGACAGCGTTCATGAAGGAATAAACAATCTACTTGATACAGATCTGGATTGCCTTATAGGCAGCCTAGCAAGTTTACGCTCTGCTGCAGAACTGAATCATGATTTTGTGCTTGCTGAATTAGCGTATGAGCAAGCACTGGATAAGCTCGCCGTAGCTCAGGCGATCGAGCCCACCGCAATGTGGGAATTGAAACTTAGTCTTGCGGAACTGCTAATGAATCATCAAAGAGCTTTGTCAGATCAAGAAAAGGCTCGCGAATATCGAGGGAGAGCCGCAAAGCTTTTTGACGAATGTGAATCAAATCGGTCTCAAAAAGTTACGGTGCCAGAATCATATTCAAAGACTAAAATGGCAGTAAGGCGCATGATTGCCATGAAATACCCTGCATTGCAGAAATTAGACCTGCCCCACGGCGAAATAATCTACCGAGAAATTGGCGCAGACAAGGAAGTTGAGAACTACATAGAGATCGGAGAACGAGGAATGATTGGAAGAGGACCAAGCGCTATAACTTTAGGTCCTACAATCGAAATTCTGGTTAATGGGCGAACTCTAGACGAAAAGAGTTTTGAGCAATTGGATGCAGGTAATCTTGCGGAAGCAGAAAAAATTCTCATCGCGGCGTTGAGAGCGAAGCCCACGTCTGAAACCTTTGCGATGCTTGGCGAGTGCTGGTTTTTGAAAAAAGAAAAAAGCGGTGCGTTGCAGGCGTGTCTAATGGCACTTGACTTAGACAGTCGCAACGCACTGGCTATAGCTTTGAAGCAGCTGATAAGAGGCGAGGCGAGAACTGACAAAACTAAAACATTGATACTGCGGGCAGCACTGGCAAAAAACTCGAAAGAGAATGCGGTTACTCAGGCATTATGCTTGTTGGCACTTCACAATAACACGCAGGCAAGGCAGATTCTGACGCAGTATCTAAGAAGACAGCCAAAATCTTTCGTCGCAAAACAACTATTACTCAGCTTGAGTTGAAGTTGAAGAGATAGCGGGGCTTGGGAAAAATAGTCCGCCACTATATGTGATACCAATTGCAAATAACATGGATCAAAAAGCTGATCCACTATCTGAGCGGCAGGCACCATTCATGGTCGCCTACAGCGTCGGTCTCTCGCCGGTAGTATTGCATCACCTCATGGTTCGTAGCTGACCTTAAGGCGAATCACGGATGTTCTTTCAGCGCAGCAGCACCGAAGCCTTTAAACGGATAAGCATTGAATCTTATTTCGGCAACTCTGGTTTTGGCTGGGCGAAAGTATGCTTGCCAATTTGCTGTACATCAAGTTCGAGGAATTGCTTCTCCGGTAGAATTCCAGGCCCGCGCATTAAGTACTTTTGAGCAATATCTCGACCATCAAATTCGATATCGAGATGGTAAATAGTAGGTTCCTTCCAGTAATCGCCTATCAAATCAAAGACAGCGATATGTCCGAAACGGCGGGGCTCTCCAAAGCGTAACTTAGCGGCTGCCAGCGAAAGTTTTTTTTCTTCGTCGAAGAAAGCCTGCTGTTCAACTAAGGCTTTGCTTCTGTTACTGACCCACAAAATAGCCTGTACCTTTTTTGACGGATCTTTTGTTTGATAAAGTTCATAGCGGCCTGGATGCGAAACACTGTCGATCCTTCTAAAGACTTCATAGTGGTGCTCAGGAGTTTCTTGGGGAATATCGCTCGGATCGCCTTCCAGTGGATAATGGTGCGGCGTCCAAGGTTCCGCCGACGTGCTCGGCACGCTTAGAATATAGAGAATCGACAAAAAACTTTGAATAATCTCAACAGAAAACTTCCTGAAAGTGCGCATTTTTGACCGGCCTCAATTCGCCAAGATTACAAGACTTGAACTTATTTTTGTTCAAGGCATAGGTATACGCACACTATCACCAAAATAAAGCTTGAATTCATCACCAGCTCTTAAATCAATTATCTTTCCCTTCTTTGCACAGAGAATTGTGAATGGAGGTCGAGTAAACGTTGCAATATCGATCATAAAATCTTCACCATCACGCTTGCCGTGGACAACTCCACCACGACTGGTAAGCTGAGCGGATATTGGAATCATGCCGGTCCCCGGTTCGTTGATAGTTTCGATCCGAATGTGCAGTAGCGCGCGCTTTGTCATGTGCGCATCAGACGGCCAAGCATTAACGCTGGTCAGTGTACCTTTGATTACTGCTCCTTGTGTCAGAACGATAGTTCCATCATCAGCTAGAAGAGGTTCTAAGGTTTTTGCCTTAAACTCATCTCCTTCTTGGCTTGTATCGCTATTCACTGACGAAATTAGAATGATTGGAACTATTGTTTGCGCCGGAATTTCAGTGACATATCCTTGAGCGGCCCTTGATAGAGGCTGACCCGACGAACTTTTCGCGTCGGTTGATTCGCCATGATTGGGCTTTAACTCCGAATTAATTCCTGATTCGTTATTAGCTGAGTGCGCCGCCGGCGTCACAACGACCATGAATAGACCCAGCAAAAAATAAGTAGATTTATTTCGAATTGTCATATGAGCCAACCACCTCGACTTTGGAATTAAACCAGATCCGGACTTGCTTGTGTCAACACATTGTTCAAATTTCCGATTCTGATTGCTAGCACCGCATCTGGTGCATGGTTTGGAGCGCTCTGTTCAATAGTCAAGCAAGCCGACAATCTTTCTTCGACCTAAATCTAAGTTCTCGGAAATTTCTGCAGAAGGGGCCAATCAGGGGCCAATAGCAATTTCAAACCACCCCAATAAAAAATCGGCACATCCTCGAAGACGGCCGATTGATCATGGTTTAAATTGGCGTGCCTGGAGAGATTCGAACTCCCGACCTCATGGTTCGTAGCCATCGCAGACCAAGCAGCACTCAATGGCACTGTCCTCTTACACCGCTACAACTGTACCAACCGTAGCAAAATGCCAGGTGCCGTCTTTCATGCCGAAAGTCGCTTCGACACACCAGCCTGGCTGAATCAAGTCTGTCACGCCGCGTGGCACCGCTACTGGTCCAAGCTCCTGATAGTCATATTGATGGCTACCGGCACAATAAATGAAGTTAAGTCTGCCTGATTTCACTCGTGACACCATATACAGAGGCTCACCGCTATGACAATCTTCCCAGCCGGCAATAGCTTTCTTGTGTGAGAGTGCGTTTCGCAGGGTATTTTTTGCAAAGGCTGCTGCCACTATGGACTTGGTGTTCGTGATTTCAAAGTCCAAAAGAGACTCTAGTGGCAATAAGCAACATTCAATGCACCAGCCAATGAATTCGGACACGATCCTCGTCCACATCGTTTTCACTTCGGCCGTCGCATTCACCTTGTACTCCAGGAAGAAATGCCTGAAGCCCCGTAACCACGGTGAGATTGCTGCCATCTCGTATATGTCCACAGCCGCAGGGCGAGTTTTTGTTGCTCGTATCACTATAGTCGGTGCTACCAGCTGCGCCCGCAAAAGTGCATGACCAAAGCTATTGATATACTCTGTCAGCGCCATCATCGCACAGTCGTAGTCGCAAGCCGCGCCGTATTTGCGCTTTGATTCCGCTCGACTCAAAAATCTGTTCATCGCCGATCTTATCGATACGGTCTTGGCACCAGATTTTGACGACGTGACGGAAACGGCGCCCACAGGTTGAACCGTCGTCTCTAACAATTACTTGTCTCCCTTAGGATTTACTGATGCTGATCTTCGGGTTATAAGCCCTGCTGATCAAGATCGTTGGATGTATGGCGAACAGATATAGTCCAGTCCAGACGGCAACCTTGGCGGTCTTTGCAATCTGGACTTACAAATTATATTCAGCACATCGAGCCATTGCTCTCATTGGACTCGCTGGTCCACAAGAAACTTGGCCTGACCAGTCGGCAGGATTTTGATCTGTGATTACTTGAGCTACCGGATCGATTTTCGCGAGCACCGGCACCGTGATGGATTTGTAGTCAATGTCAATTTCTGACACTCGGTCATGGTTGATTGCTTTATGGACGAACAAGTTGGTATCACTGCAATAAATTGGGATAACCGTCAGGCAAGTGGGATTGATTTGTGATCGGTTATTGATCGGAAATTTGGCATTTCCCTCCCCCAAAAAGAAAACCGCCTTTCGGCGGAGATCCTGATTGCTTGGGCGAGCAGGGACTTGAACCCTGACCCTTGCGGACTAGATCCTAAGTCTAGCGCGTCTGCCAATTCCGCCACTCGCCCAAAGTGGTCTTGCAAGGAGGCATATCAAAGAATACCACGATCGGTTTAAGTTTGGCATTCAAGAGACATACAGCGCTGGGTTCCGCGTTAGGAATGTGCGATTAGCTCTTGAAAGCTGCCATCAGCCCGCGGAAATCGTTTTGATAGCATTGAGAGCCGTCGCCAGGTCATCGAAGTTTTGATATCTCTGCTCTGGTTGCTTCTGCAGGCATCTCAGTACTACTGCTTCCAACTCGGCAGGGATTTTTAGCTCAGCGGCAAATGGTCGCGCTTCTGCATCTCGATGCTGCATGAGCGTGCCGAAGTCGTTCATTCCTTCAAATGGTGGCATGCCTTTCAGCACGTGATACATGACGCAACCTAAAGAGTAAATTTCGGAGGTGACAGCGTGCTCGTGACCGAACATTACATCTGGACACATGTAAGCGGCGTTTCCGTAAAGGCTTCCCGTTTTGGTGCCTTTACTTTCCCATTCGAGGTTACTGAACAATCTGGTGGCGACTCCAAAGTCGCAAATTTTCACCATTAATTGATCTTCTTTGACGGATAGATAAATGTTGCTTGGCTTGAGATCTTTGTGTAACCAACCGATATTTGCTGCATAAGCCAGCGTTTCGCAAACTTGAATCATCGATTCGATCACCACATATGGTGCCAATATGCCAAAGTCGGTGAGGATTCTCTTCAAACTTATTCCGTCGAGCTTTTCTGTGACCATGAAAAGTTGTGGAATCGAATGGGCTCTATTTGTGTCTCTGGTTATAGCTACATTGAGTACTTCAGCGATTCGCTCGTGTTTTAATCCAACAGTTTCTTCTAGAGTTTTGGCGAAACGGCGCAACCGTCTGATGTCTCCAAGCATTTGGGATTTGATCACTTTGATCACAACAGAAGCCTTGGTTTCAATGTCAAAAGCGTTGAAAACCATGGTCAAATCACCTTCCCCAAGAAAGCCTTGCATCTTGTAACGGCTCTCGGCCAAATCAGTGCCCATGAAATTTGCCAATCGCAGGTGGGGGAAGCTCACTCTGATCAGTAAGGTGCCGTCATGTTTACAAACCACCAATGGTTTGGCATAGGTTCTGTTGCAAGCTGGACAAATCTTTTCAACACATTCAGATGATTCGAATTTTGGTGAACTGTTGCCACTTAACTTCGATTTGATTTTTGACCAACTTTGCATGGCTGCTCTCCTGCCCGTGTCCTAGTTATGCCCAAATTGCAGAGCTGCAGATTGACCAGCCTTCGTGATTGCCAAGCGATCTTGCAAACAAAAGTCCTCAAATACTGGACGTGGGCTCTTTTACCTGCGAAAATAATTCTCGTTAATGTCGGCATTACTAGGGCTCCAAGTAGCCTGTAATACCATTTTCTTTGCTTCGCCCAACTAGGTGCATAAATGTCCGCAACACAAGATGCTCTGACTAAGACGCAGGGACCACTTTCCAGTGCAGAACTTTCGAAGATCAATGCATATTGGCGAGCCGCCAATTACTTGTCTGTGGGCCAAATTTATTTGATGGACAACCCGCTTCTCAAAGAGCCGCTTCAACTGAAACATGTCAAACCAAGACTATTGGGACATTGGGGTACTACCCCCGGTCTTAACTTGATTTACGTACATATGAATCGGTTGATCAAAAAGCATGATTTGAACATGATTTACGTCACCGGTCCAGGTCATGGTGGTCCGGGGCTTGTAGCCAATACATATTTGGAAGGAACGTATACCGAGTTTTATCCACTGATCACTAAAGATGAAGACGGAATGAAACACTTATTCAAGCAATTTTCATTTCCGGGCGGAATTCCAAGCCACGTTGCTCCTGAAACTCCCGGTTCGATTCACGAAGGAGGTGAATTGGGTTACGCGCTCGTTCATGCTTTTGGTGCCGCATTCGATAATCCAGATCTTTTCGTCTGTTGCGTTATCGGTGATGGTGAAGCTGAGACTGGACCGCTGGCAGCTAGTTGGCATTCGAATAAATTTTTGAATCCAGCCAGAGATGGTGTCGTGTTGCCTATTCTGCATTTGAACGGATATAAGATCGCCGGACCAACTGTTTTGGCGCGTTTAAGTGATGAAGAACTCACCAATCTGTTTAGTGGTTATGGTTACAAAGCATATTTTGTGGAGGGTGATGATCCCAGTACAGTTCATCAAACTATGGCGCAGACGCTTGATACCATATATGGTGAAATCGCCCAGATCCAAAAAGATGCAAGAGAAAATCATGTCGAGACTCGTCCGCAGTGGCCGATGATTGTAATGCGCACGCTTAAGGGTTGGACCGGTCCGAAGGTTGTTGACGGCATTCAGATCGAGGGAACGTTCAGAGCGCACCAGGTTCCACTTACAGGGCTGGCGGAAAATCCCGAGCATCTGAAGATGTTGGAAGATTGGATGCTCAGCTATAAGCCTGAGGAACTTTTCGACAAAAACGGAACATTCAACACTGAGTTGGCAGATTTGGCTCCTAAGGGCGAACGAAGAATGGGTGCAAATCCGCATGCCAATGGTGGAGCACTTCTTAAAGAGTTGAAGTTTCCGGATTTCCGGAACTATGCGGTGCAAGTTGATAAGCCCGCGGTAGTTGAAGGCGAAGCGACCAGAGTCATGGGCAGTTTTCTGCGCGATATCATCCAGAAAAATCCGGACAACTTCAGGTTGATGGGTCCAGACGAGACTGCATCCAATCGACTGGGAGATGTTTTTGAAGTTACCGAAAGAATGTCTTATGGCAAAATTCTTCCAAGCGATGATCACGTCAGTCGCACCGGTCGGGTCATGGAAGTTTTGAGCGAGCACCTGTGTCAGGGCTGGTTGGAAGGGTACCTGCTGACCGGTCGACATGGATTCTTTTCTTGTTACGAAGCTTTCATTCACATCATTGATTCGATGTTCAATCAGCATGCCAAATGGTTAAAGGTGACCAAGAAGATTCCCTGGCGCAAACCAATCGCATCGCTGAATTACTTGTTGACGTCTCATGTATGGCGCCAAGATCACAACGGGTTTAGCCATCAGGATCCCGGTTTTATCGATCATTGCGTAAACAAGTCAGCAAGCGTGATCCGGGTATACCTGCCGCCGGATGCCAACACACTTTTATCCGTGACCGACCACTGCTTGCGTAGTCGAAACTACGTCAATATTATCGTCGCTGGCAAACAACCGGCTCTGCAATATCTGGATATTGATGCTGCGATTAAGCACTGCACAGCCGGGATATCAATTTGGGATTGGGCTAGCTCGGATCAGGGCTCCGAGCCGGATGTCGTTATGGCGTGTGCAGGCGATGTGCCGACATTGGAGATACTAGCTGCAGTGGCAATTTTGCGTAACCTGGTTCCGACACTGAAGATAAGAGTGGTCAATGTTGTTGATCTGATGAAGCTGCAGCCCACCAGCGAGCATCCGCATGGGCTAGACGATTCCGACTTCAATTCAATCTTCACCGAAGACAAACCTGTGATCTTTGCTTATCACGGATACCCGTGGTTGATTCATCGACTCACTTACCGCCGCCTGAACCATCACAATATTCATGTGCGTGGCTACAAAGAAGAAGGAACCACAACAACGCCATTCGACATGTGTGTGTTGAACGAGATGGATCGTTTCGATCTCGCCGGTGATGTCTTTGAACGTGTGCCAATTTTGAAGTACGAAGCTGCGCGCGGTAAGCAATATCTTCGAAACAAACTCATTGACCACAAGAACTACATCACAAAACACGGCGAAGACATGCCGGAAATACGTGACTGGAAATGGCCATATTGAAATCGTTCAAATCCCTGAGGAGCATCTAGTGGAAAAGAATTTGAAGTCGAATGTCCTGGTTGAAGATGACCGCACTGGTACATCTGTAGAGACCTTGAAGCGAGCAATAGCTGACAATCTGTTCTACATCCAGGGAAAGTTTCCAGACGTCGCCACCAGAAACGATCAGTACATGGCGCTCGCCTATACGGTCCGAGACAGACTCGTGCACCGATGGCTGACGACGACCAAGGCTTTTATCAAAAAGGATTGCCGGGCCGTTTGTTATCTTTCCGCTGAATTTCTGCTTGGACCACACTTGGTCAACAACCTGGTCAACTTAGACATTCTGGATAACGTAAAAGAGGCGGTGGAAGAAATCAATTGGGATTTTGATGACCTTGTTGATCAAGAAGAGGAGCCTGGGTTAGGCAATGGTGGATTGGGTCGACTTGCCGCATGTTACATGGACTCACTTGCGACGTTGAATATTCCGGCAATTGGCTATGGCATTAGGTATGAATTCGGGATTTTTGACCAAATTATAAAAGATGGCTGGCAGATCGAAATCACAGACAAATGGCTTCACTATGGGAATCCATGGGAGATACCCAGACCGGAGCATACTTTCGAGGTCCAACTTGGTGGTCATACTGAAGGCACAACTGACAACAAAGGTCGTTATCAGGTCACCTGGATTCCAGAGCGTGTGATCAATGGTGTCCCTTATGACACGCCAATCTCCGGTTACAAGACGACGAATACCAACACCTTGCGATTATGGAAAGCGGAAGCACCTGAATCGTTCAATTTCAAAGCATTCAATACGGGCGATTACATTGGTTCTGTGCAAGAGAAAATGTTCTCTGAAAATATTTCCAAGGTGCTCTATCCAAACGATGAGCCGATTCAGGGCAGGCAGCTGCGTTTGGAGCAGCAGTATTTCTTCACGTCTTGCTCACTGCAAGACATGGTTCGACTTCATCATGCAAATGGACAGCAGCTCAACACGTTCCATGAAAAGTTTGCTGTTCAATTAAATGACACGCATCCATCGATAGGCATTGCAGAGCTAATGCGATTGCTTGTTGACGTTCATGCCATGGAGTGGGACAAAGCCTGGGAAATCACAGGGAAAACATTCGGCTACACAAATCACACTTTGTTGCCGGAAGCACTCGAGAGATGGGAATACGATTTGTTCGCCTCATTGCTGCCGCGACATCTTGAAATAATTCTGGAAATCAACAGCCGATTTCTTGCCGAAGTGCGGGCAAAATATCCCAACGATGAAGGCAAGATTCAACGGCTTTCAATCATTGATGAATCTGGCAAGAAATTCGTTCGTATGGCTCATTTAGCCAGTGTTGGAAGTCACTCGATAAATGGTGTGGCTGAGTTGCACTCGCATCTTTTGACCACAGATGTGCTGCGTGATTTTTATGAACTGTGGCCGGAAAAATTTGGCAATGTGACAAATGGTGTCACCCCGAGGCGATGGATGTTGGTAGCTAATCCTGGATTGAGCGAACTAATCACAACCACGATTGGCGACGATTGGACTCGTGATTTGAAGCATCTCAGAAAGTTAGAAAAATTTGCTGACGATCCGATTTTCCGCAAAAAATGGGCCGACATCAAGCGGGCAATTAAATTGCATCTCGCCGATTACATCAAAATGCACAACACCGTGATCGTTGATCCCGAGTCGATTTTTGATGTTCAAGTTAAGCGTATGCACGAATACAAGCGCCAGTTGTTGAATGTGCTGTACGTGATCACGCTTTATAATCAACTAAAAGATAATCCGAATCTGGATGTTCCGGCACGCACCTTTATCTTCGGCGGCAAGGCCGCTCCCGCGTATGTTATGGCTAAGTTGATCATCAAATTGATTAATTCGGTCGCTGATGTCGTGAATGATGATGCCGATATCAAACGCAAAATCAAGGTCGTATTTCTTGCTGACTACAACGTCAAATTAGGGCAGATAGTCTATCCAGCTGCGGACTTGTCTGAACAGATTTCAACCGCTGGAAAAGAGGCATCTGGTACAGGAAACATGAAGTTCGCGCTGAATGGTGCGTTGACCATAGGCACTTTGGATGGTGCTAACATTGAAATTCGAGAAGAGGTCGGCGACGAGAATTTCTTCCTGTTTGGCTTGACTGATGCCGAGGTTAAACAGCTTAAGTCTACCGGCTATCGTCCACGTGAATTCTACGAGACAAACGATATGCTTCGTCGGGTCATAGATCAGATAGCCGATGGGCACTTCTCGAACGGAGATACTGAGCTTTTCCGTCCAATCGTTGATTCACTTCTCGATCACGATGATTGGATGTTACTTGCCGACTATCAAGCTTTTATTGACGCGCAGCACAAGGTTAGTGAAGCCTTCAAGAACAAGGATAACTGGACAAAAATGTCGATCCTGAACGTGGCACGAATGGGTAAGTTCTCGTCCGACCGAGCTGTTCAGCAATATTGCGACAACATCTGGCACGTGGACCCCGTTGAGGTGATTTTGGAGGACATTAATCCAGTCGCGATGGTGTGTGCGACATAGTCACCTTTAAGAATTCTTTGGATACATAGTCATGAATCGGATATTTTGGCTGAGCTTTATTCTCTTGTTTGGGGAAATCTTAGCAGTACGTTGGCTAGGCATTGAGATTCCCGTTGTCAGAGTGTTTCCCAACCTTATCATTATGGTGTGTTTGGTTGCCGCGTCAGCCGGCATATCTAAAGCAAACACGAACTCCGGTAATACAAAAATGGCGTTTGCAACCGTCAGTGGTGCTTGCGCGTTGCTTCTGATTCCTTTGATTTTTTCGGTGCAACTTGGACTTCCTCATTTATCACTAAAATTTGGAGGAACAGAGGCACAGAGTAACGTACTGCAGTCCCTGTTGCTGCTTTCAATAGTGATTACAGCGCTCTACGTTATTTTTCAATGTATTGGAAAATGGCTTGGAAAGGAATTCGAAACCGCACCACCCTTAGCGGCATATTCATCAAACCTGCTTGGCAGTATCGCTGGTACCGTAGCGTTTGCGATAATCTCCTGGCTCTGTTTGGCACCATGGTTGTGGATTGCTATGGCGGGTATTGTTGCTTTTTATCTCTACAAAAAGCCTGCGGTAGCAATAGTCACAACTCTTCTCGTAGCTGCGGCGTGCTACACATCGAGCGGCAGCTTGTGGTCCCCCTATAGCAAGCTCGATATTCAACCTATGGTGTTGGGAAAAGACAGCATTTTAGGTAAAGACAACTATTTACTTCAATCTAACAACCAATATTTTCACATGGCCCTGCGCATGTTAAGCCCAGTAGAAGAAAAAAAAGTTGAAGAGGAATTTGGAGGTTCTGATCAGGGGAAAGCGATTTTGTATCCATATGCTTGGCTCAAATTGCCATTCCAGGGCTCATCGAAGCATGATCGGATATTAGTTTTGGGAGCAGGCTCTGGCAATGATGTAGCTTTTGCGCTGGCGAACGGCGCCAAGCATGTAACAGCAGTCGAGATCGATCCTGTGATAGCCAAACTAGGAAGCACTCGCCATCCCAACAAACCGTATATTGATCCCCGTGTAACTGTTCGCAACGAGGATGCACGAACTTTTCTGCGTTATTCGAGAGATAAGTTTGACTTGGTTGAGTTTGCCTTCCTCGACCCGGGCGCAACCTTGAACGCTGCAAGTTTCTTGCGTGTCGATAACTATGTCTACACGGTGGAGTCGATGAAAGCGGCATTGAAGCTTATCGATCAAGATGGTGTTGTATGCGTCACATTCGCCACCGGTGCCCAAAGCGGCGTGACTGCCAGGCTGTATCAGACAATTACCGATGCGAATGGAGAACCACCAGTCGCTTTTACAAGTAAGGATTGGGACAGCGTCATATTTATTTTTGGACCTGGGGCGAAAAATGTGTCATTGAGCACTTTGACGGCCGATAAGCTACTTCCCTATCATCCTCCCTCACAAATCAGAGCTTCAACTGATCAATGGCCGTTCTTATATCTCACCTACGATCCGGCTGGTATTTGGCTTTACATCACGGTCCTGATTGTGGCAATTGTTTTACCCGCATGCATTTTGCTGCGCCAGGGAGGAGCCGGAATAAGTGGTGCAGAATGGGCAAATATGTTCTTCCTTGGTCAGGCTTTTATGCTTATGGAGACTAAATCGATCACCCACTTGTCACTGCTTTTGGGCGCTACATGGATTGTTAGTTCTGCTGTAATTACGACTGTTTTGATTTTCGCCTGGATTGCAAATTTGCTTGTTGCTAGAAAGTTGGCGCCGCCTGTTAACGTCTTGTACGCTTGCCTTGTGGCGGGTCTTTTGCTTCAATACTTTGTCACGATACCTGAGTCTACCGCCTTTCCAGCTGCCTTGATAACCACTCTCTATTGCTTCATCGATTGTTTGCCAATTTTGTTTGGTTCGATGATCTTCTCGACGTGCTTTGGCAAAACCAAGTTTGCTACGCAAGCCTTAGCTGCGAATTTATTGGGAGTATCTATTGGTGGTTTAACCGAAAACTTGTGTGTAGTTACTGGTACTTCTAACCTTACGTTTGTAGCAATGTTGCTTTACGGTCTCTCCTATGTCGCGGTCTTACGAGGCAAAAGGGAGATTCAGTAGATCAAACTGCAAATTTGCCGGTGGATGGACTAATCCAAGAACATATTGGACCTTTCCGCCCATAAGAGGTATATCTATCTATAGGGCATGAACTCCTTTGCGGGTAATTCGTCATGAAAGTTAAGTCTGTACTCTGTTTGGCGGCACTTGTGGCATTGACCACACCGGCGCAATCGCGCCCTCCCGCTTATCTTGGCGGTCAATCAGCTCATGACCGAATTACACAGCTCACTTCGCAAGTCCACTGGAACACCTCCTTGGCTCAAGCGGAGGGCAATGCGCGCGAGCAGGGCAAGCTTGTCTTTTGGGTTCATATGTTGGGCAATATAAGCGGCGGCACGTGAAGTGCCGGAAACAGCTTGAGAGCCGTGTCGCTCTCGCAGGAACCCGCCCTTTCCGCTTTAAAGAACCATTTCGTTTGTGGAACTAAGGATATAACCGACGAGCCATATGCGGGCGAGTCTGGCATGCACGATAACTTCGGCAATGCCGTAGTAACGACAAATGGTGCCGGACCTCACAACCTGCAGCTATTTATGCTCTCTCCGGATGGAGTTGTTCTTAACTGTTTGCCTGGGTATTGGGCACCGCAAGATCTAGTCTTGGAAATGCAGCTTGCGAGTCAGCTTAATCGCGTTTGGCAAAGCCCTCAATACTCTCGCCAGCAGAAAGATTATTTGTTCAAGAAAATGCATCTAGATCACATTAGCCAGCACCCTGCAGATATGGTGCGTCGCAGTCATCTACAAGGTTTCGATGCCATGTATGAAGCTGAAAATAAGCTGCATACCTCCGATTTCATCCGCAATGCTAGCTCAATTGGAAGTTTGGCAAGCGGTCAGCATTTGCCGCCTTCTGCTTTCAAGACAGCAGATGAAGTAATGCATGAACGAATTGTCGCGCATCCATTTGAGCGATACGAACGTTTTAATGTTGCTGCTTTCTCTGATTATGGAAAGACAAGATACGACAAACACGAAGACGCGATGCAAGCGGATGGACGTGTGGATCACGAAAAGGCCGCTAATCTGCCGTCGATTGGAAAAGCTCAGGATCACAAGAAAGCTGCCACCCAAAACAACAGCAAGGAATGGGGGAATACTTTCCGTCAATAAGCTTGAGGTTATGCTGGAAGCTCTTTTGTGAACGAAGGTCCAACGAATAGCGGGTCCAGTTACTTAGCTGGGCTGTGGTTGACACCGCTGACAATATTGCTTTGCATCCTTTGCTCGGTAGCAGCTACGCCCTGTCTCAGCAAGCCCGATGAGAACAGAGCACGCCAGCTTCCTGTAATCATCGAAGTGTTTCCGAAACTAGCGGCGGCGGCCGCTGGTATTAAGGCTGGTGACATGATCGTCGCGGTGGATCATGAAACGGTATCACGAACAGAAGAGGCTATAAGAGCGATTCATCTTCATAAAGGTGCATTGACACCTTTATCTCTTATACGTGGTGCTGAAGCCATCTCACTAAAAGTGAAACCAGATAGCGAAGGTCGAATTGGTGTGCGGATTAGCGACTTGAATGATTCGATTGTGGCACCAAACCAACATGATGGTGCACCATTATTTAAAACTTCAAGAGAGTTGTCCGCTTTGGCTCTAAGTTTGGGGCTCCAAATCTCAAACTATGAGGAATTATTGAAGGGACTGCAGCCCGCTCGCATTAAGCCGAACAGCCATGTTCGCGTACTTTATGAGCTTCCTTCTCCGGGTGCTAGCGATCCTCTGATGATGTGTGCCATCAGGCTTGCTGGTAACACGCTTTCGCTAACCGGGAATAAGCTCGACAAAGGAGATTGGTTTACGTTGTCCAGATGTCTACAACCCGCGCACGCTGCCGTTAAACATGTAGACCATCCCGTCACTAATAAGCAGGCAGAGTCGTTGAAGGCAGATATGACGCTGGCTGGAGTCAGAAAAATTTTGGTATCGCAAGGCGTTATGGTTTCGCACAGTAATTTTCATGGCGAGGAAAGCCAGACCTGGCTATGGCAGAATGCCAATGGGTCTAGTTTGTGCTGCAATTTCGAAAACGATCGACTGATCTACAAATCTGCTTATTTGCTGAAGTAAAGCGCGTCTAAATCCAGTTGGTGACTGTCTTCCCTTTCGATTTGTGAGATTGGCGCCGGATTTCCGCCATGCGTGGCATAAGGTGTCATGCGCTTGAACCTAAAAATAACGCAAATGGGCTTCATACTGGTCGGGATTCCTCTAGTATGCGAACTTATATTTGTCGGAATTCTCACCTATCATGTCCAACAAGCCGAACATGAAATAAAAACTCAAGCTGCCACAAAAGAAATTCTCTTCACCGCGGGCAGTATCGGAATAGTGGCTGGGCAAGCTGGGGCCAATTTAGCTGGCTATGCAAAAATGCCAAGCAGCTACTTTCGCCACCGATACAGATCATCAGTGCAGCTTTGGCTGCAGCGATTTAACGAATTGGAAAAATTGCTGGCCAACGATCCGAAGCATCTAAAAATCATGCACGATACTCGTCCGATTGCCCAGCAGGGAATTCATCTCATGTCGCAGATTGAAGAATCAATTGACACTGGTGGCATGGGAAAGATCGTGAATAATCCGATGCAACTGTTTGATGTGAAGCGGATGATGGACGGTCTCTCCGATCCGATCGGCATAATTATGTCGGATTACTTGGCTCTGGCTGCGGAGGGACCGCAGCGCGAAGCTAAAGCGCGTGAGCTGGTGCAAATTACGATAGCGTTCGGAGTAGCAGTCAACATTATTGTGGCGATTTTTCTGGCCAATTTATTCACCAGTGGAATCGCCGGTAGAGTCAAACGAATCGCCGAAAATATTACTCGCGTTCCAAAAGGTATACCTCTCAATCGTCCAATCCAAGGCTCCGACGAGATTGCGCAGCTGGACAAGTTCTTTCATTCGATGGTGGATGAATTAGAGGAATCACGTAAAATGCAGAGATACTTGATTGCGATGGTCAGTCATGATTTGAGATCGCCGCTAACAACTGTATCCGGTTTGTTGACTCTACTCAACGCCGGTGCTTGGGGCGAATTGTCTGAAGAGGCGAAAGCCAAAGTTGGTGTTGCCGAAGCAGATATCCATAGACTGATAGAGCTTACAAATGACCTTCTCGACACAGAAAGACTTGCATCTGGAAAGTTGGAACTTACTTTCACTGAATGCAATATCAGCGCGGCGATTCAGGAAGGAATTGATTCTGTGACCACCTTTGCTGAGCAACATCACGTCAAAATAACAGCGCCACAGGCTAGCGACCAACTCGCCGAGTTTGACAAAGGCCGAATCGTGCAGGTTTTGGTAAATCTGCTTTCAAACGCCGTCAAATATTCACCACCGAATTCAACTGTGTCGGTGCACTCTGAAAGCGACAAGAAATGGCTCAAGGTCTGGATCGAAGATCAGGGACGGGGCGTTCCCGCAGAGTACCAGCAGATCATTTTTGAGAAATTTCAACAAGTAACCGAATCAGATTCACGTGAGAAGGGCGGAAAAGGGTTGGGCCTAGCCATTTGCAAGACGATCATTGATCAACATGGCGGTAGTATAGGAGTGGAAAGCGAAAATGGGTCAGGAAGTAAGTTTTGGTTCAAAATACCAATTAAGCAGAAGGCTGCCTACAACCATCAAATAAGCCTCTCGGACTCAGCCTAAACCTGGGAGCGCCGGGGAGCGCCGGCTTCCAGCCGGCACCCGAGCTTGAAAGGCAATCTTCAAGCAACTCCGTGAGGTGGGGACGTCCCTCCGTAGTTGTGCCTGACTGGAAGCGGGACTTCTCCCGCCTGCACATGCGCGTGCTCCGCGTGCTCCGCGTGCTCCGCGTGCTCCGCGTGCTCCGCGTGCTCCGCGTGCTCCGCGTGCTAATGAAATGTATCGTCGCGTTTCAATTGCCTTGCCGATTGCTCGTGATCAATCATTTGAATGCTAACATCAGTGTCGCGCCCTTGTGCAGGAGACTTGATGTGGCCATTATTGCAGTTGATATGGATGAAGTAATTGCAGATGCTCTCGGTAAGCATTTGGATCGGTATAACAGCCACTTTGGAAAATCTGTTACTCGTGAAGATACGATTGGCACTCACTTGCGTCATGTGGTGCCAATTGAACACCAGGATGTGGTGGAACAGTTTATCCGAGCTGAAGAATTTTTCGCTGATCTTCCAGTCCTGGAAGGCGCACAACAAGTTCTTCTCAAATTGTCCAAGCAGCATTCCATTTTCATAGCGTCTGCTGCAATGGAAGTGCCCACCTCATTTACAGCAAAGTTTGAATGGATGAAAATTCACTTTCCTTTTGTGTCACCAATGAACATTGTCTTTTGTGGCGATAAAAGTATTCTGAACGCAGATTATCTAATCGATGATAACGCTCGTCACTTCAAGCGCTTCCGCGGACAAGGAATTCTTTTCGACGCACCGCACAACGTCAAAGTAACCGGCTACCCGCGTGTGAAAAGCTGGAAGGAAGTAGATCAATACTTCGCGAAAATCAGCAACGGCGCCATCGTAAGCACTCGCTAATTCAATTTTGATCATGCAAGAAATTGTCATCGAGCCTGCTCAACGCAAAGACTTTGCTCTTGCTACGGACATGCGCGCAGTTATGGCTAGCGAAATGGGCAATAACTGGGATGCCGATCATCCAGGTTGGAGAGAGCGTTTCGCCCTTTACTTTAGCGAGAGGCAAGAGGCAGGAGAGTCGCAACTATTTCAGGCTAGATCAGGCGATGAAATTGTTGGCATGCTTTTTGTTTCTCTTGTTGATGACTATCACGGATATGTGCGCAATAAGAAATCTGGACGTGTGAATAGTGTCTATGTTTTACCCGCGTTTCGTCGACGCGGAGTGGCGCGAGCTTTGATGCTAGCTGGAATCGATTGGATCCGTACCAAGGGCTGTGTTGTCGTGCGATTGAATTCCAGCGAAGATGGTATCGCTCTATATGAGTCTTTGGGTTTTAAGCCAAGACGCGAGATGGAATTTTCGTTGGAATGAAACTCAAGTGCCCGATCCTAACCTAAGTCTACTAACGGCGCCACTTCATATGTCCGCCACTGTAAGGCACCGTTAGTGGTCCGAAGCCAAACTTGTCAGTCATGCTGTCCTTCCAGTTGAGTCTATTGAAGGACTCCTCAAGTGTTGGAGGTTTGTCCATGACAAAGTCGCTTGTCTCATACATGCTCCACTCGCCTCGTCGGGAATTGAGCTTGAGATTCAATTGTGGTTGAGCAAGCAATTCTGGTTCGAAATCCTTTTTCACTAATATGAAAGTTCTGTGATCGATAGGCTCCCTCGGCTCGGATAGAGATGGAACGGAAGTTGAAGATGGATCCTGTTTTGAGGATGCTGCTGTTGGCGATCTTTGCTCCTGTTTGACGGATGCTGTCGTTGGCATAGATGCCGGCAAGGATGCCGGCGCTCCCAGGCGAGATGCCACCGTAGACGATGTCTGCTCCGGTGGTGTTGTAGTTGATGCGGTTGCCTTCTTTCGAGGGAGCAATTGCGATAAGTGATAGAAGAAATTCACTGGTCCTCTTCTGTAATACAAAAGAGACGGCATGAACTCTTTATACTGCCCAACATCAGCGTCCGTGTCCGCTACGGAGATCACTAACTGATGCACACCGGCATATGTTTTCTCGTACCAGTATTCAAATAAAACTGGTGTCACAATCGCGTAACCTAAGCAGGTGCTTGTAGCAAGTAACATCATGGACCTGTCAAAGTTTTTCTTTCGGTACGATAAATATTGTGATATCCAACCGTACGCAAGAACTAATGCCGCAATGGGCACCGCCATCCGCATCCAAAGCTGGACGTCTGGGATCATGAAGGACGCGGCAATACTCGCTATAAGACACAAACCACCCAATACAGCTAGAAGTGGGCTGACGAATTTTGCTGAGCGCGCGATCAACGAATCCCGATCAGTGGTGCGGATCCACTTATCGATGCTCAACGAAATCATTATTACGAGAGGGCACCACGTCGGCAATATGTATCTGTCGAACTGAGTGCGAGACAAACTGAAGAAGATTACGGTGACCAATACATACGCGAGCGAGAAAATTAGAACGTCCCGAATCGGATCTTGAGATTGTCCTGCAGATACTTGAACGTCCGTCATCGGGAGCACCGAATCCGCAGCCTGATCCGCAGCCGCTTGTGATGGATGCGGTATAGCATTGTCCTTAGCCACTTCCGCTGATGTGGACTTTCCCGACCTAGCCACGAAATTGTTTTTCACTGCAAGACACGCGTCAGTCACAGCAGCCGGCAAGAACAGTGACCAAGGAAAGGCGCCGTAAATTAGCGCTGGTAAGTAAGCCCACCAATGTGGATGCTTTCCGCTATTTGTGTTGCCTGCGAAGCGCGACAAATTTTCGTAGAGGAAAAACACTTTGAGAAACAGCCCTTTGGTTGCTTGGCCCACAGCCACATACCAAGGCAGCACCATAGCCAGGAAGATTAACGTGCCCGGAACAACCCTCAGCTTTCTCAAACATACAACGATCTGTTTAATGCTTAATCTTTTAAGAAGCAAGTACGCAATTAGACCAGCCACAAACAATATGAGCGATGCCGGACCTTTGGTCAGAACTGACAGTGCAAGCCCCGCGTAGATAATCGGCCACCATCTCTTCCTTCCCGCGAAGAGAACCATAATCATGGCGCATAAAGCTATGCCGAAAAAACAGCTGAAGAAAGCATCGATGGATGAGCGCCGACATGTTGCCAGCAGAAGTGGTGACGACGCCAGCATCAATCCCGCAAGCAACCCAGCTCGGGCGCCAGCCAGCGCGCGCGTTGTGAAGTAGCAGAAGTAAACCAAGATCGTGCACAAAATTGCCGACCACAACCTTCCCGCTAATTCATTGACGCCGAAGAGAACATACGCCGATTCGATCAACCAAAAAGTAAGAATCGGTTTGGAAAAATATATCTGATAATTCAGATGCGGAACGAGCCATTCGCGCGCCTCGATCATCTCTCGGGCGGCAGCTGGATAGTATGATTCGCCGCCTTCGAGTATGCCAAAATTGCCCAGTCGAAAGAAATACAAAGCCAAGCAAACTAGCAGCAATAGCAATGGCGCATGCCATCTGACTTCAGCTTTAGGTTTATTCGGAACGAGGGTTTGAGCGCTCAAGATTTAGCGTCTCTCTGATCAGCGCCCGCTGGAATGCGAAGGGAACAAGTGAAGTTTAACATGGAAGGTTTAGGTACACGCGACATTTTTCTATGGCGCTAAATGCGAAGTGCACTCACAGCTTTCGCAGGAAGTGCCTAAGTGCATTTTTTATTCCTCCGATCGGATGAGAATGAGATTTTCTTGGGTGAGCGACTCGCGCCGAGGTAACTGGTGCACTAACAATTCTTGGACGTGTTTGCAAAGCCTTTTCGCGGATGATCGTTTCATCAATTGACTTAGCCTCTGACTTTTCGGAACGAACCGGTTGGTTGATGATTGTTGGTTCCGACTGCTTAGATTGGCTTGTGGACTCTAATTTTTCTGGCTCTGGCACTGGCCCTTTGTGGAAACTCGTTCCCGTTATAATCAAAACGATTGCCACGCCAATCGACAGGATGACGGCGACGAACACTGCAATTATTTCAGGGCTTCTTACTAGTGAAGACATTTTTTGTTGCTGCGAGACTGAGTTCTTCGGCTCGAATGCAGGTGTCTGAGCAGCAGTAATTTCGCTTGTCACAGCATCTGTTTTGTTCACAACATATGGTGGTGGTAGATCCTTGTGGCCTTCGTTGTCACTAACTGAGACAACAGTGGTGTTACTTTTCTCGCCAGTGGCACTGACACGAACCGAGACAGGAGGGCTGTTGCTGACCTCGCGTCTGTCGCTGTCGCCTGCCATGGGGACCGGTGCAAGAGCGTCAAAGGTGCTTGTACCCTGCTTAAATTGACTAAGCACGGCCATCAATTCCCGCATTGATTGGTATCGATTGGCCGGATCTTTTTCAATTGCTTTAAATACGATCTGTTCGATTTCAGTTGGCAAAGAAACTCCAAGTGATGCAAACGAAGAAGGCATTTCGGTCACTTGCTTGTACATGAGTTGCAGAATATCGTCAGCTTCGAACATTGACTTGCCGCTCAGGCACCTGTACATCACTGCGCCGAGCGAATAAATATCGGCACGAGCATCAAGCTTATGCCCCTTCCATTGCTCAGGACTCATGTATGCCGGACTGCCGAAGACCTCACCTGTCCTCGTCAAATTTCCGGAGTCAGGGTCTGCATTTAGTAGTTTGGCGATGCCGAAATCAACAATTTTGACGAAGTCCGACTGTCCTTCTATGTCGATTAACACGATGTTGCTGGGTTTTATGTCTCTGTGAATAATACTTTTGGCATGAGCATGGGCGAGCGCGTCACAGATCTGAATGAATATGTTCAAAGCTCGTTCTAGTGGAAAACGTCCGTCGGAGCCGAGCACGTCGCTAATTGACTTTCCATCCAAATAATCCATGACCATGTATGGCTGACCACTTGGAGCAACGCCGAAGTCAAAGACCGAAATTATGTTTGGCATCGAAAGCGCGCTTGCCGCTTGCGCTTCTACCTGAAAGCGTTTGATCGCGTCATTACTAGTGACATTGGCCTTGTGCAAAATTTTGATGGCGACGATTCGATTCATCAACTGATGTTTGGCGCGATAGACCATTCCCATGCCACCACCGCCGATGATATCCAGCATTTCGTACTTTTCAGCAAACACCGTGCCGACAAAGTCATCGCGTTTAATTTCTGTCAGTGTGGTGCCATCGTTCGGGCACGTGGCGAGCGTGCTCGGAAATTGATCGTGGCAGCAAATGCAAAGTTTGCGCAGATCATCAAGATTAGTGTCGGCACCAGTCAAGTAGATTATCTCTGGCTAAGAACTACTATCTATCTTAATTCTCATCGTTTCCAATTTTCTTGCAAGCTGTTGGACACCACTTAAACATTCATACAGAATGTGTACTCAGTGGTTAGCACTCATAAAGATGTGCCCGCAATGACTTACATGGAATTGGGAAAGATTGGGCCATGGTGGATTCGAACCACCAACCAATTGCTTAAGAGGCAACTGCTCTGCCATTGAGCTAATGACCCAAATTTAGCTGCTTAAAAATTATATCGCGCCCGGTTGGATTCGAACCAACGACCGTCCGCTTAGAAGGCGGATGCTCTATCCACTGAGCTACGGGCGCCCATATCAGCGTTGGCGCAGCAAAGGCGCCCTCTGGGCTCAACAAATTTTAAGGGTGCAATGCCCGCTGGCAGCGAGCTACGCCTCTGCCGAAGCCGGAAGGGCGTGAAGGGAAATTATAACCTATCGCCTTGAACCGTGAGATTAGCCATTCAGCACTTGCGGCGAGTAAATCCAGCCTTCCACCAATACTTCAATCTGGTCCAGACTGAGCGGCTCCTGAAAATGATGCGGCGCCATATGCCACATCGCGGTTGTGTAGCAAGCGATCAGAGCATCCAAAGCATGGTCTGATTCAATCGCCGAGTTCCGCGCTGCCGCACCAATTGACAATCGCGGGCAATCCTTATGAGAAATGCCTTTGCGCTCTCTAATCTGAACAAGATTCTCAACAATTGATTTGCGCATCGCGTGAACGCTGTCCTTATCTTTCTTCTCTTTGCTTTTGTAACCTGTGTCTGGCAGCCCCAGAGCGGTTAAAGTTTCTCGCGGATAGACTTCGAGAACCGCACAAGTGTTTTGCAGGCGTTCCTGAAACGGCAATACAGCACATGTTTTCGGGTCCAACGAGGCAAGCATTCTAATACCTTGATATGTCATTTGGACCATGGATGGATTACCGCGATGTAGCGGGCTTTGCGCCGCGCGCGAAATCGCTTTATCCGTAACGCGTTTGGGTTCCTTTTTAAACTCTACGACGAGATCCAAAAATTGCTCAAAACTCATGAAAACCAGCTGTTCGGCAACCTCTTGCCACGATTGATACTCGGGTTTGCTGTATTTTTCCGCCAGGAAGGTCAAAAATTCCACAGGCAGCGAGAAAGGAACATCTATACCAACTGCGGTATAACTGATGTCAGGCTTGCAAAACACTCCAGCGACTAGATGTGACCCAATCTTGCGAATGTCCATGACTTCCAACCCCAGGCTACCGATGCTCCCTGAAGCTATCCACGTGTCATTCGGCACTTGCTTGGCGCCGCTGAAATCGATCCCGGCAACCAGTACTTCGTTCATGGCTACAAAGGCTCCTAAAATTTATTGATTTTTCTGTGATTGCATTATGGACACTTATACTTTAGAGAACCAACATTTGTTGAGACTTGACAATGATCGCTGAACTCAAACCGGATCTAGCAAAAATGGCGGGCTCCATTGGCTTGCTTGTGGATCGATCCGGCGAGGAGGACGAGGTCCTCGGTAGTGTCTGGCTGATCGACGCCAATAAAGTGGCTACCTGTGCGCACTTGATTACGCTTTACGGCGACAAACTCCAGGCGCTGAAAGTTTTCTTTCCGGCTGTCGGTCAAAGCCACGGCATTTCGCAAGCTCTCTTTCACCCAAAGTTCAATCGTAAATATGCCAACAAGTTGGCATCCGATGGACTCTGGGACTCACTTAGCAATATGCACCTGCAAAATTACAATGCAGTTGTACTTACTTTGACACCTCAACTAACTACTTTGGACGATCAGGAAAAGAAGTTGGTCAACCAAAGTTTGACTATTTCTCCGCCCCAGATTGAGCAAGGTTTAGGCGGAAATCTCGGCGAAATTGATTTCTTTCTTGTCATTCAGACAATTACTAATGCCAGGAAGGAAGGATTGATCATCATTTCGGACACTCGCAATCGGCCCGTAGCGCGGTTGTTTTGTCAGAATGGTCGGATCACTCACGCTATTTATCGAAACTTGGTCAATGAGCTTGCCGTCTATCAAATAGTGCAACGACGATTGAAAGGGAATTTTTTCTTTCAAGCGAAATCGGAACCAGATTGGCCGACAGAAAGAGCGATCGCTCGTCCCCCTGAGATGATGCTGCTTGAGGCGCATCGCAGAATGGATGAAATGGAAAAGTTTACCGCCTCTTTAGGTGGACATGACGCGGTATTTTGTCGAGCAGTGCCGTGGATGAACGATGGAATTTTGCCTGCTGAAGTTGCGGAGACTGCTCGCAATCTCTGGCCGTGTTTGGACGGCACCATCCCCATTGCTTCTCTCTGGCAAGTAGTGAATGTTGATGACTACGCCGTTTACCACGCTTTGATCGAACTATTCAAAACAAGACAAATCGAAAACATAGATGACACGACGGAATTCCAAGCTAGTAAAGAATCGCTTAAACAGTCCAAAGTCGAGCCACTAGCTCTGGTATCACAAGTGGCGCTGGTGCCCGGCGATGAGATTGAAAATCTTAGCGTGGATTCAAGAAGAGGGCATCCGCGGATAAAAAAGGGAACGCTGCTTGGGAGCCTTCTTTCAGACGACCCTTATCATTTGCTGCATAATTTGTCGTTGTTGCCCGAATCTTGTGGCACACCAATGTTCAAGGATGGGGTCGTGATCGGCATGCATTGCGGTCCACTGCCTCCTGCGCCTGAGCTGGATGAAAATGAAGGCGCCATGCAGCAAATGCTGTGGTCAGAGTGTCTTGTTGAGTGCTTGAAGGATGGTGGGGAAGTTGAGCTGGCAAAAAGGTTAAGCTCGACCGGCCAAGAAATCGCCAAAAAAATGACGCTTGCAGGAACCAGTGCAATCAAGAGACCGGATCATACCGGTTGCAGAGAAGTGGCGCGTGTTGGCTGTTCTAAGTGTGGCAAAACAAGTTTGGATTCGGCTCGTTTTTGCAAATCGTGCGGGCAGCGACTGATTCAAGACGTGCAGTATCGTCCACCGCGAAAGATATTTTCACAAGCACCACTGGTGGTGATAACGCTCCTCTTTATGGGCGTTTTAGCCGTAATGCTTTTTGGCATGCTTCCTGCAAAGCCGCAATTCATTCATCCCCAACTGTCGTATCTGCCAGATGTGCCATGGGTGAGGGTATCAACTTTTGGTGTTAATAAACTAGCTCACGAAGCACCGCAATGGCGACCTGTTCCCGACGGCGCAGCGTTGAACAATAACGTGCAAGTTTATTTTGACATGAAGGTAAATCAATCGTGTTACTTATACGTGTTAAGTGATTTACCCTCGCGCAAAGATAATTCCAACGCCGCCTTGGAGTATCCTGAACCCAAATCAAAAGAACAGATGTTGAAGAAGGGTGAGCATTTTACGGTGCCGAAAGAGACGATCAAAGAGGGGATGAGTAACGGTCAGAAGGGCTTCTTTTTGAATGGGCTAGTGACTGGTCCTACTGATACAACTATACTAATCGCGAGTAGGATGCCCTTGCCGCTGCCTGGTAACCAGGAGAACTTAAACTCGTTCTTCCTAAACGCCAACCGTATTCTGAGCCTGGATAGATTTGCCGAGGGCATCGAGGTGCCAAGTTCAAAGGTCGCTCCTAATTTATTTCCTGCCGGTGTAAACGATAAGTCGAGCAGCTTGCTGCATAGACTATCCTCGGATAAACCGGGAGAGCTGATTTATTTGAAAAGGTTGATGGAAAAGATCCCCACGGATTAATTGAGAGGTATTGGACATGACAGGTCGTCGCCAGACAGTTGCTACTTTGGTTGCTTTGTTAAGCCTTGGCGCACCGTATTGCGCTACAGCAGATGACGGTGCCACCAATTCAGGACCGAAGGGGGCGAAAGGGCTATTTTTCGCGCAACTCGAAAAACCTACCGAAAATTTAAATACCGGTATGCGTTACTGGATTGAACTTACGCGTAAAGGCCAGTCTGAAGTGGCGCATGTTTCCAACAAGCAACAATTTCACACGGGTGATCAAATTCGCTTTCACGTCAGACCGAATATTGATGGCTTTGCTTACATAGTGTTGCGCAGCGGCAGCCGCGGCGAACAAGCTGTTCTTTTCCCCGATTCTGCCAGAGGCGACAACAATCGGGTCAGTCGTGGAGAAGACTACATTCTGCCCGCTGATGGCGCTTTTGAATTTGACAAAAATCCGGGTATGGAAAAACTCACCATTTTACTTTCCCGAACAGCAATCAACGCCCAAGCGTACCTCTCAAAGCCAGCCGATCAGCCAGTCGTGATCGCGTCAGCAATTACCGGATCGAAAGATTTGGTGCCTTCCCAGGTTTTCGTAGCCTATGCCATTCCGCACGAGCCTGTCGCGCCACCGCATGTGACGGAACATAAGCACGTCATCGCTGTTAAGCCGGCAACGCCATCACTGCCACAAACCATTTCTGATGATTCAAATGAAAGCAAAGCGCCGAAGCATCACAAAACTGTGCCGCACACTACGACTACGACCACTGTATCGAAGCATGAGACGATTCAAAAGACCGCTGCCAGTTTGAATGATGACACAGGCGTCACTACTGTTATCAAGAAGAGCGCGGACGGCGTGTTGTTCGTCAATTTGGAACTTGACCACCGTAGTTAACGTTAATTCGATTTTTTCTTAACCACTCCTTAAACACCGGGGAACGAACATATGTCTCGTTAACCCGGTGTCTTTCAAGGAATAGGTTATGGTCGTCATTTTATTATCACTGGTCCTTTGCTCCATGCTTGGTCTTGGTATTTTGTTCGTGATCTATCCAAATCTCTTTCCAACTTTCATCGTCAAGCGCTGGGAGCAACACTTTCACTACTTCCGCTAAAGCGCTCATTCGCTTGAGCTTGGTGGCAGGAGCCGAGCAGCTTGCGGAGTCGGGCAGCTTCGCTGCATAGACCCCACTAGTGTGCATAGGCGCTCCTAGGACAGACCCCACTAGTGTGCATAGGCCCTCCTCGGATAGTCGACAAGGTTAGCTGCGGTTCATCGCGGATCGGCTTGGAATCTACTTAACAGAGAACTAATCGTTACAAAGGGGAGAGCCTTCATCTCTCCTTAACTTCTGCGGACTATAATTTGCTCGATTGTCAACAAGAGCAAATCGATGCCAGCTGCAGCCGCAGGCTTATTCATAATAGATTTCATCTTTCGTCCGTTTGCGAAGATCTTTGAAAAGATGCCACTAGTAATGCTGCTTTTGGTGCTAATTCTCTACGGGATCATCGGCTACATAGTAGTGAAATCCGTGTATTTCTCTCCCGATCAGCAAAAGCCTTATTGATAGCCGTTCACTTGCCTAGTTTTACTGACAGCAACTTGACGCTAAGCTTTTCGCTGTGCAGGTTGACCATACCCAGATATTGCTCGATGAAGTTGTGTACTGAGTTGGCTGGAACTGTGCCATCAGGTCCATCAAGGGTATAAGTGCCCTGGTCTAGGGGCGTGCCGTCATAGTCATAGGTGTTGTATTGGAAAGTGATTTCTTTAATTGGCACCGCGTTGTAATTTTTGATCCTCACCCATGCCACCGGGCAATTGACTACCCAAAAGCCAGAGATATGCCAATCGACAAGCTCGAAGTAGGTTTGACTTGTTAGTTGGGCGTCACCACCTGCGAGTGTGTCGCATCCTGAAAGAAATACCATAGCGAAAATGGTCATCGCAAAAACGCCTGACCAGGCTAGCCTCGCGCCGTGTCTCTTGTGTTCGGTTGCCATATTAGATCAAATCGGGAACCATCCGAAAAATCCAGCCAAAATTCCGAGCACAACTAAAGTCGCGAACAACGCCAAGATTCCGAAAAATACCGGTTCGCCCTCGGCCATAACTCACATCCCGGTGAAACTGCACTACAGAGACAATTATATAGAAGATCCTATACCATGGCTGACATATTGTGTTGAAGGTGAACGGGAGTGCCATGGACGCTGCTATTAACTCTTCTTCTACTGGACTGGATTTTGACCGAGTCAAGAATGAGTTCCCAAAAGAAGAAGGGTGTTTATACCTAAACACGGGAAGTTGTGGAAGAAAGCCGCAATCGGTTTTGAGCGCGTTGTCGCGTGGTTGGAACGATTTAAATGTCAATCCAACCATCGCCACCTTCATTGATGAATCGTTCATAACGGAGGCTAAGGAGGCTGCAGCGCGCTTGTTTGATGTGTCAGCGCGGCAATTGCTGCTTGTGCAAAACACGACGCAAGGACTGCATCTCTTGATGCAAAGTTTCCTGCTTAACAAAGGCGACGAATTAGTTACTACCGACAGTGAGCATGGTTCGGTAAACGTGATTGCGCAGTTTCTAGCTGAGACGCGCGGTATCGTGGTTCATAAGGTGCATATCGACCCGCTTGAAGGTCTTGATCTGTTCAATTCAAAACTGATTGAAAAACTTAACCGCCGAACCAAGTTGGTTCTGGTGAGCGAAATTAGCAGTTATACCGGGTGGCGTCCTTCTCTTACAGTGCTGGAGCGAACCACCAAAGATAAGGGAATTGCTTTGCTTGTTGACGGTGCTCATGCGGGCGGACAGATTATTTGTCGTCCTGGACAATATCGGCTGTGGGTCGGGTCTGGTCACAAATGGTTAGGCGGGCCAAATGGAACCGGTTTCGTTTACGTGGCACCTGATTTGGTGCCAATTTTGCGACCGGTCTGGCTTGGCGACGAATACTTTAAGCTTAAAGAGGCAGACGTCAACAATTTGAATCGGTTTGAGTCACAAGGCACCACTGATGTGGTGCGCTGGCGTGGTTTAACTGCCGCGATCAATCTACAACTTGCTATCGGACCAGAGGAGATTTATCAGCGGGAGTTGATGCTCGCCAGTTATTTGCGAGGTGCAGTAGCCAAACTAAAACCTAGGTTTCGAACTGCCGATCAGGTGCCGAATAATGGAATGCTGGTCATGCATTGGACTGCATCTCAACTGTCTGTGCCGCACCTACGAGATCATTTATGGCAAAGCGATAAAATTTGGGTGCAGCCCGATTTCATGAACGTTAATCCAGGGCTTGGTGTGCGTGTCTCGTGTCATTACTCGCTGTCTGAGAGCGAGCTAGACAGGTTTGTCGATGCGCTGGAAGGGATTCTAGTTCCATGAAAGACGAGATCTCTTTCGAGCCTTTTCCGCTGTTGAACAATGGACATTTGATGACGATCATTCCAGCATTGTGGATCAGGCGTTTGCCACCAATAAAGACACCAGCTGTCGATCGACTGTTTCAAGTTAAGCCGCATGTGCAGGTTCTGGCGAAATGTCATTTTGCGGCCGAGCCCAAATCTAGACCCACCATAATCGTTGTGCATGGACTGGAAGGATCGAGCAACACTCCTTATGTGTTGGGGCTGACGCACAAAGCTTTGGAGCAAGGCATGAATGTAGTGCGCATGAATTTGCGCAACTGTGGTGACACGCTGCACCTCACTCCAACTCTCTACAACGCTGGTTTGAGCTCCGATTTGATCGCTGTTGCAAACGAACTGATGGAAATTGATGGTCTTGAAGATATATTTGCCGCAGGCTATTCGCTGGGCGGAAACATAGTGTTAAAGGCTGCCTGTGAGCTGGGAAAAAGTGGACGTGACTTATTCGCCGGCATTTGCGCCGTGTCGCCATCGCTTGACCTTGCTATTTGTGTCGAAGCTCTTGAACAAGGATTCAATAGATTCTACGAACAGAGATTTTTGATTGGTTTAAAAGCAAAAATACGCGCCAAGCATCAGTTTTATCCCTCACTCTATGACACTTCAAAATTGAAACTGGTCAATTCGGTGCGCCGCTTTGATGACCTGTACACCGCTCCAGACGCGGGATACAAGGACGCTGCTGAATATTACGAAAAAGCTAGCGCCTTACCGATTATGGACCAAGCTGAAATCCCGATTCTGATCATTGCTGCTAAGGACGATCCGATTGTTCCTTTCCATTCGTTTACATCACCAAAATTGCAAACACCCCATATCACACTGATCACGCCAGAGCATGGCGGACATAGTGGTTTTCTTGGCAGAGTGTTTGAAAGTCAGGGAATGATTCGCGATCGTTTTTGGGCAGAGAATCGAATTGTTGATTTTTGTATTAAGCAATTGTGATACTGAATACGGTGTGAAGCGTTGCCAAGATGTACTGGCGGAGCAGTTTTATCTCTTACTAATGAGCACGCTCATCGGTTGTCTGGTACCATCGCACTGGCATACTGCTTTTCTCTGGGTTGAAAAGTGAAAAATGCTCTTAATTTGGCTGTATTACTAGTTTTTGAAGAGCAGCCAAGCAAGTAAGAGCTTATTGAAAGGGAGGATACGTTGTGAAGAGTTCGAATTTGGCTTTAGCACTTGCCAGTTTACTGGCGTTTGGCACATTGGCTCCTGCATTCGCTGATGATGACACAGGGTTGGACAAGGCTGTGAACAGCTCATTGATTGTTAGCCGCGTCGGTGGACTCGGTGCAGCTATGGTTGTTGGAATGCCAATCGCTATTGTGCGTGAAACAACCAGAAGCTACAGAGGCTTAACCAACAGCGCCGCGGATAAGGTTGGCGGTAAGGACTTTGGTCCATCTTGCTTGCTGGTTAGTTTGATTACTGCACCAGCCGCTCTGATTGTAGGCGGAGCCAAAGGCACCTACATTAGCAGCAGAAATGCAGCCAAACACGGTTTCAACGAGCCGTTCACCCCTGAATCATTCAGAGTCGGCAAGTTGGAAGAGTAATTTCGAATAATCTGAATTAGCTAACGCGGCGGCCACCAGGTCGCCGCGTTATGATTTAGGTGCATAACTCCCACGGTGATTGGTATGTCAGCTTCTATAGACCTCAGCGCTTGGATTGAAAAATTGAAGACGGCGCGGAACAGCAGAGAGCTGTTTGCCATGCTAGATGAGTTTCGCATCCTGGAATGGACAGATCAGCAGCGTTCGAGCGTAGCGAAACTTTATATGCGGCTGCTCGATGTGCTTCCTCACGAGGAGGCACCGTCCAAGTTTGCCGATGACGGCAATACTGCCGCACCCGCTCAACCGGCAGAACAAGAAGAAGTTTGGTACGAGAAAATGTAATCAGCCGCACCATATATGGTGTGAGCAGGACTACTCGTGCTTCAAGAAATGAAACTTGCAGATGAGATTCTTAAGCAGCTTGCCCGCAGCTTTTCCATCCCCTTTCCTTAGCGCCTCGATGACGGGCAGATGAGCGGTGCCAAACTGACTGAGCTGGTCTTCACCGATACTCTTCAAAGTGAGGCGAAATCGGCTTTCCAGCACCACTGATTCCCAAATTGAGAGCAAAAGCGAATTCTGAGAGCCTTCCATAATTATGCGGTGAAATTCGATGTCGTGCTGAGAATAGCTTTTGACGTCCTTTTCCGCGGCTGCTTTCATGAACAAAGCTGATTCTGTCTCCAATTTCTCAACGTTATCTTTGAAATTAGGGGCAGCCAGTTGAGCTCCCAGCTCTTCCAACGCCGCTCTGACTTGACTCGATTCTTCTAATTCACGAGAGGAAATGCTTCGAACTCGTGTTCCCTTATAAGTCTCAGTTTCGACTACCCTTAAAGCTTCAAGATAGCGAAATGCCTCTCGCACCGGGGATTGGCTGGTGTTTAGCTCATTTGCAATTTGCAGCTCAATTAGTCTGTCACCAGGTTTGTAGGTGCCGTCAAGAATGCGCTCCAGCAGAAGCTGCACGATGTGTTCACGGGCAGATGAGCGTTTAAATATGACCGGAACCTCCGTGGTGCCCTAATTGTAAACGAGAAGTAGAGATAATCCATAATCGATTCTATACACCCTTCCTGATGACCAGAATCGGGCCGTCGTTTATCGAGCGGAAAAAAAATAGGCCATTTTTGAGGGGATCATCTTAAATGTTAACATCGGCAATTGCAGGTTTACATATTATCGATAATCGATTATATTAAATGAGAGACTTTACTCTCCAAATTTGGACAACGGTTAGCAAGAGGTAATTGAAATGTCAGACCAAGACTATATTTACGGCGTATTTGAAGACGCCGACAACGTCCCAGCTGTGGTTTCACAGTTGCACAAAGCTGGCTTGCAGACCTCTGAAATCTGCGTGCTCGGTAAGAAGAGCGAGCAATTTACGAACATTGCCGGCAAGATAGAGGATCCAACGGCAAAATACTTCATCCATTTTGGAATCGCGGGAGCCATTGGCGGGTTAATGGCCGGTATCTTCGCCTCTTTACATATTCCAGGCGTCAACGGATTTCAAGTTATAGTCCCCCTAATGGGCACTATTGCCGGTGGCGCGTGTTTCCCATATTTCGTTTGTCAGCTTGCTACCTTTCTGACATCAAATCAACCACAGCACTGGGCTAGCGTTTTTGAGGGTTCAGTTGCAGCGGGCGCTGTAATAGTTATGGCTGAACCACAGTCTGCGCAGGAAAGAAATTCAGCGATGAACATTTTTCTCGCCAGTAACCCAATCGAAATGATCTTCAGACGCTCTCCGTGGGGACTTGCTGGAATGGATGGAACGGACGGGGCTGTCTTCGCGCCAAATGAACTGGAAGTCGAATTTGAGATGGAACGTGAACGCCGTCTCACTGCAGTTGCCTAAGTAACTGCGTCCATGCCAAATGAACTCGCCTTCAAAAAGAAGGGGAGTTTTTTTGGTAGCTACTTTCTTTTGCGGTGATTACACGCGATAATTACAATTCACCATGACTATCAAAGTGCCAACCAATGCGGCTCCGTGGCGCGATACCTGTCCAGAAAGTGCGCTCAGCCATCTCCAATTGCCGGCAATTGATAAAATGCCGGACGAAATGTCGTATGACGTAGTCATCATCGGCGGTGGCATTGCGGGACTGAGTACCGCCCAATCTGTTGCACGCGCTGGAGCTTCGGCAGTGGTTTTAGAAGCTCATCCAGCGCTCGCCCTGGGTGCCTCAGGTAAGAATGCCGGCATCTTGTGCGCTGGTATAAACATGCCGATAACCTATACGCCAAAGGGAAGCCCAGCTGCAGAACTCTGGTCTGCCACGCAGCAGATGCTATTCACTGTTCTGCAAGAAGCTCAGGAAATTGGCTGCATGTTAGACGTGAAGCGCATTGGCGCTATGGCGTTAGCAACGAGTAAAACTGCAGCAAAACGATTGGAGCGAGAAACCAAAGCTCGTCTTTCTGCCGGGATGAGCGCGGAGCTTATTTCAGCAGCCGAAGTCGATCGTCTAGCGGCTGGCTATCTCGATGTGAATAAAGTACTCCAGGCGATGCTTTTGCCAGATGAGGGGGCGATTCACCCTTTCACTTTACTGGCGACGTTGGCTAATAAAGCTAGAAAAGCAGGCGCTCAAATATACGGCAATGCTCGTGTTGTTTCGATTGATAAAAATGCGGAAGGCTGGTTAATAAGTACCGACAATGACAAGAGAATCCAAAGTCGCGGTATCGTTTCTGCAGTTGGACCGACCGTCGAAACTACCGGAAGAATTTTTGCCCTGTCGTTCAAAACCGCTGTGCCTGAAACTTGTCCAGTTTGGTGGGATGCAAACCCGTACATCTATTATGATTTCCGACCAGGCAACGGCTGTTTGACGGTTAGTGGCGGGCGTTATGGAGCTCCAGGGACGGATAAACTGGACCGCTCTTACCATCAGAAAATGACTGCTGCGACCAAGCAGTGGGTTCCGGCACTTGCGGAGGCTGAACCGGATTACTGTTGGGCGGTTGACTTGCATGTCGCAGCGGATTTGATGCCGGAAATTGTGGTTAAGGACGTAAACTCTCTGTCTATTCAAGGACTCGGTGCTTTGGGAGTGCTTCCTGGCATTGTTTTGGGTCAACAAGCTGGTATTCAAATCACTAAGAATATTCTGTCCAAGAGCTCGATGGTGAGTACTTAATAGCGCGGTAGTGCTATCCTTTCTGCTGTTCCAGCACAACGGTGTTAAAAATGCCTCAAGATTTAAAATCTGCTAAATCCAAGTCCGAAGCCGTTTTGGACATCATTTCCAAGAAGAAATTGAACGAGTCCGAAATCAAGACGTTAATCAGCGACTCTGTTAAGTACTGGACAGACCACGTTAACGCCGGTTTCCTGCAATATCGCAAGTCAGTCAGCACTGATTACACAGCGGTTGAATGGGATGATGAAGGTTCGGTTTTTCGCGATGTGAATGGAAAAGAATTCATCGATATGTTGGGTGGTTTCGGCATCTATAACGTCGGTCATAGACATCCACGCGTACTTAAGGCTGTTCGCGATCAGTTGGAAAAGCAAGCGATTCACTCCCAAGAATTGATCGATCCATTGCGTACTTATCTTGCACATCTGGTTTCATTGATCGCTCCTGGAGATTTGCAATATTCATTCTTTACGAATTCCGGCACGGAGTCGGTGGAAGCTTGCTTGAAAATGGCCATGTTGACCACCGGCCGTCACCACTTTATCGGCGCCATTGGCGCGTTTCACGGGAAGACGCTTGGGTCGCTCGGTGGCACATCGAAAGCCGTATTTAGAGAACCGTTTTTGCCATTGATGCATTGGACACACGTACCGTTTGGCGACGTCGACACATTGCGAACGATGATTCAATCATTCGATTTTTCGGGCGATAAAGTTGCAGCTGTTGTTTTGGAGCCGATTCAAGGCGAAGGTGGAATCAACGTTTCTCCGCCAGGCTACCTTGGTGCCGTTAGGGAATTGTGCGATAAATATGGCGCGGTTTTGATTCTTGACGAAATTCAAAGCGGCATGGGTCGCAGCGGCACTATGTTCGCTTGTGATTACGACGGCGTCGTGCCTGACCTGATGGCAGTGGGCAAAGGATTCGGCGGAGGTGTTATGCCTATTGGTGCCTGTATTGGCACCCCGAAAACTTGGGAAAGATACATCGAGAATCCGTTTTTGCATACCACCACTTTTGGTGGCAATCCGTTGGCGTGCGCAGCGGCAATTGCTACCATCAATGTTCTTCTCGAAGAAGACTTGCCAAAGCAAGCCGCTGAAAAAGGCGAATACCTGCTGCCTAAGTTTGCTGAGCTGGCTCGCAAATATCCACAGGTGCTTAAGGGCGGACGTGGTCGCGGATTGATGTTGGGCATGGAGTTTACAACCAACGAGATTGGTTACGAAATCGCCAAAAATCTGTTTGCCCGAAACATACTCATCTCCGGCACTTACATCAATTCGAGAGTTCTGCGAGTTGAACCACCGCTGGTTATCTCTTATGAGCAACTCGACAAGTTCCTTGCTTCTCTGGAAGAGTCCATCAAAGCTGTTTATAAGAGCAATTCTTTGAGCGAAGTTACTGCTGGTGTTAGTTAGGCGAGCCGTAGGCGCACCTTTTTTTATACTCAGAAAGAACGCTTAGGCTGACTTGACCGCACGGTCGGCAGCAGGCGCCTTCTGAGTCTGAGTGGAAGCGTGAACGAATTGTTTCCACCACATTGAAAGTGGATTTCGTTCAATCTTGTGTCGCATCATGCTCGTTCTGACAAATTTTTCTTCTTTGGGCATATTCAGCGCTCGTACAATTGCGCTGGCTGTAGCCTCGTGTTGTGTTGGATCGGCTGCGAGCGCATGCTGACCAATTTCATGCCAAGCACCAGCTCCCGGAGACAAAAGCAAAACGCCAGGATTGCTGTGTCGACAAACAACAAATTCCTTAGCAGTTAAGTTCAAACCATCGCGAACAGGATTTACTAGCATCGCGTCCGCCACCGGATACAGTGCCGCCAATTCGGCCGGTGTCAGTGACTGTTCCACCCAGCGGATTGGTTTCCAATTATCTCGTTGCCAACGATCGTTTACAGCATTGCCCAAGGCACGGCAGTCATCCCAATACTTATCGAAGACAGGAATGCCGGCTCTGCTGCGACCGCAAATTTGCACGAACGCAACGTCACCACGCAACCCTTCATTTTGCTCCATCAACAAATCGATTATTTTTAAACGATCCATCACTGCTTTGGTGTAATCGGCTCGATCTACGGACAGAATAAAGCGCTCGCCGTGGTTTAGTCCGACTTTATCAAAGGCGATGCTTCCGGCTTTGGACATTTCTGTCCAACGATCGATGTCGATTCCGAGTGGTTGAACGACTAGCTTTGTGGAAGTGGAAATTGATGCCACTGGTTGGACAAATGGACGTAAAACAAATGGTGACTGCTCGGCTCCGGCAGCCCACTCCAATTCGCGCTGTGTCATGCCTACGTTTGTCTTGTAAATGGATAGATCACTTTGATCGACGCTGAATTCACCCAAGTAATTCTCGACGAAGGACATGAAGTTCTGCGCGTATTCGTCTGTGTGGAAGCCAATACTTTCGGCAGCCAAAAGCCCACGGGCAATTTCTGTGATTGGTTCGATGAACTCCGCTTGGACATTTTTTGGCCAAGGAATATGCCAAAAAATGTTGCTGCGACCACCTTGTTGTCCTAAGAGTCGAGGCAGCAACGCCAACTGATAGTCTTGAACAAAGTATCGTTTTCTCGTGGCACGCTCGAAATTGATGTATTCGGCGAAGGTTTGGTTGAAACGTTTGTATTGCTTTCTCTTGTGCAAATCGTATGATGCAAATTCTGGAAGATCATGCATGATCGGCCACAGAAATTCGTTGCAGTAAGCATAGTGTCCTTTGACCACTGAATCAGTCAACTGCGTGACGAATTGTGCCTGACTAGCCGTTGGCGTAAGAAACTTTAGCGCGTCGTCACCGAGGAACCACCATGAGACATCAGTTCCATGTTGCCCTCTCCAAGCAGTATCTAGGCCCGAAGACACGCCGCCTGCAGCACCGGGTCCACGATAAGACACTATATCCATGCAGTCACCTATAACCACAGAGTCTGGAATACGGACCAGAATCACTTCAAGTGATGACGGAGCTTTGCTCTAAGATGTTGCTATCTTAAGAGCAATTTCATTTTTAAATTCTAAATAAATCCATCGAGCAGCTCAGCTCTTTGGTTCTGGGTGCTTGGCAATTACTGCCTGGAGCATTGTGCCGTGTGTGCTTGCTAGCCACACAGGGTCAATCTGCCCTGAAAATTTCACCGATATCGGTAGAAATTTGGGCATTCCCTTAAGAATTCAAGGGGTATGACTATACCACCATTCGACGCTGAGCAGGGTTTTCATACTCAGCCGCTTTTTCTGTTCTTGAACACAGCGTTGCCAAATTGATGATCCACCACCCGACCAGTGTCCTTAAGCCGGGTAAGCGTCTGATGGGCTCGGTGCGCGACATATGGATTCTCATCGTTGCTCAGCGCAATTAATATTGACTGATTTAAGTTGTAGTTCTCGGCCATGCAGAAACGAACATCGGGGTTACTGTCTCCGACTAACAGCCAAAGAACATCACCCGATTCATTCGCAGTTTCAGCGACCGACAAAAGCCAGCGCGTATACGACTCTTGATTTTGTTCTTCCAAACTTGGTTGGAACAGTTCCTCAACCTGCTCGAAGTGGTGTTCTAACTCTGGCTTAGTCCACGTGTTTGCCAAGTCTTGGATGTGCATGAAGATATGATCTTCTAAATGAAACTGATTGTCGGTCGGATTTTCTGGTCCGACTGTTTCTTGTATTTGAGTTGCGGACTCAATACTCTTGAAAGCTGATTTTAATGCTTTTTCGTTCATAGCATTGTTTTTGTCTGCAGCGCCTCGGGAGGCGGCAGGTCCGTGGTCAGCGTGAGTTTGGCTTTGAGTGAGCTTCTCTAGATCGACGAGTTCTTGCTGCTCGCGAATTACTTGCATGCTACGTGCAACAAATTGACCGATCAATTTGCCTTTCAATGAGTTGTTGACGAAAGTGTTAAAATTCAACAATTCTAGGCACAGGCCTGGATTCTGCAATTCCAGCTGGCGTAAACTCGGGTCAAGTTTAATCGACTCAAAATAGCGAAAGTCTTTGGCGTTGGCACCATCCATAACTGGACGTCTGTCTCGAGGTCTGTACTTAGCTAATCCGCTGTCCCAGTAAGCTAAACCGGCTTTGCGTGTTTGCATGTCGTGCAGAAGGTGGTCCCCACCTAGTTGTCCGGATAAGTAATTATCAGAAGGCGTCGGCAGCTCGCTCTTCTCGTCTAGATCATCAGTCGGACTGCTTTCTGCGAGGATTAGGCTGTCGGCCGCTTGATTCGGAGTTCCTTCACTGTAGTCGGAAGTTTTGATAATTTCTATGTTGTTGCACTCGACTATGTCTAAAGTGCCGGGCGACGGTACTTTTGCGCACTGTTCCGACCTGCCGTTGAATAATCTTTTGATGAAATCGAACATGGTTACATTCTCTCGTCTAGCTGTATTAGTGTGTTAGTGCCACTCTTCGAATTAGCGACGCGTTGACAGGTGCTTTGTTCCGCTTGTTAAGTTCGCAGTCTCAACGAAAGTCGTAAACTGAAGCTCCGACGTGCATCTGGTTGATCAGATCAGCAGGTTGTTTAGCTTGTTCAGCTGAGGTTCATTAATCGACATTGCTTGGTTTCCTTTTAAACCTTCATATTTGTTGGTGCAATTGTCGAATTCATACACGCAGTTGTTCCATCTCCGTTAAATTGGAACATGTATACAAGCGCTCAGCAGCTGGTTTTCGACGGTCTCCTTCGGCATACCAACTCAACATGTCCCATTGGGGGGAGATATTCACCTTTCTACCTAGCAACCTGGAACAATCTAGGGATCAGATTCGCCCTAGAGAAAAGAATCATCATCCGTGACTACAGGGAGGTAATATCGGTGTCAGGAAATAGCGACTCGAAACCGTTTCAAGGCGAATTCAAGCACGCCGTGTACGCTACCGGCATGGAAGACGCAGTAGTAGATCTCGTTGTTATACAGTGGATTATGCAGAAGCTGAAGCGGGATCGGAAGAAGCGTCTCACCAGTGAGTATGGAACGTGCTATGGAGACAGCGCACGTAGTGCTTAAGAAAGACAAGTTGACCCGCGACTACAGAACTTGCCATAACTAGTAGGGCCAGGTAGTAGTGAGGATGGAGAAAGGGAGCGACTCTTTAAGAGGCCTTTTTCTCTATTCCCAACTTGCGGTGCAGCTCTTTTTTCTTGGCGATCATTCGCGCCGATAAATGCGACAGCGAGTAAGTAACGTCTGAACAGCGTTGCTCGATTCTCATGAACAAGAGTTCTTCCGCATCAAAAATATGTTTCTCCAAGTGATCGGCAACTTTGGCGAGCAGCGCCGCGAATTCTTTATCGGCGGCGCATTCCACATCGGTAAGCAAAATTTCCACTGAGTGAAATTCCTGGGCCGGACGTTTCATGTGCTCATAGCGCACGTGCCGAGAGATAAATGGATAAAAGTATTTCTGTTCAAGTTCCGCATGTACCTTGACGATACCAATTAACTCGTGCAGAAGTTGTCGCTTCAAGTCGGCTTCGTCGGTTGCTGCGATGATTGTGAGCATCTCCCGCATCTGTTCGTGCTCAGTTCGCAGAATCTCGATCGCATTTTGTTTTTCGGTCATTTCAGGCATTTGAGGTTCTCTTGTCTAGTAAAAGAGGATGGAGCATTATCTCCATCCTCTTGGCGTGTTTAAACGTTATGGTGCTGCTGGAGCAGGTGAAGTTTCCGTCTTTGTCTCTGTCGTAGAAGTTGTGCCAGTCGTTGGCGCTTGAGCTGCTGGTGCAGCTGGGGCCGGAGCTGGAGTTTGCACCGGTACTGGTACTATTACCTGAGTAGGCTGAGGAGCCATCGGTACTTCAGGAACGGATGGAGACGGGTTTCCGGCATTGTTTATAATGGTGGTTGAACTTGGAGCCGGCGGTGTTGCAACGTTTGTCGTCGTTACTGTGTTCATCGAACTAAAGTAATAGATAGCAAATCCGATAAGGGCCAATACAATCAGCCCGATGATGGCGTAAGTGGCTGTCGAGTCTGACGGTGATGTGACGACAACATCTGGATCTTTTTCTCTGATAATCATGTTCTCTCCTAGATATGTAAGTTGAATAAGTTAATTCCAAGTCGGCGACGGAACGAGGTGAGACGACAAGCAAAATCTGCCGGCGTCAGCCGAACAGATTTTGCTCAGCTCTACATTTTAATGGCTTAGTTTGTCTGCAGCCTTCTCAGAACCCAGGCGCAACTCATCCCACGCCGATTTCAGTTCATCAAACGCTTTATCCATACCACCTTTGAATTCGATCCAAGCTTCGCCGCTAGCATCTTTGACTTCGCCAAATCGCTTAGTGGCGGCTTCGCGCTTTTCTTTAAGCTCGTTCAGTTTGCAGGCTGCATGGTCTTTGGCTTCTCCTGCCTTCGCCGACAATTCTCCAGCTTTAGCAGTCATCTCGTCGATTTTGGCGCCAAGTTCCTTGAGCTTGCATTCCATGTTGCCTTCATAATCACTCTTGTGGCTGCCACCGCAGCTGCTTACACTCGTATCAGGTTCCATGGGTAATCTCCTTTTGATTTAAACTTGTGCTCGTTCGCTCAGGTAAAGACCCTGTTCAGTCGAGAAAGTTCCATGTTCCAATTGGAGTCACAGGAATAAATGCTAATGCCTGAACCTGACTTCAATTCGGGATGCTAAGAGAGCACTTACTGGCTAATATTTCCTGCAATACATGGATACCTCTTGTCCAGCAAGTCCTGGTACAACTTTTCGTAACCATCTACCATCTTCTCTACACTGAACAACTCTTGCACCCGACTAACACAATCGTTCCTATCTATATCTTCCAGTTCCGGAAATCTGCTCACGAGTTCATCGACAGTCGTTCCGATAATTGCGGTTTTGGGATCATCCAGCACTTCGCGCACAGAGCCTTTATCAAAGGCCATCACAGGAGTGCCGGCGGCTAGCGCCTCGGCCATCACCAGGCCAAACGGCTCATTAAAGTTGATTGGATAAACAACTGCGATGGCTTTGCTATAAAGTTCGATTTTTTGATCGTGGTCAACTTCGCCGATAAACTCTGCCCCAGAGTAGCTAAGTCTCGGCTTCACCTCTTGCTCAAAATAAGGCTCATCATTCTTGTCCACCTTACCCGCTATTTTGATTGGCATGTTCAGCCGCTTTGCAATATCAATCGCCTCGGCAGTGCCCTTGTCTTTGCATATTCTTCCGACAAATAGAAGCCCCGCTCTAGTTTGGTTGTTGCTGACCTGGCTAAAGTCTTCAACTCGTATGCCATTGTATACGGTGCCTACGTAGTTCAACTGATCCGGGTAGTTGAGCGACTTGAATGAATTGCTTATTGCCACGTATGGAAGGTGTTTGTATCTGAGGTAAATCCCCTCACAATATGGCTTTACTTGATTGTGCATCGTCGTGATGGTGGCGCACTTGAGTCGATCCAGAAGCGCTAATGCGGACCAGCTCATGTGTGAGTGAACAATGTCAAATTGGTCTTGCAACTTCTCCACTTCGATCAGTGTTTGCATGTCGAATGCTGGCCACTGGAGCATGTTGTACTTCCCAGCCGCTCGTAAAGGTTCATCAACGACGGTAATCAAACGCGCTTTGGTTTCCGAGCTGCCGGCTGCGAAGAGAGTCACTTCATGACCGCGTTTTACAAGCTCTTCCGTGAGCAAACTTACTACTAACTCCGTACCGCCATACCCAGGTGGTGGCACTCGTTCAGTATTGGCTGCGACTTGGGCAATTCGCATGTCGGGCTCCTCGAAATTTGGTTAACGCATTGGCTACTAAGTTTGGCAGATTTTCTGCTCGCGTTTTAGCATTTATCCAGCTACATGTTTCAAGAATTGGAGTTCGTGATCCTCACAGCTTGTCATGTGTGTTCCGACGAATTGCCACTGCTCAAAGGATTCAAATTTAGCTGCATAATGCTGGCTACGCTTTCCAGTCCTTAGTGTCCGGTGACAGTTACGGGACTCCTGTGTAAAAACCTTGTAAGAGCCTGTAAGAACCTGGTAGATGGCGCTTGATCAATATTCAATGGTGGAACATTCCTCTTGTGAATCGGGTCTTGATTTCCCTAGAGCGTGAGAGGTGGTTCCTGTGTTTAGGAACGAGAGTGGTTATTCCTTGCCGTCGAGAGCGGCTCTTACAGAGCAGCAGATTCTAGCTATGCTAGACGCCCTGATAAAGGGTGGGTCCATCGTTGTGCCACTAAACCGCAAGATTACGGAATACATAGCCGCCTGCGCCAACCAAGACTTGTTAAAGCCTCTTGCAGAGCATCAAAATCCGCTTCTTCGCTGCGCTGTTGCCGCAAATTTGAAATTGCCCGAAGAATTAGTTTGGAAATTAGCTTGTGATAGCGACTTTAGAGTTCGAGCCAGGTTGGCCGAGAATCAAAACTTGGCATCATTCTTGCTTGAAACTTTGGCAGAAGATGAAGACGAACGCGTGGCGCAGAGAGCCAATAGATCGCTCGATAAACAAAATTCAGACCAACTCTCAAATCGAGTCATTCATTGGATGTTTGGTTCGTTTGCAGTAAAACAAACCGGCTAACAGTTTTGTCACGGCTGCGTTGTTGAACTGGAACCTTTTCCGCCTGGAAAGTGTCCAAACCTCTATGCATGTGCAGAGGTGAATGATGAACAAACAATCCCTAACTTTCGGGCAGCAAGCTGCAGAAGTCGCCGTCGAGCTAAAGCAACTCAAACGCGACATGAAAAGGCTGTTACGCATGCAATGGAAAGAGTTTATCCATTTCGTTGACGATCAGCAGGCAGTGCATTGCACCCCATCTATGAAGGCTGACAACGCTGCCTGAACGCATTGGCAGATTCGATGCGCAGCAGCTGTTAACCAGCTGATATTAATGCTTGTTCAGGCTGGCTTCGGCGGAATCTAGAACTTGACGGACGGAATGATAAAGGGCTTTCAATTTTGAAAGCCCTTAAATTATGGAATTTGTTCCGTTACTGCTAGTGCCGATATGTTCTAAAATTTGAATGGCAAGCGCGGAGTCTTATGGAGCAATCATCAATGAGCGGCCTAGAGCTGGAAAAGGCGGCTGGCAGCGCTCCTCGCAAAGAAATCTTGGCCTGGGCATCTTATGATATTGCCAACTCTACTTATGGAACAGTGGTCGCTACAGCTGTTTACAACGCTTATTTTGCCAATGTTATCGCCGGGCCCTCCTCTGGTCTAGAGAAGGGTGTGGGCACATTGTTGCTCACCGTGGTTATATGCATTTCCAGTCTGGCGATTGTACTTACCGCGCCAATTGTCGGCACCATATCTGATGCTACTGCATCAAAAAAGAGAATGCTCTTCTATTCTACGTTTACCTGCGTGGCCGCGACGGCTTGTCTATCATTTTTCGGACCCGGGGCTGTGATACCGGCGATGGTGACACTGACGATCGCCAACATCGCTTTTGGAACGGGTGAAGATTTAATTGCCGCATTTTTGCCGGAGTTGGCAACAAAAAAAGATATGGGACGAATATCGTCCATTGGATGGGCTGCTGGTTACGTTGGTGGTTTGCTTTCCCTGGGAATTTGCCTTGCCTATGTTTCGTGGGCATTACGCCAAGGTCAAACTTCAACCGAATTTGTGCCGATTGTTATGTTGTTCTGCGCGTTATTCTTTGGACTTGCTGTCCTTCCTACTTTTGTGTATTTGAAAGAGCGGGCCAAGCCAGATCCAACTGCAATTGGGAAAAACCCTGTGTATGCCGGTTTTGAACGATTGAAAGCGACTATTACCCACGCCAGGCATTACAGGGACTTATTTCGATTCTTGATTACGCTCTTTCTGTATAGTTGTGGCACTAGTACTGTCATACACCTTGCCTCTGTTTACGCACAGGAAGTCGTCAAATTCACTGCCCAAGACTCAATTATAATGATCCTCGTCGTTAATGTCACAGCAGCGGTTGGCGCTTCAGTGTTTGGTTTTGTGCAAGACCGCATTGGTTCCGTGCGCACGTTGATGATCACCCTGTCGATCTGGACGGTTGCCATTCTTGTCGCTGCGGCTGCTCAAAACAAGCCGCAGTTGTGGATTGCTGCAAACCTGGTGGGCATTGCCATGGGTTCAACCGGCTCGGTTGGTCGTGCTCTTGTTGGTCAATTCGCTCCAGAAGGTCGCTCAGGCGAGTTTCTCGGTTTGTGGGGCGTGGCCGTAAAATTAGCCACCGCCGTTGGTGCACTTACTTTTGGCGCTGTAGCCTTTTTAACACACAACAATTATCGAATCGCAATCCTGTGCACAATCCTCTTCTTTGCCGCAGGAATGGCGATGTTGACTAGGGTCAACGAAGAACGTGGAAAGCTTGCCTCGTCTACCGATATTAATGATCCGCTGCTTTAATCGTGTCGACTTCGATCTTGCCTGCGCGCGACGCTGAAAGTCGTCATGCTGAAATGTCCTTATTCATTGATGACTTGAAATTGGCGGCGTCCGTTGTTAAGCAGCAGAAAGCACGCTAGGAGCCATACTTCTGAGCGAGTTCATGCATTTGGAATGCCTTAAGGAGTTGTCCATGTTGCCAAAGATAATGAGCGTAACTTTGGTAAGCGTTTGAGAAGAATGGCGATCTGAGTTTTTCGGGATTAGTGCGGGCCACTTTCTCGGCTAGCTCTATGAACTGTGAGTAGATATCGTTTTTCGGTTCGACATTTAGCGAATCCTTTACCTCAGCCAGTCTTCCAGCGGCAATCGCTTGCTCTCTCAGGAAATTGTCTCCCTTCTTAGTCCATTCTTCCAAGGCGATCAAGTAGCAGTCTTTTGCATCTGGCAATCGGTTACCGCGAAAGTACTCTTCAGAAATTTTGCTGTCATTTAAGGACTTATAACTAGCATCTCTGGTTGATCTGTCTGAACGCTGGAGGTCAGCTATTACTTGTCTTGCCTTCTCTGATTCAGTGTAATTGCCTTGCATAAAATAACAATCAGCGTTTCTCAAAAACAAGTGCAATTGCTCGTTGGGGGATAACTCTGACGGGATATTGCTGTTCCTGCACTTGCGTATCAGGACTAGTGCATTGTGATAATTTTGAGCTGCTGTCTTATAGTCCACTGCCTCGTTGAAGTAGGCGCAATCCCCCGCGCCTACGTATGCAAGTATCAGGTTGTTTAGAATATTAGCGTGCTGTATGTCTTTAGTTTGATCGACGAACTTACTGAGATAAGCGATCGACGCAGCATAGTCGCTTTGGGCTGTGTCGTAATGTCGCTGATTTCGCTCAGCCTCCGCTTTGGAGCGTCTCTCGAAGGCAAGGTTAAGTTGTCTTTCGCTGAAGAAGCGAGGATCTAATTGTCGTGCCGCCTGTTCGTCGGATTCAATCATCATACTTTGCAATGAACCAAGAACCTTTTGAGTTCCTTTAGGGTCTGTTTGTACTTGTTCGCCATTGCCTCTGTCGGCATAGCGTGACCATATCACCGGTTCGGATTCTAAAAAAGGGGCGGTTGATACAGCGGAAATAGATGCAAGGATGTACTGTGTGCCGAATAGTATCAGCGCACCAATCAGCAAAGATGACGCGACCATAAAGTTGAGTGACTTGGTTGTCTTGCGCAATCCAGTAAGTTCAAAGGACTGAACGATTCTTTGCGCAATCCCTTGCTCTTCGTGCAAATTATTCAGATCAGACAGGATTTCTTCCATCTTCTGGTATCGTTTTCCTGGCTCTTTTGCAATAGCCTTGAATACAATTCGCTCTAGTGCATCAAAGTGTTTCAAATCGCGGCGAACATCTTTGAAGCTTGGTGGCATTTCGTGAATGTGTTTCATCATTGTTTTGAACACACTGTCCGAGGCTAAAGCAGGAACACCTAAAAGTGCTTCGTACATTACGCAACCAAATGAATAAATATCTGAGCGAACGTCGAGCTGCTGTCCGAGACACTGTTCGGGGCTCATATAGAGCGGACTGCCTAATGACTCGCCCGTCTGTGTGAGTTTTGCATCCTCGCCTTCGACAAGTTTCGCCACGCCGAAGTCAACGATTTTGACAGTTAAGATATTACGTTCATCGAAGTTAAGCATGATGTTGCTTGGTTTGATATCTCTATGCACAACACCACGCTGATGGGCATGGGAAATCGCCGCAGTTGTCTGTTTGAAAATGTTCAACGCATCAGCATCTGGGAGAGACTTGATCCGGTTAAGTAAATCACCCAGAGATTCGCCCTGCACATAGTCCATAACGAGGTAAGGCGTACCATCTTCGGTGATGCCATAATCGTGAATTGCCACTATGCCCGGATGTTCAAGACGGCTTGCCGCCTGCGCTTCTTGCTTGAATCGCATCAAACTTGTCGTTTTGGACATGAGGTGAGTGTGAAGTGTTTTAATAGCGACAAGCTTGTTCATCGCTTCGTGGCGGGCAAGATAAACAATGCTCATTCCGCCTTCGCCAAGCACCTCCAGCATCAGGTATTTTTCGGCGAAGAGAGTGTTGATGAGTGGGTTTTGATTAGAAGTAATATTCGCGTTTTCGTCAACGACTTCAGGCGCAGTCGTGCTTTCTGCCTTCTGGTTAAAACCGCCAGAATCTCTTTCCTTGGATTGAATCATTGGTGTTACTGCCGAGCCCTCTGCATTTTATTTTGCCCTCGCTATGGCATTAGTAATCATGTTCAAGTTGTTTAATAAACTCATTTTTGGGGCAGATTGCTATCGGGGCCGATAGATGTCATTAAAATTTTTGCTAGCTATGGCGTTTGCAGGGTTCTGCACCGTTGGCACAGTTTTCGCTGCGCCTGGGAATTGTGCGAATCCAGTGTCCGCTTGGATGATTAAGCAAACCTCCTATAATTTGGGCGACGTTGACATGGTTTTGGCTAAGGACGCGTTCAAATGGCATAACAACAAGCTCGGTCTAACGTTGATTATGCATGCGCCGGATTGGAAGTTGAATGCCTTTAATGAAGCGAACAAAAAATATCTGATTTTGAATAAGGCAGAGGCGCTGGAGATTTTTCAACACCAGAGACGTCGTGAGAATTCTGGATTCGAAACACCAATTAAATTAGGTGATAGACCCGCTGTTGCTGGCATGCCTACGGTTGCCTACTGCTATGCTCATGACACAGAAACCATATCTGAAAAGTTCGCACTCTCTGTGACGAACGCTCTCGAAAACGGTAGCAAGCTGAATCATGAACAGAAAGATTATATTGATCATGCACTGAATCATCAGCGACGCGAATATTGGTATGCAAAACAAATTCAGTTTCCAGCAAAAGTTAGCGGCGTATTCTTGGAAAAAATTGCGGCTATAAAGTATGGCGATAATCTACCATTGCGACTTATACAGATCGGCAAAGATGGTGTACGAACAACAATGTTCGACACTACGGAAGTTCGAAAAGCAATGGTTCCTGCAGACTTTTCTAAGATGCCAAAGGGCTATACCAAGGCGGAAAATAAAGTAGCATTGCTGGTAAACGATGTAGATTTCGCTGGATTCGCGGGAGAGTCTGAACCAAACCCGGTATCAACCAAACCTGTCGTTAAGAAGAATGATGACACTCATCGGTAAGATTGCGAAGCCTGCTTCTGTCACCGTATATAGTGTCCTCGTTTTGTCGATCCTGCTTTGCAGAACTGCTCTTTCTGACCCGTTGAGTCAGTCCCCGATCTCGTCGCAGAGCCAGACCGCGAAGCAACCCTCCATTGACGTGACTCCAGACCAATCATTAGGAGGGTCCACGAAGACGACACCGAGCCAGTCATCTGATCAGGCCAAGGAGACGACACCGCGCCAGGATTCGGCGCAGCCCAAGGAGACCGCACCGAGCCAATCATCGATTCATTCCAATGAACCGATTCCGATTCCGACTTCGAGTGACTCGGCAGAGCCGGATCCAAATCAGACCTTCGTTCGATTTATTGAGGCTGTATCTGGCAAACCTGCCACCGAAGAAATTCGCAATTTGGTGCAGGGCGTTGTCAGCCTGCAAAGAAAAGGCGAATCGGTTGAATTGACTAAATCAGATTCGTCAAAGGTGCTTGTTGGTAGTGATACTGAATTCGGTGCTAGTGTAGTTCGAGACCTATCCGAAGCGAAGGACAAGCTGTCTGCTAAGTTTGGTCCCGAAGTAGGCACGCTCGTCGACGAATTTGTTGGTGTTACAGCCAACGGCTCGCACATTGATGTCATCCGGAACGGACCAGAAGTTGAAGACCTCGATCTCAGTGAACGAAAAATTAAAAAGCAGCTTCCCTTAAGACGAGTTCGCCTTTCCAAAATTTCAGTTGATCTTGTGCAGGTTGACGGACATCCGGCATTAAAGAACATAACTGGCATTGAGGTCGTACCGAATGCAGGATTTGAGATACCAATCATCTTGAAGGAATTTTCACGCTCCCAAAATCAAGATGGCAACGACGTGCTAATCTTCGGAATTAGAAATCCATTGTCGCTGTTCAAGCCGTTCAGAAAGCTCTTCGGCATTAAAGATACCATTCCGTTTACGTGGACTGTTAAAAAGAAAGAGTCAAAAGAAATCGGCGCGAAAGAATCTCCCGGTTACAAAGAATAGCAATGTCTACTTCTTTCGATACGGCCAGATCATCTTTACACCATTTCGTTAAAACACAAGAGTGAATTCACAAGTGGTCTGTCCAGTACTAAGATTGAATTGTAGGCAGTTGGAATCGCGACGCAGCTTACACGTGATTTTGATTGCCTACGAATTTTTCCGTTGCCGGTAACCTTCCACTACCATACCGACATCGAGCAACTGCGTCCGGTTATTCCGGACGCTTTGTTGCTATGCGAACGGCATTTCAGCTAATATAGATGTCTAGCAAGCATAAGGATATTGACGTGTCTGACTTGGCAGCCGGATTGCAAATGGTCGAAAACATGTTTCGCGGCGCGACGAAAGGACTGTTTTCGAAAATCGACGAGATGACTTTCAAAATGACCCTCAACGGTCTGAAAAGTGAAGACTATGAAGCAATCTCAATCACAATTGATCAACTAGTAAAAGAGCACAAACCGATTAGCATTCCGCCACTGTATGTAGTATCACAGGCCCATCCAAACGAGAGAGTGCGCACCAAAGCTTACGAAGCTCTCAAAAAGCTAGATCCGCATTGCGATTTTGAAAAATTGACTGAAGGAAAACCTGTCGAGGAAGCCGCTGCAGTGCTCATAGAAAAGTACGGAAATTTTAAAAAATGAGCACCAAAGAAAAGTTCTACTTTGTCAGGCATGGTCAAACTGACGCTAATTTAGGCGACTTGGCGGCAGGTGCCGGTTGGGACATCGAACTCAATGCGAACGGACATTCCCAAGCGAAAGCATTGGCCGAAAGCGACAGCATTCAGGCGTGTGTTGATGTCAAGACGATCTGCGTCAGTCCCATGACTCGGGCTCGTCAAACAGCCGAGGCTCTGAGTTCGGTTCTGAAGGCGCCGATTGTTTGTGTCGATGAACTGAAGGAGTGGCATCTGGGCGAGTGGGAGAAACGCGCCTGGAGTGAATTACCCAACCTTTACCATCCAGACACAAATCCGCCGGGCGGAGAAAGTCAGAGTGAGTTTGGCAAGCGCATCGCCGCCGGATTAGCCACGGCGCTGTCTCACCCTGGACCGGTTTTAATAGTAGCTCACGGCGGTGTTTGGCATGGCATTAGTCGACTGCTGTCACTGCCGGCCAGCGAAATTGATAACTGTGCCCTGAAGAGTATTTCGCGCGCGCATGCCGCGGACAGTTGGACTCTCGAGTAGCCGCTCAGCACCTTGTAAAGAAAAGCTTGGCATGGAGCGATTTTTCGCTCAAATGGTATAGCATTTGCTGTTCGTTGGCTGCCGAACCTGCAATTCGAGGAAAAAGATGAGCGTTAAGACCGAGAAAAGTACGAGCGTAAAGGCTTTCATAACAAGGCACTTCCGCCATTTCAATGCAGCTGTTGTCGTAGACGCGGCTGAGGCATACGTCAAACACTTGCAGAATGGTGGCAAGATGTTCATGACTTTGGCCGGTGCGACCAGCACTGCGGAGTTAGGAATCTCATTGGCAGAAATGATTAGGCAAGATAAGGTGCAAGCAATTTGCTGCACCGGAGCCAATCTCGAAGAAGACATTTTCAACCTCGTTGCGCACAACAATTACGTTCGCCTTCCCAACTATCGACATTTGTCATCAGAAGAAGAAGTAGCGCTCGCAGACCGCGGCTTGAATCGAGTCACGGATACATGCATTCCTGAAGACGAAGCTATTCGCAAAATTGAAAAAGAAGTCTTGCAACTTTGGAAAGCTGCGGATCAAAAAGGTGAGTCGTACTTCCCCTACGAATTCATGTATCAGTTGATTCGCACTAAAATGATCGAAAAGCATTATCAAATAGATGCCAAAGATTCTTGGCTAGTCGCCGCTGCCGAGAAGAACCTGCCAATCTGGACACCAGGCTGGGAAGATTCTACTCTCGGAAACATCTTTGTTTCCCACGTAATTCGAAAAGATATTAAGAACATCCACACCGTTCGCAGCGGATTGGAGTCAATGCAAACACTTGCAGATTGGTATAAAGCGACGGCACCAAATTCACCGGTTGGATTCTTTCAGCTCGGTGGTGGCATCGCCGGTGACTTCCCTATTTGTGTAGTGCCTATGATCCGCCAAGACCTCGAAGAAGAATGCCCATTCTGGGGCTATTTCTGTCAGATTTCAGACAGCACCACCTCGTATGGTTCATATAGTGGCGCGGTTCCAAATGAAAAGATTACATGGGGCAAACTTGATGTCGACACACCAAGATTTGTGATCGAGTCAGACTTCACGATCGTTGCGCCGCTGGTTTTTGCGTATGTATTAGATTGGTAAATTTTTTCTGACGGCTCTAATTGCACCATATGTGGTGTGCTGTTGCGTGGCTTGTCCTGACCGAGATGAAGAAGACCTTCAATTTTCAGGTTGGCGTAATTATGCTAAAATGAAAACCGTTTCCGTTTAAGCGTATATAATATTCATATGTCAGGAATTGCTGGAGCCAGCTTGAATAAAGCCACGGGGAATGAAGTAAACGAGCACGTACACGAGCATACGAGCCGCCAGGCGATAGTATCCATGGACGCGCTTGGGATATTTGCTTCAACGCTTTGTCTAATTCATTGCCTGGCTATGCCGCTCCTGGTGGCGTTTCTGCCGGTACTGGGGCTGCAATTTCTGGAAGGGCACGCCGCCCATCAGATTCTTGCCGGCTTCGTCGTCGCCTTTGGCTTGCTGGCAATACTGCCTGGATACATGAAGCACCGGAAGCCAGCTGTGCTGGCGGGTCTAATTATCGGGTTGTTCCTGGTGCTCACTGCTACTTTCGGCTCTGTAGCAGGTATGAGCGAGACTCTAGAACTTCCGCTGATTACTGTGGGCAACCTCGTCCTAGTAGTCAGCCACTTGTTCAACAGGCAGTTGTGCAAATGCAATCACTAACGAGCAATTGCACTTAGTAGTGTGCAAAATGCAGTCAATGATGAGCAAATGCGTCAGTGATGCGCAAATGCAATCTAACGATTTGAAACTTTGGCTTGCGGATTGCTTTGGACTGCTAGATAGAGCAAATTGAAAGGAATAGCATGTCCGAAAAAAGTCGGATCATCGTCGGTATAATCGACCGTTTCTATGCCATCAATTTTCGGCTGATCTTTGTGTCTGAACGCGCCGTTCATCATGCCTAGCCGAATACCACCGTGCAGCATTTTTGAAAGAAACAAACGATAATCGCGATACGATGCGAAGATTCGAGTGTCATTCGAGCATTTCACAAACAAGTCGGAATATTTTTTGAACACTTCTGCATCGATGTCCGGTGAGCATAGGAAGACGTGGCCAAACTTCTCTGCTCCGTCTTGCCCAGAAGCTTTCGCCTGTTGAAGAGACCAGCAAAGCATTCTGCACCCCATGCTGTGTCCAACTAAGACAACATTTTCCTTGCCGTAACGTTTGCCGAGATCTTGCAAAATTTCGGTGAGTTTGAACGATGCCCATTCGGCCATATTTTCGTCAGCTGCGTAAGTGAGCGGATTGCGTCTGGATGGCCATGAATACATGATCACCGGGATCTTCAATTCGCCTGTCAATCTTGCGGCAACTCGGCTCGACACATCCATGTTCATGTCGTAGCCATGGACATAAACAACAATTTTCTTGGTTTGTCTTAGCTTTTGTGTGTTCGCGACTTGTTCGAAAAAATTGGCTTCAGGAACGTCGACTGTCTTCGTTTCACGCTCGTATTTTATCTTTTGTCCATTGACGGACATCAGTGTTATCTCGCGCGCACCATAATGCAAGTCTTCCGATCGATCGTTTGTATAGTCTGGGATCTTATCGTTTGTTTTTTGTCGATTGGTTATGTAAAACACCGGTACAGTTGTCGGCGTTTCAGGCAAGCGCGTGAACGCTACTGAATTCTGAGGAACTGGATCTGCAAGTGCGTCGGAGACTGCGATGGATGACATGATTAAAATTGAACTAGCTATACTGCCAGCAATCTTCATTACTCTGGCTACTCTCTTAATCAGCATTGTCTCTCGCATTCATTGTCAAACTTGGTGTTGGAATACAGTTCATCAACTGTAGTTTCTAACGGTCGGCAGTTCAGGTTCTTCTGGTCGGAAATTTGGAAGAGGTTCCAGGGACGCTAAGCCAGCCTATTTTAAATCATAATCATAGCCTGCTATTAAAGCCGTGTCACTTGGCAGCTTGTTAACATTGGCTAATAGCAGCGCCAGAACGTCACTATTTCTCTTCTGAGAGACCGCTAATTTAATCGACGCTGGACTGATGAGAAAGTGCCTTCATCGGTATGTCCCCAAGGTACAGCGGCTTGCTCATGCCGGATTATCCTCAGCTCTAGCGGTTAGTTGACCAAACCAGCAGCAATCAGAAACAATTTACTGTCGAACTAGTAGTAGAGATTGCCCCAGACCGCTTCCAGCGAGTTCATCTGTTTAGTCAACTGTTGTTTTTCTTTCCTGTCAGGTGTGCAATACGACTGCCAATAAAGCTCCCACCAATGCGAGTAAGCTTCCTTCTTGCCTGTGCTCGCTTCTCGTTGCAAGATCTCATCGCCGATGACGAAAAGCTTTGGCATGCAAACATTGCCATCGCATTCGTAATTGGAGAAGTCATCACCCTTGGTGTCTGGACCTCTTTCTATCCAAACTTTTTGAATATGTTTTTTTGTCAGAGGATGCAGATGATTAAGTTCGATCGAGAACCGATCATCGTCGCGGCGCAGTCCATACGGATGAATCTCGATGGTACCGTCCTCTGGAATTCGCTGTTTCGCTTCGATTGGCTTGTTAGCGCCATCATAGATAATTACGTAAGCTGGATATGAAGTAATCAACTTGTCGAACAATGCTTGTTTTATACGCAGCCATAGCCGCGTGGTCAGGGTAAGGTGTCCATCTGTGGATGCACACACCGCATGTGTTACCGTCTTCAAGCTATTTACTAGGGTGTGGAGGGTGAAGGCTTCATCGTTGCCAATCGTGCCCTTGTAGAACTCGTATGCTTGGTCTAACGCCACTCTTTCTCGACGTTCTGTGCGTCCCATAGACTGTCCCCTCGCTTCCAGGTTTCCCAATAGGCTTATACCCTCATCGGGCGTCGGATAAGCATCGGAAAGCGCGTGCAACTATGAGCCAATCCCTGGCGAGAAAAAGTTGACTCTATCGAGGCGGGAATTCGAATTCAAAAACCGCGTTTCCAACGGGCAATTGTAGTATGCCGTTTTTCATTTCTGGTGCGTCGAAATAGAGAGAGCCCTGTAACGTCTGTCCCGGTGCGATGTTTGTTGCTCCAAGGCTGTTGGCTCTAATGTTGTTGGCAGCTTGTTGGGAAGATTCTGTCAAATTCGCGGCCTTTTGCAACGCTCGTGCCTGCGCTGCGTAGTCGGGAACTTGGGTTGTCATCGTCGTCATGTTTCCTGAGCGATTGATGAACGGCATGGCGCCCCCGCTGCTGTAGATGGGCTGATAACCCCAATAGCCGCCGTTGCCGATCATAGTTGTAGTCACGGATTGCGTCGCATCAGCGCCCCAAAAGCGAACCCACTTCGCTTTCTTCTCGCCGGTTTTTTCCACGCTATCTGCAAGCGTAGTCGGATCTATAAGATGCGTGATGGCAATTTTGGGCGTTAGAACAACTAGTGCAGGTGGCTGTCCAAGGAATTGAATTGGCCGCTCCGTATCGTTTCGAACACGGATATTTAATTGAGCGCTTTTGGCAAAAGCCGGTGCTTTCGACGCTATGGATGCACCGACGGTGACACCATTTGCGGTGACGATTTCTAACTGATCACCATCGACAAATTTGCGTAAGCAATTAGGTGCACCTTCCAGAAATCTGAATGTGACGTTATCCCAATAAGCATGGGGAGTGTATTGTGCATTAACTGCATTGCGACTGAATTTCACTTGCAGCGATGCATTAAAGCACTGCTGTGCCAGATCGGGCTTACCCAGTCTACGATAGATTGATCCAAGTTGATCATTGAGATTCGCCGCCATTAGGCTGTCGTTGCCGAATTTTTCTTGCTGAACCTGTAACGCTTGCATGGCAATTTTTTGTGCTTTATCAAGCTGACCATTTCTATCCAGCAAATTCACCATGTGCATAGCCGTGGCTACGTATATCCCAGGGTCTGTCGACACATCAGTTTGCCGAATCGCAAGGGCATCGCCCATGCTATCAACCGCTTTATCCATCTTTCCTTGAGCTTGATAGAGGTATGCAAGATCGTCTAAAAGCCGAGCCTTCAATTTGACGTCGCTGTCTTTTTTCAACAACGAAGTCGCTTTGTTGAACTCTTTACCTGCCTCGTTAATAGAACCTTGCCACAGTAACGACTCACCAAGGCCGATCCTCAAATATCCTTCCGTTGCCGAATCTTTTTTTCCGCCGGCAAGTGCAGCGGTAAAAACTTGCTGCGCCCTTTTGTAATCACTTGTTACCAGAGCGTTTTCGCCGTCGGCATTTGCTGCATAGGCTGCAGTCTGTACTGTGGCGGCGGTCGATGCTGCGTTTGCGACTGGATGCAATAAGCATGTTGTTAAAGCCACCATGGACATCAGGGCAGACAAGCGCATATTTGGAAACCTCGGATCTCTTAAGTAGTAGTGAGAAATTTGCGCTGCCGCGATTCGAATCGACTCAGCACTCAAACAACCGACACTCTAACTTTTTTCGGCAGTTCCCATGTTAAGTAACGCAATATTACATCAGCATTTCCAGACTTTCATACTTCCGCAAAGCCTTCAAGGTAAAGGGTTGCGAGGATCGGCAATCGCTTCTTTTTTCGCTTAACATATTAAGCGGATCAAAAAAGGAAAATGTATCCCGCATCCTGAGGGTGCCCCAAAAAATGTTTGGGACGAATCACCAACTGAAGACGAGCAATTCAATTAACAATTGGAATTGCTAAGACGCAGCCGAGAGGCTAGATGCCGGCAAGGATGCCGGCGCTCCCCGGAGCTCCCAGTCCCAAGTCTCTAATCCTCCAAAATGTCAAAGCCGTATTGCTCTGATGATGTCAGTTCGGGGGGCAAAATACTCGCTTCCACGTTAGCATCAGGTTCGTTGCGCAACAACTCCATGACAAATTTTTGATCTCGAATTAGTTCTTGATCTTCCACATATAACGCTCCTGTGAACATGCCCTGATAAATCAAGCACAAGCATGTTGCCGAACTCTGGGGCAAGTTGATAGCAAGACATGCAGTTTGCTCACGATTTTTAAGCCATCCGGTGATGTAATCAACATACGACGCTGCGTCAAAATCGTCTGTTCTAAAGATCGGATATCCCAAAAACAATGCTGACATGGGCAGCACTATGCTCTCGTGAAGAGGATAAATCTTAACGATGCTATTTGGAAATTCTAAATCTCGAACTACCAACTTGATTGCGTCCTCAGTTGGCTGCGTAAGCGGCATTGTCTTTGTTGTGTAAATACAACCAACCGCTTTTCCTTGATACAAAAGCAACGCTGAGCGTGTTTTATGTCGATTATTAGACGCAATAACGCAGCCGGTTAGCGAACTCGTTACCCACTCTTCGACGATCGATCGAGCTTGCTTATCGCCGGTTTGAATCGTTCTATAACTGTTTCCCAATGGCGGCGGCAGCAGATCCGTAGCCCGCTTGAAGTGAAACATGCGCCGTACAGGCGTCATGTCTATACTGCCACCAGACATGTTCTGATCGTCGTCCGTTGCTATGTCCGAAGACGTCGGTTGAAACGATAGTTCGTCATCTTCTTTTGGATTTAGTTTCGGCATAGCGCTATGCGTCCATAGATCAAGTCAATTGGCTGATCACCAATCGAAAATAGAATTCGATATCCAGGCGAGATATGCCGCTCTTTTTTTCACCGGCACCTTCGGCGCAAGATTTTTCAATGTCATCGTGGTTGTTTATCAAAAACGATATGAATGATTTCTCTCGCATCGGAGTGTTTGGGTCTTGGAGAGAGGCAGCGAGTTCATCCATTTCGATGAAGCCGTTTCCGTTGGCATCAAGTTTGTCAAAGGCCTCATAAGCGTATTGCTTAATTTCCTCGATGCTTTTTTGCACCGGAGAAACTTTTTTAGCCGAAGAGGCTGGCTCAGGTGCTGCAGGCGCGCGGCTAAACCATGCATTGTCAAACTTGTCTTCTTTTTTGGCTACTGTTTGGTCTTCCACCACGATAATATCCTCATGAAGTCCTGATACTGCCTTATGCCCACCCGGCGTGAATAAGACGCGCAAATCGCTCTTTTAGCTATGAAAATGCCTGGAACGCTCCACCTGTTGGAATTATGGCGATTGGAACTCTTGAAACTCTGAATTTTTCAAACCGTTTCTGGTCTCGCCTTAAATCCGCTGTCTCATCTAGTCGCCGATCCATTGGCAGGCGTAGACAATACGGACGTTGAGCGGGCGATTTTTGTAGACGAGCAACGTTTGTGCGAGCAGAAGAGCATTAGGAAGATCGGCTACAGGTTAGTTGCTGCTAAGAAATAGCAGGCGCCCCTCCTAAATAGAGAAGCACCTACGTCATCTCTCTACAGGACTGCATTTCTTTGGAGGATATATGACCAGACAGCGATTAAAAAACTTAGTGGACGCTTCAGGTGGCTTTATGTGCGGCTTTTTCTTTATGTCATTCGCTTGTTTGAGAGGTCACTTGTCCGATGCAGCCTTTGTCGGTAGCCTCAGCGCTCTCGCACTCTGTTTCGGTTTTAGTCTGATCCAAGTGTATTTAAATGCTCGTTCCGCCGAACGAAAATTTAGTTTGTCTATCGCCGCTCTTTTGCCCCTTTCTGCATTTCTGTTTTATGCTCTGCTGATGGCTGGTTCGTCTTACAATCCACAACCAAAGCCAATCTGGATGATTGCAACTCTCGCCCTTTCATTGGGAGTGATTGCCACTCGCGCTGGACTGGCTGTAGCACCTGCTCTTTGCCCGACGATCGATCGTAACTTGTTGCGACGCTAAGGGTAAAGAATCGAATCTTGCAATCACGAACGTGGTCCGAGTGATCTGCCAAACATGTCCACGAAGGCACTGTTCATCGGCGTTTCCTTGATGAATGATGGATCGAGCAGATAAAGCTTCCCGTTCTCGAAACGCATGTTTCCTAGATTCCAATCAACAGATATGCCGTTTCTTTGGAGAGTATCGCCCATCTCGTAATATTGCCGTCTGACGCTTTCTTTGTCTGCTGGTGATAGTTCGCCAGATATAAGCTGAAACTTCAGGTTGTCACCGTCTCCGACTTTCTCAATAACCAGTGCTGGCTGTCCGTCTGCGGTGGTGCCATGATCATAGATTTTTGGTACCCTGACACCAATCGATTCGAGCCTTGTGTACATCGCTCTTTTTTGAGCCGCATCGACTGATTTGTCGTAATAAATTTTGGTGACTGTGCTATTTTTGTTGTCGTAGATGTCACCCTCGCCTTCGCCTTTGGCAAGCAAACTAGCGGGTCGCGGTATGTTGTTGTTGGCTGGAGGTAGCGAATCTATGCCACCATATTCGATATTAGGACGTTCCTTACCGTTCGATGCAACAAAGCGTTGGAAGGCAAGCTCCGTGTCTTGCAGATATGTTTGTCCGTCGTGCGATTGACCTTGGGCCACTTGTGTGTCGATATTTCCAGCATTTGATCGCGCCCCCGTCTCGGCGGCAATCTTCGCTTCGATCTGTCGAGCGTTCAGTTCTGTTTGCAGGTGCGTGGAGAAGAACAGATCTTTTGCTTCGGCCGTTTTACCTGAATTCAGCAAAGTAGCAGCCTGATCGTACTTGGCGATGACTTCGGGATCCTTGGCTGCCTGCAGATGGAATAGTTCATGACCGAGCCGGGCTGCGTTTGGTGTTGTTCCTTGAAGTTCAACGACTTTGGTGGATAGATTTGCTGCGTCAGCCGAAGCTCCAGTTTGTACACGCGACCATGAATTTTTACCGACTAAGTCACTGAAGGTTTTCGAAGTAGTGAAATCTTGCTGTACGCCCAAGTAACGATCGATAGGCACTCCGCGACCAAGAGAATGGTTAACACCATCCACAGCCTTAAGAAGAGCATGCTGCGTCGGTGGCAAGGCAACATTGAGAATGGCTCCGCTAATCCCTGCTTGGGCGTACTGATCGAATGTAGGGAGCTTTTGTTCTGATACCAGATGCGATACTGTTTGTCCGGCTTCGGCTCCTGCAAAGCCAATCGCCGCACGCTTGCCAATCTGACCGGCAAAATTGAAATTCTTGCCAAATCCATTGCCGTACTCAAACACGCTGAACATCGAAGCGCCTGCCAGGGCGTTGCCGAGTCGGGTTTCGCCCTGTCCAGGATCTCGCATGCCATCATAGATACCGGCACCGGCAATTTGAGCTATCTTGCCATTTTGGAAAATTTGAGCTGTCTTTCCTTCCACTCCTAGAGCTTCGCCGCTAAAGCGCATAGCCCCTCCGGTAACTCGACCGGCGACAATATAGGGTGCGATGGCTCCCAGACCACCCGAGATTCCTTGCGCCAACCACTGCGCCGACAAAAATTGAGCTTTCGGCACTTCGAATAATCCTGCCTCCGGCAAGAGTGGGTTCTTTGCAGAGTGTCCTGTTAATTCATTGGTCGTGCTGGCAATGGCGTTCCACGGTGTGAGAATCGCGGAGTTCACCAGAGGCTTGGCGACGTTGTCCGTGGTCCAACCGAGAGCATCACTTAGCAAATTGCTCGAAGTTGTATGGACCGCCAAAGCTGACGGGCTATCCGTGGAAGGTCTATCAGTCGCATTGCCCATTGTGTAATTGGGCCACTGAAAGGTGCCGCTTTCAATGGGGCAATTACGAAGGGTGGGTGGCTAATCTATTCGCGCCAGCGTCTCATTCATCCTGGCGTAGGCTAGAGAGGCCATCAGGAGTACAATCCCGGCACCGATGAAGGACATAATGCGATAGATTGTTTCAACGCTCGCAAGTTCAACGAAAAGAAGTCTTGCAATTACCAGTCCCAGAATAACCAGTCCAGAGACGCGCAGCACCTTGTTTCTTTGCTGGAAACCCCAACCTAAAACGGCCACGCCTTGCAGTGTTAATGCGATAGACAACCAATGCGTCGGTATTTGTTGGAATAACAAAATCGACGTGGTAGCGGTGCCGAGCACTGCGTAATAGTGTTCGATAGAATGTTCGGACTGATAGCGAGGATCATTTTTCAGGCTAGTGAACAGGGCACTAAGAGCGTATTGTTCAACGATCAGACCTGCCGTTGCCAACGTGTGCCAGTTATTCAAGAACAATGTCTGGCAGATTAATTGACTGCCGATTATTCCAACGTGAGCAAGACCTCTGAGAGTCGGAATTTGATACCGCATGCCAATAACAAGCGGCACGACACTTTCCAGACTCAGGAATAATGCGAGATAGTCTTTAGGGGCCTGGCTGATGGTTGCAAGACCGACCACTAGTGACGTCAAAGCACCGTGTATGTAGAACGCCTTTAGCCAGAGGTCGCCACTGTAGGATCGTAATTTCGTAGAGAGATACATTGCTGCAGTTGTCGCCAGAGTGGCACCGCCGATAATGCCCAGGACTAATGTCATTGGCATCGATATGCCAAAGTAGGACAGGGTTTGAGTGCTATTCAGATCGACCATTGCGAATTTTATTGCGATGAGGCCAGAGAGCAGCAAAGCTACAATTTTGCTTGACTGATGGCGGTAATAAAACCCAAGGCCGAGGATAGAGATCGTTTCAATTGCCAATGCTATTTCGAATAACATGCCGTGAAATTGTTTTCCAAGCAGAACCGTAAACACTGCCGCCGCAGCACCTTGATACACCAATTGCAGGCCCAGCGGTTCCTCCTCAATTTGATGATAGAGGTAACTGAGGTAAAGCAAAGTTGGAACAATTAGTGCCGTGCTCAATCGTGATGAGATGTCTAAATGAGTGATGAATAACGGCATTCCGATTAGGAGCATGGACAGCGATCCACCGATGCGCAAGAATCGGTCCTTCAGTTTAAAGCCGATCCAAATGATCAACGCAGAACCGCAAACATACGTTGCAGCAAGCCAGGCAGGAGCAGCATGAATGCCTATTAGAGCCATAGCGACGCAAGTCGAGAGCACGAAGTGAAAATAGAATCCAGTTCGTTTTGTCAGTGTGTCGTTTTTGATGGCGTTAAGATAAAAGACGGCTGATGCACCATATGCAGTGACAGCGACAATGCCGAGAATTATTTCGTGCAATTGAACTCCGTTCCGACACGAAATTATCGAGCCTACGGACATCATGGCGGAGACAAATGCCAGCACCGATGCGAATCTTCTCATGGAAGGCATCTTGTGCTCGAGACCGGCCCAAACTAAAACCGGTACTTCAAGCGACCAAAAAGCAGTGCTCCAATCTCCAGTCAATTTTAATGGAATCGCCAAAGTTACAAGTGACAAGCCGAGAACTCTGTGAACAGTAGTGGGGCCCGGTGCCGTTAATCTGCTGGCGGTCATTGTCGAAAAAAGATAGGCCAGCCCGGTTGACAGCAAGAAGCCGAACTTCAAGTCTTCGTGAAGACCGGACATCAAATGCAAAACTGTTGGAACAAATACAGCGCAATTGAGCAGTGTCGCGCTGACCAATCTCTGACGTTCAGCCGCACTAAATTCGCGTGCAGAAAATATCACCAGGTTCATGGCCATCCAGCAGAATACGGAACATGCCGTGGCGCTGAAGAAATTGCCGTTAGCGTAATCCATACCAAATATTGCGTTTTGTCCATTCATGATTTGAGGAAGAATAAAGCCCAAATAAACGGAATAGAAAATACATTCTCCATAGACGAACAAATTAAACCAGCCCATTTTGAGGGTCAATCCCACCAGCGCAGCAACAAGAAGCGCGCAAGAAAACAATGAAAATGATGTGGCTGGACTTAAGCAAATCGTCGCAAATGCGAGTGTTAGGCTGATACTAGTGATAGTTTCAGATTTGTATTTGAGCGAGTGAAAGATAGAACCGCATGCAACGGCGAGAAGCAAGCCAGCATCGATCAGCGCGCTTTCGATAATGCACACCGAAGGGAAATGATGCGCAGCAAAAATACTGAAATATGAAAGCGCCCAGCCTCCGCCGATCAGCGCTCGTCCGTACCAAGCCAGTTTAGCGTTGTTTTTCTCAAATCTTTCGCCTCCTAGTATTAAGAGAGCACCGCCGAGAAGACCGCTAATAATCTTTAACAAAGGTGAAAAGTACTGAAACTGATAGATCAATGCAAGTGCGCATCCGATAACGAGAAAGCTGATGCCAAGCTTGTTTAGATGTCGGCCAATGTATACTTCTAGTCCTTCTTTTGAAGTTGGACTATCTTTAATGGGCGCGCTAAATGCTTTGGTCGGGCTTGTCGGCGAATCAAGTAATTGTTTGGGATAGGAGCGCGAACGTAGTAGCACTGGTCCGGAGGCAACTAGTGAGTGCGCAGAAGGCTCCGTTGGTTGAGCATTATCATTCCATAAATCGGGGACGTCGGAATTTTTACCATTCATAGGTTCCAGGTATGGCGCTGGTTCTGACAAGCGCTGGCTATTCGCTACATCCTTCGAATTGTCTGACATGCTTTCAATTCTTTCCGAATCGCTGACAGTGCCTGACGTCCGCTGTATGTTTTCGGAATCGCCGACAGTGTCTAATGTCTGTTGGATTTTTTCTGAATCACACGCACTGTCTGACGCCCGCTTGATGTTTTCGGAATCGCGGCCACTGTCTGGCAGGCATCCAATTATTCCCGAAACCGCGATGCCGACTGCAGTTGGTGCGATGCCTTCGGTCGCTTGGGACTCGGCTAATTGAGCTTTCTGCGCCAGCCTTTCGACTGTATCGACGCGGCGTTCTAGCGCTTTCAATGCGCAGCGCACGTCCGTTAATTCGTAAATCAGATCGTTAAACACGTTAAGCACCCCGTTAAGCGCGATCGCCGGCAATTTCTTTTCTGTGCTCATGCTAGAAGGAAGCCGAAACCCAAGCTAGACCCTGCACAACAGTTGCTAAAGTGTTCATTAACGATAGGGGCGCTGGACTTACCCCCTATACTTTCTGTAGACTAGGACTAGTTCGGGGAATTGACTAATGCCAGCTTTTTTGTCTGGGCTATTCTCAATTTATTTCTTCTCTTCATGCGCAATCTTTGTGTGTGTATCGGCGCTTATTTGTCTTCTCACGGCACCCTTCGATCCTCGTAGACGAGCTGTTCATGCATTCTCGTGTTGGTGGGGGTACCACTATTTTCAGATTAACCCTCTCTGGAAGTTGACCTACGAGGGCACAGAAAATATTCAGCCAGATAAGACTTACGTGCTCATCGCCAATCATCAATCTTTGGCAGATATTTTAGTTTTGTATGGTTTGCACAAAAGGTTTAAATGGATTTCAAAAGAATCAATCTACAAGGTCCCGTTCCTGGGCTGGAACATGGCTCTGAATGAAGACATATTGCTTCGTCGCGGTGACATTAAGAGCATTCGAGAAATGATGGACGCTTGCAGAAAGTGGCTAAAACGCGACTGCTCAATAATGCTGTTTCCAGAGGGCACGCGCTCCGAAGATGGTGAAATTCAGCCGTTTAGAGATGGTGCATTTAGATTGGCAATGGACTGCAATGTTGATGTTGTTCCGATTTTGATAGATGGCACATTTGATGTTCTTCCAAAAGGGAGTAAGCATCTCGTTTTCAAGAAGAATATTCGTATCAAAGTTTTGCCGCCGATAAGCTGCAGCGCGTTTGAGGGCAGCTCCGGAAGAATGCGCACCTACGTGCGGGACTTAATGATTGGCGTGCTCGCTGAGATGCGCGGACAGACTCCCCAAAAAGTTGTGAAGGTGCCTGCCAATTTGGGCTCGAGAGCCTCGAACCCGCATAACTTAGCAGAGTAACTAGTTTGCACACTAATCAATCCAATGTGCGTGCTAGCAAAATGTTCTTGCTAGCGCATTAATGGGGTCCGCCGCATGAATCGGATCCACCGCATGAAGCGTGTCCGCTCCGAACTTATTTGTAATACGGACTAGGCCGGTGGGTTGTCTCTACAGAAGACGACGCATGGCAATAATGATTCATCTTCAAATGCACCGCAGACCGCCCAACCTTCTTTTGAACGCACGTTGATGATGTCTTGCAGCTTCTTTGTGTGGTTGCTGAAGAAGCCACTTTGAGCATGTTCGACGAGGTATTCAATTTTAGCCTGACCAGTATGGGAGAGCAGAATCAGCACTGGGGCTAAACCACTGTGCATCACAGTCTGAAGCCTGCAGGTATTGCGAAGCTCCTGTTCCTCAATTTCTCTTTTGACAGTCTCGGAAGTGCCTTTCATGATTGAGATAGGAATAATCAGGACCTTCATGCTGTCGCTGGCAGCGAGAGTTGGATCCTTCTTGTAGACCGCAACGGGTGGACTGAGTGGACTGTCAAGAACGGTCAAAACTCGCCATCCTTCATCATGTCGAAGCCACAATTCATCGCGAATATCGTCGACTTCACCGTGTCCTTTGATGTGTGGAACGACTTCGACAAGATAATCGGCGGCGCTGATGTTTTCCGTTTTGACGAAAATCAACGATGGCATGCGTATTTCATCACCGCACGCCTCCACGGTTTCCCATCCTTTGCCTGCCATATCGTTCACTACTCTGCGGACGGCATCGGCTTCTTGCTCGCCAAAGTTTGCTTTGACTGGTCTCACTTGATATTCAAATGACTTCGCTGTGGTACTTTGGTCCATGTGTTGCGCCTCAGAAATGCTAGAAGTAGAGTAGTGTACTCCAAATACGTGACTCGGATCCAGAAGTGCTTTAAGCTTGGTCGAGTCAGTCAGTAGCGATAATACAACCTGCCACAACTTAGACCGCCAAGAGGATAGAAGTTCATGCACCTAATGAAATTGAGATTCCCGATCAAGAGTCAAGCATTAGCTAAAGCGAGCGCGGGTATTCTGCCCGCCTATAATACTCTGCGGAATGTTTTAGTGGTGGCTTTGCTCTTGGCGCCGTTAAATCCTGCGTATGCGGAAAGTTTTATGGCGAAAGTTGTGTCAGTGCCAGATGGAGACAGCCTAAACATTGTCCGAGATGGCAAGAATGAAAAGGTGATTCTCTTTGGTGTTGATTGTCCTGAAATGGGTCAAGAATTTGGACAAGAGGCTCGCACATTTACTGACGGCGTTTGCTTCAGAAAAGAAGTGAAAATCGATGAAACTGGCAGAGATTCAAAGGACCGTATTATTGCTAATGTTTATCTCCCAGATGGTTCAAGCCTGAATCAACAGTTGGTGCAGCGCGGATTGGCCTGGTGGAGTGATAAATACGCACCAAACGATAAAACTCTGAAGGACATGCATGCCGCAGCCAAAGCTGAAAAGCGCGGTTTATGGGCTTCAGCAACTAAACCCATTCCACCCTGGATATTCCGGAACGGCGAAAGGACTGTTGGCGCTCAAATGATCAAGCCAAAGGAATAAACCTCAGGTTTTGTGATTCGGAGCACCTGGACTTGCACCAGGGAAGCCGTGAGGCGACTGCTTTACAGGCAGCTGGAATTGCTACTCTCCCATGCTCCGTCTTATCTACCGATCGCGAACAAATAATCCCAACTTGGCTTGATCTAACTCCCCGAAGACGGATTCGAACCGTCAACTCACTGCTTTTAAAACAGTTGCATCTGCCGTTGTGCTATTCGGGGAAATTGGTCTGAGCGGAAGGTGCTGCCCCCTCTGCCTCTCGCTTCCAAAGCGATTGCTCTGCTAGTTGAGCTACGCCCAGATATATGGCGGTGCCGAGGAGATTCGAACTCCCGTTTTCTGCGCTGACAACACAGCGTCCTGGCCGCTAGACGACGGCACCGTATGTGGTGATGACTTGTGCCCGCACCAACGAGTTTCTAGAGTTAGTAATCTAGAATTATTGGTTTTGGCGATCGGTATATTGCTTGCCAGGCAATACATTTCATTGCTTTACTAGATTGGAATAGGATCCGCAAACAGCCTGCACTGCGCGGTTCCCAGTCCAATTTTTGTAATGCAATAATTTGACGCTAACGGGGTTTGAACCCGTGTTCTCAAGTTGAAAGCCTGATTTCCTGACCAATTAGAAGATAGCGCCGCGTTCAACTTGCCTGGTGCCAAAGCTGCCAGACTAGCTGTTAAACGTGCAATTCTCTCGGTATTCATGATCTATCACCCTATATAAAACCGCAGCAACATTCAGCCTTTTCGGCTGCGTATCTAATTGCTGTGGATAGGGGTAGAATTTCATGAGCTTGATCCTTTTGCCCGCGCACGAATTTGTCGCGGAGTCGCTATATACAGATTACATCTCCTTCTCGCGCTGGTCAAGAGGTGGCGTAATGTTTAAGGAATAATCTCAGAGATTTAAACTTCGATCTACATTGATACTATTTATGGTGCACATCACTATCGTCATTTAACCAGTGCGTTACCGGGACGGGTAATTCAAATCCAGAAGCATTTAATTGAGCAGCAAATCCAAGATAGTTTTGGATTCAACAACTAAGTTGCAACACGACTTAGGTCGAGCAGCGCTAGCCAATTTGACTAAGTCCGTTCGATAATTAGGCGCAGTTTTTCTTCCAATTCTTCTATCTGTGAAGGACAATTGTGCAATATCGCCTTGGGCAATCCGTACTTGCTAATGAACTCTCTAGCCTTTTGTGTGTTTGTTCCAACGTGCAAGATTTCGGCTTTGTACCAAATATCAGGTTTGTCATCAGAACCAAATTCGACCATTCTTAGCGTCATTATCTGCTCGTCCGGCGGATCGTCGATTTTACTTCCTTCTTCGTATGGGGGAGCAGATAGCCAACCTTCTTTCAAAAGGTGAAAATCGAAAAAGCACTTATTGATCGACATTGGATATTTCTTTGCTTAACGACTGGCCGACGTTCACTACGGTAGGACACTATATGTGGTGCCTCTGAAGAAGCGCGTAACAGTAAGGTGTTTTGAAAACAAATTATTCACTACTCTAAAATCAGATCGCCAGTATAAATTATGGTGGGGCGTGGGGTCCAAGTTACACCTAGCCACTTACAGAACTTGTAAACGTCTGCCTATGTTCGTTGGAATATGTGCTCATTTTAATGCGTGTTGTCAATAGGCGTCTTGCGCCAGCAATTGTGCGCTGTCGCGGCATTCATTGCCCCTGAAAGAGTTTTCCTGGAGTTAGGGACTCAATTGTCCCCTTTGAAAGATCTCATACCGAAGTCTGAGGTGGCGTTTAGCTATTATCATTTCGTAATTGGTCAGCTAGATTTTGAACTGTTATGACTTCCGCCAAACAACACCGACATTATCTGAGTACAGCAATCGTCGCTGTCTCTTTGTTGTTCGCATTGGATGCCTTCTATTCCTTAGCGCGATCCTCGAACAAAGAAGACAGATTTCAACTCGATAGTTGCGACATCCTCAATGTTGTTAAAAGTTACCGCAGCGAGCCAAAAACTCCCGATGTTGCGCTTCTCGGTTCGTCGTTAATTGAGGTGCCCTCAATTGAAGCGGCGGCCATTGCCGTAAACAAACCAGTCGACCGATTAACACACCACCGCTGTGACTACTTAGAAAAGGAACTCGCAACTCGAATCGGCGCTAAACCAACGGTCGTTTCACTAGCTGTTGGCGGTGAGATGGCTTCGGATGCTTATCTCATTGCTAAGCGATTACTAGTCGGTGCACGGGCGCCTCGTGCCATCATATATGGTATCGGACCTCGAGATTTTCAGGATAACTTGATGCCTGGAATCGATTCGAGCGAGACTTTCAAACTGTTGTCATCAATCGAAGATATCCCTGACCTGTGGCAAGCGCATCAGCTTTCACCTGAGAAGAAGTTGGCACTGACGATAGAGAGTCTTTCCGGCTTTTGGGGCAATCGAAACCAGTTAGCGTCATTCACTACCCAATCGCTCACAAACAGGGTCGCTCCTTTATTCCCGCAAATGACCCGCTCTCTTTCGGCTGCGCCAGTTAAGACCGATGTGAGGAGTTTCATTGGTGGGTTAATTGCTCCTGGTAAAGCTGTTTGGCATCCAGACGATGAATACATGCTTCAGAATTATTTGTCACGCTACAATCCTGTCGCTCCAGATCAAATGAAAACACAGCTTGGTTATCTAAACCGTTTGCTGCAATTGTGCAAAGAACGAAAGACTCCGATTATGATAGTCAACATGCCGCTGGGCGAAATAAATCAGAAGGTCATGGCGCCTGGGTTTTATGCGAAATATTTGAATGAAACTGAAAAGATTTGCCATGAGCAGCACGTGCCTTACGTGAACTTGAATGTTTCTCCACTCAATTCGAAAACGAATTTTTTGGATACGGTGCATTTGAATCCAACTGGTAGTGCACAACTTTTCTCGATAATGTCCAAGGTTGTCGATCCTTCAATTGCCTCTGTATTGCGACAAGAACCCACATCAGTTGCCATTAAGCCGTCCGAAACTTTGTAGTTCGATTCAGCGAAGTAACCCTTGCAGTCGTTCATATTTCGGTATCGGTTTTACATTATTTTTGTCGTGAACTCATCCATTGCGAACAACATTTGTCGTCGCAATGAGTCATACTTCACATTCCACACTTCACCAATTTGGAGGTAGCCGATGAGCTGGCTTGATAGATTATTTCACCATGACGCGCCTGCGCAACAGCCCGCACCCGCGCCCGTACAAACTGCGCCCCAGCCTATGGAATCCATTCCGATTGAACGCACTGGTTTGATGGGCGAATATGATCAAAGCGGATTAGCTAAAAGGGTTGCTAAAGCTTTCGACGACGCCGGTTTAACCGATCATCAAACAGTTTGGATTGCCCAAACTGGTACAACAGTCGTACTGAAAGGGAAAGCTGCCGATCAGCAGTTGCTCGACAAGATGGTCGGCATAGCGAAAGGTGTTGAAGGCACCAAAGCCGTCGACACAACTAATGTTAAGATCGGAGTCTAACTAACTAACTAGTTATCTAGCAGTTGACGACAATCATCAGTCAGGCGTACTGAAGGAGTTTCAACTGGCCACTGGAGAATCGCTCGACGTTCAAATTGAGTCAGCAAATGATTTTGAAAATGAAAGTGCAATACTAGATCAGCTTTCACACCCTGGCATCGTCAAATCGCTAGACATCTTCTACGAAGAAGGTCGGGTCTATCTCGTACTCGAAAATGTTGAAGGCAAGTCTCTGCGCCAGCTAGTATCAGACGAAGGTCCAAAGTCCAGCGCCGAGATTATCAGCCTGGCGGAGCAGATGTGCGACATCTTGAAATACCTGCATAGCCAGGAACCGCCTGTGGTGCACAGGGATTTTACTCCAGACAATATAATTTTGCAGCCTGACGGGCGGCTAAAGTTGATCGATTTCAGCGTCGCCCAACATAAGAAAGATCCCAACTCAAGTGACTGCGGGGGGAAACATTCTTACACGCCGCCCGAACAATTTCGCGGAGCGGCCAGTCCACAAAGCGACAGATATGCATTGGGAGCGACTTTGTATTTCCTGGCTACGGGTATTTACCCTGTGCCAATCTCAACTTCGCACCTGCCAGCAACCGATTCCGAATCAACGAACATATTGAACAAAATCATTTCGGCGCTACAGAACTGGATTTACACAAGCGCTACGAGTCAATTGACTGGCTTTTGCTATCGCTTCAAGAGCAAACGTCCGCACCCGAAAGCAACGAATCCGAGATGCCGTCGATCGCTCCTGCAACGATCTTGCATATATCCAATTCCTATCGAGGACCTCGCATCCAAATCAATCCCGACAAAGATAAAGTTCATTACGCAGCAGTCCACCGCATCGCAAAAGGTCTATAAAGGCATCACTGCTGCTAAGTACGCTGGGTAGGTTTGAACTTGGCTCCCAGATGTTGGTACCCGGAAGCGGTAGCTTTGTTCAAGATTTGAACGAATTTAACGCTTAAAGTGTTCTACAGGCAATCAAGTCCATTTACTAAATCTATAAATGTTTCTCGGCTAAGGTCGCAATAAGTAATTTACGGCACTTAGGAAAGACGCATATGATCTGCCTCCTTTGAAGAAACGCAGCTCTTTCTAAGATGCTGTGGTCTCGTGGAAATTGCCTTCACCTGCAACGCAGTCCTCGGCTTCAAACACATCTCTTTTCCTTAATCACCGACCGTTTTCCAAATCACATTGCCTGGAGAAAAATATATGTCACATGCACTTGATCAACCGGTGGAGTCAAAACGGTCGAGAGATGATGCTGCTCCAGTTAGTGATGCGAGTCAAGCTCGAGACCGATTGCAAAATGAAGCTGCGGTACTCTTACATTCTAAAGCCTCAAATTCAGCGACAAGCACAGATTCTATGAAAACGAGTGAATTGACTAGACTCGGCTTCCCAGCAGTCAACATCTTTGACGAGACTGACAAAACTTCCGGGACCACTTCGGACAAGACTCCAGAAAAAACTTCGGGAATGACTTCTGACAAGATATCTGCTCAAAGAGATCAGGAACTAACGAATAAGTACAAAGGGGACACACCGGACGCTAAATTCAAGTACACCGGACTTTCCGATCAGGAAATTAAAGATTACAGGAAGCTAGATGAAGGGAAGGAACAGCCGGCAGGCGGGCCAATTGGGAAAGATGGCCAAACCCATGGTTGGGACAGCGCAGTTGCAGCGAGTCCGACGGCCACGGCTGCCGAAAAGGCGTTGAAGGATCAGTTTACGGCAATGAAGGCCCAAAATGATTCGACCGGCTCGGCACCAACAGAGACACAGATGAAACAATTGGACCAATTGAATAAGGAGTTCATTGACACTCTAAGAACACAGTATCCCGACTCCAAAAGCCAATCAGAGTTAAATAGTCTTGAGAACTTGTATCAAAAGAGAAATCGGGCGCTATTTGCAAAGCCAGGTGGTACAGCAGACGCCATGTAATGTGATTAGCGATGTTCGCCAGCGGCGCTACATATTTCCGCTTGCCCAACGCAATTTGGCTTGGGCTTGCCTTCGAATGCAGCAGGCGATTGATAGCTATCTGAGAGTGACTGAACCTATGAAATTGCTAAATGTCGTAGCGGCTCGCCTGGATGCAACTGTCTTGGATCCGCAGTAATAGCGGCATCTTCGATCCGCATCGGCACGCTAAATCTTATCTTCGGGAGAAAAATCCAGTATCAAGTGCTCAGAATATTCGTCTCCTGGCCTGAGTATCGTGTCGCCAGGAAAATTAGTCTGATTGATCGAATCAGGATAATGCTGCGTCTCAAGCGTGAAACCGCTGTAGTCATAGTATGGACTTTTGTCACCCAGCTCATGGAACGATTGACTTGTAAAAATTTGCAGTCCTGGTTGAGTGGCATACAGACGCAATCTTCTGCCGCCAGCGCGCACCTCCGCCTTCACTGCGTTCACATCGGACATATCGCGAAAGCAGAAATTGTGGTCGTAACCACCAGCTTCTTTCACACGTTCGCCGATTGTGTGAATCTTCCTGAAGTCGAAAGGTGTTCCAGTTACTTCGGTCAACTCCCCTGTGGGGATTAGTGCTGCATCGACGGGGACATAACGATCAGCGTCTATCATTAATTCATGGTCCAAGATCGTTCCGACTCCCATTCCCTTTAGGTTGAAATAAGCATGATTAGTCATGTTCACGATGGTTGGGCGGTCAGTGGTGGCATGAAAGTGGATTTCGAGTTTGTTTTCGTCAGTCAATTTGTACGTGACGTCGACAGTCAAATTACCGGGAAATCCTTCCTCCATATGCTTGCTGACGTGTCTGCAAACGACTGCTTGTGCATCAGATTGATTACAGACCCACAAGACTTTGTCAAAACCTACAATGCCACCATGCAGGGTGCACGTCTTGTTATTAATCGGCAGGTGGTATTCGATTCCATCAATCCGGAAAGTGCCTGAGGCAACGCGATTTGCATAACGTCCAATCGTACCTCCGTAATAGCACTTACAGTCAAGATAGTCTTGTAAATTATCGAAACCAATTACGATGTTGGCCAGTTTTCCAAACTTGTCGGGCACCCACAATTCCGCTAAAGTGGCACCGTAGTTAGTGACTTTCGCCTGAGCTCCGTTTTTGTTTTTTAGAATGTAGAGTTCGGATTCACGACCATCCGGCAGTCTGCCAAATGCTTGACGTAGAACATCAGCGCTCATAAAAGCCCCATTTATGTAAAAGACGGACACTCAAGATAGCACGCAAGCTGTTATTTAATTCGTCGCAATCCCGGTCTAGGCAGAGTTAATAGGTCAGCAAAGTGCTCCCGCAAAAACTCAATTGCGTCCCTTTCGGTGATTGTATCCGTTTCTTTTTCGTACTCAGCTCGCTTAAACTTTCTCATCGAGGCAACAAACTGATCCCATGAAAGTTTCTTGGGACTATCAGGCCCGATGGCTATGTCCAAAACAAACTTTTCGCCCAGTGGCAATTTTTGCAAATCCCATGTGAGGGCTTCAATCACTTGTTTCGTTTCGAGATCATTCAGGCAATCATCAGGCAAATCGAATTGATAGCAGTTGCCGTGGCCGACTTTTGACATTGGCTTACCCTCCAAGACTTCAAATGCTAAGCCAATTTGGCTTTTAGAGCAACCTTGGGGGCATATTTCTTAATGAGTTCTTTATGGCGCGTCTTGCGATATGGATGCTGAAAGGATCGCGCCCGTTTGGGATGCGCAACTTCAGGGTTGGGCGGAGCTTGTTTGGATCTGTTATTTTATTTTCGCGAGCAATTGCTTGAACCTGCAAGTTAATATACCTGCTGTTGTTTTGCCGAAACGCTTTGGACATGGACCGCACGCCCACAATCTGGGACCGAGCACCCATAGTTCCGGAGCGCATAAATCCGGCCCGCACACCCATAGTTCCTGATGGGATAAAGGGGTATTTGATTGTGCTGCACTTGGCACCAATGTTAGTACCATGGTGCCACCGATCATAGTTTAAGTCGAATACAATCTGATTTGATTCTCTGCGAGCTGTGGCAAAGATCCAAAGACAAGAGCTTTACGGACGCTCTCATCCTTGGTGATATGCTTGTATTGGTAAAAAGGGTATTTGAGGTCCAGCAAGCCATGACTAGCGAACCATCCAGCGAACAGACTATGTCGAGTTCCGGGTATCGCTTTCTTATCGCAGGAGTGATCTTTTTCTCTGTTTTAGTCTTCTATGCTTGGGATTACGTGGACGGCCTGTCCTATTTTAGATCTGTGCAACAGTGGCCTGTGACTGAGGGCACAATCATCAGAAACACCTTGGCGCCTGTGATTCCACGGGACCAGCCCAATGCATTAGAAAAGACCTTCGCTCCGCCTGCTGAAGAAAAAGGCATTCTATATACTTATAACGTCAACGGACATGAGTTTTCATCCACATGTCTAGTTTTGGCTCAACCAAGAAAGTTTTTGCAAAATCTGAAAATGTTCTACGACATGCCTGATGAAAAATTGCTTGGAACCAAATATCCAGTTGGTACATCAGTCGAGGTTCACTACAATTCGCAGAATCCTGGCGAAGCCTGTCTTGACGTGGCAGCTGGCTGGAAAAGTCGCTACATTGCAACGTGCTTCAGCGCCCTAGCAATCCTATTGCCCACGATCGGCTTCTTGTTAGCAAGCTTCTTCATCTATAAATCTGAAAGCCAATCGATGACGAAACGTACATAAGCGATCTCGCCTTCTGTTGGCGCATAGTCGAATTCTTAAAACTATTTCTTCTGGTCATAATGAATTGGTTCTCTAGAATCACCATGGCCGGTGCACAGGTTAAGGCATCTTCCAGGCGTTCTTCAGAATCCTGTTGCTTGTAAAGAGTAGCCTGTGCTGGGACTCTATTCACGAGATGCCCACAAATGGAGCCTATGATTTTCCGTCGATTAGGGGTTCTCACTGAGTAGTTTGCGTTCGAAAATACTTAGTTTCAAAGGTGTCTCATATTGGCTACCATAGACTTCAAGATATTCAGCCTGCTTTTATCCTCCGCTCTGTTCGTTCAATATTGTTCTCCGTGTTTCGCGGCAGATCCGCCACCCGAATCAGCAACTCAAGCTGACCAAGTTGTCGCCGCTGCTACAGTTCCTAAACTAGATCCAAATCCGCTTGCAGATGCTGTAACTGACGCGCCCAAACTGGCTCAATCAGCTCCTGCGGATGCCACCGTTGTAACTGACGCACCAAAACTGGCTCAATCAACTCCTGCGGATGCCCCCAGCGACGCGATTTTGCGAGGCGGCGTCTCGAGTGACCCGATTGTGGCCGGAAGACAAGCAGACGATTTAACCAGGCAGATTCTGCTTAAACTAATCGAACTTGAAAGGTTCAATCTCCATTACACTTTGGAAGTTGCCAAGCAAGGGCGATGGAAAGGCTGGCGTTATGCGGCATTTCAAGAAATCAATGCTGGCACCGGTTTAACTGGATCGATCATATCGACAGCTGAGCGGGGCAACCATCTACACCATGCCGCAAGAGTCAGTCGGGTTGTGCAAGAGAGAGCCAATATCGTCCCCATGATTGGATCGATTATTGGTGCCAGTGCGGCTGCAATGGAATTTGGCATCAATTCCTATCATGATATTGTCGCCAGAAACAAAGGTTTCGCACCGAAAGCTGCTCGCCTACACGTGCTGGGGCTCAAAGCTGATATCAATCGGCTAATGGCCCAACGCGAAGCACTCCTCAAAGTGGAGGCAACTTCATCAGCACTTGCTGCTCGTGCCGAAGTGGATGATGCCGAGGGGAAGGTATTGAACGATCTGCGAGACGAGTCTTTGATGGAATTTGAGCGCTACCAAATTGGCGCCCGGAAAATCCTGGCATTTCAGCAGTCGCAGTATTTCTTCGATTGCACGAAATATACGCTTAATGCTATTGGATCCTATTTCGCGTATTTGTCACTTAATCATCACGATCGCAGATGGAATGGAAGAGCTGGTGTGATGTGGGATATTTCAGGACCGGTCTATATGGCTGGTCCAATCATCAGCAGAGTGATTGCAAAAGGTGTTGGCGAAGCTCACAGAGGTTGGCTGCGGCCCGCCACTGCTGATGCACACCAAACAACTGTAGCCAAATTAGAGGCAGACAGAAATGTTCTCGATACTCTTTGCAAAAGCACTCGCGTGACGCCAGATAAAGTAGAGACCGCAGTAATTAGATCGGAGATGTATGGAGTGCATCAAAAGGTATTCGCTGATGAAATACTCGGCGCACAAAAAGCACGAGCTAAGGCTAATACCACTGCTACACAAAACGTTGCTGCGGGTATGTACGTAGGTGCATCGAGAATCGGCACCGGGGTTCTGTTTACAATTCCAGGCTTTAACCGAGCGTTCAATAGCAAGACTGAGCGAGCATCTACAGTTACAAACCAAGATTTGTTTGCGGCTGCAGTGATCGGTATTCCGGCTAGTGCCTTTACGATGTTAGATACATTACGAATCCAGGTTCAAGGCGAGGTAAACCGCCATAAGCTAAAGAAATCCGGTCTTCTGCCCGGACAAATTGCCCATACGCGACTGAAACAACTTGATGAGATGGAAGTGCGCTTAGCGGTCAAATAGTTGGCGTCTTGTTTGTCACTTTCGTCACGACGTATGTCTGAATGAGTGGTGGCACCTGTGGTGACAGCTTGAACGATAGCTTAAGAACTTCCTTGCCATCGCTATCGAGCACGAGTGCGTCTGCATACGCGGCGTTGTATGCTGTCATCGAACCAAGCGTTAACGGGCCAGGATAATCGGAAACAAGCTGGAATGCCTGGTGGCGTCGATCGTAAGTTTCATCGAGAACTATATTGTCGGCGAATATCGCATCAGCTTTTTGATCATCCCAATTATTGAGCAGATCAATTAGCGCTTCCGCGTGCACCTGAAGCGGTGCTGTCAGTTGCGTCCGAGGCAAAGGCAAATGCCCATCACGACGTAAAGCATCGCTGGCGTGGAAGTCTGCGTCGAACATTGGTGCGTAGGTAATATTTGCTAACGACACAATTGCGACTTGACGATCCGGATACCACATCATGTTTGAGCCATAACCGGGCAAACCGCCCGAATGCGAAATGATGCATCCAAGTTTAGGATCGTCGATTACCCTCAGACCCATGCCGTAACCTGCGTGCAGTTCTCGTTTAGGATCTCCTGGTGCATTTTCACGTTTCATTGCTCGCCAAATTTGCTGCATTTCACGTCGACTGGCTCGAATCAGTGGACCGTCGTCCCGACCATCGCGAGCCGGAAACCCAGCCATGAGAAAGTTTGCCCAGACGAGTAAATCATCAACAGTGCTCCACAATCCCCCCATCGAACCGAAGCCTCCATCATTAAGAGGAATCAGTCCTTCGTCTACTGCGACACCGTCGCGCAGTCGATGCGGCAGAGCATAATGAGCGGGTGGGCGCCAAGTTGTTGAGAGCATGTTCAGGGGCTTCAGCAACTCGGAGCTGATGTACTGCTGATATGGTTGACTAGCCGCATTTGTAATCGCTCGACCAAGTATGGCGTAACCGTAGTTAGAGTAGCAAAATGAAGTGCCAACTGGGTCTGCAAAGTAACCGCCGGCGCTGAGCAGCTGTTGCATGAACTCGTGGTCAGCATCGAGGTGACGATCAGCCCAAGGATCGTCAGTTGCCAGACCGGCGGACATTGTAAGGAGGTGCCGGATTGTCACCTCTGGAGAATCAGTTGTCGGCAAACGTAGAGTCTTTAGCTCCGGCACAATTTCAGCGATTGGTTGATCGAGCTGAATCAGTTTCCGGTCCCGCAACAACAAAATCGCTGCTGCAGTGAAGCTCTTGCTCATGGACGCAATGCGGAATGGCAGAGCGCTATTGTTGGCGGCGATTCGTTTGCTCCCGAAAGTGACGCCGTAGGCAAGGCTTGGAGCTTTACAGCCCTGTTGCACAGCGGCGAAGTGTGTTTTCAGAAGTCCAGACGCGTTGGGTTTCTTTTCGCTTTTCTTCAATTCGCCCTCATCTTTTGCGCGGAGCAAATAGTTTGTCTTTCAGAACCAGTTTAAATGACTGGCGAACTCAACTTGCTGTGCACATTCAAGGATTCCGCAAATAGGGGCTCGGTACCTTTAGGAAAGGACCGTTAAGGATTTATGTATTTTGATTAAGGTTGCCAAGGCAAGGCGTATATTTATGCTACGGACAAGTTATGCACTCCCCGAAATTAATACTTCAAGTCAGCGCTGTTTCAGCCAGCTTCGAGCGAGTTTTGGCCGCTTTCCGGATCTCAACATTTGCAGGAGTAATGCTATGTCCAACCAAGATGAATCAGCGCCTTATTCCAAGCTTCCTACCTACCAATTTTTCAGTGCCGATTTAAACTATAACTACTACACCGACTCGACTGATAGCAAAGAAGAAGCACCACCTACAGTGCCGTCACCCGCCGCATCCGTCGTTCTCGCTTCCCCCAAAGTTGCCTACTCATTGACTGACGACGTGCCGCAGCCGACGTTTGAAGAGCGCCTCGCAGCAACAACTTCGCTAGCCGCAACGCCGGAGCTGACTTGGTTCGAACCGACTCCCATATCTAGGACACAGGAAACCATGTTTCAGACACAGGAAGCCGAAGAAAAGTGGAATCAATATACCGAGCCGAATTGCGCCCCAATCAACTTCAGTTCTGAGTTCGACTTCAATCGTTCGTTGTTGAAAATCTTTTGGCGCATCGATGTTGATCACAATAATCGGGTGAGCAAGAACGAGTTAGCCACTGCCTTGTCCGAAAACTGGTTCAGCGGAGACGAGACGCTTTTAGCGGCGCTTTTATACGATGTGTACGAAGAAATCTCGCCTGAGGCAGTATTGTGCGACGCAGGATTGAGCGTAAATAATATATTGAATTACGCGCCCTTTGTTGGCCTGTCCACACAAAGCTTGAAGCCAGTAACAGTAACGTCGCCGAACAATTATGACGTGCGTAACAGCTCTCAAAGTAGGCCCAAAGCTAAAAAACTGCGCAACTTGTTTCAGAAGCGATAGCCCAGACACCCTTTAATCTTGTGAATTCTTTGGCGGATCAGGATCCGCGTTCAGTGGATCGGAATCCGCGTCGCCTAGATTCAATAAAGTCTGTCGCTTTTAACAATGTTTTTCAATGTTTGGCGGAACTGTTCTTAGCGGAATTTTTCTGCGCAGAATTATTGTGAACAACTGATTTGGTGGCGCTTGGTTCAGACGCGTCCAATAAACTTTGCAATCCAATTGACGCTGCGTATGTTGCTATAAACCCGATAACGAAACAGACTATTATCACTAATTTTTTCCGAATTGACTTGCGCTCGCCTGCAAGCATCCGTCTTTCGATACTGACTCCCCTGGTCAGTTTATTGAGATCATTGGCAAGTTCTTCAACCGATTGATATCGATCGCTTGGACTTTTTTCCAATGCTTTCAGCACTATCATTTTTAAGTCCGCAGGTATCTTCAAAGCCGGATCCATATCTGGTGGCGGCGCATTGAGATGCATGGTGATTGTGTCGATCACTGTTCTGCCAATAAATGGTGGCGCACCTGTGAGCGTGAAATACATTACGCAGCCTAGAGAGTAAATATCCGAGCGCCGGTCCACACCTATACCGCGGGCTTGTTCTGGACTCATGTAAAGCGGAGTGCCAACAACTGTACCTGAACGCGTCAATCCGCCAGAGACGATCACATCTTCATCGCTGAGCATTTTGGCGATCCCAAAATCAAGCAGATGCACTTCTGTGCGACCTTGTGGATCTCGGCTGAGCATAATGTTCTCAGGCTTCATGTCACGATGCACAACTTTTTTTTCGTGCGAGTGAACTAATGCAGCGGCAGTCTGTTGGAAAATTTCGATCGCTTCTGGCACCGCCGTGTGTATGTCACGCACAACTTTGCGGCCGAGACTAATGCCATCAATCCAATCCATCACCAAATATGGTATTCCGCTCACCGTCAATCCAAAGTCGTGCACGCAACATATCTGGGGATGCTTTAGCGAACTTGCGGCTTTGGCCTCGAACATAAATCGGTCTAAGGCTTTTTGATCCTCATCGAATTCTGAGCGCAGAACCTTGATCGCGTAAAGTGCGCCTGTGTAGCGGTTCCCCGCCTTAAAAATGAAGCCCATACCGCCTTCGCCCACTTTTTCGAACAATTCATATTGTGGTGGCAGTTCAGCCACCAGTTGTTTTGCCCGGGTCTGGTAACTTTGTGAGCGCTGAACTGCAGCCTGAATGCGCTCCGGTTCCATGTTTACTTTTGTCCCGTCGCCGACTCAAGAGGAGTGGTTCCTGAAGCCTTAATCGGCTGCGTATCGGGGTGCGGCATAATTGTTTCAACAGGTTTAGGTGCTTCGGTAAGTGTTTTGCTTGGAACCACAGGAGTGCCTGCGGTCGACGGAGCACTTTCTGTTAGCGGAGCATTCGTGGACGGAGCATTCACCACAGTGGGAGACGGGTCCGCTTGTTTGTCAAGAACTGCTGCCACATCTGCCTTTGGCGCTGAAAGTTTGGTGTTCTCTGCTTCTAAAACATCCGCCTCGGCGTCTTTATGCAGCTTTCGCAATACTTTTGCATAGGCATTTAACGTGACGCGGCGTTTTTCGGGTGGCAATGACTGATAGGCTGCGTCGCTAGTGATTGTATTTCTCAAGATCGGCTCGGCGCTTGTGTAATCGTTCTTCAAAATAAATAGATTTGTCAGATCAATTTGTGACCGCAGCACTGCCTGTTGATCAGGTACTTTCGCCGATTTCGTAAAGGCCACTACAGTCTTCTGAAAGTCTATTGCCTCACCTAATTTGCCTTGCTGTTTGGAGACTGAAACTAAGTGCTGAAGCGCCGGCACGCTCTTAATACTGCCTGGTCCATCCCTCAACGCCACGACTTTTAATACGTAAGTAAATGACTTTTCCGCGTCGGACCAACGTTTCTTTGACTCAAGCTGGCTGCCAATCTTCATATACTGTTCGATTGCTTTCGTCTGTGCCAGAGTCGCCTGTTCCGCCTGCACCATAGCTTCGTAAGAGCGACGAATAACCTGTCCATGACTTCTGCTAGCGGCAAGACCGGCGCCAAGTCCGATCGCACCGGCATGAATCGCGCCAAACTCCATCGTTCCTTGAGCCAAAGTGGGCATTGGCAGCAAGATCGGCAGCATTAAGAAAAATATGACTTGACGCTTTTGCATTAGGGCAGCTCAGGGATAAACGTCTAACTTTCTTATACCCTTCCTCTGTTTAATATAAGCAGACGGCAAGTTTTTCGAGAAATTCCAGCCCTGCCTATGGATCGGGCGATCCGGTTTCCAGAGTGAGGACTAATTACAAGGTATGGGATTATGACTTCAGTGCAAAACGCAGAAAACGTTATTTCAACGATAGTCATGCAGAAGGTCGCGATAAGAGAAATCCGTTTGCGGTATTAAATGCGGTGCACCCTGCCAGGTGGGGCTCAATGAGAGGCGATAACATGAAAAAATCCGGGTACTATTAGATTGACCATGCTCGGACTACCAATGAATATTCGGCTCAGTTTCTCAGTGCTCCTTTTAATCGGTTTAACCCTGCCAGCGCAAGCCGGTGCTGTCGAACAGCAGGATAAGCTGCTTAAGGAGGCTGTTCAATTTTACAATGCCGGGCAAGTGGACCGGGCTATCCCCCTGTTTTTACAGGATTTAAAAGAGAATCCGAATAACGGAACTGCTCACTATTATTTGGGTGTCGCGCTCAAAAAGGCGGGAGCCGATGCCAATGCTATAAGCGAATTGGAGATGGCGGCTAAGCTGCTTCCTGCTGGAGTTACGCAGACTTTGGCAAAACAGGCATTGCACGCTGGCTTTGAAGAAGATGTGGTTGTTCCGCCGGCTCCCTCTGCGAAAACGACTGCACCAGCTCCCCAAAATTGGTTCTCTTCGGTTTTAAGTTTTTTCCAGCCGCCTGCGCCTGCCCCGACTGCCCCAAAACCCATCGTCACTCCAAGTTTTCCGTCAATGCCGGACCTCATGCAACCGGTTGGTGATGCTTGGAAAGACACCAGGCGATGGATCCGAAAACAATCGAACCTGGTTGGTATTGGTAAAAAGCCCTCTACAACTCGGGATAATGGCAGTGGTGAGCCGGACGTTATACCGATGGGAGAAATGTTGGGGCTTGCCGAAGATAGCAGGTCGCTAAATCCGAGGAGCCAGAGTCACAGTTCGGGAGTTGTTCGATTTAGTCAGGCACCGGAAAATTCTGCGGAATGGGATCTTTGGATCAGGAAGTTTCGCAAAACCTTTGACGCTCAAGTTTTTCGTCACATGTTCAAAGACGCAAAGAATGAAAAGACTGGGATTGCCAGTGTAATTTTTAGCGTGGACAGAGATGGTCACTTGCGTGGCTGTGTTTACACCGCCACCGCAGATGATACCATGCAGCAATGTTTGCTGAAGGCGATCAGAGAGCTTGATAAATCATACGTGCTCGCATTTCCGCCTGGCTCAGGCGTGTCTGGTTGGAATTTTAGGATGACTTGGAATTTTGGTAAAGCTCTAACATTTGTCAGAATGGTGCGCGAACAAAGAGCTAAGGAAGCCGCTCGACCGACATTTGTCAAAATTGATCTTAACGCGATTATCAAAGCTAAACAGCAAGAACAATTAGCAGCACAGGCAAAGAAACTTGCAGACAAGAAAAAGGCTGACTTGCAAAAAACCAAATTAGCTGTTCGTGTTCCGCCACCACCTGTGGTGAAGGTTGGCGTATCTGCACAATTGATTCCGAAGCCGAAGCCAGTGGAATTGAAAGCAGTGCCTCTGAAGCTTTCAGACATGCCGGCGCTACCAAAAGCGTCGGTTCGATTGACGACTGACGATATGGACGACTTCAATATCTTAAATCAAGATTTGAGTGGACTCTTCCACTAGAATCCCCGTTTCGCGATCAAGCTTGGGCTGGAAAATATCTCAGTTTCATCTTGCAAACCGCAAACCGCTAAACTCAGGCAGGCGACCGGGTGCCGCTGAGCGCCTCCTGTTTTTGGGAATAAGATAAAAACCAAGTCGGTTACCTAAATGAACAAAGAGAACCGTGAACTGAATGTTCAACAACTGCAGCTCTATTTGCAGGAGCAGCGCCGTTGCATCTTGGAACAGTTTATTTCGACTGAAAGAATAGACCATGCCGAAGCAGAGGCAGCGATGACACTCGTATACAAAATATCGGAACGACCCGCCCCAGAATTTAGATGGGTACCTAACCCATGGCTGTTAACGAAAAGAGCCACCGAAAATGATTTTCGGGGCAAACCATTTGTCATGTCGAAAATGGAAGATAAGCTCGGATATCACCTCAGGAAAGTGCTGGAGCAATCTTTATCCTGCGAAGATTTCAACCATTTTTTTTATACACTCTGGGACGTCTTACCCGCCAGAACAGTGCGCAGTCTTGCCAATCATATAGAAATTGAGCGGGCACTAAGCAGGTTTTCCATCCCAAATTCTCAGGACCAACTGAACACAATCAGACAATTCTTTCTTGGAGAGCGAGAAGCGGTCCTCCGTACAACCTCCTGGAGTTTGGAAGTGGATTGGGCGACAGTTTCCTTAATCAGATTGGCTATTGCCCAAGCGGCGCGCCAATACTTTCAGGCAAAAATTGATCGCACTGCTAATTATCAACTGGACTGTTTTTTTGCTCTAGCCAACTCGGCTCACGCCTACGTTTGCTTTGAGGAATTGTGCGTCATGAGCGAACGCCCGATCGAACTACACGTTGACTCAGAATTCCGCCTCCACAAAGACGACGGACCAGCGATCGAATACAAAGACGACCTGAAAATTTTTTCATGGCATGGATCGCGAGTGCCTAAAATGGCTATTTTTCAGGAAGCAACCCTACAAAGTATTGACGCTGAATTCAACGTGGAAGTGAGGCGTGTTTTGATCGAACGCTATGGCGTGCAAAGCTATCTGTTGGATTCGGGCTCAGAGATCCGTCATCACGATCAATACGGAACTCTATACGTCAAAGAAATTCCCAATGACGAGAATATTGTTATGGTGCACGTGACTAATTCTACTCCAGAACCCGACGGAGACTATCGAAGTTATTTCTTGAGAGTGCCACCGTCAATTGCCACCGCGAGAGAAGCAGTAGCGTGGACATTTGGCATGACGAGCGACGAATATGAACCGTTAGCAGAGTCCTAAATTATTTTGCCACTTTTTGGTGCCGCAATAGACAAAAGACCAGCAGAAAATGCTGGTCTTCATGAATTGTCGGCAGGTCGCATTTTGGTGACAGATTTTCCCAGGCACCAAATGCGCAGTCAACGTACTACTTAGGGGTGACTACTTCGATTTCGTTAACGTAGTTTTTGCCATAGCAGTTCTTGGCCAAGCTGTCGATAATGTCCTTTTCTTTGGCGCTATTCACTGGACCACGCAATGTCATTTTTCCATTCTCGTCGATCAGTTTGACGTTCTGAGCGTTAGAGGATAAGCCTTTCTTCTTCATGATAGCTTTGCGTAATTCTGCGGTGCGATCAACCGATGATTTATCGTTGGATTGGTTTTGAGCGGTTGGTTTGTCTCCGTTTACGACTTTCGAATTTTTCTTTGTGTTGTCAGCGTTATAGCCTTTCGCCTGCACTTGGGGAGCCATGCAATTTACTGCAACGAGGGCCGCTACTAGGGCCAATGTCAATCTTTTCATTTTAAAATTTTCCTTTCTTACGTTTTAATTGTCGCGCTGGGAGAATCTGACGCGACACCATTTGATTTGGATTCCGATTCTTCGTTTCATGTAACTTGAAGTCGACAATTCTAGCACCAAATACAGGACGCGCGATTGTCATGTGGGGAATTTGGAAAATTGTAGAAAATGGGCTTTTCCGTCGGCAGAGGGAAGCAAATGCTGACTTCGGTGACCGGCCGTACTGCCTTCGTTCACCGATGGAATCTCACACCGCCTCATAACAGCGCAAATTCCCAAATTCGTACTTTCACCACTGACACCCGTCAGGCTCCCCCCTATCATAGGCACATTCAGCAGCCAAACTTCTCAGGTTCTAAATGCCGATTCACTCGTCCACTTCAGATTGCCACAATCCCATGCAGCGCAATACATTGCGCGGTGAAGTATGAGTTTCGACGCGCCGGCTCCAGCAAAGAATGCGGAGCAAGAGGACGCGCTGAGTCTGATAAAGCTTACCGGTCAATCTTTTCTGCACTCTGCCATTCAGGCGCCCATGGATGGCGTTACTCAGCTGGTCAACCACATAGCTGAACGCGAAATTCTTCCGGATCCCAAGCTATTTGATGCTCCTAAAGAAACGCAGTTCGGCAGTAAGTCTTGGTTTGCGCAAACAATCGGGTCTGGTTTCGGAATGGTTGTTCCATTCCTCCTAACAGAACGGGCATCAGGTGCCCTATTGGGGAAGGCCGGAGCAGTGGCCGAAAAAATGCCTTTCGGAAGCAAAGTTGCTGAAAGCCTCGCTTTGAGCACTGAGGAAGCAGGTACAGCGGGACGTCTAACAAATGCGATGCGCTTTGCCGCGCCAGCCTCGAAGATGGCTATGGCCGGAGCGCTCTACGGTCTGGTCTTGACGCCGTCGGCTGATCCGACCCGCAATTTTTGGGAGCAGCGGGGAGTCTCAGCTGCAAGCTCAGCAATGACGTTTGGAGCGATGGGATTGGCAACCAAGGGTTTGCTTGCAGGCGCCGAGGTTGGGCTGAACATGCCTCTCGCCGACTCGGCTGTTCAGTCATCTCTTAAGGGAATCGGTGTCAGAATCGGAAGCAATGCCTTTGGCGGCGCAGTTGGCGGTTTGGTTAGCGCCGAGAGTAATTCTGTTTTGTCTGGCAAAGGATTTGCTTCCAATGAAGAAGTGATGCATTCGATTGCCTCGTTCATGGTCACAGGCGCTGGTTTAGACGGCGCTCACCTGGCTATGGAAAAAGGTGGTCAGTTCTTCGGCAAGAATGATGCCAAGGCGCAAGAGGGAGATCATGCCGCGCCCAAGCTCACAGCCGCAGAAAAGCAGATGCTTGATGATATTCAAAAAGCACACTTTGAGTATTTCAAACGGGAAAGCGATCCAACTACAGGGCTGACGAAAGACCGATCCACAGACGCTTCACCAGCCAGCATAGCCGCGGTCGGCTTCTCGTTAACCGCTCATCCCGTCGCCGCCAGTCGCGGCTGGATCAGTCGTGAAGAAGCCACAGATTACACCTTGAAAGTATTGAAGAATCTGTCCAGTACTCCACAGAGCAGTGAGGCAACTGGAGTTTCTGGCGACCACGGATTTTTCTATCACTTTCTTGACCCCAAAACTGGATTGCGTCGAGGAGATAGCGAACTCTCAACTGTCGACACAGCGCTGTTGATGGGCGGTGTTCTGTTCGCGAAAAATTACTACGATGGAAGCAGTCCGAAAGAAGTTCAAATCAGAGACCTGGCCGATAATCTCTATAAACGCGTTGATTGGCCGTGGGCGGTCAATGCCGAAGGGCGTTTGTCGATGGGGTGGACGCCAGAGCACGGGTTCATTTCATCGGATTGGCAAGCTTACAATGAAGCCCAAATTTTACTGCTGCTCGCTATGGGTTCGCCGACTCATCCGCTTCCGGGAACGGCTTGGGACAAGTTCATGTCCACCAGCAAAGTTGTGGAAATGAATGGACAGAAGAGTTTGGAGTTCGGACCGCTGTTCGGACATCAATACACGCAAGTGTGGATGGATTATCGTGGTATCAATGATGCCACCAATCAAAAGTTGGGTTTTGATTATTTTGAAAATTCCAGACGTGCTGCGATCGCCCAGCATCAATACGCAATTGCAAATCCGATGAACTGGAAGGGCTATAGCGCTTTGGATTGGGGGTTGACTGCCTCTGACGGACCTGGCGATGTTGTCAAAGTCATAGATGGCAAGCCGATTGCATTCACAAGTTACATCGCCCGTGGTTTTCCGAATGCACCCGATGATGGCACCATAGCACCAACTGCGGCGGCTGCGTCTCTACCGTTCGCTCCCGAACTGGTCATGCCGACGCTCAAACACTGGTATCTCGATCGTCCCGAAATTATGGGACCACTAGGATTTCAGGATGCGTTCAATCCTACTTTTGATGGCACCAAACCGTCTGGTTGGGTCGACAAAGAAACGCTAGGAATCGACCAGGGTCCAATTCTTTTGATGACAGAGAATTATCGCAGCGGCTTCGTTTGGAGCATGATGAAAAACGATCAGTATTTGAATAGCGCTCTGAAAAAAGCAGGCTTCAAACCGAAAAGTTCACCGTAAAACCGCATCGTAAAACCGCATCGTAAAACCGTTTGTAAGACTTGCCCAATATTACGGGTTCTAACGTGGAGAAGAGGCTGATGCAATCGAAGCGTGATCGTCGCTGACGCTTAGAATGTATGGATGCTTCTTTGTCCACTCTGCTTCGATCTTTTCCAGGGTTTTGGTTGTTTCAGGATCGCTGAGTGCGTGTCCAAAGATCGTGAATTTATTATCTAAGTGTGGCGCATTGCCGAGCAGGATAGAAAATGAAGTCACTGCTGAATTAGGGTCATCTCCATGTGCCATGGATAAAACCCACTTCTTGTGCAATGCTTTGCCCGACTTCTGAGCCTCAGTCTCTAACGGCAGGCGTCTAAGCATCGATGTTACGTGCGCAGACAGTCTTCCGTTTCTATCTTCCTTGGTTTCAGCTAGAGCAGTCTGCAAGACAAAATTCGGTTCGTACCTGACGATGCTCGTTCCGTCAAAAGCGCCGGCTTTAAACAATCTGTACATCTGCGTAGCGTTAACGGGGGCCAGGGCTGGATCCAAAAGCATGTGAATGTTACCGGCAGAGGTTTTCATTTCCACTGTCTTGGCGGCAGACAACAATGGACCATCCGACTTCTTATTGAATAGCGGATATGTTTCGTCAATCGGAGTCTTCTTCGCAACTACAGTCGAAGCCGTTGCAACTACAGTCGGCGCCGTTGTTGGTTTGATTCCACAATACAGTTCGTCTTTGCACGATTGCTTAGCACCGCTTACACCCGACAGTGACTCTATCGCGGAAGATGCCAATTTACTCATGTCTTCTGTGATTGGATTCTGGGTGCCCATGTCTTTGGCGCTGATTATATAAGCATGCGATTTCTCCCACGTCGCGATCATCTTTTTCATGGTGGCAAGTGTGATCGCATCTGGTAGCAGCCGACCAAATACGGTGTACTTGTGGTTGAGGTGGGGCGCGTCATTTAAGAGGATAGAGAACGAGCTGACAGCTGAGTCTTCAGCGTGAGAACGGGCCATCGTCAGCGCCCATTTTTGATGTAAGCCCCTTCCCTGTTCATGAGCCGCAGTTTCCAACGGCAGACGACGAAGCATATCAGTCATCTCCATTGAGACCGGTTTCTTCGTATTGTGCTTTAGATCAATGGAGCCAGTTTGGAAGATGTAGTTTGGCTGATAGACCAACATGACAGTGTCATCAAACGCTCCAGCTTTAAAGAGCTTGTACATTTGAGTCGCATGTTGAGGAGCAATCGTGGGGTCGAGCACCATATGCAATTTACCAACTGAAGTTGTTATTTCTAACTCTTTCGGTTGAGTCAGCAATGGTCCGTCGTTGTGCGCCTCAAACAGGCTGTATCGGTCCGTACCGTTATAGTCTTCTGTTGTCGATCCACTGCTGGCGTCTGCAACTTGAACTTCCTTATCCCAATTCGGCTTGACGAATTTATTGTCTTCAAAAAATATACCTTGCGAGACCATTGAATCGTGCGTATCTTTGGTGACGTTGTCATAGACTGAGTCGATTTCGAAGTGTTTTCCTTTCGGAAGCAAAACGCCTTCTTTAAAATACAAGTCTCCGATGTTTGCGATTTCCAGTCCGTGATCCGTTTTTGTTTTAATATCCACTGTCCAGGCTGGAGTCTTTTTCTCTCCATCGCAGATCATCAGCGAAACCTGTTTGCATAGAGGATGCACGTGTGTCCAGACGGCATGAACAATGCGATCTTCGCTAGCAAATCCATAGTCCCGTTCTTCCGAAATCGGTGATGTGTATGGGTGCACGCCAGGCGGCACCTTCCAGTGCCCAGTCATTTTGCGATCTTTGGAATCATTTACTATTGAACCCGGTACCGCATTTGGTGCATTCTCGCCGGTTGACATGACCATGCAACTTGGTCCATGTGTTCCCAAATCTTCGTCGGTTGATTTTTTATCCAGCACAACCGCCACATAAGGTGTATACCAAGACAACGGCTTTAGCGGCTTCTTCAGGTCGGAATCTTTGATGAAGTCGAGAGTACAAAGGTGTTTGAGTCTTCGATGCTCTGAGGTCGTGCGATTCGCAGCTTGAAACGTCAGATGCAGGAATTCCGTACTCGAAAGTGGAACACCATAGCCTTCCGGAAAACGAAAATCGGTTTGACCCTGGGTTAGCGTAAAGAGCCTTGAGCTGCCAGTATGCACCTCAGGAAAAACGGTGTTGCGTGGATCGACATCAACATTAAAATGGCAGATAAACTCCGCAGTTGGCAATGGCTTATCGTTTTCATCCAGCACTATCAGCTTCACACCCTTAGCCCAAATCAGTTGCTTGGGCTCTGTCGAATGAGTGAGATTACTGATCGGCACGGTGTGACTGGAACTCGCCATCATGGATGGACTATTGCCCTTTTCTACGAATTTGACTTGGGATTCGCCCACCGAGATCTGCTTGCTGGCCAGCATGTCCGAAACTCTAAGCGTCTCGCTCACATATGGACCTTCCATTGATCGGTACTTGCGATGAATATCGAAAGGTCCAACAGCGATTTTCACCTCTTGAACCGGTCCATCTGCGGAATCGACGATGTTTGAACCTTTCGTCCCCGCCGCGCTTGGCGCATTTGTACTAGCGACAGTTGCATCAGTGCCAGATTTTGTCTGAGAACATGAAGACAAACTAAGAAGCGCTACTGCTAGCAAGGTAGTTGAGATAGAAGCTAAAAATGCTTGTTTTTTCGACACAGAAAGCCGCGAAAGAGGAGCCTGACCAGCCTGATTTTACTACATATGTGGGGTTGCCCAGGTTAGGTCTGCTGATAACCCAGCGATTCCGTAACCTGATAACAGTAGATTCGTAAGCAGAAAATTATGCCCATTCTGCCTGTCCCAATTAACTCTTAAGCAATTGGTTCCGTGTTCGAATCACGGATGACCCAACTTTTTTTATGGCTGGGTAGCGAATGACAGCAGCGTCAATCGCTCTCGCTACCATCAGGCCAGTAGTAATGATTGGCACCGCCTTTATTTGGAGTAGGGCTCTTGGCACCGCCGTCATTTGGAGGGCTATCAGGCCAGTAGTAATGATTGGCGCCACCGTCATTCGGAGTAGCGCCCTTGGCGCCGCCGTCATTCGGAGTAGCGCCCTTGGCGCCGCCGTCAT
>PLXC01000073.1 GCA_003151275.1 Candidatus Melainabacteria bacterium
AAAAAAATATGTTGGCTAGCAACCTTTTTATACCCTCGACCCTGCCTTTGTAACATCAACAAAATCGGACCAATTCTATCGAGTCGTAGCAAAAGGTATATGCGGAACCACTACACAACATACTGGTGCCACTTTTAATTCGCGTGTAAGCCGCGCATGCCGCTATAATCTGGCTGTGTATGTGCACAGAGCTTGCACAAGATTGTTCGAAAATCAGCGTTTTATTTCGCCTTAACGCTCGCTGGCGTTTGAAGGTCGGGCACAGGCATGGCGCCAACGCTTAGCTAATTACGAGGAGAAGAATAAATGGCGTTAGTCACTAAAGAGAAAAATGGAAAATCAACGGCAGATAAACACGATACAAAAGGCTCTGTTGTTGACACTCATAAAGATGAACCAAACAAATCGCTCTCACCTGAACGCACCAAAGCACTTGGCTTAGCGCTCGATTCGATCAAGAAACAGTATGGAGATGGCTCCATCATGAGACTTGGCGATTCAAGACAAACAGGTATTGAGACGGTACCAACCGGTGCCCTTTCGCTGGATGTAGCTCTGGGAGTCGGTGGTCTGCCCCGCGGCAGAATCATCGAAATCTATGGACCGGAATCATCCGGCAAAACAACGCTCGCCCAACACGTAGCAGCAGAAGTACAGAAGTTAGGCGGTATCGCCGCGATTGTCGACGCTGAACATGCTATGGACCCGGAATATGCCAGAGCACTTGGCGTAAACGTAGACGAGCTTTTGATCTCGCAACCTGATACTGGTGAGCAAGCCCTCGAAATTACCGAGCAACTGGTTCGTTCAGGAGCAGTTGACCTGGTCATAATCGACTCGGTTGCTGCCCTCGTGCCGAAAGCAGAAATCGAAGGCGAGATGGGCGACAGCTTGCCTGGCTTGCAAGCACGACTGATGAGTCAGGCGCTGCGGAAGCTCACAGCTGTTGTAAGCAAGACGAATACGATCGTCATCTTCATCAACCAGCTCAGACAAAAAATCGGCGTCATGTACGGCAACCCCGAAACGACTACCGGTGGAAACGCGCTCAAGTTCTATGCTTCAATCCGTCTTGATATTCGTAAAATTGAGACGCTTAAAAAGGACGGCACTGAATACGGCAATCGAGTTAAGGTCAAAGTCGTCAAAAATAAAGTGGCACCACCATTTAGAATTGCCGAGTTTGACATTATTTACGGACGCGGAATCAGCACCGCCGGCTGCGTTCTCGATATGGCTACCGAGCTTGAAATCGTGAAGAAGTCTGGCACCTGGTTTAGCTATAAGGATGAACGCATCGGTCAAGGACGCGAAACCTCGCGCAACTTCCTTGAAGCAAATCCAGCTCTGCTGGCTGAAATTGAAGGAAGGGTACGAGTGGAATTGGCGACAAAAAATCCACTCAACAACAAAGACAAGGCTGCCCCTAACGACGACGCCGCTGAATAGAAAACATGGAAGCGGCGGAGCAATCTGCCGCTTCTTTTTTACCCTTATGTGAAGGTCGGCTGCCCGCCATAAGAGAGAAAAAAAAACGCAGGGAAAGACAGGATGGAGACGGTAACGCAATTACCATCTCCATTTTAAAGCCACGCCTAGAACCGAAAGTATTTTTGCTTCTTTCCATTTGCGGAGCCATCCTGGGACTCTCCGCTCCGGGCTTTGAGCAATGGTACATAGCTTGGTTTGGACTCGTACCTTTGCTTTTGGCAGCAAGCTCAAGTCATGGAACGTGGCAAGCGCTATTGCGTGGATTCGTTTTTGGCACCGCCTACAGTCTCGTGTATGTGAACTGGTTTCTCGGACTGCAACCGCTGGAATGGCTCAACTTCAATGGATGGCAGGGTTGGTTACTGGCAGGCAGCGCCTGGATGATCGTCTCGATGCATCAGGGATTGATCGTTGCTTTATTTGCCCTTGTCGTAAACAAACTGCCGATGACGGGCTCCTTCTTCGCGAAAAAAGTTCAGAAGCAATGGAGGTTGCCGGCACTACTTACAGTGCCTCTGGTTTGGCTTCTTGTCACCAACTTTTTTGGCAATGCTCATGCGGTGCTCGGAGTGCCGTGGACAATGCTCGAGTATTCCCAGTACAAGCAAATTTCGTTCATTCAAATCGCCAGCATAATTGGCGGGGTAGGCGTTGGTTTTCTGATCCTAATCACGAACACGACGATAGCGACATTTGTCGCCACAGCTTGGAAGAAACTGCGCAGCAAATCTTTGCTTGCCGAAAGCAAGGGGGTCGCTTTTTATCAGCTTCTGGCCGTAGCTTGTATTCTAACCAGCGCCCTGGGTTTTGGCTTCTATAAAGCATCCAACACCAGACTAGCGCCAGACTTAACAGTTTCCGTATTACAAGGAAACATCAACATTGAGATGGAGAGAACCAAGCATAGATATAGTTTGGCTGAACTGCTTACTCACTACATGGCGATGCTGGCTCAATGTCCAAAAGGTTTGGTGGTTTGGACAGAGAGTGCATTGCCGACTTATCTTGGAGACGAACCGGGTACTTTAGCTAGTCTAGCCGCTTTCGCCAAGGGTCACGGTGTGGATATGGTGGTCGGATCGATGGATCACGATTTGGACCGAACACCGTACAATTCAGCCTATGGTATTACCAGTGGTGGTCTCGTACTTACTGAGATTTACCACAAAAGATACTTGGTACCTTTCGGTGAGTACACTCCTGAATTAGCTCGCCTAATGCCTGAGTGGATCTTGCGCTTAACAAACACGCCAGCAGGCGGCGGTTTCGGCTCGGGCAAGGAAGCGGTGGCGCTTCAATTAAACTGCGCCAGGGTCGCTCCGTTAATATGTTTCGAAACTTTATCACCTGAATTATGCGCATCGAGCGTTCGCAAAGGTGGTCAGCTTTTGGTGAACATCAGCGACCTGGCTTGGTTTCACCAATCCACTATCGGTCAACAAATGATTGCTTTTTCTGTTTTTCGCGCCGTAGAGAACGGCCGATATTTTGTTTTTGGAGCCAATACGGGACCCTCTGCTATCATTGACTCGAACGGCAGGGTACAAGAACTGTCGGGACAAGATAAAGATCGGGTACTTGTTGGAAGAGTTGCGCTTTCATCTGAGTTAACCCCATTCACACACTGGTTCGTCTTCTAGGATTCTGTCTTGAACTTACATCAAGGTCATTCCATCAGTAAGGCTGCCCTTTGCCTATTCGCCTCCGTCGCCCTTTCAGGGACGGATTTTTGTTTAGCCAAAGAAACCAAAGCTTCCGTCAAAATTGAATCAATTCAACAAACCGGTGGAGATTCGAGCGAGGCAAAGAAGAAGCACTTAGCTCGCGCTGTCACTTGTTTTGAAGTTGCCGCACCTCGAGAAGTGGTCTGGCAAACTTTGACCAACTTCCCTAAATATCCAGAGCTGTTTAAGCGGATTAAGTCTTGCCGGGTGACAAAACGAGAAGGCGATTTGGTTTTTATTGAAAGCATTATGAAATCGCAGCTATTTATTAAACCGTGCCAGCACACGATTAATGATTTAGCTAAAGGTCCAGGAACGCTGAAATGGCGGCTCCTCGACGGCAATTTCAAATCTGTCGAAGGCGAATGGAGCCTTGAACCGACCAAAGACAGCGAACACTGCAAAGTTACTTACGCGATTGAAGTTGAGCCAGGAATGGTTCCTCAACCGATAGTATCCATGTTTATGAAGGTAGTTCAAAAAGAGGCCGTCTCATCTGTGACCAGTGCCTCTGAATCAACTTTCGCAGAACATCGCTCAGCTCATGAGCATGCGCCCGAAACTAAGGGCTAACAGGCTTTCCGGGTCTAACGTTCGTTCCCTTACCGATTTTGATAGCCGATTTAACTTCAACGGTGACGATCTTTGGTCCAGTTGTGGACACCGATTTAAGCCGTCCCATTGCCACTTCGCCCCATTTATCGGAGGTCGGGGTCATGCCCTCACCCTGCTGCATAATCTTGATGCTGTCGTCCTTAGGGTTCTTTTTCTCGAACTGCCCATCGATTTGAACAGCAATTTCACTGGCGCCCATTTTAATCTTGGGTCCCGCCAACAAAGTACCTTTGCCGCAAAGCGTCCAAATTTGGTTGAGAGTATTTGTACCAATGCCCCACTCATAAAGTTGAACCGGTTTGCCGAGTCGAATCATCAGACACCTCAAGCAGTGAGAATCACAGACCAAAAAAATAGCACAATCCAGCTAGATGTGTTGCTCTTAATAGGTATTCATGATCGTCGGAAACAGCTCATCGAGCGATAAGAGCTGGGTAGAGAAGCTTGAGGCGACTGCGTTGCATTCGGTAAAAGAATTCGCCATGATCAGGTTTACAACCTCCGCGCTAATGGCTGAACCCGGCACTAGCTTGGTGAGAGCGGCGGAAGCTGTGGCAACGGTGGACGTGGGAATGTTCAGGGTCGGTCCGACGATGCCAAGTTCTTTTCTGACCTTCTCCATGAACTTGAGCATGTTGTATGTCTCAGGACCTGCCAGATCGTAAGTTTGAGCAACGCAATCCTTGCGGTAGATGCTATCAACAACGCAATCGGCGACATTGTCTACCCAAATCGGTTGAATTTGGTTCATCCCACTTCCTAACACAGGCATACACATTCGGAATTTGACCAGCGGCATAAGCGCATCGAGGAAAGGGAATTTCTCACCAAACATGTAGGACGGTCTGAATATCGTCCAATAGTGATCAGCATCTTTGACGGCCTTCTCCGACTCCCACTTTGTGCGGAAGTATTCGCTTGAAGAGTTATTGGAAGCGCCCAAACAGCTGATGTGGATAAAGCGCTGCACACCTCTTCTTTGAGCAGCAAGCACCAGATTTTGCACTGCGGTGACATGCAATTCGTGAAGGTCTACATTTCGGTTCGGTCGCATTGAACCAACGACATTAATCACCACTGTGCAATCTACGAGTGCGGCAAGAACAGCCTCTTTGTCGGTAACATCAGCGATCGTCATGTCAACGCCGCGATGGCGCAAATTCTGAATTGAAGCATCCTTCCAATCGCTAGACCCGCGGATAAATAACTTGGTTGGATACTTTCGATCGATCAATCTTCTCAACACCTGGCCGCCGAGCAAGCCCGTAGCACCAAGTAAAAGAATCATATTGATAAATCCTGATAGGCTGCCGAACTTAAGGCCACATTCCGCCGACGCGACCGCCTCCGACTCCGAAACGCATGCCACTACCGCCGCCACCAAAGGAACTGCCGTAAGGAGAGAATCCGTTGCCGAACGAATTCATTCCACCCATACCGCCCATACCACCCATGCTGCCGCCGTAAGGATTGTAGCCATAGTTAGGTTGCACTACTCTTCGCCCAATCACCATGCCGCTGGATGGATCTATTAGATTGCCAGAGTTTGGATCCATCAATAAACCTGTTTGGGGATCGGTCATCAGGTTGCCGGACATTCCATATCCGGAACCATAACCACCACCACCAAGCATGTTACCTAACGAATTGATGATCTTTGATAGCCCACCCGTCCGCTGGGGTGCAGGTTTCGGCATGTTGGCAGCGCCAGCCATCTCAGGGAAATCGGGATCTACATCAGGAGTTTGGGCAACACGTTGGTTTCTGACAACGCTAGGAGCAGAAATAGGAATGATGCTGACGAGATGATTGACGCGATCCGGCAGTGGTTTGTCTTGCCATGAAAGCTTTTCTTTTGGAATGATATTGTCTTCGAGGCGATTAACCCGCAAGGGCAGTGGATCTTTAGGATATGTTTTGCTCAGCACTTCTTGTTCGAGCGCCGCGACCTGTTGGTTCAATCCCATGCCGGAAGAAGTATCAGCCATCGCAGGTGGTGCAGATTGATACGATGTTCGAGGAGCGCTGCGTTGATAACCACTTCCGCCACCACCGAATCCATAAGAACCTGTCGCACCAGAAGAACTGGTCGAACTGCCACCGAAGCCGTAAGCGCCGCTGGCACCTGCTGAACTGCTGCTTGCGGAGCCACGTCGACCGCCATAAGCACCGCTGCCGTTGAACGGCACGTCTTGATCGTCTGAGTTTGCTGATGTTGGTGAGGAGCGATTAAAGGCGCTGTTCAAATCACTGCGCAAATCTCGCCCGCTAAAGCTCCGTCCATCTGCGCCAGAACTAGCAACAGGGGGTGATGTGGATCTGTTTCGGGCCGTTGGTGGCTGCATAAAGGTGTCATCATCATCTGCCCAATCAGCCCCAAGAGGTGCTTGCTTGGTTATATCAACGCCTGTTCTTTGTTTGAGGGCATCAACACGTTCACTTAAGTCTGTAGCGCCTGATGCTTTGCCAAAAACCTTTTGCTCCAACCTGGCCAAACGCTGATCTACAGGCTCCGTTGCGAAGTCTTTACCGAGAAGCTTCTGCTCCATCGCCGATACTTGAGGATATTTCGTGCCTGAGATATTTTCCTCAGGGGCACGAGCGGTTGATTGGGGTTGGCGCGACTTGCTAGGTGGCGCCATTGGCACATCACGAGCGTCAGATGGATTTGAGGCTGTGCTGGCAGGAGATGAGTCGGGGACGCTGTTGAGAGTCGGAACAGCTTGAATAAGCTTAGCTAAACGCTCATTGTCGCCGCCAGTTTTGGACTCACCAAAAACCATCTTCTCTATGCGCTCGAGACGCTGTGGCAGTGGGTCTTTGGGATATGTATGTTCGAAAAACTTCTGCTCTAGCTTGGGCACACTTGGATCCGCGGGATCGGCATCAGCAGCGAAGGCTGGGCCAACGCCGTGCATTACTGTCAAAAAGACTGCAACGCGTATTGTCAGTCCAATTGATCGAGCCAGCAAATTTTGGTTTTTACCCTTCATGTCACATCAAGTCGCAGGTCAGAGATAAAGATTACTCATTTCGAAGCATCGGATCATTGGTAGGAAGTCATGAATGCTATTTCTCACTGTAACAAAGCCATCTTACCACGCGTCAAGTGCCGCAGAACCCTGGTTTTTACTAGGTTTTACCGGTCTCAGAAAGTCCGCGAACAAGTGTTCATTCCGCAACAATTTGGTAACCCAGATTAGTTAACAGACGACGGCTGCCCGCCATTGTTTCCGATGTCAAGAACGCCAGTCCAGGCCCGATTCAGATTATGCTATGGCCTATCACCGGCCGAGGCTGCAGCAAGGTATGCGGCGGCGTTTCTCAGCCGCAGAACGAGGTAATCATGTCGACTCAGTCTGCCACACGTGGGAAAAGCACAAGCTCCGTTCTTCTTGACGGCTACAAATTATCGCTAGAAGACCTGGAAGCGATTGCCAAAAATCGAACCACCGTAGCGCTTTCTGACAAAGCCATTGGTCAGCTCCAAAAGAGTCGAGCCGTAGTTGAGCAGATGCTAGAGAGCAGGCAGGTTGTATACGGCATCACCACAGGGTTTGGCAAATTCAAAGACGTTTACATCGCACCTGAAGATAGCATCACGATGCAAAAAAACTTCCTGTTCAGTCACGCCTGCGGAGTCGGGCGTCTGCTGGATAGGGAAATCGTCCGAGCGACAGTGGCACTGCGCGCCAACGCACTGGCGAAAGGATTTTCCGGCATTCGAACTGAAGTCGTCGAACTGCTCGTGTCGTTACTGAATACTGGCATTCACCCTTGCATACCCGAGAAAGGGTCGGTCGGGGCGAGCGGAGATCTAGCTCCATTGGCTCACTTGGCGCTAGTGTTGATCGGCGAGGGTGAAGCAGAAGTGAACGGCGTGGTGCTTCCTGGTCTGGAAGCGCTCGCGAGTCGCAATTTGATTGCCGTAACGCTTCAAGCGAAGGAAGGCTTGGCGCTTACGAATGGCACGCAGGTAATGGCAGCAATCGGCAGTTTAGTGGTTCTAGAGGCGGAAAGACTGGCCAAGCTTGCCGACATTATTGGCGCAATGTCGCTTGAGGCGCAGCTTGGATCGCGGAAGGCATTTTCAGAATTGATCCACAACACCAGACCGCATCCTGGGCAACTAGCCTCAGCTGCCAATCTGCGCAAACTTTTGCAAGACTCGCAATTGATGGAGAGTCATGCGGATTGTCCGATGGTGCAAGATGCCTATTCTTTACGGTGCATGCCGCAAGTTCATGGGGCGTCTAGGACAGCTTTTGCGCACGCACGCAGCGTCCTTGAAATTGAAATTAATTCCGCCACCGACAATCCTCTTGTCTTTGAAGATTGTGTCCTTTCAGGCGGAAACTTCCATGGTCAGCCAGTTGCATTGATAATGGATTACGTGGCAATCGCCTTGGCTGAATTGGCAAACATTTCTGAAAGACGAACGGAGCGGTTGGTCAACCCGGCATTGTCTAACGGATTGCCTGCTTTCTTGACGCGTCGGGGCGGCTTGAACTCCGGTTTTATGGTTGCTCAATACACGGCAGCGGCGTTGGTTTCCGAGAACAAATCTTTAGCTCATCCCGCCAGCGTTGACTCGATTCCGACGTCAGCCAATCAAGAAGACCATGTTTCTATGGGCACCATTGGCGCCAGAAAGGCGCGCGAAATTATGAAAAACTTGCGTCACGTGCTAGCTATTGAGCTGCTGTGCGCCTGTCAGGGACTGGATTTGAGAACGAGCGCCTATGTGACTACTGACGACAGCGACATGCCTACCTTTTGCCATGACACCGCTGGTATGAATCCAGGAACAGGAATCAAGGTCGCTCATGACTTTGTCCGCAAGCACATTTCGCACCTCGCCCAAGACCGCGATTTAAGTGTAGACATCAAATTTGCCGAGCAATTGATTTCATCCGGCAGCCTGCTTGAGGCAGTCGAGGAAGCAATTGGCGAATTGAACTGACGAGAAGATCCTTTGCACCGCATTTGGTGTCTAACAACTTCGCGGGCAATACAGTCGCTGTCAATACACTAAATATAGAGGATAGATGAAATTGATTTCCAGCCGAGCCCAAAGAGGAAGCCTACTTGCAAGGCAATCAATCTTGCTGATTCTGGCGATGTCTGGATCATGCCCAAATCTGATCACTTTAAACGCCGAAGCGGCGCCAGCAAAAGGTCGAGCCGCAGTCACATCTGCTGAAGTAAATGGAACATTCATTCATTCATTTGGAAGACGTGGCGGCGGACTATGCAATACCATTGAGATTCAGGCCACGGGGCACAACAAACTCGATGTCTCTTTTGACTTGTATTATCCCCAGTTTAACGCGAGTGGACAGCTCTGCCCGAATATGGGCGGCCTCAGCGGTCAAGCAGTTATTGTCGGTGATACCGCCGTCTACAATAACAATGAATATGGACCCTGTAAGATCACGATCAAATTTGTTAGCCCTGGTCTAATCAACGTAACGCAGTCGGAAAGTAGCGATTGCGGGTTCGGGCATAATGTTACTGCGGATGGCACTTACCACAAGTTAGAACCGACTCGCAAAAAGAACAAGCGATAGGTGTCGCTCTTACCTGAATTTCAAAACAAATTCTTCGACTGACTCGCCGAGTTCATTGGGGATACTCAAGTCTTCACCGGACATCTCAAAACCGCATTTTTGCAGGACCTTTAGCGAACCGACATTGCGCTTAGCCACATGAGCGAATAGCGGTCGTTCGGTAACCTTGAGCAAAAACAATGACAGCGCCTTGGTTGCAATACCCTGTCCCCAGTACTTCTTATCAATCCAATAACCGATTTCGCGTACACCGAATTGCTCGAAGCAGACGATGTTACCGACTACGTGTACGTCGATCAGTATGGTCTGTTTGATGATCTCGTCGTTATTTAGAATCTTTGTCCAGTGCGCGGTGAAATCCTCCTTCCCTTTCGGAGTAAAGGCGGCCATGTATTGCGCGTCCGGCTCGAGTTGATGTTCAAAGAACATTGGCAAGTCTTCTACAGTGACATCGCGAAGCAAAACATTTGGCGTCATTACTTTGACCACTCAATCGATTTCAGGGACGTACGGATGCTCTCGGCGCATGGTTTTATTTCGTTCATTACATCTGCGTCAAAGCGAATTATTTGGCACCAAATAATTCGAGATTAAGCGCCACATGCTCCTTTCTTTCAATGTCAACGCTCTTGTTTTGAGCAATGCAGGATGGTTGAGCAAATGAGAATGCCAATGCGGATACTAGCACCGTCCAATCAAAACGCTTTCTCATTTTCATGTGTGTCACGGTCATTCCCCTCAAGTAATACTATCTCGTCGGCATATTTTCCAGCCGTGCCTGATGTTGTATCTTAGGAATAGTATCCGAAAGCAGATCCCCGTCTGAACAACTGAAGGATCCGTACCAGCAGAGTCAGATCCTAATCGCGCTGACTCTGCAAGAAAAAGCGTGGAAAAGTAAATGCTAATAGCTAAGTGTGATTTGATAGCACGATGACTTTAGAATTTCGATGCCATGGAACTATGGAACAGACAAAAGTGACGGCTGCATATCAGAAGTTGCTTCCAGTCTGGCGTGCAGTTGATTTGGGCGAAGTCGAGAGATTGGAGACTGCACGGATGCAGCGCTCCAAAGAAATAACCAGCGAAGTCGACTTTCTAAAAATACTCGGGTACTGGCCCGCGACAAATCGGCACGGTATGGATGGTCACCCCTTCGAATTCCCAAATTGCGTTGTTCAATTGAAAACAATGTCTCCATTGTTTAGAGCAGTTGAAGATTTAGTAATCGAAAATCTAACATCGGCTGTTATTGTCTACTGGGCAACTAGAAGTGCCGCAGCACTGCTTCCTAATGGTGCAACTTTTCCCAGGCTTTTGAAACAAACCTCGTGCGTATCCGTATTTTCAGAGGACGACGATGCCATGACAGCGGAGTGGTGCTTTCTCGTCGAAAGATGTTTTGGGGAGGTATATTGTGCATGTTTCCACAAGGTGGCATATAAATTCGCACAACAGCCGCTCCCCTTACACGGGCGACGACAGTTGTTGAAAGGACATTGCAGATTTGTTGAATTTTCGTTGAAACGCACCTCTGTATGCTTGGCTGAGGTCCCGATCTTAGACATCAATGCCATAATGGCAAAATGAACCTGCCAAAACCCAAGCTGAAATTGATTCATAGCGGACTGATTCTCGTGTCAGTACCGTTGGTCTTCGGTTTGATAATGACGATGGGACTTAATTCGGCGCTGCAACAGTCACTACAAATGCGCAAAAGTATAGAGAGGAGCGCGATTGCCTCATCCTCAATCAACAAACTAGTCAGCGATTGCATTGAGTATAGAAGTGACTTGATCAAGATCTACTATTTGAAGAACCAACACCTGAGAAGCCACTTGGATCTGGGAGCAATTCAAGTGCGCAGTGATTTTAAAAGCCTGACGGAACTGATCGGAAAGAACGCGCAATACGAGCAACAGCTCAAAGATATTGTGCCAGCAGCGAAGAATACACTTGCATTAATAGACAGATCCCAACAAACAATAATTGATCGTCCGGATGCGAAAACAGCGGCAATGAATGATTCTGAATCAGCGCTGCAAACAGATCTTGAAATTTCTATTGAAAATCTGAGGACGCTTGCAGAGAACCACGCGCAATTGTTGCCCCTTGATTCAGAGACGGCGAAGCAACACGATCGCTCCGTTCAACAATTCCTCGCTTGGCTCCTTGCGGCCAACATTGTCGTTTGCCCATTGTTAGTTCTGTATTTCAGTCAAAATGTCGTGCGTCGATTGTCAGTGCTGGTGGCTAACTCTGAACGATTGGCGCAACAGAAAGAACTCTTGCAGCCGATCGAAGGAGATGACGAGATTGCGCATCTCGATACTGTGTTTCGCAGCATGGCAAAAACAATCACTGCGGCGAGGGCAGAAAGAGAAAAGATCGAGCAGCTAAAAAAAGATTTCGTTGCCATGATTAGTCATGATTTGAGGACGCCGTTAAGTGCCGTCCAAGGAACGCTGACACTTATAGCTGATGGAGTCTATGGAATCATCTCCGAGTCTGGCGTGAACAAAGCCAAAGTGGCGGAGGAAAGCATTGAACGCCTTAGCAATTTGGCGAATGAATTGCTGGATATTGAAAGGTTGGAATCGAAGAAACTTCCGCTAGATTTGAAACCAACCCGACTGCAATCAGCAATTCAACGATCATCGGAGAGCATTCAAGGGTTCGCTTTATATAAGAAGATCGTGATTCAATGCACAGAAACAGATTTAGTCGTGATGGCGGACGAGGAAAGACTTATCCAAGTTATCGTCAACCTGCTTTCCAATGCCATAAAATTTTCTTCGGATGGCAGCACAGTTAGCATTGCCACGTCAGTGACAGAGAGCGGACAAGTCGAAGTCAGAGTTACGGATCAGGGCCGCGGCATAGCACCGAATATGCGCGAAAAAATCTTTGATCGCTTTCGACAAGTTGAAAAAGCCGACGCTGACAATGAACGAGGTATTGGTCTGGGACTGGCTATTTGCAAAGCAATTGTCACCAGTCACGACGGAGAAATCGGAGTAGATTCCATTGAAGGGAACGGTTGTTGCTTTTGGTTCAAACTGCCACCAGTCTCACAGAACTCAGTTTTGAAATTAGCGCACCAAGAGGTGCGGTGATGGCTAAGGTTCTCGTGGTTGAAGATCACGCAGAATTGTCGGAGCTCATACGCGATGCGCTTAGCGCTAATGAATGTCTCGTTGACTGCGTCGCAACCGGGCCGGACGCTCTCAACCAACTGCGCTTGTATCAATATGACTTGATCATTCTTGATCTGAATTTACCGGGATTGAGTGGCATTGATGTGTGCAGAACATTTCGGCAGCACGGCGGAGACACTCCGATCTTGATGTTGACCGGCAATAGAACAATCGATGACAAGGAAATCGGCTTCGAAGCAGGCGCAGACGACTACCTGACGAAGCCCTTTCATTTCAGAGAACTAGTATTGCGAGTTAAGGCTATGCTCAAGCGGGGCACAGGTCAATCTTCTCAAAACAATGTGCTAACTCATGACGAAATTTCACTCTATCTCAAAGAACATCGGGTCACTAGCAATGGTGTCGAGGTGTCTCTGCTGCCAAAAGAATTTGCTCTTCTCGAATTCTTTCTTCGACACCCAGGGCAGGTCTTCAGTGCGGAGGCATTGATACAAAGAGTCTGGTCGTCGACGTCAGATTCGTCTCCCGAAACGATCCGATCTTACATTACACGACTGCGCAGCAAGTTGGGTTCATCCAACGAGGATCCGATCATTGTCACCGTTCATGGTGTTGGCTACAAATTGAAGAGTGGGACTAACGGCGATGAGCATGTTCTCGAGCAGCATCAGGATCAACGCCGATAATCGGCTGCATAGCGTCAACAATAGTCACTATGGCCGGACCAAGCATTGGCGCCAGAATTAATGGCATTACGAACAGCATGATCACAGGCACCATTTTCACCGGAACTTTGGCAGCCTCTTCTTCCTTCTTTCTTTTCAGCCTGTCTCGGATCGCAGCAGCCTGCTGTTTAAGCGGAAAAGATATGTCCGCACCCTTCTGCTCTGCAGCTACAAGCGCACCGGCGAGACTTGTCAATTCATCGACGCCGCACCGATCCGCCATATTTGCCAATGCGCTCCCCGCAGATTTCGCAAATACCTTTACCTCCTGAATCAGCTGTTGCAGTTCCGCACTCAAAACAGGACACGTGTCAGATGTTTCCCTGCTAACTTTATCCATAGCAGCCAGAAGACCAACGCCAGCCTGAGCGCACACAATCAGCAAATCGATAAGAACCGGAAGTTCACGCAAAATCTGATGCTGACGTTTCCTGGCTCTACCAGCAAGGAAAAAATTTGGCAGCAGCCACGCCATCAGTGTTGCCGGAGCGGAAAGCAGTAAACCGGTTGAGCTGCCCAATGCGGCGATAAGGGAAAGAAGCAAGCATGCACTCGCCACCAACAAACGGATGCCGATGTATATCGCCAGATGTGCCTCGCTTCGGTAATTTGCAAAGGCCAGAAGTTCTTGAGTTCTTTTATCGACAATGCCAGGTAATACGCGAAGCGCAAACTCACCAACAATTTTGCACAGAAAAAGAATATCGGAGTTTTGGGGTTGTATGGCGGTAAGCTCAGCTTTCGCCTTTCGGGGCCGAGTTCGTACAGCGTAGCTCTCAACGTATTGGGTGAAATAGGGCTGTGCGAGGAACAAGGCGGCGCCCAGAACAGTAATAAATACAAGAAGATTCATGCCAAGCATCCACATAGTTTTTGTCCCTCAGATTCGAATCAGGCTCTGGACCTTTTCTGCATCATAAGAAAACAATGTTGTAGGGATCGTTCAAATTTGTTGAAGTTTCGTTGAAGCGTTGATGTATCGTGGTCGTGTGGAGAACTCTGAAGAATTTGATTGCGATGTTGTTGTTGTTCAAATAGGAAGAATCAAATTGATTAGCTTTTTGTCTGCATAGGAAGAAAATAAATGGATGCGCTTTTGTTCGTACAGGAAATACTGACTGAATAGTCTTCTGCTACGTGTAGGAAATAATTGAATGGATGTGCTCTTTGTTTGTCTTGGTAATATTTGCCGGTCGCCGATGGCGGAAGGCATTTTAAAGCGAATGTATAAACAGCGGTCCATAGCCGGCAATGTTGAATCAATGGGTTTGATGAACTGGAACGAAAACAAATCCGCTGACTCACGAGCGATCGCAATTGCTCGCGAGAACGGATTGGACATAACCGGACATCGCGCTCGCCAGATTCGCCTAGAAGATTTCGACCGATTTGATATCATCCTCGCAATGGATGGACAGAACATCAAAGTGTTGGAGAAACTAGCACCACCTGAAAGCAAACATAAAATCAGGCTATTGCACACCAATGGTGAAGTCCGCGATCCTTACCAGGGCAACGAATCAGATTTTCGAAGTGCATTTAAGTTGATGAATAAGTGCATCGAAGACCTACTTAAGTCGCAATTGTGAGCGTTGGATTCCGCGCTCAATACGTCGACAACACGTCTGCCAGTAGCTGACTGCCTATGTCACCACTTATTTATGGGGTGGAGGCACTATCCCAGCTTTTTTTCCTAAATGTCTTCATGAACAAATATTACATCAGGGTTTCGGGACTTTTTGATTTTCAAAAGCATTGCCAGGTATGCGTTTCCAGCCCTGAACTTATTGCGATTTTTGCTTAACACAAAATGGGGTTTTCAAAAGAAAATATAGAAGCCTCTCTTGAGACTGCGACATTTGTGCGTACTTGGCGCACCAAATCTTCTTCCGGGCGTCCCTCAAAAACGCTTCCAAGATGGGAAAAGTTTCGCTTTTAGCAGCCAAGAAGATCTGGCTACATAAGCCAATTGCGACAAACCGCAGCGATAGTCAGTGATTTTGCACAATTTCGTGGAGCGTCGAGTGTCAAGGTGCAATCCCTTCGTGAGGATGAAAAATCCGAGCTCTTACAAAGAACTCGGATTTTGTGTTGTTGCCGTAAGGCTTAAACGGGCTTCAATACTGGAAGTTTGCGCACATTCGAGAAACGCTCCGTGGCTTTCGCCAAGGGAGACTTCCTGGTTTCTCTTTCGAGTTCAAGGAAGCGTCTCATTTGAGCCATGGCTTGCTCCGTGTCACCGGATTCGGTACTACGGCGGATTTGAATGTTCAGAAAGCTCGAAGTTTCAGTATTGAACATAGTCTCTTTCCTTATTTGGACCTTTTCTTCCGTTTTTTAGTCACTACTTCTGCCTCTGGCTCACCCATATCGATGAGAATTGATTCCAGAGTTTGAATCATGAATCTGATCTGCGCTTCAGTGATGATTAATGGTGGTTCGATGCGAACGGTTCGATTCGAGTTCATCGTCGCAGCGACCAATACACCACGATGGAATAAGTCGACTTGTACCCTTTCGCGAATTTCCTTGGTTTGGAATTCCAATCCGATCAGCAATCCGCGTCCGCGAACGTCGGCAATATGTTTTGGATATCGCTCGCAAAGATTGCGGAGCTCGCGCATGAAGACATTCCCCATAACGGCAGACCGTGCAGGAAGATGCTCGTCAATCAGCACTTCAATACAAGCAGATGCAGCTGTACAAGCAAGTGGATTGCCACCAAATGTAGAGTTGTGAATGCTTGGATTCGGCTCGAGCACTTTCCAAATCTTGGAAGTCGACATGAAACAGCCGATCGGCATGACGCCGCCGCCAAGAGCCTTCGCCAGGCAAAGAATGTCTGGCACTACGCCTTCATGCTCGCATGCGAACATGCGGCCGGTGCGTCCCATTCCTGTTTGTACTTCGTCCAGAATTAAAAGAACGCCTTTCTTCTTCGTCAATTGACGAACCTTTCGCAGATAGCCTGCGGCTGGGACGTTGATACCACCTTCACCTTGAATTGGTTCAAGGATGACCGCGGCGGTATTTTTGCCAATCGCTTCTTCCATGGCATCGATGTCGCCGAAAGGCACATGCACGAAACCGTTTAGCAACGGCTCGAAAGGTTTTCTGAAACAATCTCTACCGGTGGCAGAGAGAGCACCCATGCTAACTCCGTGATACGAGTTGCGAGTTGAAATGATTTCGGATTTGCCGCTGTAGAGGCGCGCCAGCTTGAGGGCACCCTCAACAGCTTCCGTGCCGCTGTTACAGAAGAATGAATACTTCAGATCGCCTGGAGCAATCGACGCCAACTGTTTAGCCAAATGAGCAGCCCATGGATTGAGCAAGTCTTGACTATGCAGGCAGACTTGGTCTAACTGAGCTTTGACTGCTGCAATAACGCGAGGGTGACGGTGACCAACGTTGAAAATTCCGTATCCACCAAGACAATCTAAGTATTGTTTGCCGTGATTGTCGTATGTATACACACCTTCGTCGCGGAACTCCACGGCGCCTTCAGCACCGCATAATTTTTGTCCGTAAGCGTGATTCAAGTGTTCAATTGAATTTTCGAGAGCCTGGCCGGCGATAACTTCATAATGGTCGGAACCCCGAGCCACTTTGGGAAATCTCTTGACCGAATCTTCTTTTCTATAGAGAGCCATATAAATTACCAGTCCTTTGCTGGGATTTGGACACATTAAAGCGAACTTGCTCGCTAACAAGTCAATGCATAAGACGTGACAGAGCACCGCGCTCGGTATCACTACCAATGACCTTGCTTGGAACTAGTTAGGAAAGATAGGAGCTAAACAACTATCCGTTAGCGGAACAGCAACTCACGCTAATGAAAATTTGAATGGATATTGCGAATTCTGCGCATATAAGTCTCAGCCTTAGTTGGGGCTTCCACTGACCTTAGAAAACTCTTGGCGGTTCGGTACTACTTACAGTGCCATCTACTTCCAGGAACCTTCTGTCTACTCTAAATGTACACTGTATGGACCATAGCGGGCAATGTGCAACTTGTCCAAAAAACGACACCATAATTTAGCCAACGTGTCTAAGGGTTTTCCAGAATGTATACGCACATTAAGCCCAAGATCCCTGCAGGGCTGACTAATAGGGACTTCCTGACAAGGATCTGAGTTTTTAGAGCCGAGTCGGTAAATGCAAAGAAACTTCGGGCGTTTTTTCGCTCAAAGGGGATATTTGACCGTTTTCAGCGCTTTCATGACGGCAATCGACTACATATTGAAGAGTCGAAATTGAGAAGCGCCGGAATATGGAGAACGCCACCCTGAAGTATTCCGAAAATGGAACAGCTCCAATTAGGGTTGTTGCTGCTCCATATCGATTTCACAAGATTTGAGTATGCTAAAGAATGCAGCTACATATTGATGGAAACAAGCAAGCCGCGCTTGACAATACCGGAGTTGAACATGGTAATCAAAATTTTTTGCGCCGTATTTATGTTCTTGTACTCAATTTCAAGTGCGTTTGGCGGAGTCGAAACCGCCCAATTTGCCAAGGCGACATTTGCCGCTGGCTGATTCTGGGGCGTTGAGGCGGCGCTTCAACAAATAGAAGGCGTTAAAAGTACAACCGTTGGATATACGGGCGGCACATACAAAAACCCTTCATATCCCATTGTTTGCAGTGGTCTGTCAGGACACGCGGAGGCTGTGCAAGTTGAATATGATCCAAAAGTCGTGTCCTATGAACAGCTGCTAGACGCCTTCTGGAAAACACACAATCCAAGCGCGCCCGTATTTTTCAAGGGCGGCCAGTACCGCTCGGCAATTTTCTACCATACGCCAGAACAAGCTGCGACAGCTCGAAAAGCCGCAGCTGAGCTTGAGTCCAAGACTAAGCGCAAGATCAATACGGAGATAGTTGCTGCCACCACTTTTTACAAGGCTGAGGACTACCACCAGAATTACTATAAAAAACAAGGTGTAGGAGTTTGCAAATTCTGATCGCAAAACCTTGAGTGGATCGTGAGCAGAACAGCGACAAGGTTTGTTAACTGCGTCCAATATCTTTTCCTTTCATGTTCCTGGTGTTACACCAGTGAGATCCAGCAAAAGCGCCCCGCGACTGGGGTTCAGGTCAAGAGAAACCTTGGCATTTTACAATTTCGCGCAGGTGAGCAACGTTACCGTTTATTATCTTCTCTTGGTGAGGGATAATAAGGGCTGTTTTTGCAGCGTTCGGGCGTCGAAAAAGGTTCAATCTAAGGGGATGTGCAGGTGAGGCAGCGTTCAATATTTCTAGCATTATCGCTTTGGATCGCAACCAGCACGGCAGTACATGCGGCAACCGCGCCAACTGGCCAGATGGATAAGGCTTTGCTGGATCGATATTATCAAGGCGTTACTTACATGAAAGCTGGTGACTTGGAGAAGGCGTTGCAAGCCTTCAGCCAGTGCGCTCTCAGCGCGCCTTCTGATCCTCTGGTGCATCTCAGTTTGGCGGCAGCTTTGCATCAGCATGGTGACATCGATAGTGCCATCTCAGAGTATCGCCGTGCCATCTTGTTGCGCCCGTCTGATGCGTATGCCCGCGAAACACTTGGGCTGCTATTGCAAGGTCAGGGTCAGTTGAACGAAGCGATCGAACAATATCAGCAAGCTATTAAGTTGCGTCCGGATGTCGCCCTGATGAAACTGAATCTTGGTATAGCGGAGCGAGTCGCCGGTAATGGTGATGCAGCGATTGCTGATTTAAAACAAGTTTTGTTGGCATATCCTGATCACCTCAGAGCTCGCTCTCAACTAGCGTCCGCCTATCAAGACAAAGGTGAATACCAGCTTGCCGTCAATGAATACAAGCAAATCATTGTGCATGAACCAAACAATTTCACGGTTCAATACAATCTCGGAAATTGTTTACTTGCCTTAAAAGACTTTGACAATGCCGCGGCAGCCTTTTCGAGAGCAGTTGCGATCGACTCTAAGGTCCCCGCAGCACATGCTCTCCTGGCAGCGGCGCAGAGCAAATCAGGCAAATATCCTGAAGCTGCGGCCGAACTAAAGACCGCTATCGCACTCAAGCCAGACCAATCTGATTGGCATGCTCAATTAGGTGATGTATACACCAAACAAAAAGACTATACTGCGGCCATCGGTGAATATCGTGACGCTCAAAAACTCAATCCAAGAGATATTGATCCAGCCTACAGTCTTGGTTATCTGCTGGAATTGACCGGTGACAATCCCGGTGCCGCGGAAGCTTTCGAACACGTCATCGCCTTGAACAGCAATCACGTCAACGCCCACTATAACCTGGGTATCATCAAACAAAAACTCGGTGATCAGCCGAAAGCGGAAGCGGAGTTTCGCACCGTCCTTGGTTTCAATCCAAATGACGGGCAAGCGCTAGTCAATCTCGGCAGATCGTATCTACTGACAGGAGATCTCAACCAGGCTGTGGGATTTTATCGGCAGGGTTTGAGCCTGGAACCAAACGACGCAGGAGCATTTCAAGAACTAGGAAATTCTTTGGTCAAGCTTAAAGACTACAGTGGTGCGCGCTCGGCACTGGAATCTGCACAAGCATTGGCTCCGTTCGATAAAAATGCACTTTTGGGTCTCGTGCAACTTGATCTCGCTGAAGGCAATAAAGCTAAAGCCGAAACTGGGTTACGGCAGTTACTCGAACGCAATCCGAACGATTTGAAAATCATGGAACTGCTGGCTGAGACTCTGGAAGACCAGGGAAAGACTGGGCCGGCAATTGAAGTTTATCAACAAATTGTCCAGCTTAATCCAAGGTCTGCTGACGCGTTCAACGACCTGGGTTTAGCACTTCAACGCAACAAAGACGTTTCTGGAGCGCTTGCTCAATACAGAAAAGCACTTGAGCTCGATCCAAAGCACGCCGAAGCTCACATAAACTTGGGAAATGTTTTCCTCGCCCAGAAAGCTTATCCTGGCGCTGGTGTTGAGTACCAAAAAGCGTTGGATTTAAATCCCGACAACGTTCTTGCTCATTACAATTTAGGATTGGTTTTAACGGGACAAGACAACATTGAAGGCGCGATGAACCAATATCGTGCGGCTCTGAAAATCGATCCTAATTACGCCAATGCTTACTACGCGCAGGCACTGCTGTACCAAGCCCAAAACAATGTGCCAGAAGCGACAGTATCATTCCATAAATATTTGGACTTAGATCCGACTGGACCATACAGCGAACAAATCAAAACTATTCTTGCTCGCATTAATCAAACCGTGAATCCTGGCGCTCCTTCTGATCAACAATCAGCACCTCAAGTAGCACCAGAACGAACCGTCAGCACACCGACGGATCAAAATGCCGCACCAGATCGGTCGTTACCTCGAACAGCACCAGATCGCGCTGGCGGCGGCGGCATGCAATCTTCCAGTGAAGTTCCAGAGGGACAACTTTAAGCTTCGGGATTTTGTCCTAAAATGACTACCCTGCATGGCAAGATGATTCTGTTGGGCAGCTTGTCATTAGTTCTGTCAGCATGCTTGTCAGTGACAACTCTGGCTCGTGAGCCAAGTGTCACTATCGGTGATCGCGTTCTTTCAAAAGCAGAGACAATCATCGACAATGCTACAGACGTGCACTATGAACATCTTCATTGCACAGCAAAAAAACAGATTCGGGAACCAGGAAGTATCGCTCATAACGACTGTTCTGGCTTTGTTAGTTACCTACTAGCGAAATACGCTCCGCTTCAATACAAAGCGATTTCTCAAGAACAACCGAAAGCAAATTATCCCCAAGCGAAAATATACGCTCAGTTCTTCACTAATCTTTCCCCGAGTGACAAACATTCAGGCTGGTTGAAAATCGAAAGCTTCCATGACTTGAAACGCGGCGATTTTATTGCCTGGGCTAAACAGACTCAACCGGGGCAAAAAGCTGGAAATACTGGACACGTAGCCATTATCGCTGCACCGGCAAGCGATGTTTCAGAGGAAAAAATCGACGACAAACCAGTTCGTTTTGTTTCTGTGAAAGTTGTGGACAGCTCTTCAGTCGATCACTTTGCTCCCGATCTACTGCCACCACATGCGGGGCAGAAGCATCGCGATGGAGTCGGAGAAGGATTTGTGCGAATCGTATTGGATGCCCAAAACAATGCCATTGGCTATTGGGAGGGAACCTACTGGAACGAGGGTAATAAGCCCATTCAGCGACCTTCCTTCACTAAGACGATTGGTTACGCAAGAATGGTCAGTCTGCATCAGTAGACAGTCGTGGTATTGAGTTGTGATTCGGTAAGGCGAGGAAATGGGTTCGTCGCTTCTCTATTTCCTCACAAATCTGTTCGGCCTTGAAGTGAGAATACTGCTCAGGGATGTTGATTACGGACAGCTTGATACCGAACATTTTATAGAGCGATCGATTCCATCCGTTATTAAGCAAGAAGAGTTTGGTCGGCAACGAAGCCTTCAGCTTCCAAATAGATATCGGATCTATGCCGACAAACCTGTACAAGAATGTGTATGGGCGGACATCCTGAACGTTGTCCCAATCTACATGCAGGTTCGTTAGCAACCCATGAACCGAAATGCCGGTCGAATCAATCTCCATTAGCGGTGTGACATTTTTGTTGAACCGTCTCACCACAAGAACATAAATAATCGCAAAATAGGCGATAAAGAAAGCGCCGAAAATATACAACTGCATTGCGAACAAGCTCAGACAAAACAGCGCGACCAAGGGAACCGCGAACATCATGCGCTTGTTCAACTTGGCTATCGCCTGTCGACGGTCGTTATAAATAATCAGTGGAGCATCTAACTCGGTAAGTTCAGCCACCCGATGATTGGATAATTCTGAATGCGACGAATCTTCCATCGCCCATTTTGCATTTAAGTCCGCTTCGTCCGGCACAGAAAATCCTCCATACACAAGACGGATCATATCTTCATCATGAAAAAAAGTCCGTAGTCGACTCAACAAACCCTATACTGTTAATACATCAAAAGGGGCGCACATGAAACCAAAAATTCTATCGAAAATTATGCTTGCAGCAGCAATGCTAATTACCGGTTTGAGTTTTTGTGAATCTTCAACATTACCGGTCTGCGCTCAGCAGCAGTTGATAGCGCAGGCTGATCCCTCGGCTCAAGTAATCATTTGTTTTCGCATGTGTCAGCGAACGACGGATGTGGACAAGCAGGCAGTGATTAGCTATTGCACACAGCAAGGCTTATCACAAGCGCAATTTAAGCCAAATGGATACGAATGTACTGCACAAGGTACTTGCGCGGACATGATGCGAATCATGAATTCACAGCTGTACGTAGCGCAACTAACGTTAAGCAATCAGATGATCCTCGCCTATAGATTCGATCCACTGCCGACAAACCCACCTGAGCTAAAAAATAAGGCGCGCTTTGCCTACGTCGCTGAGGTTCCAGGCGCCAGCACGGGCACCAACTCAGGCGGTGGCACAGGCACCAACTCAGGGACTAATGGCACATTCTCTGGCGAAACTCCATTGGGCAACGGACCTGGAACGCAGGCAGGCACGGGACAAGGCGGCTTTCAATCCGGCACGGGACAAGGTGGCAATCAGTCCGGCGCGGGACAGCAGCCAGGCACAAACCAGTTGGGCAACCAATCCGGAAATCCCGCATTCAATCCAAACGCACCTGCTTACTACAATCCAAACGCACCCGCTTACAATCCGAACGCACCCGCATTCAATCCCAACTCACCTGCTTACAATCCAAGCACTTCTACATTCGATCCAAATGGTCCTGCATACATTCCAAACACAACGACATCCAACACAAACACTATGATGCCCAATACAAGCGCTCCTGCCTACAATCCAAACGCCCCAGCATACAATCCGAACCTACCTGCGAACACGACGAGTGCTCCCACTTACAGTTCGAATGTCCCTGCATACAATCCAAACGCACCAACTATTCCAAATCCACCGACCTTTAAACCAAGCACGCCCGCGTTTATTCCAAATCCACCTGCCTCTAAACCAAATGGTGGAAAGTAGGCACCAAAACAACGATCGAATAATTGCCTCATGGCGCAGAAATTCTTGCCCGTGCCTTCAAGCAATCAGGCCCGGGAACGCGCTATTCTGATGATAATCCGCACCTGGGCGAAAATATGCAAAGACAAATGCTGAGACAAATGTTGATCGCCCTTGTGCTGCAATCAGTGCTGTTTTCACTTCCGTCCTTTGCAGAAAGCGCATCACAGCTGCAGTTTGCTCAGTCTGGTAACTTGATCAATAGCCGATTCACGGATCAACTTTCCTCTGATAAAAAATTGTCAAAAATTGGAGCATCCGCTCAAATGCAACGCCAAAGTCTGCAGTGGTGGAATATTGACCAGAAAGCCACCGAAATTCTCAAATCCAGATCAGCTGAATCTTTTCTGAGTGAGCGCGGCAAGCCATCTCTGGAGCCGCTCTTGGTGCGGCTTAATGTGTCAACGCGTTTCGGACAAACCGACCAAGCTTTGGCAGTGATCGAGGAGCTGACGAAGTTAAATCCTCCACCAGATAAACATATTCTTTCTAGCGCCGCTGATTTTTTGATTGGCAGAGAAATGTGGCCACTCGCCAAGAGATTTTTGACTTCATTTCCCGCGGCTGAACCAGGTTGGGGTTATGTTTATGTAAAACACCAGAGCAAGTCCGCTTCTTTCCAGCAGCTAGACGGATGGTTAGCCTCTCAATTCGCAAAAACTCAAGCCACTTATTGGTTAAAAGAAAGAATGAGATACAGGAAAGATCAAGGTAAAGCTGATGAACTTATGGCGGAGTTTAAGAATGACATTGGCAAGAATCCAACTGATTTGGCCAAAGCCACCGCGGTGATCGACGCCGTGTCACCGGGATCAGCAGCAGCGCTCGATTGGATGGCAACTGCTTGCAAACCAAAGCTTGCGTTCGAGAGTCTTATGGTTGCTGAAAAATTGTCTCTGGCCCAATCGCCGAAAGCGGCGACGGCACTATATGAACGCTCGCTTTCCTTGCCCTTTTCCGATGCCGACAGAAAAGCGATGATCGATTACCTGCATCGCCAGACAGCAATGCCGATGGTTGACCAGAGTTCGAAAAACCTACAATCAATGCTTCGCTCCTGGACCAAAAGCTCCCTGGCAAGAGCGTATCAGGCGCAAGGGTTGTCGAAAAAAGCGCAACCTCTAATCGAAGAACTAGCCGTCTCAAGTGCAGGTGGGTTAGCGATGCCGGGCTTTAGCCAATTCGCTGGGCAAGTCCAAAAGGGATCTGGAGCGCGGGTTTTTGAAACTGCAATCGAGAAAGCTGAGCCAGGCAAGAAAGACTCATCTGACTACTGGTTATCCAGGGCCGAATACTATGTGGGAAGAAATGAAGCAGCTCAGGCCAAAGAAAGCTTCGAAAAGTCACTGGCGCTGGCAGTCGATGTCAAATCTGACGCCGGAGCACGAACACGGTTAAACGTGATCAACAGCTATGCTCGCTTCATAAACAAACAAAGCGGAGGCGATCTCACTTCAGCAATGAAACTTCTCCGTAGTCAGTTTGAACAAGCATCCCTGGGTGGAGATTACTCGGCTGGTTTGGTGCGCGAAATGGTCTTTTATGACAATGACATATCGCATCTGCTGCCAGCCAACGACAGTAGACTGTGGGATTATCTAGAAGCGAGATCGATCCTCGGACAATATGACTCTCAACTTCTGAGAAAAATGGGTGGCACTATCAGTAGTGGCGGCGAACAAACTTTCACAAGCAAAGCAACGCAGCTTTCTAACAGCAAAAATGCTACAGGCAAATTCTACATTGGCGATGCTCTATTGCGAATTTCTCGCGACAACTATCTTCCTGAAGCGGTGCGGAAACATTGCTTGGAAAAGTCGATTCCGTTATTGAAGAATGCATACGCGGAATTAACTCCTTCGCTCGAGCGAGACCTGGCTCATTTCGCCTATTTTGACGCCTTAATTGAAACGAATAATTGGCAGCAAGCAGATAAACTTTTGTCCAGAGGGAAAGCAACCACAACCGATACTTTAGTGGTTGGGCTGTCTAGACTAGCTGTGGCAGCCGCCCGGGCTAAGAACTTCGATCAAGCGCTCAAGTTCTGGCAAGAAAAGGACCAAGTCGATCCGATGAATTTGCAGTACATGGACGAGCTTTGCAAATATGGAATGAAAATCCAACTTACAAACTACTACAACAGCAAAGCATCAGGCACGATAAGAAAACTGGCGCTGGATAAGTTGAAGTGACACTATACTTTTTGCTACTGCTCCATGAGTGCAAACAATCAATCAACGTGAGGAATTTTCATGAACAGGTATTTAGTCTGCACCGCTTCGATACTTGCCTCATTCGTTGGTGGTTTAGTTGGCAGCACGCTTTTTCAATGTAGTTCAGCCAACGCACAAATGACCGCATTGACCGGTTCGATGCTGAATCTCAATGGTCCAGATGGCAAGCTAAGAGTGCAGGCAGGCTACTATGATGGCTCCTACTCCGCCGCTGAAAGAGGACAACCGTTAGTCGCGCTTTACGACAACAGTCACAACATACGCCTTTTGTTGCGCTTAGCCGGCCACAATGAATCGCCTGTGCTGGTTTTTAAAGACACCAATCATAGAGATCGAATGGTTATTGGTTTGGGAATGGAAGGCGCTGAGCAAGAACCTTTCATCGCAGTCTTTGATAAAAACGGCGGCAAAAAATTATTAACGGGTAATTACTAAGGAGGTAACCCTTTTTGCAGAATCGTTTTGCTACAAAGACTTGTAGAAAACTGACACCGATTCGAACCGGCAAGAAGCTTCTGAAAACGCAGCAAGTACGATGAAATCGATATGAACTGAAAATCCCATGGTGCCAAGAACCTGATGATCACCGATTTTGTAGAATATCTCAAAACTTGTAGCTCCAAGAAGATTGGACTGAACAACTTATTCGTGCCCGATTCCAAAATTGCTATTGGCGATGACGATGTCGCCAAAGCGGAAAAAATGTTAAATTGCAGTCTCCCTACTGGCTATGAAACGTTTTTGCAGACTTTGGGAACTGGATGCTGGGCAGATGCCAACGTGACATCGCCAAACGAACTGTATGCATTCGATGAGTCTGTCGGGGAAATGTGCGGGATGATTCCTGTTGCAGAAAATGTAGATGAATGCGGTAGTTATGTTGCCTTTAATCCACGCGACCAACAACTCTATTTCTGTTGCCACGATCCGTTTGGTTATGCGCTGGTTGCAAGTTCTTTCGAAGAGTTCATCGAGTTGATTGCCGACCAATGGATTAACGACCCGAAAGAGGGCACAAAAAAATATTACTCGTCGTTGCCATCGTTCGAAAAAGTACAACCGTAGATCCGATTTTGCTAGAGCCGCAATCTATCCTCACCGCCGATGATTGCCCAATTAGCCAGATCGCATGATCTCGGACTCTTTCATAGAGGCCCTCGACTCGATCATCTTCT
>PLXC01000086.1 GCA_003151275.1 Candidatus Melainabacteria bacterium
AGGTTGCTAGCCAACATATTTTTTTCTATCAGCTAGCCTCTAACGTTTTATACGTTAAAACTCGTCTCCGAGTTCAATTGCTCGGAAAGCCTAGCCAGGCACGAGTCACCGGTAGCCAGTGCGTCGGATCAGTGCTCGGAGGGGAATCAGGACATGAAAACTGCTCCAAAGCTTTTTAGCTTGCGGCAAAGCGAGATTTTCGAATCCTTCAACCCTGTTGAATTAGGAAGATTGCTGGGCATTCTCGAAGAGCTTGATCTACCAAAGCACCATGTCATCTTTTCTCCCGGCGTTCCGTCGGACGCCATCTACTTTATTGAGAAAGGCCGAGTCCGCCTGACCCGCTTGTCTGCTGAAGGCAAGACCGTCATTCTGGCTCTGTTGGGACCGGGCGATTTGATTGGTGAAGCAGCATGGGAAGCGGGCGAGCATGACAGTTATGCAGAAACACTTGAAGACTCCCGCATTTATCAGATTAGTCGTGAAGCCTTCCAAACCTTAATTCGGGAGAATCCTGAATTCGGTTGGCGATTAATTCAAATTATCGGCATGCGTCTAAAGCAAGCTCAGGCGCGGATCGAAGACCTTGTTTTTCGCCAAGTTCCAAGCCGCGTCGCCAGGTTGTTGATCAGCCTCGCCGAAAGTCATGGCAAGGTCACTCCCAATGGAATTAGAGTTGAGTTTCCGCTCACTCACCAGGAGATTGCGGATTTGGTGGGATCGTCGCGAGTGACGGTGACTCAGATTTTGAATAGATTCAGGACCAGTCATTGGATCGAAGTGGAATCGAAACGCGTCACCATCCACAATCTTCATGCTCTTGAAGACATGGTCAAACAGCCTTAGTCGGCGTTAGTAGACAAAGAGTTTTTATGAGCAGCAGCCCTACAGTCGGATCGGTGTCAGATAGTTGGGCGAGCATTGATCTATGGCTTGCAGAGAATGCCCCAGATCTTCTCGAGACCTTCGGTGAAGGCGCCGATGCGCAGGCGATCGGGGCTGCAGAGCAAGCCTTGGGTATTCAGTTTCCCGCCGACTTTAAAAAGTCAGTCGAAATTCGGGATGGTCAAAGTGATATCACCATTGGTTTCGTCGAAGCATCTGAATTTCTTTCTTTAGAACGGATCCTTGATGAATGGAAGGACTGCGCCAGTGAGCCGACTGGTCCTATAAAGTCAGACTGGTGGAATCCTAAATGGATTCCCTTTACTTACGATGGCTCTGGAAATCATCTTTGTTTGGATCTCGACCCGGCAAGCGGTGCTGAGGTCGGTCAAGTAATTACTATGTGGCACGACGATGCGGAGCGAAAAGTTGTCGCGCCAAGCTTTCAGACGTGGTTGCATCAAGTTGCCAATTCCCTGCAGACTGGGGATTTGGTTTTTTCAGACGAATACAATGGAATTGTCTCCAAAGAAGATTAGCTTGATCTGATAGATATGCTGTATGCATGAGAGGTTGTCTCATTAAGAAAGCCGCACGGTGACTTTGCGGCGAATGTGCCTACAATTTATCAATCAAGATTTGAACCTTCTAGCCACGATTTACGTATCTATAGTATCGACTACTACGGATGGGGGTGGTAATGGGGCTCACAGTTAAACAACTCCAGTTGGATATGCAGGAGCAATTCGAAAAGATGAGCGCACAGACAAAGCATGACACTCATGATCGATACGAGCTACATGAACGTGCCGATCACATTCTTCTTAATCTTGAGAGGTTTAAGCAGAATACGGACTTCGAATTCAGAGAAGTACGTGCCGAAATGCAGACCGAATTCGCAGCGGTGCGCGCCGAGATGCAGACTGGATTCGCAGAAGTGCGCGCCGAGATGCGCGCCGAATTCGCAGACGTACGCGCCGAGATGCGGACGGGATTTGCAGAAGTGCGTGCCGAGATGAAGGAAATTCGCACTGCGATATATCAGTTAGCCGCGCTGCTGAGTGAATATTGTGACAAAACAGATATGCGATTGAACCGACTCGAGCAGCACTGTTTTCCCTCTAGCAATTGATTTTCCGAATAGCAGGAGACGAGCAACACTGCCGTCTGTCAGGCTGGAGAGTCAGAGGAGCAGGAGCTCCCAAGCCTTCGTTTACCGCGTCTAGCTCTGCTGGTATAATGACTGCCTGAGTGCCCGTAGCTCAGCTGGATAGAGCGTCGGCCTCCGAAGCCGAAGGCCTTGAGTTCGAATCTCAACGGGCACAAATTTTTTTGAGTTTAAAAACTTGGATCCCAAGATCTAAATCTTGGGAATTATTTTTTTTGCGGCTCTAAACTTTGATCCACAAACGATTGGAGCAATTACTACAATCGATCCCTCGTGGACATATTCTTGGCGCGAGATGATGCTTGATGTATATACCGTGAGTGCCTCCACGTGCGGTGCGTGTAATTTAGTTGCTAAATGGTGCACCACTCTCTATTGTTTGGATATCCGTCATGAAAAGAACGGCACTGGAAGCTGGCCCAACTTCGTGCCACCATATGATCAGAACTGTAGTGTGGCGTGATATATCTGAATTATTGATTGATGAAACCTAGAGGAAGAGCGGCAAAGATGGATGAGCATAACGAACAAGAGTTCGTTGTCGTCGATGGATTGGGCGAAGAAGAGTTTGAAGAATCTTCTGAAGAAAAATCATCATCTTTTGAACTTTTACAGCCAGAAGACGTAATAGAAAATGACCGTCCAATTTTGGCGCACCGTTCTATAGAGGAGGATTCAGTCAGGATATATCTAAAGGAGATATCTCGTCATAAGCTGCTCAACGGCCGTGAAGAAATCGAACTGGCCCGAGCCGTTCAGGCAGGAGATGTTATCGCTCGTCGCAAATTAATTCAGGCGAACCTGCGCCTTGTCGTGAGCATCGCAAAAAGATATAGAAATCACGGACTCGGTTTTCAGGACCTCGTCCAGGAAGGAAGTTTGGGGTTAATTCGGGCCGTTGAAAAATTTGATCCGGAAAAGGGCAATAAGTTTTCCACCTATGCGACGTGGTGGATTAGACAGGCTGTCACTCGTGCTCTGGCAAACAAATCGAGAACGATTCGGGTGCCGGTACACATGAATGAAGCAATCACAAAGCTGAAACGATCCGCGACTGCGCTCGCGCAAGAGTTGGGGCGTTTTCCTACACCTGACGAATTATCAGAAGCATCAGGTTTGTCAAAAGACAAGGTCTTACTGGCTTTCGATTCTGCCAAATTGCCCTTATCTCTTGACTCCGCCTGTAGTGACGACTCGGACGGTACGCTGGCCGATATTATCGAGGACGCCAGCGCTCCAATGCCAGATGAGGCTACTGCTGCCAGGCTCCTGATCAATCATTTGAGCGACGTTCTGGCTGAATTAACGGAGCGAGAAAAGGAAGTTATTGAGTTTCGATATGGATTGAATAACGATCGGTCGTTAAGTCTTGAAGAACTGGGACGACAATTAAATATGAGTCGTGAACAGGTTCGACAGATCGAAATTAAAGCCATGCAGAAGTTACGTCGCACTTGTCAATCTCACTTGCGCGAGTTTCTGCACTAAGCAGAATTTGCCTTCGTGGAGAACTTGAATACGTGTCCATTCCGGCATATCCAGCTCGTTCCATCTCCGCGCTTGGTTCTACCGCGCTGCCTTCGTCTGACCAATCAAAAGTCTCCGTCGCTGAGCTGATTGTTGGACCGTACCGAGCCGGGAAGACAATTTCGCTGCTCAATCAAATAATTGACTATTGTCAGGCCAATCCGTTCAGCGAATCCATCATTCTCGTGCCGTCGCGGAGGTACCAGCAGTTGCTGGAGGAACGACTCCACCAGGCTCTCAAGACCAGGGCAACAGAGCCGGGTAAAGTGGGAATTGTCGGGCTCAAAATTGTCAACTTTCAAAAACTGTGTGAACTGATTTTGCGACGCTCAGGCACCGCATTTAGAGTCATTCCACAAAACGTTCGTCCGGCAATCGTGTCCAGATGCATGGTGCGTTTAAAGGAAGCGGGTGAGTTGACGCACATCGCTGGCATGGTGCATTTTACGGGAACTCATCAATCAGTTCTTGATTTGATCGATGAGTTCGAGCGAGCTGCGCTTACGCCTGATGATGTGATCAGGCGGCTGGAAAAAACTTCTCAGTACGATTCGCGTTATATGGAACTGGCGCGTATATATGCTGCTTACAAGTTGGAATTAGTGCAGTCTGGTCTTGAAGATGAGAAAGGGCTCGCATTTCGCGCCCGTGAAATTCTTTATGCAGACAACTTCAAGTGGAATGTTGGGTTAATCGCAGTCGATGGATTTGACAGATTCAATAGTCTTCAGTTGCAGGTTCTTGCGGGGCTGGCGAAGCACAGCGACGCGCTAAAACTTTGTTTCGATTACCTGCCTCTGGATCAAGACATTGCTCAGGAATATGTTTGGAAGGAGACTAGCTATAGCGAGCTGATTAAAACTCTTGGCGCAAACGTAAATACCGTAAAAATGAGTTTGGAAACTTGGCGATCTCGCGAAATAGTAAAGTTTCGAGCAATAGATCGGCAGTTCGAGATGGAGCATATTGCTCGCCAAATCAAGATAGGAATTGTCACTGAAGGGCGCCAACCCAGTGATTATCTAGTGGTATCACGAAATATCCGCAATTATCGAGCGGCAATAGCAAGCGCTTTCGACTCTGCCGGATTGAACTACTTTATCGACGAAGCGATTTCATTGCGCGCACTGCCCCTGGTGCAGTTTTTGAACAAGCTATTTAACCTTACCTTCGGAAAATTTCAGCGAGCTGAGACAATAACATTGCTCAGCAGTCCCTACTTTAACAGGCAAAATATTGGCCTAACCCGGCGGGACATCGAAGCTCTGGACAGAGCCTCGCTTCGCATGAATGTTGTCGCTTCCCGTGCGCAATGGGACGATGTCTGGCATAGCACTACTGACAGTCCACGGACTGAAGCGCGCACTAATCTGCTCAGGTTCTTCGATATCGTCACACCACCTTCAGTCGGTACTTACCATCAATTCGTGCGCTGGGTTGAAGACGTCATTGAAACCTGTTTACTCAATCCAGAGCCACACCCCGACCGTGATCCATTCGATGTTTTAGAAGAGCAGAGAGCATTGATCGAGATTCGGCGAATTCTAGCGTCGCTTGTCCATGAGGAAAACATACTCGGTGCTCAAGAACAATCCGCAGAAAGACTTTTAGGACGCCTCACTTACTTAATCGATAAAAGCAATTTTAGACGAACGCCTCGCACCGCCAATAGTATTGTCATTTGTGGAGCCGACCTGGCTCCAAACCAGTTGGCGAAAGAAGTATTTATTGCCGGATTAGCAGATGGCGAATTTCCCAAGCGATCGAGCCAGCGAGGATTCGTCAGTAGTGACGAAGTGTCGAGATGGGCGAGTTTTGGAGTTAATATCCAAAATCCTCGTTTTCATCCCGCTTTTGAATTCGCTCTATTTAGCTCACTGATGCAGAGAGCCGAATCGCGAGTCCATTTGTCTTGCCCGCTTTCGGACATGAGTGGCGAGGAGCTGACGCCTTCGTTTTTCATCACGGAAGGCGACTCGGAATTCGAGCGTTTGTCACCTGCTATTCCGCCCTTTGCAAATTCCAATGTCACTCCGGTATCAGCACGCGATTTGATTGCCAATTATGGTTGGAAACTCGGTCCTGATTTGGTAACTCAAGACCTGCCATCGCATCCAGAAATTGCCGACTTGCGTGATAAATTAGCGGCACCATTTTCGGTGGCGCTTGCGCGAGCTAATAACCATGCCGCAAGTTCATTTAATGGATATTTAAGCGACTATGTAAAAACAAAAGCGATCTCCGTGGGCGTACCTGAGAGCTGGAGCGCTTCTCGGCTTAACGAATACGGTAAATGCCCCTTCCGCTATTGGGTGTCGCACGTCCTGAGATCGTCGCCACATGAAGAACCGGAAGAAGAACTGACCGCAAAAGTCTTAGGCGAGATGTATCACAAGGCGCTTGAATTCTTTTATATCGAGCTGCAAGGTAAGGGTCTGAATCTCTCATGGTCAGATCAGGATTTGGTTCGGCAAATATTCGATCGCGCAGTTGAAAAGTCACTGATTTGGCTGGAAACCAGAAGGGAGATCAGGCGCAGTGAGTTCTGGCATTATCAAAAGAATGAGATCAAATTTCGCCTGCAACGATTTTTCGAGTTTGAGCTGACCAGCGCCCGTACAGATCCGGACAAATTCGTGCCAACTTTGGTTGAAGCAATTTTTGGTTTTGAAGGAGAGGAATCCTATCCACCTTTGCTTATCCCCAATGGAGACAAGCCAATTGCAATCCGAGGCAAAATCGATCGCATTGACGTCGCCGAGAATTTGGAGGAATTTCCACGAATTCGCGTTGTTGATTATAAGAAAGGATCAACTCCGATCACCGATTCTGACGTGTTGGAGGGACGCAACATCCAGCTTCCGCTTTACGCCCTAGCGGTAGAACAGTCCATTCTGCCTGGTGCCAAGGTAATTGAAGCCAAGTATTTGAGCGTGCAATCAGCTGCACCGATTGGAAATCATTATTTTGACGGGCGGAAAAAACGTCGGTCGACGCATGGCGACGACACGCCAGTAAATTTACTGCAGGTTACTGAACAGCATGTCAGACGCATCGTCTCCGGCATTTCTATGGGAGACTTTTCTGTTGCCCCGACAAGTAAAACGGTCTGTACTAACTGTGATCATCGAACTATTTGCCGCATACGAGAAATGACTGTCGAAGGTACTGAATCGGATAATGGAGGTTCGGAATAAGTGGCGAATCTAACCGAGCAGCAGCGACAAGCCGTAACGAGTATTGACCGCAATGTTCTGGTCAGTGCCGGCGCTGGCTCAGGTAAGACGCACGTATTGGTAGAACGTTATATCGAATTGTTGCGACGAACGCCGGAGTTGTCTGTATCAAACATAGTGGCTGTCACCTACACGAGAAAGGCAGCTGCAGAAATGCGCACCCGTCTGAAAGCAAAAATTCAGCAGCTGTTGGCCACATCTGACGAAGTCGAGCGAGTTCGTTGGAATCAGTGCTACAGCGAAATTGATGGGGCTAGAATTGTCACCATCCACTCCCTTTGCGAATCAATTCTCAAGGCGTTTCCTGTAGACGCGGGCATAGATCCGCAGTTTGAAATTGTCGACGATGTCGGTCAATCGCAGTTATTGCGCAATGCAATCGATCACGCTTTTCGAGAAGTAATTGATGATAATGCAGAAGAGATTGAATTATTGCTGCAACAGAATATTGAAGATCTCCGCTATTGGATGCAGTTATGTTTAAAGTCATCAACGCAATTTAAAGAGGCAATTGGGGTGATCGGCGAATTGACCGAGCAACGGCTGATTGCCCATGCACAGCAACGTTTGAAAGATTTCCAGAAGCGTTCGATGGACGCTGCATTGAAAGATAAATTGTGGATGCGGTCCTTTTCTTACGTTGAGCAAAATCCATGGAGAGACGCGGCGAATGAACTAGAACGTTTGCGTGGCGTAATGGTGCAATTAACCTACGAGCTTGCTGCTAATGCGGATGAGCATGAAATTCGATGGTCCAAGTTCTGTCAGATCGCATCCATCAAAGTCGGTCGCTACGGTCCGAAGAGCGGCGAAGCTAACGAGATCAAAGCGGCAATGAAGGACGTTCAGACGATTGCCAGCGATCTCAGCAAAAAAATTCCCGCCGACCTTTGTGACGAAGATTTTAAAGCGTTTCACCTGATTATGCTTTTCATTCGCTTAGCCAATCGTGCACTGCAGCATTATGAAACCGAAAAGCGATCGTTGCTTAAATTGGACTATAACGACTTAATCGAACTGGCTGTTTCGGCCCTGGTATCGGAATCATCTTCGGCTCGAGAGCATTATCACCAGACGGTGCGCGCCATTCTTGTGGACGAGTTTCAAGATACTAACTTGATGCAATCCAAATTAATCCGATTGCTGGCCAGCAAAGAAACAAATTTGTTTTTGATTGGCGACGACAAACAATCCATATATAAGTTTCAGGGTGCAGATGTTGCTACTTTCAATTCCTGGAAATTAGAATTCTCCAGCGCTGATGCGGAATCTATTCTCAGTTTATCGCAATCGTTCAGGAGCCATCCATCTGTTGTGGGCTTCATAAATGCGATGTTTGAAAATGTGATGGATGGTGCGGACGAAACTTACAAGGCCCGGTTTGAATCTTTAACTGCTGCTCGAAGCGAAGTCGAGGACGGAGAGCGCGTCAAGGTTATTGTTCTTCCAGAATTTAACAGCGATGGCGAGCAGCTGAAAGCAAGTGAACTTAAGCAGCTTGAGGCTCAATCTGTTGCCAGTTGGATCGTCGATAACGTGGAGAAAGAAACTTTAGTATCAGTGAAAAGCGGTGGCACAAGACCGATCCAATTTGGTGATTTTGCTGTTCTAGTGCAGCGTAACCAAGACTTTTCAGAAATTGAATTGGCTCTAGCTGCACAAAAAATTCCTTATGTTACCCTTGGCGGGCGCGGTTTCTTGGAACGTCAAGAAATTTATGATGTTCAAAATTTGCTTTCCTTTTTGTCATATCCTCGAGACAACCATGCTTTGATTGGCATACTGCGTTCGCCGATGTTTGGTATCACGGATGATATCTTGCATTTGATTGGTTCCGGTGGTGGAACTGGACGGTCGCTCTGGCAGAAACTGCAAGAGACGGTCGAGCTGAGAAAGCCTGGCTATGAAACAGTCGCCAACGCGAAAACATGTTTGTCGAATTGGATCAAGGATGCCGCGCTGCTACCGGTTTCGGACTTGCTGCGCAGAATCGTGATCAGCACTAGTTATGATTTGGTGTTGATGACTATGCCGAATGGGCATCAGCGATCTAGAAATCTTTGGAAGGTTGTTCATCTTGCCACTGAAAATGAGAGTTTGTCATGTGCAGAATTTGCCGATAGCTTAAAGCTAATGCGTGAATTCAAAGTTAAGCAGTCTGACGCCCCGCTCGACACTGGTGACGTCGTGAAACTAATGACCATTCACAGCTCAAAAGGCTTGGAATTTCCCGCTGTCGCACTTCCAGTGCTGGGCACCCCCGCAAATTGTAAGGCGACTAAGTTGAAGTTTCATCGTGATTTCGGCATCTCTATCAACACTTCCCGTGAAGCTGAGGATGATACCAAGCCGAGTTGGTACCGGCTCACCCACTTGCTTGATAATGAATTGGAGCTGGCCGAAAAGAAGCGTTTGCTATATGTTGCCATGACCAGGGCTCGGGATCACCTTGCTCTTTTTATCCAACCACAACCGAAATCAGCTCAATCATTTTTGAAATGGATACATGAGTCTTTGCAACTTGAGTCAGTCGATTATGAGTCTTCGGCACTACGCCAGATAAAATCGCCACGGCATTGCGCTGAATTTCAAGTGAGTAGCATTGCGGCGCAGATACAAATTGCCAGGAAGACGCAGAGTGCTGATCGTTCCAAACAGGTAGTTAGTTGCAGTCTGATTGAAGCTATTCCAGCCAAGCAGATCGAAGCGCCATCGTCTTGGACTGATTGGACGCGGGTGACTCCGGGGGCGGATGCAGCGCCACTTGGTGCCACTATATCCGGTACGTATTTTCATGCTCTCATGGAGCACGTTACTTCAGTTTCAAGCGGTCTGACAAAAGAAATAATCGCGTCACTCGCATTTGCGCAGGGGGACGTTGTTGCTCATCCCGAGATGCTGAATCAGCTCGTCGCAGAAGGCGAGAGGCTGCTCGGCATCTTTGATACAAGCAAGTTGGCGTCTATGTTGAGTTCGTCTCGCCGACATTTTCACGAAATGCCATACATGCTTGTTGATGCAGAATTTTCTTCGATCAAGCGTCCCGACTTATTAATCGAGGATGAGTCAGGAAATTGGTTCATCGTGGACTACAAAACAGACAAATTTAAACAGGAAAAGCTTCCACAGCAGGCCGCAAAACACCGCGAACAGTTGCATGACTATGCACAGGATCTAAATCGGCTTACCGGCATTAGTGCTGAAACTTGCATCTACTTTGCTGAGTTTGGAATTTTATACGACACTAAAAAGCAATCAATTATATGAGTTGGATTCTGGTTTCAGATCAACACTGCGAAAGATGAGAGCAGCCATAATCATCAGTGCTACTCGAGAAATGAATATCGCTAGCCAAATACCAGAGAAACCCATTTTGAAAGTCACCGTAAACAGGTATGCAAGGGGCAGTCGGCAAAGGATATATCCCCCAAATTGAGCCACTAAAGGCAGGGCTGTCTTCCCCGCTCCTTCAAGACTGGCAAATAGGATAAATGCAAAGGCGATCAATGGCATGGAAATGGTGGCACCGGCAGTGCCTATGCAGACGCAGGAAATGACTGCTTCAGAATCTGAGAATAGCTTGGCCAACTGTGGCGTCAATCCTTGCACCAATGCTCCGCCGATAAGCATAATTCCCGTGCAAACAAACGCGAACTGCCAACCAAGAACTCGAGCGCGCTTAAATAAGCCAGCACCTATATGGTGACCTACGAGCGTGGCGCTAACTGAAGACATTGCTACTAGCGGCAGAATACCAAAAGTTTCCTCAATTTTCAGAGTTACTGAATATGCAGCTTGCGTGTTTTCACTGCCTGGAAGTTTGCCGAGCAACGCGTAGATGGAAAACAGCGAAGCAATGTAGCAAGCCTCCGAAAGCAGTACCGGTATGCCAACTCTGCAGAATGCTTTTATTCGCTCCGTCGCGGGTGGGAATTGTGAGCAAGAAGACTTTGAATCTGCAAATTCTGAAACGAGCAGAAATAAGGTAAGCGCCATACCCACAAGCGCACCTAAATTCCAGGACACCGCTAGTGCAGTCAAAGAGTGGTGCCACGGCGATGCCTCAATCAGATATAAAAGTACACCACCGGCAATACTAATCAATCCAATCAACGTCCACATGCGCAAGCAATCATTGGTTTTGCCAATGGCGCGCAAGATGGCTGCTTGTACCAGCACAATCATGAACGGCAAGTTGCCGAAGGCACAAACTTTCAAATAAGGCACCCCCGTTTCGCGCACGGACTGTGTGCATCCAGAAAACTGCATCACCGCATCGGCAGCGAAGTAACAGATAGTCGCTGAGAGTGTGCCAAAAATCGCTGCCAGAGCCAATCCGTCCATTGCATAGCGCCGCGCGATGCCGGTTTGATTGGCTCCCATTGCTTGAGATACGAAGCATCCAGTTGCCGCGGCCAATCCAGTGCCAATGAGCATGGTGGCGAAAATACTCTGGTCTGCAACGCCAACAGCGGCTTGAGCTGCGGCGCCTTGCCAACCTGCAACCGCCATGTCTACAACGCCAATCAAACAAAAGATAAAGGACGTTCCTAATAACGGCAACGCCATGCGCAATGCCTTCCAAATGCTGGTATTCCCTAACTCTATATACGCTGCGTTTTCTTCGAGTTTACCGATTACTTCCATGTTCTCTCCAAAACGCGCAGGGGACGGATGGGAGCCCTGAACTAGGGCACCCTCAAGCAAAATTGTGGTATAACAGTTGAACGTGGTAACGTTACCACGATGAATCGTTTAAATCAATGGGATTATTCTTCAATGTCGGACTCAAAAGTTGAAAAGGCGGCTGTAAACTGGGTGGAGGCCTTAAACGAGCAAACTGAATGGACTGACCAAACCAGGTTTTTGAGTTGGCTAGCAGGCGCAATTGGTAAACACCTGCAGCCAAGTCAGGAGGCGCAGAATCGGTTCGCTGATACTCTGAAACGAATTCGAACCCACTTGGGCAACATTCATTTTGGTCTTCCTGAAGACCTTGTCTGGCTCAATCGTGAGTTGAAAGTTTGTCGACCGGGATTGTATCGAGCAGATGTTTCTACTCTGCCGACCGCTTCGCGGTTGCCTGCATTCAGAGTAGACGCAACCTGTATTCAGGAGGATTTGGCTGCAGGCGAAAATCTGAAATATGGACTTGAGGATAGTCCGCTCGAAGCCCTACGATTGACATTGCTCTTGCAGTTCGCAGAATTCGTCGGTAGCTCTCTTGACGCCGATGATGCAGAAATGCTTCGCGTCGATAGATGTCGGGGACTGTATCGCGCCGAGATGGCGCTGCCAGCTGCAGCTGTTTATCCGCCTGCTGTCGAATCGCAGTGGCGAAAAGAAATAGAAGTTTTTCAAGAAAACGAAATCAGCGCAGACGACGTACTTCGTTGCGAATATTTCTTTTTGAAAACTGCAAAGGCTCGGTTCTGCTCGGATGCCTGTCGTTTCAGCACGTTCCAAATCATGAAACAACTGCAGCAGCCCGGCTATCTGGCGACAAAGCAAAAGCGATATCGTTTAAAAACTAAGAATTAAACGCACCCGCAACAGAAAAGTCCACAGTTCGCGTGGTTGTATATGGACAGTATGTCTCGACGCATTGCGATAAACGTTTTAGCAATGGCACGCTTGAAGTTTCTCCTGATGGTCGCGGCTTTAGGCATCCGGTTTTGCGTGGCTCGATAACTTTGGCAATATCTTAAACGACGGTTCTCAACTCTTACTTAGTGACTGTGCAACCGATGCATAACTAGCAGCAAGGCATGGCGCTTCTGTGTGGTTGATGGCGTACTTGCATGCCACCATCATGGCGTAGCCGTCATCATGCAACTCTTGTGCAATCTCGTCCAAAAATGAAGCAAGAGGACCGCAACGTGACTCTGCCACCATATGTGGTTTCTTGAAAAATCTTTCCATGGTCTTACTCCTTGTGCGAACCGGTACATACCCAACTGCATGCCACGTAGACGCCATGCAACAACATGATGAGCACACGATTGAACTAAGTCATTCACTCCAGGTCAGATGGAGTAAATTGTGGCTTACAGGCTAGCGAAGAGTTCTGCTACTTTTCGAGTAGCAGATCAACAAGCCAGCAACCTCGAACATGGGTACAGAGCAAGCAATGGTCAAGAATATCTGATTGCGTACATCCAACGTCCCGTAGCCGTTCTTCGAGCCTTAACATATGGGAGAATTGCCGGGAATCATACATCTGCTGAGACAACTCGATGATTTCAGTCGTGCGCCATTCTGGATTGATCGCGACTTGCTGAAATGGATTCAAGAAGATGTCTTTAAAAATTGCTGCCGAGTGCGCTTCAATGTCAAACGCTTCGCTTGGTGAGATTGCACGGAAAGCGGCATCAACGGCCCAAACGCTACCATGAAACGACGTGCGCGTACTGAGGGGTATGAAACCAACAGCATTAACAGCACAATTGGCACACCAGCGACGCCCATCAGGTTCGGACTCCGGTTGCGACAAGAGGAGTTTTTTATGCTCTCCCAAGACTGCTTCCTCATAATGCACTTGTGATGCAGACTTCAACTCGTCCACCAACAAGTCACCGTCAGCAAATGCTTCTGCAACTTCGACTAAGGTGAATGCTGTCATGAAGGTTGCAATAGGGAGTACGTGCCGGGCAATTGCACACAAGAAAAGTCGCCACTTCCTATCTATGTTCCCGTCAAGCAGTTCCCCTTCCATCATTTCCATAAGATCTTGAGGGTGATCGTTGGTTTTTTCCCAGTGCTGAAATTTGTCATCCAAAGCAGCTCACCTCCAGACTTGAATGGTAGTACATTGTGGTCCAGTACGGGAAGAATAATGCGGACCGAAGTTTGCCGTTTGAGCTTCCTGGACTAGACCGCTCGATGCAGCAGGAGAAGAGGGTTCAGAGCATTGCTGGACAACTTGAGGCTTTTCAGCGAACATCAATTCGAATTAACGCCAGCTTGGCTGAGACCGAAGACGCTCTCCGACCAGGTATCAGCAAATTGGGTGGCAGACCCGATTTTCCGGAGAATATAACCTGGCCTGTTAGCAAGCTAGTAGTTCCTTCGTGGATGGCCCCCGGCGCAACTGGCATTCCAGTTGATGCAAATGGTGACTTTGCTCTCCCCTTTATCGCTCAATTGCGTATCGCCGATTTAAAGCCCTACGATGGTGCCAATCTTCTACCGAGTTCGGGAATACTTTATTTCGTCTACGCCGGCACTGAACATGGCTTCGACAATGGCAATCCTGCGAACTGGCGAGTATTTTACTGGGCAAATGCAAATGAACTCAAACCTGCCTTTCCCCCTATTCCTATTCCGCCTGGCACCACCTATCGCGCTTGCACGCTGAGTTTTCAGAACGAAGCAACCCTCCCCCATATAGAAACATGTTGGATCGGGAGTTCGGAGAGCCCTCACGCGAAGTTGGTGCTCACTCAAGAACAGTGGGATGCATATGCTGATTTTCTGTACGAGCTGAGAGCGAACCAGTCTATTCATCAGATGTTGGGACACTCGGATGACGTTCAACCATATGCGCTGGAGGGCGGATACAATCTCGTGCGTAATGAATTCTTTGCGGATTCTTCCAAGAAACTTTCTGAAAATGAGTTGCAGAAGGAGTGGGAACAATCCAGATTGCTGCTTCAAATAGATGACGAGGTCAACGGAATGCGCTTTGGGCGAGATGGACGGTTGTACTTCTTTATTAGGGAATCTGATTTGCGTCACAATGATTTCACCAAAGTCTGGGCAATCGAACAATGAAGTTCGATCGCCACGATTGCTTACTTGCGCGAAATCCAGCATCTAGGTAAACAGCAGTTCGAGCTTTGGAGATCTAATTGAACATATGCTGATTTCAAATCGATTAATTACCGAAGCGTTACCCACCCAACATATCCAAAAAGCTCTTGCTCTTCAGCCAAGCACCACCATCGGCTGTCATTACATCACCGGTGATGTAGCTGGCTTTTGGAGAACAAAGAAATACCGCCAACTCAGCAATTTCATCAACCGATGCAAGTCTACCTAGTGGCACGTTTTTACTAATCATCTTTTGTGCTTCTTCGCTGTCAAATTTCAGATTTTTTGAAGCGCCTTCAGTGACCATTGCTCCAGGCGCCAGGGCATTGACGCGGATACCATATCGTCCCCATTCTGCAGCGAGAGTTCTAGTCATCGCCAACACGCCCGCTTTTGCTGAAGCTGAGTGCACTACCCCTGGTGAACCAGTCCAAGCATAAGTGGCGATGATGTTTAAAATACATCCACCGCCCTGTTCAATCATTTGTTTTCCCGCAACGCTGCTGCAGAACCAAGTTCCGTCCAAAACGATGCGAACGACAGCATTCCATCCGTTAGGCGTTAATTTTTCAGATGGAACTAAAAAGTTTCCTGCTGCGTTGTTTATAAGAATGTCGATTCGTCCGAATTTTTCGACCGTTGCTTTCATCAACTCTTCGACTTTCGCATGGTCGCGCACATCGGTTGGTATGGCTAGAACACTTCCGCCTGCGGATTCGATTAAACGCGCTGTTTCTTTTAGATTGTCAATATTTCGACTGGCTATGACAACCTTAGCGCCTTCTTTTGCAAGTTTGAGCGACATCTCTTTGCCCAGCCCGGTACCGCCGCCGGTAACTACGGCAACTTTGTCACTAAATGTTTTACTGTTCATTGCGCTCTTTCTTAAGCCTGAAAGAACGCATCGTAGTCTGTGAAAGAGCACGCGTCAAGGCGAAAGCTGCCAGACCAGACCTCGACTTCCGTGCAACTTTAGCTAACGCTTGAAACGTCGCGATATACATGCCTCAAGTCCTTGCTACTGCCTATGGTGGCATAAGATCCTTCGACCTCAGTCCAACTCACCCTTCCTCTTGCCGCTACATTCGATACCTATTCCAGCGCTAAAATTTTGGTTACCTGACGGTCGGTGATTACTCGGCTGACTTGCACGAACTCGCGGCTCAAGGAACACACGCCTTCATGATGCTGACAGTGGTATTACCTTCAGTGCTGGGAATCCTGGTATATTTTTTGTTGGGTGAACGGCGCACGGCAGCAATTAAACCGTATTTGAAGCTTGCCAATTTTGTTGTGCTTTTGCTGTTGAATTATTCGAACGCTGCGACTTCACTTCCGCAATCGATTGTGAATCCAGACGTGGATTTTCTGGTGTTCATTTATGGCACCACAATCATTCTTTGCTTAGCCGCATTCGGTGCGGGTTGGCTCATATCCAAGCTGTTGAAGACGAATAAATCGGACCAGGCTGCTTTGATGTTCGGGCTCGGCATGAATAACAATGGCACAGGACTGGTACTAGCATCAGCAACACTTTCAGATCACCCGGCTGTGCTACTGCCAATGATTTTCTATACGCTTGTACAACAAGTGATTGCAGCATTGGTCGACTGGAGATTCTTCAAACCAGAGGATTGAGCGAATCTTAACTACATTGGCATTTGAAAATGACAACGGAATCTAGTCTATACGTTGTATATTTGAGTGGGAGAATTTGGAGAAGTCATGGACCGAATGTATCTGAAAAATATTCTTGAACAGCTCGAACGCGAGAAATCTGTGCATGGAACAAAATTCGGCGCTAACGCTGTCCACGCGAAGTGCTTGCCCAATTTCGATCAAGCAATTGAAAAACTGCGAAAAGAGCTTGATAAATATAATGAGGAAAATCCGCTTCCCACCTAAGTCTGCGTAACGGGCATCCTCGATCTAGGTGGCGGGAGCATTGCCATCATGCGTGGTAGCGGCAAAATCTGTACAAAACAATGTCGCCTGGAACCTTGCCACTATGCAAAATTATTTCTGTGCTTCCCTTGAACAACTTTTGGTATTCATTCTCGGGCATACTCAGCCACTGGCTAACACTCTGTCCATCCAGATCGAACCAAATTAAAGCCTGGTAGAGGCGCTTATTGTTCTTATTCTTTATTCGTAAATTTTCAATCCGTGCGAATGCTGCCTTTCCGAACTGCGCCAGTTTTCGATGTTTTAATGGTGTCAAAAGAATTTTAAGCAAGCAGGCAATAACTATCGCGGCCCAAAAGAGCGTCCAATAAATTGTGCCATTCGCACCCCAGGCCGCAGACATAAACATTAACCATAGTGCAGGATTTAAACCCATCAGCAAGAGAAGATCTGGTGGACTGATCCGCCCGCAATTTTTGTTCCACTTAACTTGGCGCGGCATCTGACTCAGCACAAGTTCTAAGGGAAGTTGAGGTGCCGATTTTGGTGGGCTAAGAGGTGAGTTGGCGTTCATAGAATTCATCACAGGTCCAAGTTTCGTGCCTGATTTCTGAACGGTTACTTGAGACAGAATTGGCGTGTGCCAAACGTAAGGTTGGATTGGTTTGGCTGGAACCGTCCATGATTTAGGCACCGCTGTTGGTGCGGGCAGCGCTGTTTGTGAGGCGATGACTTGAGCGTTGCTCAAGTTTGAATTCGCAAGGGCGTCAGCATTTGCTTGCTGAAGCCAGTCGGGCAGATTACCTCTGACCAAACGGGCACCGCTTTTAACGCCCGGGACATGCTCTGAAATTGGATGCAGTTCATGATCCCTAATGTGAGGCACTGGAAATTGAAGATGAGGAACACTTTTTAAGTCGTTTTTCAACTGCAATCGGATAAAGCGTCCTAAGTTTTTTACTTCTAAATTTTCGTGCTTTTCTAGTGCTGCAAATGCGGCTGAGTGCAGTGGGTCGGTAAAGTCCGCTTGCCGAAAGAGTAAGCAATCATCTCCACCGCCGAGCTGGTGCAGCAAGCGCGAGTCAATTTGCAATGCCCGAATTGATGCGAATATTACCCACGCTGAAAAATTGTCCAAGTAGGCACCGAAGTGATGCGCGGCACGTTCAGGATGTTGATAATTGCGATGTCCAAGCTCATTGGCCAAATATCCGTTCATCGACGGAACATACATACCATCGTAGTCAACTAAGCGAAGTTCATTTTTACATACAAGTATATTGCCGTGCTGTAGATCACCATGGGCGATACCTGCACGGCGCAACTCGCTCATCATTGTCGCAAATTTGGTTAGCAGCTCTCCAAGCTTGGCCGGGTTTGCCAGGTTGTCGACGATGTAATCATCAAGTGTTTCGCCAGAGAGCCAGTCCATCTTAAGTGCAGGCAGCCATTCACCGTGGATTTTGATCCCTTCTTTGAGAAAATCAAAGCTTACCGTGTAGGGCAGATCGTCGTGTTGTACAAAGTCTGAAATGAGAGCGTAGCGCTCTTCTTGATCGCGAATGTTGCGGAGAAACAAGCGAATTGCGTGGTCTCTGTGCTGGCAGTGCATCCTGTAAACGGATGCAAACGAGCCGGTTATAGATCTAGGCAATCCGAGTTTGTTTGTGTACGGTAGTCCAGACTTTAATTCAGGATCGCTCAAGTTCAGCTGCGGAACTTGAATAGCCTCATTGTAATCCTGTGGCGTCGGCCACCAGATCAGCTTCGTTTCTGTGGTTTGTCTATGCAACTGGACACCGGTCTAACCAACCATGACCTTTCATACCCATTTCGAATCGATCGCCGCGCAGCTTAACTCTGCCGCGGATGGCATCGGCTGAGATCTCATTCCCTGTTATTGAAATTGCACAAGGCTCCGGCTCTTTATTGGATTTCCCTTTCTTACAACCCATCATAGTGTTCCAGCTCTACCAAACATCTGGCGTTAAGCATTGTTTTGCCTTGTGGAAAGAGGGAAACAGCACGCAAGAAGGAGCGCTTGATTGACAGAACTGATAAGTAAGGACGGATTGCCAACAGCGATACCCGTGAACTACGCAACTCAAAAGCAGGGGTTAGTCCGGTGAACAAATCTGGCATATAGTGGTGCCCTGGCGGAGGAGAGCGTGCGTGCTTTCGTCGAAGGTGCCGACTGCGTCCTGGCTATCGGCGCCCTGGCAACTGATTTCAATCCGGGGGCCTGGACTGAACCATTGTCTTGGTTTCCACTCTGCTGCGAATCTCCAACTCATTGAGTGCGTAAGTTAATCGCTGTGCTGGGCAGGGGTTTCTCTGCATTGTCCCGGGTGGATGTTGATGTCGCTTTGCCGTCCTTGAACCTGATTGTGAAGTGTTCGCAGGCTCCGTTTAGGTAAGCCGGCGTAATGCCGTCGTCTTGGTACAAATGACCAACTGCAGCACCATCTTTATCTGGATAGACGTCGTATTTGATCGTATCGCCGCCAGGCTGTCCAACAAAATCGACTGCCGGTCCGGTCGGCAAGATGCTGCCCGCCTTGACGAACAACGGCACCGTATCTAGTGGCGCATCAACTGAAATGTACTGGCCGCCCTCATATTTTTTACCAGTGAAATAGTCGTACCATTGACCTCGAGGAAGATAGAGATCGCGCTTTGTGACGCCAGGATGCAGCACCGGTGCAGCCAAAAGCGCACTGCCGACCATGAATTCATCGTCGATATCGAGGGCATTGTAGTCGTCTTGGTCCTCAAGAATCAGCGGACGGAACCAGGGCGCACCTGTCTCATGCGCTTCTGCCAGCACGGTGTAGAGAAAGGGCAAAAGGTGATATCGCAACTGTACGAATTTGCGGATGATGTCTTCGTATCTCTTGCCGAAGCGCCAGGGTTCCTGATCGTTATGATCGACGGCGTGATGGTTTCTGCAAAATGGAGTGAGGAAACCAATCTGATATGAACGTGTCAAGAACTCCCCGTCGCTTCGCCCCATGTAGCCTCCGAGATCGGCTCCGACAAAGCTCTCGCCACTAAGACCGAGTGTTTCAAACATCGGGATACTTAGTGCCAGGGCGTCCCAGCTTGCGTTGCTGTCACCGGTCCACATGGTGGCATAGCGCTGGATGCCGGCGTAGCCGCTGCGCGTGATCACATATGGACGCTCGTTCGGGTGCAAGCGCTGCAGCCCTTCGTAGGTCGCCTTGCACTCTAGAAAGCCGAAAAGATTGCGCATCTTTGCGTGTTTTGAATGTTCTCCATCGTCGTAGTTGACGACGTCCTTCCACTTGCCGCCGTCGCGGCTCTGGAAATCAGCGGGCTCGTTCATGTCGTTCCAGATGCCAGAGACTCCTGCATCCAACAAGGTTTTGTGTTGGTCGCCCCACCACTTCGCTGCACCAGGGATGGTGTAATCGACAAAGACTGATTTTCCGGGCCAGACCTCTCCGACATATGTTTCACCATTTGTTTGTTTGAGGAAGTAATTGTGCACGGTGCCCTCATTAAACACACTGTAGGTGCCGCCGGGTTCATACTTCACACCCGGGTCGATGATCGTCACGGCCTTCACGCCCTGTTCGTTCAGCCACTTAATCATCCCTTTCGGATCAGGAAAACGCTCGTGGTTCCAGGTGAAGACGCGGTAGGCATCCATATAATGAATGTCAAAGTGCAAAACATCCAGGGGAATATTTTCTTTCTTATAACGCGTGATCACGTCTCTGACTTGCTGTTCGTTGGCATAGCTGTAGCGGCTCTGTTGATTTCCCAGTGCCCACTTGGGCGGCAGCGGCATGCGTCCGGTAAGCTCGGTGTAGCGGCTGAGAATCTTCTTTATGGAAGGACCATAAAAAAAGTAGTAATTCATTTCGCCGCCATCGGCTTGGAAGATAACATGCTCAGGATCTCTTGATGACAGATCGAAGTGTATGCGATAGCTGTTGTCGAAGAAGATGCCATAGGCAGACCCGCGCCAACCTGCATCGACAGGATCCATCAAAAGTCCGATGTAGAAGGGGATGCTTTGATAGATCGGATCTCGACCGATGAGATAGCCGGGTGTGTCCGAACTCCACATCTCATAAGCGTCATGGCGCTTATCCAGATGTGCCGCCTTTTCCCCCAGGCCGTAGAAGTGCTCTTCCGATCCTATCGTCTTTGCTGCTGCCACCGCACCTGATGTCGGGTCGTAGTGCATCGGAAGTCCGTCGGCGTTGATTAATCGCCCACTGTGCGCGTCATAAAATAGAACGCGCAAAGGCTTCCGGATGACTACGACGCGCAATTCGGATGTGGCGAGCGAGAAGTCATCCTTAGACTCCGAAACCTTGAAGGGGACCTTATCCCAATCTGTGCGAGCAATTGCCCATGAATGATCGTGTTGCGGCAGACTGGTCTGAAAAGCAGCGCGCACGCGCACCAGATCTGGTGCCAGCACTTGCAGGCGCACTTGGCTGTGATCGTCACAATCGATCACCACGCCATCAGCCGTTTTTGTCATACCGGCAAAATTGCCAATCGCGCGCATGCCCGTCAACTCCACAGCCAATGCCACCGCCTGACTTGACAGCATCAGTAGGCACACGAACAACGGGTATAGCACTAATTTCAACATTGCTTGGTTTCGCATGACATTCCTTGTCGGTGGTGGCTGGAGCGGGGCATTGCCAATCGGGTGATCGGAGTGCGCAAGGTCCTTCGTCCGTTTCCTTCGCAGCTAATATTTTAGACGGAGTCGATCAAATACAGGTCAAGCGTCCGAAAATCCGGCTGCTTTTCGCCGGTCGAGTTGGAGACGAGAAAGTCTTCAACTTTTCAATCGCTAAAACGAATCTCTCAGAGCAAAGCACAGCATTCCAGAATCGATGTTTGGCCAAGCCCATTTTCGCTGCCGATTACAGTCACGTGTGGATCTGTGGATAGCTTGGGACCCCGGAAATGAATTTCGAGGTTGTCAACACCTTTGTAGTTCTCAATATGAAGCGACTTGAGGGCGCATCTTCAAGGGATCGGGCAGCTGTTGTCGTTTTATTCGAGCCGTCACTTGGCAAAACCCGCAGATAGAGAACTAATCCAAGTATACAGGCAGCCGATAGACGCCGAGTTTTTAGCCATTCCCGTTCGTGTCTGGCACTGGATGAATTCATGCGAAGCAATAGGCCTGGTCCCACGCGTAAAATTCGAATTGTTTGTTTGCAGCTGGGAATATCTGTTCTTGGGCAGAAACCGTTTGGTGCCACATGCAGATACTCCATAGATTGACACTTTTGGCTTGCATTCTTTTGTGGAGTAGTTCTGCAGCGTTGGCGTGCTCGATGAAAGAAGCACACGAAGCATTGGAGAAGGGCGACTATAAACAGCATGTTCAATTGTTGGAAGAACTCGGACGCCAGGGCAATGGAGACGCGCTAGATGCGCTCGGCCATCTCTATGCAAATGGCAGAATTGTGGAGCGGGATCCGAAAAAGGCGCACGAGTTGTTTGTAAAAGGTTATGCCGCTGGATCGCTGTACGCTTTGTGCCACCTCGGATGGTGCTACGAGTTCGGTGCCGATGTAGAAAAGAATCCAGCCAAGGCAAAAGAGTTGTGGGAAACCGCTGACCGAAAGGGCTTCGATCGTGCGCCTTTGTTTCTTGCCGATTACTATTGCTCGGGCACTAAGGAATATACCAAAGCCATAGAGCTAATGGAGAAGTCCATTACACGCGGCTGCACTGACGCTTCGTACGAACTATCTAACATGTACGCGGACGGCTTGGGAGTTGCGAAAGACGAAAAGAAGGCACAGAAGCTATGCACGGATGCAGCTGAAGCAGGCTCCACAAGGGCAATATACGAGCTAGCCTACAATTATGAGTATGGTGAAAGGGGATTGCCGATAGACCACAAGCTTGCTAACGAGTGGGCTGAGAAAGGCATCGCAAAAGGAAACGGAGACTGTCAGGCTCTTCTGGCACACATGTATGTGTATGGAACGGGAGCTCAGGCTAACGCTGAAAAAGGACTTGAGCTGTATCGCAAAGCTGTTGAACAGCGCGTTCCATGGGCCTTGTTGAGCTTGGGCAAATTGTACGCAAGTGGTGAGCACGTCGAGAAGGACACGACCAAGGCGCGCGAGTTGTTTCAGCTTGCGGTGGACAGAGACTATGGTCCTGCACAGAACGAACTCGGCAACATGATACAGAGAGGCACCGATGGAAGCAAACCCGATCCGAAAGCCGCATTCGCGCTATATCTCAAAGCGGCGCAAAAGGGACTCGACTATGCCCAATACAACGCCGGCAAAGCTTTGCAAGACGGCAACGGTGTCGCGCGCGATTCAAAAACTGCCCGCCTCTGGTATGAGGCTGCCGTCAAAAAAGGCAATCCTCATGCTTGCAATCAACTCTCTATGATGTATTTGTTTGGCACCACCGATGGTATTGCACAAAACATAAAAGAGGGAGTGCGACTGCGTCTCAAAGGAGCCGGCTTGGGCTGCCCCTTCGCCCAATCAAACCTCGCCAGCAACTACGAACTAGGCAAACACTTCAAAAAAGACATGAAGCAAGCCCTCTACTGGTACAAAAAGTCCGCCGACCAGAACGCCGAAGACTGGGTCCCCAACCACCTCGGCGAACTTTACGAAAAAGGAGAGGGCGTCCCGCGAGATAGGGCGTTAGCGATCTCCTATTACGAACGCGCCGCCAAACTCGGCAACCAAAGCGCAAAGCATCGATTGCAAGAACTTGGACGGAAGCCGTGACCTACGAGATGTAGACCTCTACCGCAACATCGACATCCAGTTAAACTGTAAGCACACCTTTCTTAATGAGTTGCGTGTAGGTTGGCCGGTTTTGTTTATTGAATTTCTAGTTGACCTAAAACTCATCGTAACATTCGGTTGCATCAAACAACCAGCGTTGAGCATTGTTTGCACTCGCGGCTCGAACGACAGACTGCAGAAAGTAGTGGAGATAACTTACTTGGCCTCGTCGTCGCCTCTTGTTTCAATTTCTAGACCTACCGGCGCTTCGAATGTTTCTTCTTCTCTATCATGCTTGCGCGCAGCTTTTGGTTTCTCAACGGCCTTTCTGCCGGCTCCGCTCGAAAACGCTTCGTCGCGTTCTTCGCGTGTTGGTTTCGGCTTGTCTTGGCCAGTTACTGATTTGCTAACTTCATCCATGATTCAATCTCCTCGGTTCCTGTTACAAGAAGTTGGATGTGTTTCTACATTCACTATCTTTTTACACTTTAGTGGCGACGGATTCGAGTTGTGATAGTTCCAAAAGCGGACTGTGGTTGAAGGTTCAGCATGCGCACAGAAAAGAGCTCAGCATTAAGCTGAGCTCTAATTCTGTGCGTTAAGTAGCTTAGCGGTGGAGTTGATGCACCATTCACTACTTTTCCATGTGGTTAGATTAGCCGCAGGAGTTCTTTGTTGATGAGCAGGAAGAAGCTTCAGACTTGCCTTCAACGGTGTAACCCTTTTCTGCAAAAGCGTTAAATCCGCCAAGCAGTTCTTGCACTCTGTAGCCCTTTTGAGCTAGCAATAATGCGCCTTTAGTAGACAAGTGGCAGGTGATGTCGTAGCAGTAAACGACAGTGTTCACGTCTTTGTTGAGCTTAGGTAGATATGCTTCTAGCTCGTCATATTGCACGTTTACAGCAGTTGGCACGTGACCTTTATTGAAGAGTTCTGTTGTGCGCAAATCGATGATTTGTACTTTTTCTTTGTTAGTGATCAACTGGTTCAGTCCAACAGGACCTGTTTCGAAAGCGAGTTTGGCTTCGAAGAATTTTGCGGCTTCGGTGGTTTCTTTTGTCAAAGTGACAGACATTTATTCCTCCTGCGTGAGCGCAATGCCCACGAATATCTTGGTGCGATGTAACTGATTTGATCGTATTACGCCTGGTATCTCATTGCAAGCAGGCACCCAATTGTGCTGTAGTATCCGAATTGATACCAATGTGAATATGGGCGGCATACAGCACACGCTGTCGCGCCGAATCAGGTCTTGCAAGGCATCAATATATCATGAAAGGCAGCTTAAAATTAGTAAATTGCCACTTTTGCTTTTGCAAAGTCCGGTCGCTCACGCGGAGTCAGAACTAGCGAAAGTTTGTTCAATAGGATCTGTTTTTTCGATTGCAATTTGACTTCAAAAAATTCGTTTTTTTGATTTAAGGATGCTGTCGTTAGATCGCCGGACAGTTCGAACTCAGGTTGCTGAATTTGTTTAACGCTTCCTGGCACGCACAGGTCTGAGCCCAAGTTGGTCAAATTGCGCACGTCGACTTTCGATAATACGTTTAAATCGTTATCGCCGCCAAGATTGCCTGAAACGGCGATGTTCACAAATGTAGCATTGCCTAAGTCTTTGGGCACGGGATATTTTCTGCTGAACGGATGATTCTCCGATATCTCGATCGGCGTTGACTCCAGATTGATTGTCTGGTGGGCATATTTTGTGCTGAGATTGCGCTTCGTTTTGTCAAATCCAAGACAGAGAAATGCGCGATACTGACCCGTTTGCACTCCAAAGCTTGGCGACAAATCTTCCCGTGAGTCGGTATCCTTATTGTTCAGCCAGCATTTTGCTTTCGTCGCCGAGGCCGTCAGAGACTCCGAATATCGCGCTTCTAATTTTGGTTGCGTCTCGCTTAGCAGCTTACAGCCGCTAAATCCCCAAAAAGACGGTGCCATAAGTTTGCCATTTTCTTGGCGGTTGAACGAACCGTATATAGTGGCATCCGGTGACTGCGATTTTAGTTCGATGTGGTTGGTTCCAGGCTTAAGAAATAATAGTGGCACCACCACAGCTCTCCATTGCCTCAGTTGTTCAGGATTCTTGTTACTCACTCCGCCGAACACTGCGTAGTTGATCATGGCGTCCTTGTTTGATGTCAGCGTGAACAGTGGTGCCAAAGCCTCAGCTAAAATGTTTCCGTTAATTGAGACGGTCGCTGTGGTTAAGGCATAGTTGCCGTCTACCACTAATACTGCCCAGTCCGGTTTCTTGCCGGCATTTAGAGAAACGGTTCGATTGATACGAATACCTGGAGTTAAATCGCACTGCCATTCGGGCAACGTCTTTGGTGTTAAAGCAAAAGCTGTGCAAATTATGGCCGCAGGGATGACTTGAATGCAGAAACTTGGTAAGAACGCTTTCCTGTTACCGTTGATCGCTACGAGCGCACAGCTGCAGAGCGCCGCACTCGTGGCGTAGATCAGCCAACTGCAAAAGAATGCGCAGGCTTCAGCGTGAATGCTTTCCAAAGCACTATGCCAATCCACAGTCGTCGTTATCAACCAAAGGGGAATCGAAATTGCCAGCAGAAAAAACGCCGGTGCTTTCTTTTCACTTTTTACGAACTGGAAAATCGCCGAACACGCCAACAGAATGAAAAACGGCATTGAAGTAAACGCTTGTCTGGGACTAGCATTAAAGACCATGTAAACAAAATGAGCTGCGAGCATCGATGCACTTAGAAACAAGATTGGATTGATGAACCTGGTCTGTTGTTCAGGCTTTCGAAAGGAAAGAACAAGGACGCCAAATATGGCGAAATATAAAATGAGCTGATGCCAGAGCCACTGAGCAGGCAATGTGAGTCCTATGAACTTGCTTAGGCAGTCGTTCCAGGGGCTGCTCCACAATCTCGTGATCCGGCGGATTGCGATGTTTGAAAGTTCGGGTAGATTGGCTTGCCAGATCCCCAGGAATGTTCCGGTTTTGTCACCGGTCTTGGTGTCAAACAGTTTGACGAAATCAGTTTCCGGATTGCCAGACCAGCCATCCGTCTCTGAATTGCCACCTATAACTATATTTAGCACCGGCTCTCGCTGGGCTGTAATTGAGTAGGCTCCTGTAGCTTCTTTCGTGAACATTAGCCATGGTGCCAAAACGAGCAGTGAACCCAGGCATAGAGATACTGAATGCAGTACCAATCGTTTTGCTCTGACGCGTTTGTCGACCAGGTGGTTGAGCCAAAGACTAACGGCGACGGAAATTAAACCAAATAAAATACCAGGCAACAGGGCAGCCTTCAGCAGTCCCACCGCCGCTGCAAAAAGTCCTAATGCAAGACTTCTTGCGTACTTGTCCGTGACTTGTTTTGGAACAACGCACACCATGAGCAAGAGCAACGTTGACGTAATATTCTCTGTCATGAAGCGACCAGCGCCAAGCACGGCAGACGGATATGCTGCCCAAAGTATTCCTGCCAGCAGCGCCCATTTGTTATTGTTCAGGAGACGGCGGGCTGCGATGAACATAGCGCAAGCTGAAAATGCGTGCAGAAGCGCTTGTAGAGCTAATGCTGCCCGCATGTCGTATAGGTCAGGTGTTTTATGGATTAGAGTGAACCATGCCGCTCCAAGCAGCGGAAGTATTGGTCCATCCATCATCAGCGGCTCTTTCAAGACACTGCATATTGTGCGCCATTCCTGCACGGTGTAGTGATGGATGAAGGTGGTTGCATTCATCACTAACTCAGTGCTGGAAACATATTTGCCAGAATCGAACATTGACGCCACCTCAAGAGCGGCGTGAGAGAAGTTCGTGCGCCAACATAAAAGTAGACCAACGGCAAAACAAGTGGCTAAGGAGAAGCCAATGAAACGCCGGTCGCTGGTTTTTTCCACGGAGCTGTTTTCTACTCCAACGGCATCACTTTCCAAATTTTGCTCGATCGTATGAGGGCTCATTTTGCCTTACGGAGTTCAATGTGGTGAGTGATCAAAGCGTCACTCAATAGAGTGAAGAAGCGCATTCCGCCCAGTCCATTTAAGTGTGCTGAGTCCGCAAAATAGCCTCTATTAAAGAGTCCTGGCTGATTTAAATCGATCAGCGTGCTGTCGTATGTTGATGAGAGTCCTGAAATAGTGGACAAGTAATTTTGATAAAAACCGGCGGGCATCGTCGCGAGATTGTCTGCGGTCAATGGCATGTTCACTAAAACAACGTTGATCTTTTGCGCTTGTCCGTATTTCAGCAGCCGCTGAAGATAGCTGACTTGATCTGCAAACATTCGCTTGTTTAAGTGCGCGTACCGTTGTCGGTACTCACTCAAATTGTCTTGATATGGCACAGGAGGGTGGCCGTAAGGGCACACCATCGTTTCATTGCTGGCAATCTCCTCAGGCATTTCTTTCATGGCTATTTTGCGCAACTCGAAAGGAACACGGTAGTGTTCCAAGTTGCTATGGCCGAACATTTTCAAAAATAATTTTGTGCCGCATTGTTGTAAATAAGCCAGGTCTGACTTGTGCTGATAGAGAAAGCTGACTTTGGCCAGGGCGGTTTCGATTGTTTCCCAGAACGAAGGTCGTGATGAGACGACAATATCGGAGAGATTGCCGATCCGCGACAGGTACCTGAAAGTCTCTGTTGTGCTGACGTTTGTTAGCATATTGTCCATGAAATCGCGCGGCGCAATGCCGTAGATGATCGTTGTCGGTTTGGATTTTTCTTTTAGTAGAGTTGATGAAATTACATAGGCGTCTGAGGCCATTTGTCCGGCAATTGCGAACGAAAACGTGCGTATTTGCGAATTCGTACTGCGGGCTAAATTGTCCTGCAGGCATACACTCTTGTGGTGCAAGGAAACATTTTGGGGCGTGTGCAAATAAGTCGCATCTCCGCTGTTTAATGCGTCCAACATCAGGGACGACCCAAGCAATACTAGATCCGGTGCCTGGGGCTGCTTGCGAAATTGATCAACTGCCCACCAAATCCAACTTTTATTTGGAGAATTATAGCGATCCACATTCCAGTATGGATAAGACAATCGCGCACCAAGGTCTAATAGCACCAACGCAGCAACGGTTATTAAAACGTAGCTGGAGTAGCGCACCCGTCGCGTCGTGGCCGGCGTTGTCGCCGGTTTGATAATGTTGGGAGTTCTCGCAGGTGCCTGAACCATGGTCCTTCCTAAAATTGGAAGTAGATAAAGCGCGGTGATTTGTCCGGAGAAAAGATAACTATGAGCAGAATCATTGCCACACACCATGCAGCTTTGGCCAACTTAGGCGAATTGGCTACCCAGCTGGTTTTGTCGACCTTGCCCATGACGAGATGAGCGATCGCCAGCACCGGCAGCACAAAGTAAATTGCTGGATAAATGAGCGGATAGTTGATTGCAGGCAGATTCATGAGCAGCGGAGAGGCATGAGACTTAAGCGCATCCAAGAAAAACATCTTTTCTAGAATTTGTCCGCAGCTGGCAATGTTTTCCGCTCTGAACAATACCCATCCAATACAGACCGCGTGGAACGTAATGAGCATTGAAAGCCATTTGCCAACCTCCGTGTTTAACGCTGCGGACAGCGTCGCAACTGATTTCTTGAAGCTCTGAAACTCTTTGTGCGCAACAAGTAGGCATCCATGAAACAAGCCCCAGAGCAAATAGTGCATCGCTGCTCCATGCCACAGACCGCCGAGAGTCATCGTAATAATCAGATTGCGAGCGTTCATCCATTTCGGGCAACGTGACCCGCCTAGTGGAATGAAAAGATAGTCGCGTAGCCAGGTCGACAATGAGATGTGCCACCGATGCCAGAACTCTGCGATATTTGTCGCGAGATAGGGAAGGTTGAAATTGATTGGAACTCTATATCCGAAAAGCATTGCTGAGCCGCGTGCGATATCGGTGTATCCGGAAAAGTCGAAGTAAATTTGAAACGCAAAGGCATACGTGAATATCCACAGATCGAGACCGTGAAACAGCTCGGGGTGCGAAAACCCACCCTGGACAAAGAAGGCAAGATTATCCGCGATCAAAACTTTTTTGAACAATCCTAAGAGGATCAAGGCAATGCCGTCGTCAAAATGTTCAACGCAGAATTTTGCAGGCGACATAAATTGTGGAATGAAATCCTGAAAGCGCTTGATTGGTCCGGCTATTTGCGTGGGGAAGAAACTCGCAAACAGGGCAAATGAGAGGAAAGATTTGATTGGTTCACTGCCACGATAAATATCTGTGCAGTAGTGAATGAATTCGAAAACGAAAAACGAGATGCCTAATGGCAAGATGATGTCGAATGGAAGTTTTGAGACGGTGATGCCCAATGGTGCGAGCGCGCTTGCGGTGACATCATCAAAGAAGTACGCGTATTTGAAAAATGCCAGGGTGGAGAGATTGAGAACAATTGAAAGCGTCAGCCAAAGCTTTTTGCGTGATTCACTTTTCCAAATCGCGTAGCCAAGAAAATAGTTGACCACCGTCATGGCGATGATCAGCAAAATGAACGCTGGTCGCCACGCCATGTAGAAGATGTAGCTTGCAATCAGCAGGATTGGCACCCGCCATTTTTGAGGGCTGGCCCAAAAAAGAGCTACAACGATGGGCAGAAATAACGCGTACTTAAGTGAATTGAAAAGCATGGCACCAGCTGGTTTCACAGTCTATAAGTCGGGCGGCCTGCCGCATAGACTATCCTCGGACGGATATGCTTGTCAATAATAACGAGAGCCGCTATGGGACGCCTTAATCGAGACACATCTGCCCGGATTATGCTGAAAACTATTTAAGCATTGCCCGGTACTACATGTGGTGCAACAGCAAAACCCGGTCTTTTGGACCGGGTTTCGACAAGGAGGAGGGAGGTTAAATGGGCTGCGGGTGGTTTCTAGGTGGTCAAAGGCTCGTGATTGATTTCCTTCCAACGGAGGGCAAGGAGATTTCTGAGGTGCTCAAAATGATGCTGGGCGGAATTGATTACATTGCCGTTAATGCGGATGGTGGGCGAACCTCCGATTTGTCCTAACTCCTCAATCATTTCGATCGGAATCGGTAATCGTTCATCAGCTATTGCCATCTCCAATGTAGTCCTAGCCTTGCTAAAGCTAGTGCATCCTGGCGCATACAGAAGTTCAACACGCATAAGTTCGAACCCTCCTTTCTAGTGTGGAAAAGGGATGCCGTTTGCGGCTCCTAGTGGATACCGAGCGAAATGTAAATGAAACCTTAAGACCTCGCAACAGAAGTATAAGCGAAAGGAGTCTAAAGGCAATATTAAAGAGTGCTCTCTGGCGGTTAACATCTACTCATAGTCCGCAATCGCTTATGAATAGGAAACTTTGACTGGCCCTGGTCGTCAATGGGTGGAGTCGTTGGAGAAAGCCGCCTGTAATATGCATAAGAGTGTTTGGAAAGTCTGGTCGGTTGGACCTTCATTTATCCTTTTGATTGGCGCACTTTCCGCGTCAGTGGCCTTCGCCGACTTGCCAAAAGACGCGTCCAAATCTGCTGTCAGTGAGCCTGCAGTTTCAAATTCCAAAAGCGCATTCTCTGATTCATTCGCTGATCTTGTCAAACAAAGCGACGCTCCACAAGATTTGCACGCATCATCAACTGCTCCATCCACGTCTCCTTCACCGTCAACTTCGCCTGCACCACATTATGGAAAGCCGCTTGCAGACTCACTCAACGATGAAGCCGCTGCAACAGCGGAGCAGCCGGGTTCAGCCACACTGGCGCCTTTCAAACGTGCCGGCGGAGCGTTCGCTCCGCTGCACGGCATGATGTTGCCGCGTCCGATCAACCTCCCTGCCAACTCCAGCCCAAGCTTGAAACAAGCTGCCACTCTCATTTCTAACCTCTCAGTTGTTTCTCCGAACTTGATCCGCGGAGCGCAACCGACATCAGCGGCGCTTGGCTTGTTGAAATTTGCCGGCGTGAAAACAGTGATAAACCTTCGCAACGAAGAAGTGCTCGTTGCCCGCGAGGCCCAAGACGCTAAACGAGCGGGTTTGAACTATGTCAACATTCCTATGACCTTGTTTGGATCGCCGACGAGACAACAATTTCAAAGGTTTCTCGATACCGTTGATATGGCCGGACCGGTTTTCGTTCACTGTCAACTCGGTGAAGATCGCACCGGCACCATGGTCGCCATTTATAGAATGTCAAAAGAGGGATGGGACGCCAATCGCGCCTATCAAGAAATGACCGCAATGGGATTCAAATCTTATCTAGGCTCGTTGAGTGGCGCTGTCTATGACTACTCGGCCAGCCTGGGACGTCCAGCTCGACGTCCGATGCCCGACCTGGGCGGGTTTACTTCGATTCTAAAACATTAGGCCGGTCTGAAAACCAAACATACGTCGATCCGTTTCCTCGAGCAGCCGAGCTGCTTATGGTTGGATTCAATGTCTGGACTCTACGGGGTGAGGCGATTGCGGTCCCGCGGAAAGAGCACAGCGAGCTTGACTGTGGGCAAATTAAGAAGCTGCTTGGTGAGCCGCTCCAGACCAATTGCCAGCCCACCATGTGGTGGCATGCCATAGCGGAAGCATTGCAAATAATCCGTGAAGCTATCGGGCTCCAAACCACGTAGCTTCATTGATTCAATTAGTTCATCTGCTCGGTGCAAACGTTGACCGCCTGTAGTTACCTCTAGCCCTCTGAAAAGCAAGTCAAAGCTGTGACTCAACCCAGCAGAAGTCGGCATCGCATAGAAGGGACGGACTGATCGAGGATAGTGAGTCAGGTAAACGAGATCAGTGTTTTCTTTCTCCGAGAAGTATTGGCACAATAATCTTTCACCTTCCGGATCGAGATCTGTTGTTTCCGCTCCCGGTTTCCAATTCAATTTGGACGTCAGCAATTCTTGCGCTTCGTGCAGCTTGAGTTGCGGTATCGACTCGAAGCGTGGCACCTTAACTCCGTACATCTGCAATTCTGCAGCGCAAGTCTCTTCAACGTGCGCAAAGATGTGCTGCATTAGTCTAATTTGCATGGCAATTAGATCTTGCTCGCTTTCGATAAATCCCATTTCAAAGTCGAGGCTGACGTATTCGTTCAGGTGTCTGGTTGTATCGTGCTCTTCGGCTCGGTAGACCGGGCCCACTTCGAAAACACGCTCAAACACGCCCACCATCATCTGTTTATAGAATTGAGGACTTTGCGCAAGAAATGCTTCTTTGCCAAAGTAGTCCAACTTAAACAAGTTGGCACCACCTTCGGTTCCAGTCGAAACGATCTTAGGCGAATGAATTTCAACGAATTCTTCGGTGGTGAGAAAGTTTGCAAAGGCCCGACAAATCGCCGCTTGCACTTTGAATATGGCGCGCACTTTTGGACTTCGCAATGTCAGTGGGCGATAATCCAGCATCGCAGTCAGCGATAAACTGTCCATCTTGGATTGTTTCGAAATTTCTACTGGTGGCACTTCGTTTGGTCCCGACAAAATGACAATGGAATCGGCATGCACTTCAGCCAGTGCATTCCTCTGCGGCGATTGCACCACGGATCCGGTGATCAGCACCGCTGCTTCGGGAGACAGCCCATTCGCTTGCTCAATGATTGATTTGTCATCAACTACAACTTGGACACAGCCGGTGCGGTCGCGCACATTGATGAACATCAGATTGCCAAGATTGCGAACCGCTTGGGCATGGCCCCTCAGTTCTACCCGCTCGCCGATGTGCGCCTGTATCTGTTGACTCTGAATCTCTACTGAATGCATGATCACCTCATAAGCAAAAGACCGCAAGCTCTGTGTCTTGCGGTCGGTATATTGGATGGGTTTTTTATAACGCCAGCAATCCGACCGCTAGAGGCGGTTATCGTCGCTATTGTTATTATTGAAAGCTGCCTGGACTGAACGGGCTGTCGTTTTTGACAGCTCTCTTAAATTTGCAATTGTCGAATGCAATTTCACAGTTCGTTCCAGCGCGCCCATGGACATCGCCTCATACTACCGTAAGATCTTGTCATGAGTCAACATATTACTCGTAGTGATGTCCACATTAGAAACGGATTTCAAAGTCCAAAGTCTGGTGATGCTATTCCGGAATTTTCTGCGGGCGCAAACACTCTCAGCATATTCATTGCTACCATATTTGGTATCAATTCATTGTGCAGATTCGCCTGACTGCCAGTCTGCTATTCGCGTGCGATCTTATTGCTGCTCTGATCGAACTGCAGAAGATCGGAGAGCATCCAATCGAAGATGTGCTTGCTGCCGGCGTCTGGATCCATCTCGTCGCGGATTTGAGAAGACGCATTAAGCGGTCGATAACCGTCTATAAACGTAAGGTGATCTATATTGCGGAATACGCGCGCGAGGTGCACATCCGTAATGCTCTTCAGTTTCGGCAACTCTGTTTCGCGAACGAGGGCAGCGCTTGCGCAAGCCTCTTGGGGCAGGAAAACCGCACTGGCCACCGGTGTTATTCCGTCGTTGAGCTGGTAGACGAATTGCGAACCAGTTTTCAGCTGAGCTTCTTTCGATGGGATTATCGTTCCGATGTCGCGATTCAGCCATTTTAGAACGGGATGCTCACGGCCAATGTGGGCCGGAGCTTGAATCGTTAGAATCGTATATGGTGCCATAACAGTTGTATCTATTTTGCGTTGCATCTCAGGCAGCATAAACGGATTGAGTAAGTAGCCGCTGTAAGTAATCAACTTCTTCTTGTCGAAAGGCTGACTGTTTAGTTCAGCTAAGCGCTTGTTGACATCTCGCCCGATCGTTAAATCACCGTGAGGCCCAAGTGGCAGCTTCGAGTGAAAAGGTCCGACATTTGGAATTGAATCATCTGAGTTATCCCAGCCGAAATCTTTGACGAGACCCGGGTTGTGATTGAAATAATACTTATAGGCTAATGAATGATCGATGCGCGTCCAGGGAAAAGAAAGATTTTTGTACACGCTGTACTGGAGCCAGTCCATACAAAACAGCGGTGAGCCTCTGAAAGGCGTGCCGAGGGTGAATGCCAGACGGATACTATCGTCTGTGGTTCTATCGTGCATACCCTCATAAACCAGATTGCCGCCAATGCTTAGAGCCAGAACCGTTATAGGGCGTTTCTGGGCGGCATTATAGAGAGAAGCGATGGCATTTCTAAATTGAGGTACGGTTTCATTCACCGATGACAAAGAATCATGACGAAGGAGATAAACCTTGTACTTCCCGTCAAATTCAGGATTGCTCGTAAATTTCTTGATAATTTTTGCATAGCGAAACGTTGGGTAATATTCGCCCCGTAATCCATGTACGAACAAGAAGGGGCTGCGGTCACCGAGCGGCTTATCGTCCCACTGATAGACCTGAGCGAAACGTGGTATGCGCTTCAGTGCTTTATTAACGGGCAGGCCCGGGAAGTCAGCCGTGACAAAGTTGAGCTTGCCGGTCAAGGCAGTTTGGCTGGCTAATGGCACCTGATCGGCATAACCGCTCGCTGCCTGCGCTGACCCGACCAATGCGGCGCAAAGAAAAGACATCATCGTGTTGCGCATGGTGAAATTTTTTGCAGAATGGTACATTAGTTAGGAATTTGCACTACGTAGGTTGGGATTCAAGAGCAGTATCCTAACCTGCATCAAAAAAAATAGCCAGTTGAGACCTCTGGGGAAACTTTAGAAACAATGGCGAAATTTAAAATTGCGCTTTGCTTTTCCGACACAGGCGGCGGTCATAGAAGTGCGGTCGAGGCTATTGAAACGGGCATCCACGAGGTCGCAGCTAGCGATGCGCGCGGACATCAGTTCGAGATCGTCACTGAAAATATCGTTGAAAACACTCATCCCTTAAATCGCAGATTTGTTGACTTTTATAATTATTTGTTGCGTCACAACCAGCAAGCGATGCAATTCTATTACTGGTTTATTAACGTTCTGAAGCCTAACGACTCTGAGTTCGGCTATAGGCTCTGCGCACCATATCTCGAAAAATTTCTAATTGATACGGAACCTAACGTAGTTGTATCGGTCCATCCGATGTCGAATCAATTCATTGCGCGGGCGATGCAAGAAACAAAACTCAACCAGAGCTCGAAATTGGTCACTGTGGTGACCGATCCCAATGGAGACTTCTGGCGGGGCTGGGCTTGCCCATCGGCTGATCTGACGATCGTGCCAAACGAACTTGGCCGGGAACAGCTGATTGCCTGGGGGGTGCCGGCCGATCGCGTAAGGACGCTCGGAATGGCTGTTCATCCGGACTTTCTTAAACCGCCAACGACAAGTAAGGAAGAGTTTCGCCACCATCTTGGATTACATCGGGATCGACTCACTGTTTGTATTAACGCCGGCTGGGCTGGCGGTGGCAATATGATGGCGATTTATCGCCAACTGTCGCAAGTGCCGCGTCCTATCCAAGTCGTATTCTTATGTGGCCATAATCGATCACTGTATGAGAAAGCCAAACGAGCGGCTCGCAAATCAGACATACCGACGGCTGTTCTGCCGTTCCACGATAAAATGTCCGATTTGATGAGTGCTGTAGATTTGATGGTCACCAAATCTGGTGGCTTAACCACGTTCGAAGCAATAGCAAAGCGTGTGCCACTGGCGCTCGATATGCTGACCACGCCGATGCCACAAGAACTTGGCACCGCGAAAATGTTAATCCAGCATGGATTGGCGCAGGGTATTGAGTCAGTTCAGGATGTCTCCAAGATTGTTGAAGAACTGGTGCCTTGCTCTGATCGTTCACTTGTTAAACTGCCTACTGCTCTTTGTCTTGATCGAGCCGGCGCGATATTCGATATTGTGAGAAGCATCATGAGTTACTGCGATCCGCTCTATCAACCTAACCCGGAACATCGACCTGCGGTCGAGCGCCTCACTCAGTGAGTCAATCGTGAAATTGACTGTAACCACGTCTGGCGACGTAGGCATCAACAAGGGCCACAACTCTGATGTTGTGCTGATCCATGGCACCGGATCTGGTGCGGAAATGTGGAAACCGCAAGTGGAGATGCTCGTTTCTCGAGGCTATCGATGTTTCGTTCCAGACTTGCGCGGGCATGGCTTGACTGCTGATCCTGGTGAGCACACGGATCTCGAAGTTCACTTGCGAGATGTCGAAGAAACGTTGAAGACCTTGGATATTCAATATCCTGCAATATTCATCGGACATTCACTCGGTGCAATTATCTCCCTCACTCTGGCTGAGCGGAGACCGGAGTTGTTTCAACAAGTTTTTGCCGTGGGCATGCCCGGCAAGGTGTTACCGCCAGTCTCCGTGGCCTTTAGGCTGTTCTTAAACGCGCCGTTTGAAAAATTGCGTGGCACCACTTTTCATGAAAGATTGCCGTGGCGCCCGCGCACCATGATCAGTACTCACCGCAATGCTCTAACTCAGATTGTGGATAATTTTGGCAGTCTGGATTTTGTTTCTCGTGCGCTCGAAGTGACCTGCCCGGTGCATTTTGCTGTGGGCAGGTGGGATCCGGTCGCACCACTTTACTTTGTCGAGAAAATGCATCGTGCGCTTCCCGGTTCAACACTGCACGTTTTCGAGTGGGCCGGTCACAATATGATGGACCAGTATCCCGAACAGTTTAATGACTGGCTATTGCGACATCTGACAAATCGCGAAATTGATTAGCTGCAGCAATGGATACTGCACTAGATTTTGAGAGCGCCTTTTAGCCAGCCCCAGAAGCTTTGGGACTTGCCCATTAAGTCGTTTACTTGGAAATTTGGTGCGCTTTGTTGTTGCTGTTCTGGTTTTGCTGTGACGGCGGACTGTCCTTGCTCATTTTGTTTGGGCATCAATTTGGCCAGAAGAGATAAGTTGTACAACAAATCGTCAGGCGTCAAAATATCGGGACGGCGCTGTTTCACTACCTCTTGGGCATCACGAGGAAGGTAGATCGTTCTGCGCACCGTCTGCCCATCTGAAAGAAATAACGTCGCTTCGCCGCTTTCTTCCGAGAACATAAATGCCTCGCCCTCTTTAAGCGTACCAGTGCCGTGGTCGGCTAAATAACGTAGTCTAACGGACCATGGATCGTCACTGTTCGGCGCGATTTGCGGCTTATTGTCTTTAGGTTCTTCAAGACTGAGGTTGGTGTGAGAGTCATTGGTTACCGAAGTGGTGCTGGCGCCAAGAGTGTTGAATAAGCTCGAACTCGCCATTGGCAGGTTTGGTATTTGGAACGCAGTTTTTCCAGCCGATGAGATCACCGCAGTGGCCAAAGCTGCTACCTTTTCGATCATTGCCTTGGGTTCATCAGGCTTCTGGAATGTTTCAACTTGAGCTGGTATTTCAGAAGCTTGTTCGACTTTTAAAGCTGCGGCACCATTGGCAGTTGCAGACTCGACCGCAGGCGGAACCGTCTGAACCGCAGGCTGATCATCAAGCACCGTCAACCAGCGCGAAAGCCAAGGCTTCTTGCTACGCTTTTGGCGCTTTTTCGCACTGACTTTTGGGTCTGATGTTTGTTCTTGTGTTGCTTCTGCTGGTGGTGATTTGGGAAGCTGTGAGACCTCAGTGTTCGTGTTGTTCTCAACCTTTTCTTCGACCGCTTTGGTTGAGGGCCAGAACAAATGCAACGGGTTTGGAATGTGTAATCCAAACGATGAATCAGCAATTTCTTTGTTCGCTTCTGGCTCCGCTATTCGGACAGCGTCTGTCTTTTTCGCATCCAGCTGCGGAAGGTTGTTTGAGTCCGCTTTGCCTTTTACTTTTAAATTGGCAGCCGTCAATTTCTGTTCTGGTTTGGTCGCGGATTTGAACGGCTGCTTAGAAGATGAAGTACTCTTTCGGGCAGCGATCTTTCCAATTTCTTTGGTGATACTTTCTGGCAGCAGCGAGTGCAGAGACTGAAGAACCGTTGGCAAAGGCAATTGCTCTTGCTCTTGCTTTTCACCAGCAGTGGTGCCAAGCGAGATACCCAGCGACTGGCCCAGTTGCTGCATGGCAGCGCCGATGTTGCCTTGCTGAATCTGTAAGGTGGCAAGCAACATGCGACCTTCTTGATAGTTTGGTTTAGCGGCTAGGGCCTGTTCAAGTGATGATTGGGCAAGCTTCAGATAGCCACGCTCTCGAAAAATCAAGGCTTGTTCGTAGAACGCTTTGACGAGGCGGGGATTCTGTTGGGTTGCTTTTAAAAATTCAACGAGAGCAGACGATTTATCGCCGTTCTGTTTAAAATACAACGCTTTTTGATAATGGCTGCTTGGATATGCCGCTTGAACCATTTTCTTTGCTACCCGTCGCTTCAATTTGAGCTGCAAGCGTGAGGGCAGCACCATTGGCGGTGCCAAAGGAAATGGACCTGGACCCAAAGCAATTGCCTTTTTATCCGAGGATAGTCTATCCGAGGAGGGCCTATGCACACTAGTGGGGTCTGTGCACACTAGTGGGGTCTGTGCACACGAGTGGGGTCTATGCAGCAAGCTGCCCGACTCCGCAAGCTGCCCGACTCCGCAAGCTGCCCGACTCCGCAAGCTGCTCGACTTACGAGGCGATGGAGGCGGGGCGCCGTTTTCCTGGGCCAAACTAAGTGAGCCTATCAATGCGCACGATGTGGCTATAAGTGTATATGCAACCGGCCTATTCAACGTCAATCCCGCATGATTGGTAATTCTCAGGGTCTAAAGAGACGAATGAGCAACTCCAAACTAACGCAATCCAGGTCCATTTTCAAGCGGACACTTTCAAGTTACGACTTGATGAAGCATCTCTCTAATTTTCTGAAGAAGAGAATCCAAGCAGGCTCGTTCATCGTCTTTAGAGGCCAAACCAGAACAGTTTTCATGCCGGCGCGCTGTCCACCCCAGACATCCGTCAGTGGTCGATCGCCAATTACAGCAACTTGATCGGCGCGCAATTGAAACATTTCAAGCACTTGTAGAAACAGCTTAGTACTTGGTTTTGCCGCCCGTCCCAGCACAGTCATATTGAGGTGCTCTTGTACCTGTTTTATATATGGATCCGACTTGTTGTTGCTGACGACGGCAAGTTGAAAGCGATTCCTGGCAAGTTCTAACCATGTCGCGGTCTCGGCGGTAATTTTGCCTGAGCGTGGCGCCATTATCGTGCTGTCGAGATCGAAAATTATGCCTTTGATGCCGTCTCTTGCTAACATGTCGAGATCGATATCTGTTACATCACCATCAATGAGATAGGTTGGACGGATGACTACCATAAATCCAAGAATATTCACCTAAGCCAATTCTGTCCATAGCAGAGTTGTTGATCAACTTGTCGCTAAGGTTCGTTTTAAGTCTGCTCAAGCTTTGAAACCTAGGCGAAAGCGGCGCTTTCATCTAAGTAAGGAATTCTTTATATGGCATTATTTGAAACAGTCTGTTCATTAGACCAAGCGTCGGCTCTCCAAGCCGGTTACAATGAGTTCGAACACTAGTCACGATGGACAAGAGCTTGGCTAAGGCGCCATCAAAACAGAAAGTCGATAATAAACCGATCGTCGAGAATGCTCGCGAAGGCGCCGCCTTACCGCTTGAGCATGTTGCCATTATCATGGACGGCAATCGGCGTTGGGCCGCAGATCGTAGCCAACCCCGAATGATGGGTCACAAAGCTGGCGTCAAAACTTTGAAGCAGCTCGTAAGACATGTTGGGCGCCTGCGTTTGAAATTTCTAACTGTGTACGCGTTCTCCAGTGAGAATTGGCAGCGCAGCAAGGAAGAAGTCGGTTTTCTGCTTGACCTCTTCCAAAATGTGCTCATGACCGAATTGGAAGAGCTCGCTGAGAACGACGTCAAGCTCACTTTTCTTGGTGACTTGGCTCAATTGCCGGAAAGTCTGCAAACTTCCATGCGCCGAGCCATGGACAAAACCCGTGCTAACACCGGGCTAGCGTTGCAGGTAGCAATTAATTATGGCTCCCGCCTAGAGATTACCGAAGCTGTGAAAAAGATTGCTGCTGAGGTTGTGGCTGGAAGAATTCAAGTTGAGCAAATTACAGACGATCTGATTAGCTCTTTCTTGTACACGAATGGAATGCCGGATCCCTCCCTCTTAATCCGAACCGGCGGCGAAATGCGCCTTTCGAATTATCTGCTCTGGCAGTCCGCCTACACTGAACTTTATGTGACACCAACTCTTTGGCCGGATTTCACACCAGAAGAGTTCGACAAAGCGATAGTGGAATTCTGTTCCCGCCAACGCCGCTGGGGCACCTAACTTATTGCTGCTGTTGCTGGGGAGGATAATAGCCGTTTGGCGGCTGTTGAGCTGGATATGCTTGGGGCGGATAACCTTGCTGAGGTGGTGCGTATCCCTGGGGATAGCCGCCATATTGCGGCGGGTAAGGCTGTCCATATGCTGGTGGCGCTGCTCCTGTAACCTGCATAGACGCGTCTAATTGCACAGGCAAAGGGGATCCTGCCTTGATCTTGATCTCCGCGCCTTTTCGCACTCCAGCCCCAACCAATCCCACGCCGCCACCAAGAGCGGTGCCGAAAACGGCTCCCATTCCAGTCGATCTTCCCACTTGTCCACGCCCCGTGGCTCCCACAATCGCACCAAGAGCGGTGCCCAGTGCAGCGCCTCCGCCGGCGCCAACACCTGTGGTGAGTAAGCTCTTGCCGACTCGACCGGCAGTCGTGCCACCGGTAAGGTGCAGCTGATTTTCGTCGATCGAAGCGTTGAGAGGAACTTTTCTTCCGTCAGGAGTTTCAACCGAGGTGAATTTGATATCGATTTTGCCATTGGCACCAAACTTGAAACGCTTCGCCGAAATCACGTTCGTAACACTTCCTAACACCCTACTGCCGGCGGGTATTACTTCAACTCCGCCGGACAAAATAGGTGATGCTAAGGTTCCCTCAACTGGTTCGCCTACTACTGTCGTTTCAGAATCAAGACTGTTTTTCAATGCCGCCTGGAATTTTGTTCCGGCGTCCACCGTTGATACTCGGCCTTGCAAGGCACCGCCTGGTGGCGGATATGGTGCCTGCTGCGCATAACCACCTTGCAGCGGTGGATAGCCTTGGTTCGGCTGCACATAAGCGCCGGCTTGATACGGTTGTTGTGGATATTGTGGTTGGTACTGAGGCGGCGGTTGTTGAAACGGCGGCGGTGGTGGGGCGTATATTGGCACGTTGGGAGAGGTCTGTTCGATGACGCGTCCTTGATACTGCTGCGGTGGATAGCCGTAACCTTGACCCTGCATTGGTGCGCCTGGTGCACCATAGACCGGAGGTGGGGATCCATAAGGTTGCGCATAGCCTGCTTGAGGTCCAGGTGGTGCCCCTGAAGCCAGAGGCGCTCCGTTGCCCGGCGGCGCGGATGCCGCCGCAGTCGCTTCATCCGTTGTGTCTTTAATTGTCTGATGCGTAACGTATTGGTTCAACCGATAGAGCAATGCCGCCGTGTCGCCGCGAGAGCAAATCTTGGTCGCTTCAAGCAGTTTAGGGTTTTGACCAATCACTATTTTCGCGATCGTCGCTTGGGCGACGCCAACTTTTGCCCATTCCGGGATTTTGCTTTTGTCTGTGTAATTCAGCAGAGCTTTTTCGACTGCCGCTTTATCCGGAGTCGGCGCATTGAGCGTGCGAGCGATGATTGAAATTACTTCTGCCTTTTGGATCAATTGATTCGGTCTAAAGCCATCGGCATAACCCGATATGTAGTTATTCTGGCGAATGATTTCAACTGGCTTGTAGCACCAGTCAGTCGTCTTCACATCGGCAAAACTAGGCTTCGAGGAAACTGGCTGCGAATCTAATCCCAGCACTTTGACGAGCCAGTAAGCAAACACTGCTCGGGTCACCGGTTGACCAGGCAAAAACTTTCCATCGGGCTCGGCACCGATCACACCTTGATCCGATAGCATGTTGATATATTTTTCTGACCAAAATCCGCTCACATCAATGAATCGCGCCGCGAAAGAGGCTTGGGCGATGAAAGAGCAACAAATAGCTGCGCACAACGTTTTAGTTAGTGAGTGTGGACGCATTGAGCAATTCTCTCAGATCTCGCGCTCGCGCGACGGCAGGCGCGAGGCAAGTACTATATACCCATAATGGATAAAGCCCGCAGCTTGCCGGTCGTTTCTTTGAGCTTAACCTAAACCATCTTGGACAGCGATTTGCCTTGTTCTTCTACTGAGCGAATTAAGCCTTCTAAGTTGATGCGCTGACCTTTTGCGGTGAGCACGACAAGGAAATGTCCATTCGCTTCGTAAAAGTGCAGAATTCCTTGGTCCGTCAGCAGTGTCATTTGCACCAGGTTGCCACGGTTCATTCTCTGGATGGAGACATCATTGTTTGAAAACAAAGTCGCACTCAGGGCTCCGATCATGTGGACGTCGACTTCAGGGGGCAATGACGACGAAACCACAGTGCCGTCTCTGGCCACTAACAGGCAACCGAGGATTCCATGCTTGCCGTTTAGTGAGGATAGAAGAGCCTGTATTTGTGCGGCATCTGACATGTAATTAAGTTCTCCCTGAAACAACGTTTACCGTTGCAATTATTAGCTGCCTAATTCTAAGGCTTTACGTCCTTGCCTTTGATTTCAACTTCAGTATCGCCTGCCTTCTTCTCTTTTTCCTTGTCTTTTTCTTTTTCTTCAGCGATCTTCTTGTCTTCCGGGGCAGCTTTCAATAGTTTTAGGCGCAGCACATCAACCCAGGGCTCATCCAGGGCAGTGTTGAATACTTTGCCCGTGATCTCAAGTTGATCGCCGTCTTTTAGCTTGGCTAACAGTGTGTTTTCGGCATCTTTCTCTTTCGGAATAGCCATAGCAAGCTTCAGTTCAGAAAGTGGAATGTGGCTGTTGTCTTTCAAAACCAGGAATGACAAGTGCGTCTTGGCTGGTCTCAGAGCTGGTTTGTAATCAAGCGCCAGACTGCTGAAGGCGAAAAAATTAGCGACGAACTTGACGTTCTTATTTAAGTAATCATGCGGCTTGTCAACGAGCTGCTCAGCGTTGACGTTCTGTACGTTTTCGATCACTGGCTCAGGTGTCGGCTTGGCAGCTTTCTCGGCAGCCTTCTCAACTGGTTTCTCTGCCGGCTTCGTCGTGGTTGGTTTTGTTGTTGCAGCGGGGGCAGCATGGAGCGGTCGAACCCCGACAGAACCAAGCGCCATGATCGCCACTGCGATCGTTGCTGTTCGAAAAGTAATTTTGTTCATATTTAAATGCCGTAAATAAATGCCTGAGCCATCTTTAATCATCAACTTGTTGATCTGCCTCATTGATATGTCTGAACCTCCCATATTACCAGAAGCTTATTATCGAAGCCGGGTTTCAGACTGTAATATTGAGCCTTGTGTCTGAGTCTGTCTTCGCTTGAAGCAGAGGGCGCTAGAAGTTTCAAGTAGAGGACCCTTAAGACGTGCAAGACGAGTCTGCAGCCAGCGCGCAGCTTTCGCCCTTAATGCGCCAATATTGGGATATCAAGTCTCAAAACCCTGACGCGCTTTTGTTTTTCAGGGTGGGCGATTTTTATGAGATGTTCGATACAGACGCTCATGTCGCCTCTCGCGAGCTGGACATTACCCTGACCAGTCGTCCAGAGCCGACTTATCCCAACGGGCGCATGCCGATGGCCGGTGTGCCGGCCCGAGCAGCGGATTTGTATTTAGGCAGATTGGTTGCAAAGGGCTACTCTGTGGCTATCTGTGATCAAGTCGGCGTCGTCGGCGCCGAAAAGGGGCCAGTTGAAAGACAGGTGACTCGCATCTTGACACCAGGGACGGTGCTAGAGTCTCATCTGCTTCCCCAACGCGAAAACAACTATTTGCTTGCAATTGTGCGCGGCGGCAATCTCTGGGGATTGGCTTGTGTCGACGCTTCTTGCGGGGAATTTTTTGTTACCCAGTTAACTGAAGAACAATTGGTCTTGGAAGTAGGCAGGCTCGAACCAAAGGAAATTTTGGTGGCCAAGAAAATGGTCAAGCCCGGACCAAACGAAGTGATGCCCAAAGAAGTGCTTGATGTGCCAGACGCGCTGCTCGGTGCTTATCGTTTCACTGGACGGCCAAGCATGTTCTTTCAATTTGAACCGGCGCAAAGGAGAATTTTGCAGACATTCGCAGTGGCCACATTAGAAGGATTTGGCTGCCAATCATTGCCTTTGGCTGTCAGTGCCGCAGGGGCCGTGCTTGAATATCTGGAAAAGACCCAAGCCGCACAGATGCCGAAGTTCGCCGGCATTTCGTCCTACACGCTTGATGGCCATTTAACGCTGGATTCCAACACGCGCCGCAACCTCGAATTGACTGAAACTTCTCGCGACCGTGGTTTTGATGGAAGCTTGCTTTGGACTTTGGATCAAACACGCTCGGGCATGGGCAGTCGGATGCTAAGAAAGTGGCTGCTCAAGCCGCTCTTCTCGGTGCCTGCCATTTGGGAACGCCAGGACGCGATTGCTGAACTTTCACGTCATGCAAGCAAACGGGAAGTTATCGGCAACGCGCTGGCCAAACTTTCAGACGTCGAGCGTTTATCTGTAAAGCTTTCCTCGGCCACAGTCTGTCCCCGTGACTTGATGGCAATACAGCTGTCAATCGAGGCGTTAGAGCCGATTAGCCACGCCGTCGCAGATTCCACCAATCCATATTTACATTCACTACATGCGGTGCCGGCTAAATTGACCGAATTGGCACAAATGATTGCGCAAGCAATCGGCGAGGAGGCGCCGCGAGAATTAACCGACGGAGGCATCTTCTGCACTGGATACAACGCGGAGATCGATGAGATTCGCGCCTTGCTTGGTGGTGGCAGGCAGTGGATTGAGGATTTCCAGAAGCTTGAACAAGACAGAACAGGCGTAAAAAGTTTGAAGGTGAACTTCAATCGGAATTTTGGCTATTTCATTGAAATAACCAACTCCAATAAAGGTTCGGTGCCGGCCGATTATATTCGCAAGCAAACCCTGACAAATGCTGAGCGTTTCATCACGCCGGAACTAAAGGAATACGAAGCTAAAATTCTCAACGCTGAGAAAAATCAAAACGACGTCGAGTACAAATTGTTCCTGGAGTTCAGACAAAGTCTGGTCCAGTTTGGACCGGAACTTTTGCAGTTTGCTACCCGATTAGCCAGTCTGGATGCGCTTCTTTCCCTTGCACAAGTGGCCATTGAACGTCATTATGTTCGACCGACTGTGGACGATTCTTTAACCCTGGACATCAAGCAAGGTCGCCATCCAGTCTTGGAAAAAATCTTGCCGATGGGACGGTACGTGGCCAACGATACGCGCCTTGAAGGCGACAGTGAAGATCATCAAATGATCATTCTTACTGGTCCAAATATGTCTGGAAAATCGAGCCTATTGCGCCAGATCGCACATATCGTCATCCTCTCCCAAATGGGATCGTTTGTGCCTGCAGAGAAGGCGCATATTGGTGTTGTTGATCGGATTTTCACCCGCATTGGTGCGGTGGATGATCTAACCCAAGGGCAGTCGACATTCCTTGTTGAAATGGCTGAAACGACACAATGCTGCCTATCTGCGACGCCGCGCTCTTTGATCCTTCTAGATGAGGTCGGTCGGGGCACAAGCACGTACGACGGTGTGGCGATTGCCTGGTCGGTAGCGGAGTATTTGGCGCGGGATGTTCGGTCCAGAACAGTTTTCGCCACTCACTATCATGAGCTCAATGGCTTGGCTAGCTTCTTTCCACAGATCGAAAATTATCAGGTGCTGGTGCGCGAATTGGATGGACACGTGGAGTTTATCCGCTCTGTTGTGCCTGGTGGTGCCAGTCGAAGTTACGGAGTTCAAGTTGCTCGCATGGCTGGACTGCCTGCCAGTGTGATCGACCGAGCTCAGTACATAATGGGTCAGATGGAAAAGAAAAGTGCCGCCGGAAAAATATTGGATGGTCCAAAGTTCCGCAATATTCCGATGGACGAAGTCATGCAATTGTCGCTTTTCGAGGCAAAATCACGCCAGAAGGTGGATAATGTCGCTTTGATGAGTGGTGTAGAAGATCAGTAATGCCGAGGAATAGATGACATCAAGAGAACTAAGCACCAGACGCCTGATCGCCAAGGCTCTAACTTATGTTTGCGCTATTGGATCGATAAACAGCTACTTGCAACCGTGCGTTAGTGCAATAGCCAAAGACAAGTCGAGCAGTTCGGCTCATTCTTCAGACAAGAAGGATAAGAGCCACAGCAAATCCTCTGATCAGAGTTCGAAACATCATAAATCTTCTAAACACCAAAAGAATGCTGTCTCATCAACCGGTCTCGATCAAACCACTCTTGATCTAATCAATAGAGGTGATTGGAAAGCCGCTGCCGAGCACCTTGAGACTTTGACCGCCGGTCGAAGGGAGATTGGAAAAGAGGAAACATGGTTAGCTTTTACCTACATGTTTCTGGCTAAATGCGATCAGTTGAAAGCGCTGGCAACAAAAGCTGGCATCACCGAGCCTGTCGAGGTAAAGACAAAAACGGAAGTGGGCGTCTCGACTTTAGGAGATAGTAAGACTGCCGCGGATGGTAAGACTGTCCCCGCTGCGAACGGAAACTCCTCAACGACAGAAAAGGTTGTTGTCGCCACAGTTGAACCGGCGCGCTCAAGCAACATCCATGTTGTCTTGATCAAGGCTTACAATGAGATGTGTCAGCAAAGACTCGATCTTGCCGATAAGACCTTACAAAATATTCCCGATCAATATGCAAATGATCCAACTGTATTTTTTGCTCTGGCTGCAATTGCAGGCAAGCAGGGACGCGCATCATCTGCAGTTGAGTATGCGCAGCGCACAGTCGAATTGGCACCAGATTTTGCCTGGGGGTTTCGCACCATCGGTTTCTTGGAGCAGCGATTTCTAAAAGATACCAAAAAGGCTGACGCGGCATTTGCGCAAGCCTTCGAGATCGAGCCGCGTATGCGCGAGGCTGCAGAAGCTTTAATCGACTTGAGATTGTCCACTAACAATTTTGACGGAGCTCTTGATATCGCTCAACAAGCTCTGAGAGAAAACCTAAAAGATTCTGCCAACTATTACCGTGTTGCCCAAATCTACATTCAACAGTGGCGTCTACGCGAAGCCCTTGCAGAGCTGCAGCAAGCCATCTCGCTAGATGCAAAAGACCCGCGTTTTTACAGAAGTCGTGCTTCGATCAGACGCTATCAAGGCGATTTGACAGCTGCCATTGCGGATCAGACCAAGGCAGTAGAGTTCAGCAATGACAAAGCCTTCGAGCTGGGTGAACTGGCAACGATGAACTTGTTGGCCGGCAATAAAAATCGTGCTATCGATAATTTGCAAGAATCGTTGAAGCTTGATGTTAAAAATCAGTCTGTACGAGACAGGCTTGCTTCCTTGCTTACAGAAGAAAAAAGGTATGAAGACCTGGCCACATTCTACAAGCAAGAGCTTGTTACTAAAGAGAAGGACGCCAAATTGCATCTTGGGTTAGCCAACGTGTTGGTCCTGCTTGGCAGAAGCGATCAGGCTGTAGAAGAGTTCAAACTGGCAGCCAATCTTGATCCCAGTGACGCCGAACCGCACCGATCACTTGGTGCTATGAGGATCAAACAAAAGGACTATGCTGCTGCGGCGAAGGAATTCACACGGGCCTTGAATATCAATCCAAGTTCGGTGCAAGATCTCGTGGCCCTAGGTTATTGTTATGCGCTGAATGACGATTATTTACAAGCAGAAGCGGCCTTGGTTACTTCTTTAGCGCTACAACAGTTGACTCAGGCAAACACACCGAATGCTGTTCCGACCCGGCTGCAGATCAATCGCTCCCTGGCCGATCTGCTATTCACAGAAGGACGATACAGCGACGCAGCTGCTAACTTCGAAGCGATTTATGCGACGAGCAAAAATACCGCGGACGGACCGATGGACAGTTTTACGCTTGCAGAAGCAAAGGCGCTCAGAGACTTGACCGCCACTTCGGCTGATGCGTTTGTAACTGCTTACAACGCACTGAATGCAAACCAAAAAGCTGAAAACAAGAGTGCGATTGTCGCCAGTCTACTTAAGATCGGTAAAATTGAACAGGCGTTAGATATTGCCGGATCGGCTGAATCAGATGATGCCAACCTCAATCTAGATCTGGCCAAAGCCGCCCGTTTAAAGAGCGACTTCACAAAGGCTGAAGCGATTGCATCACATGTGGTGGCAAGTGCAAAGTCCACCGCCGAGCAAAAATCGAATGCGCAAGAAGAATTGGCGCAAATTATGCTTGCTCAAGGCAATGCCGAGAAAGCAGATGAATGGGCACGCAAAGCGGTAGAAAGCTACAGCAAGAACTTTGAAGCGTATGAAACAATTGGACGAGTGTATTTGAAGAAATCAGACGCCAAGAGTGCGATGGATGCAGCTAATAAATCGACGGGGATCAACCCGTACTTCGCCAAAGCCTATCTTCTGCTCGGTGACGCTCAGCAATCCGCCGGGCTGATGAAGGAAGCATCCCTGAGTTATCGCAAAGCTTCTGAGCTTTATCCCGGGCTGCTAGAGGCGCATAAATCCTTGTTGCAAACTTTGCAAAAGCTGTCGTTAAAAGAAGAAGCGCGCAAAGAAGCAGAGCAAATTGCCCAAATGGAAAAGCAGCACTAGGCCCGGCTAACCTTCTCTTTGATCCAGCGCGCACTTGCTTTCATATGCTCGGCTTCAGCTTCGCGATACGTCATCGAAAGCAACATCGCATAACCCTCAAGTGAGGCTGCCACATCGGGGTGGTTTGGTCCAAGCACCTTTTGTCTGATCGCTAGCGCGCGTTGATATAACGGCTCTGCTTGGTCATAACGGGCGTCGAACCTCAGCGTCTCAGCCATGTAGTGCAGACATGCCGCGACGTCCGGATGGTCAGGTCCTAACTCTTGTTCGCGTACATCAAGCAGATGCCGCCACATAATTTCTGATTCTTTGTATTTGCCTTGCTGGAACGTGGCCATCGCTAGATTGCCCAGGCAGTTATAAATTTCTTCCTGATTGGCCAGCGTTTTTTCTTTCAAAGCTTTCAATCGACGCCAATAAGGCTCGGCTTTGGCGTATCTGCCGCTGCGTTGATACAGCGTTGCCAAATTCATAATGCTCATCTGTACATCAGCATGTTCAGGGGCCAATGATTTTTCGCAGATAGCGAGCGACTCTTTGTACAAAGATTCAGCTTGTGCAAATTTCTGCTGAGCCTGGTAGACCATCGCTAAGTTCGCTAAATTGCCTGCAATCTGGGGACTCAGGCGGCCGACCGAGCGCTCCTTCATCGATAAGACTCGCTTGTAGAGCCGCTCTGCTTCATCGAGCCGGCCTTGATGAAAATGGAAGATTGCCAGTTGATCGAGTGAGCTGACAACGTCTGGATGGGTCGGGCCCAAATTGATTTCTTTGATCGCCACAAGCTGCTGATAATATGGCGCTGCTTGCGCTTCTTTGCCTTGCGCTTTGAGCACCGCAACAAGGTTGTTCAATGTGTCGGACAAGTCTGAACTTTCGGCTCCCAGAGCCGCTTCCAGTGTAGTCAAAGCTCTCTCGTAGAGGAGTTCGGCTTCACCATATTTGAGCTGGTCGTGATACAAACCCGCTAAGTGATTCAAGCTGACGCCGACATCTTGGTGATCGGAACCGAGCGCTTTTTCCATAATCAAAAGTGCTCTTTTGAAAACCTGTTCTGCTTCCTGATATTTGTGCTGAGCTTTGAGAAGAAGCGCCAGATTATTTAAACTGGTCGCTACTTCCGGGTGGTCTTCACCGAGGACGTTTTCGTAGATCGCCGTCAATTGCCGGCAAAGAGGTTCAGCATCAGCATGTTTTTCTTGAAAGAAGTAAAGAGCTGAGAGGTTATTCAAACTGGCGACGATATCTTCGTGTTCAGGCTCAAGCGTGCGCTCCCGGATGGTCAGTGAGCGCTGGTAGAGCGGTTCTGCTTTGTCGTATTTGCCCTGCTCGAAGAATACTTCGGCGAGATTGTCGAGACTCAGCGCCACTTTCATGTCGTCGCCCAAGGATTCAGCTTCCATGAGGGATGCATGCATGAAATTTTCGGCGTCGCTAAATCGACCCTCCTGAAAAGCCGTGGCGCCGGATTCGACGTACTCTTCCCAATTTTTGCTCATAGTCACCGTTTGAAACAACACCCTCGTAAACAAGATGCCCCGAAATGACGAAAATATCCTGACTGATAATGCGATCTAGTCGCCGGGCAGCTGTCTGCCGAAATCGACGTGGACCTCGGGATCGTGGATTCCAGGGTCAGTATCCTAGGATAGCCTATCTAATCGTTAGGCTATGCCCTCAGCATATCCGTGGATAGTCTGGCACACTAGTGGGGTCTATGCAGCAAGCTGCCCGACTCCCAAAGCTGCCCGACTCCGCAAGCTGCTCGACTTATGATTCTGGCATATTTTCTGGCGCTTGCCATCTGTTTCGCGCTAAAAGTGAGACGGCGGTGTGTCTGCCCGGGGAGTGTTCGAAGTTGTTGCTACACTTGCATTGTGAGTCGAGAAAAATTTGTCTACAAATCTTTGATACCGGCCCCTGCAAAAGAGGTCTTCAATTGGCATAAAAGAGCTGGTGCCTTTGAAAGACTAGCTCCCCCCTGGGTCGATTTAAAAATTTTGAACCGACAGGGCGGCATTGAAGATGGTGCTTTTGTAGAACTGGCAATTAGCAACGGTCCGATCACCATAAAGTGGACACTCGAGCATAAAGATTACGTTGAAGGAAGACAGTTTTGCGACTATCAAGTTGAAGGTCCATTTGCCTTTTGGGAGCAGGTCCACAGGGTTGAGCCTGAAAGTGATAATTCCTGCTATTTGCAGGACACCGTTGAGTACGAACTCCCTGCCGGGGGACTAGGAGATCTTGCTGGTGGGCGGATTATTCATCATGAACTCGAGAACTTGTTCAAATTTCGACACCGCACGCTGATTCAAGACATCGTCTACGCAAAAGAAGCGAACATCCGGCCGATCCGGGTCTTGGTGACAGGATCAACCGGACTGATTGGCTCTGCCCTGGTTCCTTATTTGACGTCACAAGGGCACGAGGTGACGCGCTTGTTGCGCAACGGCTCTAAAATCTCGGATCACGATCACAACGAGCGCATTCGCTGGGATCCTTACGAACCAAAGATCGATACGAACAGACTGGAAGGCTATGACGCCGTTGTTCACTTGGCTGGCGACAACATTGGCTCTGAGCGGTGGACTGACGCCAAGAAAAAGAAATTGATCTACAGCCGACTTAAACCGACGCAGGTGTTATGTCAGGCGCTCAACCAACTTGAGAGACCTCCCTCAGTGCTAATATCCGCTTCCGCAATTGGCATCTATGGTGATCGTGGTGTTGAGAACCTTGTCGAGGAAAGCCCGTCAGGGGAAGGATTTCTAGCTGATACATGTATGCAGTGGGAGGCTGCCGCGCGTGGTGTAGATCCGGATATCCGCTTGGTCAATTTGCGTTTTGGCGTTGTTCTTAGCCCCAAGGGTGGTGCGCTACATAAAATGCTTTTGCCATTTCAAATGGGTGGCGGCGGGCCAATTGGCTCAGGCCAACAGTTTTTTAGTTGGATAGATATAGACGATGCCCTGGGTGCAATATTTCACTCGATCATTAACGGCACAGTTTCTGGACCGGTAAATGCGGTCTCACCATATCCGGTGCCGAATGCCGATTTTGCTCGTGTGCTCGGTAAAATTGTTGGCCGGCCTGCGCTTGTGCCGATGCCTGCTTTTGCTGCTCGGGCCATGTTTGGTCAAATGGCTGATGAATGTTTGTTGGCCAGTCAAAAGGTTTTGCCTGGAAGACTTACCGAGACAAATTACGAATTCAGATATCCATATTTGGAACCATCTTTGCGACACGTGCTCGGCAAACTCGTGGACTGAAAAAAGAGAGCTGCAGTAATTGCAGCTCTCTCTCGTTTCTAACAGTGATGCAAGCGATCTATTTTTCAGGTACCGAAATCACATCTTTCTTCGAACCAGCCCAAGCTTCGACTTCGTAAAGAGGTCTGGGCGGAGGGGTGGCAGACGAATTGCGATCGAGAATTGGATTTGATGAATCCACCCCGATCATTGGAGGCATGGTTGGATAGGGCACCAAACTTGCTACCTCGCCGTTGCTACTCGCTGCCGGTGCTTTCGCAAACAGTGAGGTCACATCAACAGTGGCAACGGGTGTATGATCCAAATTATTGCGCAATGAAAGATAAATCTTGCTTGCTAGAATTGCTCGGATCAGTTTTTGCGCATCGTCAGTCGGCACGGCAACTGTTACTGAACTCGCCGGCACCGCTTGTGTTGTGCCAGGCGACTTTTGATACGTTTGCCCAACTGCGATTACCTCAACATCAGACAAAACCGGTTTGGCTTTTGTATCCGGTCCTGAGCCAACCATACTGATGATGTCCACGTGACTTTCAGGGGCAACAAAGCCAGCCACGCCGGAGTTATTGTCGACTGCAAAAGTCACAGCTCTCATTCCTGGTTTCAAGCGTGATTCGAAACCCATTGAGATTTGCTGGGGCAGCAAGTCGTGTTGCGAGACGATTTGTCCCGTCGAGATACCGTATTTGGAGACTCGACCAGCCGCCAAGGTTGAACCACTGAGTGCATCTTCTGGTTGTTTCGATGCTTCTATTTGGCGCTCCTCAAGCGCTTCTGACGGAATCGTTTGCCCTTCCGGAATATCTTTGATAGCGTAAACCACAGTTGATTTTGCAGACATTTTGCGGTTCATAGCGTCCGTTTTGTTTTTATAATCGTCCTCTTGCACCTTGAGTCGGTCGGTGACTAAGAACGTGACACCAACTGCCAATCCCACGATCATCGCGAGCATGATGGCTGGTGGCATGCGAGAGATGCCCATGAACAATGCGCGTAATGGATTCATTACGGTCCCCCTTGGTGAGGAGAAAGACTAACCAATTCCATTGTTCTGCCGCGGTTCCAAAGCGGTAACAGGGAAAACCCTAGTAAAGAAGTCAGGCTTTCATAAATCAAAATTCATAGTCGGGCAACGCGTTGGCCCTGAAACCGCATAATTCCAAAAACGAAAAGCACGCCGCAATGGGCGTGCTTTCGATGTTTCGAGACTTTGACGATTACCGTTCCGGAACGACGATTAAGTCTTTTTTGCCTGCCGACCAAGCTTCAATTTGGTGAGCTGGTCTTGATGGCGCATCCGCGGAAGCAAGAGCTGGACGCGGTCCATCGTTATCGTAGTCTGAATCGGAAGGTCGTGGCATCGCCGCTGGTGGTGCGGGAACAGCAAAGTTCATGTTTGATACTTGCGCTGTTCTGGATTTGTTGTAGAGCGCAGTCACATCAACTGTAGCCACTGGAGCGTGATCGGTGCTATTTCGCAGCGATAAGTAGAGCTTGCTAGCCAGGACAGCTTTGATCAATTTGGTTGTGTCTGCCGGTGTCACCGCTACGGTAACTGAGCTAGCAGGCACCGCAGATGATGCGCCGGCACTGCGTTGAAAAGTTTGTCCAACGGCTATCACTTCCACGTCAGAAAGAATTGGATTTGCCCTGGTATCAGCGCCAGCGCCGACCATACCGATGATATCAATATGACTTTCTGGGCTGATGAAACCAGCCACGCCACTGTTGTTGTCTACAGCGAAAGTGACTGCCCGGAATCCTGTTTTCAAGCGGGCATCGAAACTGAGATTGGCGCTTTGGGCCTGCAAGTCATGTTGAGAAACGATCTGACCTGCGGTGATTCCGTATTTGGAAGTGCGCCCGGTGGCTAGTGTTATAGATGCAAGAGCGTCTTCCGGTGACTTAGATTGTTCGATTTGTCGCTCTTCAAGAGCTTCTGAAGGGATTGTTTGACCTTCAGGAATATCTTTGATCGCATAAACAACCGTTGCTTTGGCCGAATATTTGGCATCCATTTCGCGTTGCTTTTCAGCATAAACTTGTTCGCCGGAGCTAATTCTGTTTGTCACCATCCATGCCACCACGAAAGCGAGAGCGACAATTGCCGCTATAAGGAACGCCGGGGGCACACGAGTGATGCTCATGAAAATTGAGCGTAATGGTTTCATCGGATGTTTACCTGCTAGAAACAGAAAGACAAAAGTACCCATACATTGTACTTCGGCAAGCTCTCACGATTAAAGTGAAATCCCTCTGACACAGCCAGCGTAAATAAATTACTTATCAGTGTTGGAAGTAATACATCAAAAAGGCGATTCCTGAGATCGCCAGGAATGTACCCCAAAATGCCGCTGCACGCAGTCGCATCGTGCGATTTTCCCAAGTTGTTAATTGCACGAAAGTTTCTTTGTCGATCAACGCTTCTTCAGTCGGGATTTCGCCAACTTCGAAGCTGCGCATCCGATTGAGGGTGTTGGCTCCCATCAACTCTTCCAGCTGCACAGGCAGTGAAGGCAGTTTGTTAATCAGTTGTGTTAAACGAATTTTCAGGCCGTTATTTAATTCAGGCGTATCGATTTCGCTATAGTCCAGGTACTGAAACGTGCCATCCTTAAGGCTTAGCAGCGTTCTGATCGCCTCGTAGCCGCTGCTTTTGCCATTCTTCATTTTGCCACCAACGACAAATATTCCGTTGTGTATGCAAATATCGCCGACCAGGCTCTCGGAGGGTCCGACGATATGAAGAACGCCCACGGCGATCTTTTTGTACTTCATCACGGTCCACAAGATCTCTCTGGTGGTTCTGTTAGCCCATATTTTTCCCTGGGTAAGCAGCCGAATTTTAGCCATAGGTTTTTACGTTTTCCTGTCGCGTAACAAATATATGCCCACAAAGGTCATGGCAGTCTGCTCGATTTAGTGGTGCAAAGGGGGCACTGGCGTGTGCTTGCTATTTAACCTGATTGCTTGGGCAAAGTTATAGAGACAAACGCTTAAAATCCCGTCTCTTCATAGGGAAAAGGGCAGTGAGCACTTGCTCATTGCCCTTTTTTAGTTGTTGCGAATCTTTATCCTAGGCACCCAGAGATGCTCGCCCCAGGATAGCGCTCGAATTAAGCTGTCGCTACAACATTGCCGACAGCTTCAGCTACGCCTGCGTGAACGATTTCACCTTGGTGAATGTTGACGCCTCGGTGCAATGAAGGATCGTCTAAAACGGCTTGGTAGCCGAATTTAGCGAGTTTGAGCACATACGGCATCGTGGCGTTAGTCAACGCCCGAGTTGATGTCCACGGCACGGCACCAGGAATATTAGCGACGGCGTAGTGAAGCACGCCTTCGCAAACATAGGTTGGATCCGAGTGTGTCGTTGAATGGATCGTCTCGATGCAACCACCCTGGTCGACGCTAACATCGACTATTACGGAGCCTGGCTTCATCTTCTTGACCATCTCTCTGGTGACGATTCTCGGCGCTGTTTTGCCTGGAATCAACACTGCACCGATGACGAGATCGGCTGTAGGTAGAACTTGCGCCAGATAATGTCCGACTGAGAAAACGGTGCGCAATTGCCCGTTGAAGACGTCATCCAAATATCTCAATCTCTCCAAAGAGCGATCGAATATTGTCACGCGAGCGCCCAATCCTAAAGCGATCTTCGCGGCATTGGTGCCGACGATTCCGCCGCCGATGATTACGACTTCGCCTGGCTCAACACCAGGTACGCCACCAAGCAACACGCCTCGTCCGCCCATTGGACGCTCGAGATAAGTAGCACCGATCTGAGTTGCAAGCCGACCAGCGATTTCGCTCATCGGTGTCAACAAAGGCAGGTAGCCGGTTTCGGTCTGCACAGTTTCATAGGCAATGCATGTTGCACCAGTCTTTGCCAGGTCCACAGCTAGCTTGGGATGAGCAGCAAGGTGCAAATAAGTAAACAACAATTGGTTCTTGCGGAGAAGGGAAATTTCCTTGGTTTGAGGCTCCTTCACCTTTAGGATCAGGTCTGCCTCGGCGAAGACACTTGCAGCATCAGGCAAAATCTTTGCGCCTGCTGCGACGTACTCTTCATCAGTGATACCACTACCAACACCAGCATTTTTCTCAATGTAGACGGTGCTGCCGTCTGCCACGAGCGCGCTTGTCCCTGCCAGTGTCAATGCGACACGGTACTCGTTATCCAAAATCTCTTTTGGCACTCCAACCTTAGCCAAGGTTCAGCCCTCCATTTATACAAAAGCTTGTAAAGACACCTGAAAAAGTTAATTCTAGCCCGATAGTATGACGTTTTAATATGCTCTTGATACTTGTTTTAGCTTTCAGTTCTAGTTGTTGGCAACCCTTTTAGTAAAAGTGAGGAAATATGAGCGGCGATCTGGTCATCGTAAATGGCGCCCGTACGGCGTTTGGCGCATTTGGCGGAGGCTTGGCGAGTCAATCTGCCACCGACCTTGCCGTTGTCGCATCCAAAGAAGCAATAAAAAGATCGGCTGTGGATCCAGAGCTGATCGGTCACGTGATTATGGGAAATGTGATTCAGACGAGCAAAGACGCGATCTACCTAGCCAGGCATGTGGCGCTTCGGTCGGGGCTCAAGACTTCCACCCCTGGAATCGTCATCAATCTACTTTGTGGTTCGGGCGTACAGGCTGTGGCCAACGCGGAGATGTTGATTGATGCCGGACATGCCGAAGTCGTTCTGGCTGGCGGCACGGACGCTCTGTCGCAGACGCCCTATGTGTCATGGTCGATGCGTTGGGGCGGACGAATGGGGACGGCCGAGCTCTGGGATGGACTTGATATCCGAGACACATTAGCTAACTGCTCTATGGGTGAAACCGCCGAAAATTTGCGGGAGAAATACAACATCACTCGTGAAGAGCAAGATCAATTCGCCTTGGAAAGTCAGCAGAAAGCCAAAGCAGCATTAGACAAAGGTCATCTTGCCGACGAAATTGTATCTATAGAGATCAAAGAGAAGAAGGGCGTCAAGAAAATATCTGTGGATGAACACGCTAGACCCGATACGACGCTCGAAGCTTTGGCAAAGCTCAAACCGGCGTTTCGCAAAGACGGCTCTGTTACTGCCGGAAATGCTTGCGGTATCGTCGATGGTGCTGCCGCATTAATCGTAACGAAACTCAAAACTGCTGAGAGACTGAACTTGAAGCCCTTGACCAGAGTGGTATCTTGGGCGGTGACCGGTGTGGCGCCGGAAATTATGGGGATCGGGCCAGTGCCTGCTATTCCAATGGCTTTGGAACGGGCGGGACTGACGCTCGATCAAATGGACTTGATCGAAATTAACGAAGCTTTTGCGGCTCAATATCTGGCTTGCGAAAAAGAATTGAAATTAGACAGATCAAAAGTTAACGTAAATGGTGGGGCGATTGCCTTGGGTCATCCGTTTGGCGCTACAGGAGCCAGATTGTTGCTCAGCACCTCGCTCGAATTGCACAGACGTAAAGCCCGATACAGCATCGTCAGTGCCTGCATCGGCGGTGGCATGGGTATCGCCATGATTTTGGAAAGATTGTAGAAATACTAAACAAAAAGAGCCGCGTAAGCGGCTCCTTTCATATAACTTGTTTTCGATGCGGGACTGGAGTCCCGCGCTCCATTTCGCGTTCTATGTCTTGTTATGCAAGTAAGTGATCACATAACGATTCGATTGCGTTTTAACATCACGTACTACGCGCGGCATATCACCTGCATCGCGGGTGAAGATGTATTTCTTGTACGGATTCTCTGGTGGCTTTTCAGCTATTGCTTCCGTTACCTCAGGTTCGATTCGTACACGAGCAATAGTTTCAGGCAAGATCGAAGGTGCATATGGAGGAGGTGGTGGCACAAAATATGCTCCGCGTCCTTGTGCTATGTGTCTCTTGGTTTTCGCCAGTGCCGGCTGATTGATTCCCACTGATACTAGCGCTGAGGCGACCATAGTCGCGGACAGAAGCATGTTGAATATTTTGCGTGCCATTAAAAGACCCCCGTACTTAGGATTCGAGGCAAAAAAAGTCGTCGTGTTTGACCTAGTGGATCTTACCACTGGCGATCATTTATCAAACCCAGGGCCTTTGTCGAACCACTTGACTTGGCGCGCCTTGTTGCGCGTGTCCGCCGAGGTGACGTTTTTGCCGTCTGTGTCAGGATCCCAAGTGGCCAGTGAATCTCCCCACCAAGACTTCAGATCCGTGACTGTGCCATCGCCTGCTCGGCGCAGCTTCGGTTCTGGTGGATGAATAGCGCTTTCGTCTTTCTTGACGGCTTTGGCCAGATCATTAACGAGTTGAGTGATTTCGTCATGTTCTTTAGCTGTTGTTATTGAAACAACTTCATTCTTACGTTCATTGGCAAGCCTTGCCAAATCGGCTTCCCAGGGGTTTACGGGCGTTCCTTGATCTTTTACTTTCGGAGCCGTGAACGCGCCTTTGATAAGGGCTACGGAACGGATTAATTTCACACGAACAAATCTAAACATGGGAAGTTTCTCCAGAAACATGAGCCTTCCACGACTCATCATCTCTGTGATATGCCCATGACAACCGAGCGGTAACGCCAAAAGGTTAGATTAGCGCTGATTTATATTAACCAGCGGTAATATTTCGCCGCTTGATTCATCGTCTGGTCCGAAATTTTCGACCAATGAAAGTTGGGGAGAGGCGACATAGTCCTGGCTCAGCGTTGATTCTGGCAAACTCAGTTTTAACTGATATTCGTAGGGCGCTTCGAAACAATGTAAGCAACGAGCTTCGTATTGCGCATCACCGACCAGTATTTGTTCGCTTGAGTGGACAAGGCGTTGAGTTCGACAGGCGAAATCGGAGCCACATTTCCTACAGACAGCAAGCAGCTTATCAACCCGGTCAGCAAGCGCCAATAAATGCGGCACTGGTCCAAACGGTTTACCTTTGTAATCCAGGTCTAGTCCCGACGCAATCAATTTCTTCTTCTGACTTAAAAGGATTTGAACGACATCGACAATATCTTCTGAAAAGAATTGGCATTCGTCGATGCCGATAACCACCGCTTGGGTTGCGTATTTCAGCATGTCGCGGGGGCTTTCGACAACAATCGCCTGCGAAGCCAGACCATTTCTTGATTCAACCAAATTAGGTTTTGAACGAGTATCTGTTGCCGGTCGCACGATGATGGTAGGAAGATAGGCTAGCCTGGCGCGTTCTATGCGGCGGATGAGCTCACTCGATTTGCCTGACCTCATACAGCCGACAATCATTTCAAACCGATATCCAGTTAGCATAAAAACGTTTCCCCACGACCGAGTAAATGGTTGTTTAGCGCGGTGCTATATCTGCTTGCGTTGATGCCAATATAGTCTAAATATCTTGATCTTGAAGCGATGTATTCTGCAACGCGCCTCATATCGTAACCAAAAAGGATGGCGATAAATCGATGCGCGAGTTTCACATTTCTTTATGTCTGATTCCGCTTTTATCTAGCAATTCGTTGCATTTAATAGTATCGGCCGTTACGCCGGCAAGACATTTTTGATTAAAGGGATTGATCGCGTTTCTCAACAGATCAAGTGATTGCAGCAAGTTGTGGATGATCAATGGAGTCATAGAATTCGCTTCTAATTGACCAGATTGAGCGGCCAGCGTAACCGTAAAGTCGTTGCCTAAAACCTGATAACAAGCCATTAGCAGACACTCTGGCAGGTGTGGAAGAGCCTGATCCGGGTAGTAGCCAGGACGAAGAGATGACTGCTGTGGTTGAACGACCGGCAGGGCGATTTCACCAAATCCGCCACCAGGTCCAGAAGCCAAAAGTTTTAGATCATTGCAGATTTTGATCAGGTCAACTGCCAGCCCACGCAGTGATGATGAGAACTCCAGGAAGTCAGACATGCTCTGACTGACCCGAAACAGATCTTCTGCTTGGCGCAAGCGCAGATTTGTCATTTGCGACAGACGTTCGATCATTTTCTTGCCCAGGTTTGGATCTGCACCATATCCGGTGCCGGTCTCGGCGCTGCCTAGATTTAGTTCGAGCAGGCTTTGACTGGACTCTTTGATCCGTCTGACGCTTCGTTCAACCGAAGATCCATAGGCATTGAACTCTTGACCAAGGGTGACGGGTGAGCAATCTTGTAAGTGGGTGCGGCCAACTTTTACGACTCTGTCAAATTCCAAAGATTTGCGCCTGAGCAATCGCTCTAAATCAACTAATGTCGGTTCAAGTTGTCTCAAGCTAAGCAGCAACGCAATGCGCATTGCCGTTGGGTAGACGTCGTTGCTGCAATGTCCAAAATTGACATGGGCAGTTGGGTTGAGAAAATCATATGTACCGACACTGCCGCCAACTATTTCAGCGCCGCGATTAGCCAGCACTTCATTTACGTTAGCGTTCAAGCCCTCACCAGCTCCCCAATGAAATGCGTCGGCGACGAACTGTTCCTTCCATTGGCCGCTGGCGATTTCGTCACAAGACTGCACAATGGCGCGGCTTGTTGCAGTCTCTAGATTGTCTAACTCACCGTTGGTGATGGCAGCAGCTTTTTTAACGAGCACCAGTGCTTCGACTAGTTTGCGGTGTGTGTTCAGCCCGCTCACGGCCAGGTGTTCTTTGGTTCTTGCTGTTTGCGCACCCCAATACGCACCGACTGGGATTTGAACTTCTCCCAGGCTGTCACGCTCAATTCTCAGGTCCAGTTTTTTATTGACCATTATCTTTAATAAGCGCTCCGTCGCCTTCAGTACCTTCGGCTCCTCCGCGCAGACCCGCTCACTGCGCGCGTACATGCCGCGCTTCGCTCGCTACATCTCCGCAATCTTTCTATAAGCGCTCCGTCGCCTTCAGTACCTTCGGCTCCTCCGCGCAGACCCGCTTCGCATACTATTTATAAGCATACATATTTGACGCAGGGCGCATGGTTAAAAGCTCTCAAGGTTAGAGAGGCTGTTATTGGCGCTTTAGCTCTGATTCTAAGGCGAGGGCTCGTTGCAGGAGGGGCGGATTTTGTAATGTTCGTTGCTCGGAGCTGAGGAACGACTGAATTTGTTTCAATGCGTCAGTGCGCGCGCCAAGCCCGGCTAGAGCGAGAGCACGAAGATATCCTGCTTCTGGCATTGACATTGCATGAGTAGCGCAGAAATCCAACTCGCGCATGGCGCCAGGCCAATCCTTAGTTTCAATATAAGCTCGGGCCAGGCACATATGAGCTACAGTCAATGAGGGATCAACTGAAAGTGCGCGCTTGTAATCGTAAATTGCCTCTTTAAAATAGTTCAACCTGCACAGAGTGTTGCCGAGGTCGATGCGCAGTTCGGCTGAATCCATTCCATGCAATTTCGCCGCGTCGATGCAGTCCGCATATGCCTTGACGGCGCCGTTCAAGTCGCCACTTCGCTCTAAGCAAAACCCAATCCAGAAATATGGACGGGCATCGGTTGGTTGAAATCGTTGTGCCGCCCGGAAGGAAGAAAGTGCGCCTGGAATGTCATTGTTGGTCACTGATTGCCTGCCGCGATTGATGGCGCTGTAACAGTCCTCATCGGCTTGCAGAGCGTGCGCGCTGGATGCAAAACCAATTAAGGTGAATGCAACGAAATGGAGCGCGACTGTCCACAGTCGCCCAGAATCACGCATCAAGGCGAGTCTGGAGACCCGCGCTCCATTTCGACGTGGCAAGCGAATATGGTTAGGCGCGCCCCCTTGCACTACTTCCCAAAAATGACAGAGGGATCGACGAAGGAGCCGCACGAGCGATTTGTTACGATTGGTGCTGCTTTTCAGGATCATTCTCCGTTGGCGTTTCTCGCGCCGCCAGAGCCGAAAAGCCAACAATTGAATGTTGAGGACGTAGACCTATGGTTTGCGTAATAGGCGTGGCGTTCGTCACTCGGCCTTCGACTTTGGAATCAACTAGTGGATTTAGCGTCCGCCCCTGGATGTGCTCACCCAGAAGCTCGACTTGTGATACTTCGATCGGTTTACCATTCAACTTAACATAAATCTGATCTTGCGAAATATTGTCGCCAAACAATCCAGCCTTGGTCCATTTATCAATCGGATGGAATCGTGTCACGACCTTATATTGCTCGCCTGCTAGCATCGGAGTATAAGTTCCATCTGCAGTTTTGACATTGACGTCGGTGACTCGGTTCCATGGCTGTTTCGTAAGATCGAAAGAATACTTCATGCCGCTTACCTGAACGAAATTTCCTGGTTCATCAAATTTGGTATTAGAAGGTTTTGCGAACATATCGATTAACTGTTTTGACAGCGAAGGTTTTTCAGCGAGAGGATATTCCCTGATTCCATATTCGATAGAATCGCGAATATTTTTTCCGCTCATTGTCACCATCACTAGTTCTTGTTTCTCGCCCTCTGCTTGTCCCGCATTCATAAATACGTTAGCTGCTTCTTGTCTCGTCAGCGGTTGACCGGCTGGAATTCCAGAGCGAATGCCACCAGAGTGAACCATGGCAATTTGTGGTGCTTCTTCACCCATGCGCTTTTGGAGCCCCGTTAGCGTGGCGTCAGCAATCAAGTTGCCTAGCGCTGTTTCACGATTGCGAGCGTTGGTCAAAGTGTATGGTTGAGAGGCAGTCGCATCGTAAGTCGTTGCCTTAAGTGCGCTTATTTCTGCTGTTTGAGAATCAATAAACTGCTTTAGATTCGGATCAGGCGTGACGTCTTGCATTGCATGTAAACGTCCAGTCGTCAGCCATCGGTTCGCCGATCCATTAGCATTGAAGACGATGTGATTTTCAGACAAATAATTACCGCTCGAACCAGCTTGCGTAATCGGAATTTCAACAGTCGGCTTCCAGAACTTAAGTTTCTCGACGAGACTTTCTTTGTTGCTAACCCAAAGCGGGCTGGCGACAATATCGTGAGTGTGTCCGCCTGAAATTTTTGCCACTATGAGATTATTATCGAGTAGAGCACGCGCTAGTTTCTGATCCTCGTCAAGACCAAGGTGAGTAAGAAGCTTGATGTTCTTTATGCCTTGCGCATTGAGTTCTTTGACAGTCCGTATTGCCACTTGGGCAGCGTCTTCATAGCGAATGTTTCCGACTGCACCTTCCTCGGTGATCAGACCGACTGTTGCTACTTTCTCTACACCATTCGGTCCCTGTATTTCATGCACCACATATGGTTTCACTAGGGCCTGATATTCGGGATATGCGGAAACGTCTAAATTTGCATTTAGAAGCGAAATGTGGGGGTTTTCCTTGAGGATTGGTGCCATCACCTTTGGATAGCGTTCTGGAATGAAACGTCCACCTGGTACGTCATATTCATGATTACCAGGGATAATGTTTTTCAGTCCCATCTTAACCAGCGCTTGATTTTCAACTTCGCCGCCTCTAGTGTAAGCGAAATTTACGTGACCTGATAAAGCATCTCCAGCGACGTTGAATTCACTAGGTACGCCTGCCGCCGTTGAAATCGCCGTGCGCTCATTCAACTTGGTTTGTAACTGAGGGAGGCGATCGAGGTTGCTATGAAAATCGTTGATCGCGAATTCATTCAACTTCAAATACCCGGCGTCACCTTTTATTTTAGCGATGCTCTGGCTGACGATTTCAGGTGAGCGGTGCAACGCTGTTAATGTGCCGCCAAATATGCCGCCTGCCGCTGTTCCAATTGCTGTGTCTATTGCAACACCTTTGACTGTATTCGTTAGTCCACTTAAGGGGTCAGATTTTATTTGCTCCCAATGATCGTGAGTTTGGTGGAATGTGCTCCAGGTCGCACTGCCTGCAGCGCCACCGACTAAGCCGCGAACAACGTTGTGACTGATCGCTTTCAAAGCCGAACCTTCGACGAGTTGCTTGCCTGCCAATTCTGCTGTGTCTAGGGTGATGCTTTGTCCAAGTTCCTTTTTGCCGGTTGCTCGCAAGAATGCTGTAGATGCTCTTTGATCGGCCAAACTGGCGCTAACACCCGCCAGTCCATCCACAGCTCCCCAAGCCAGGTCGGTTGTGGAAAGGGTATGATCTTTTTGATCCAGGAAGATTTCTTGCAGTCCGTCTTTGGCACCATATTTGGTGAGTCCGCCGGCAATCATGGCGACTGGAACACTGAGCGCTTTTCCGTATGGTCCTGCAGCTGAAAGCAAACCGAAGGCGATTGCTCCGCTCGTACCAGCAGCGATGCTGCTCACCATTTCGGAGGCTGCCTGGCGAAAGTGGACGCTTCCCAGTTCTGAGCGCCATATTTCGCTGGAGTTGGCGACTCCGTTTGGCGTCTTAGCCTCATTAACTGTAATAATGTCGACCGCTGGCACCTTACTCACGCTCCTGTACTGTAGATGTAGAGTAAGTGAAGGATTGGAGGAAGTAAGCCAGGAAAGTACGAAGCCCGCAACGTACTTATCCCATCGCCTTTATCATGGAAGAGCTGTCACAGTCGGTCGAAGGCGCCCCAGCGCACTGTTCTCAGTGCGGAGCCAGTTTATGCCTGCGCAAGCAGGTGATTAATCTTTCTCTTGGCAACACCGACTCGATGTTTTGCCTGAACTGTTTGGCGAAAAGTGACCGTTGCCAGCCCGAAAGCCTTATCTCTGGGACGGTTGGATACATTATGGGGCGCGACTGCTTTCGCAAAGAATGGGTGCGGTACCTGAACGTCAACTATTGTCCCGAGCCAGGATCATGTTTCCCACAAACCTGTTTCAAGAGCGAGGGAAGCGTTAATGAACAAGCATGAGCTGGATCTGCGTGGTGTTGCCTGTCCAATGAACTTTGTTAAGACGAGGCTTTTCCTCGATAAAGTGGCTGCAGGCGACTTATTGGAAGTTCTGCTCGATGATGGTGAGCCTGTGGAAAGTGTTTCATCCAGCATCGGTGCCGAGGGACACACAATTGAGCGACAGATAAAATGCGCAGAAGGGCACTATATCTTGAGTATTCGCAAAGTATGAGTCGTCTCCTGTTGACAAAACAGCAAAAAGCTAGGACTATAGCCGCGTTCTTGATGATATTTCGAGACGTTCTAGGAGTCCGCTAGCCTTGCATTATTCTGGTGAGGCCGATCAAAGCAATAACGATTTGTGGGGGACCGTTCTACGGAGCTCCGCGTTGGCTTTCGCGTCTTTTCTGCTCTTCAGTTCGAGTTCGGCTGGTGCCCAGGAGCAGTCCGCACCTTCGTCCTCTGAAGCGGCAATTGAAACGGCCCGCCAAATTGTGCAGCAATCGCCTGAAAATGCCAAAGCTCGCTACGACCTCGGTCGAGCGCTACGTCTGAGCGGAAAGCAGCAAGAAGCAGCCTCCGAGTTGCTTGAAGCGACCTCCATGGATCCTTCCCTGTACGTTGCTTATCACGAACTGTCGCTCACCAAAGCTCGCCCCGCCCAAATCGACGAGGCGATCGAGCGCTTAACGATGCTCAAAGAGCAAAAACCAAAGGATTTGATGTTGCGCGTTGCCCTTTCTGAGCTGCTAGAACAGAACGGCAAGACTTATCAAGCTGCACGCATGCTGGTCGATCTCGTTTATCAAAACGCCGTGCCCGAAAAGTACGTCGCTCGGGTCAACGCCCGCATTCACTACTTGCTCTCGAAAGCAAAAGATGCCCACGCTTCTGAAAAGGTGGCCAGCGACGATGCCACAGAGGAAGACACCTTGGCGCCTCCTTTGCCTGAATCGAGCCTCCGTCGCAATCTATCTGCATCAAAAATCAAAGAACCGAAAGTTATGCAAGGGTTCGGGCATGCGCCCCTTTTGCCGTAAAGCTAGTCATCGTTAATCTACGAACAGCGAGCTTATCCACTGCCTTCGCTGCTATGCTTTATCTCGTGGGCAATGCGTTTTGCCTGTCACAGGATGATGAAATGAAACGATCAAGCCTCTGGTGCTTTGGCGTTGCAACGCTGCTTTTGGGTAGTGGTTGCGCCAAAACGATTAGCACTTTGGACGCTTCTAAAAATCCTCAAGCTGGTGAGAATGCTTACTATGCGAAGAATGGCGCACCACCGCCAATCCGGCCAAGAGAAACAGCTTCTCTTGCCAGTGCACAGAATCAACAACTTTCTGGATTTAACGCCGAAGTTGAAACAGCCGTGGCCGATCAAAGTCTGATCGCCTGGAGAAAGGCAACCGGCGGTGACGAAAAAGGCGCACTAGCGATGTTGGACGACCTCGATCGCAAGTATCCGGACATCCTCACCTTAAAGTTCATGCGCGGACAAGTGCTCGAGCACTTCGGGCGGAAGAAAGAAGCGCTTAAGTATTATCAGCAAGCAGTGACTGGAAATGAATTCAGTTCGCTCAAACTTTTTAAACTTGCGGAAATTAAACGCACTACTGGTGATGCTAAAGGATCGCTGGAAGACTACAAAAGGCTGATTCAGAGAGCGCCGGCATTCATGCCTGCAAAGCTTGGACTGGCTCAGTCTCTTATCACTCTCGACAAGAATTCGCCGGAGGCAAGAAAATTGATCGATGAAGTCCTGGCAAGTGAGCCGGAAAACAAAGAGGCAAAGTCCTTACAGTTGAAGTTCAAAAACAAGTGAGAGGGTTGGTGAATGTCCAAAAATTCGGCAGAACTTGAGAAAGCACAATCAATAAACGAGATTGCTGTTGACGGTTTCGATCATATCGAGTTTTATGTAGGCAATGCTTTGCAGGCTTGCTACTACTACCATCACGGTTTCGGATTTGATTTGGTAGGCTATCGTGGACTGGAGACAGGCGATAGAACCAAAGTTTCTTATGTTCTCAAACAAGATCACGTCTATCTGATTTTGACTGGTTCTCTGAATGCGACAAGCGATGTTGCTGAGCACGTGCACCAGCATGGCGACGGCGTTAAGGCCGTTGGTTTTAGAGTGCGAGATGCAAAAGCCGCTTATGAGACTGCCATCGCCCGTGGTGCTAAGTGCGCCGGCAAACCAGTTGAACATAAAGATGAACATGGCACATTTATATCTGCTTCCGTGCAAACTTATGGTGAGACTGTTCATACTTTTGTTCAGCGTGCCGACTATAAAGGCGCATTCATGCCTGGTTTCACCGCCACGCATGAAAAGAAAGGAAAGGCACTTGGTTTGGCTGCCATCGATCATGTTGTTGGCAATGTCGAGATCGACAACATGGAAACTTGGGTCAAGTACTATCAAGACGTGTTCGGATTCTATGTGTACCAATATTTTGATGCCAGTGACATCAGCACACAGTATTCTGCTCTGGTATCAAAGGTAATGGCGAATAAGAGCGGTTCGGTGAAAATGCCGCTTAACGAACCAGCAGAAGGAAAACGCAAGTCGCAAATTCAAGAATATCTCGACTATTACACTGCGCCCGGCGTGCAACATATTGCCATTGCCACTCGTGACATTATCGCCACGGTCGGAGAACTGCGCAACCGAGGTATTGAATTCTTGACCGTGCCGCAGTCATATTACGACGCCTTGCCGGCGCGTGTTGGCGCCATCGATGAAGATATGAGTAAGTTAGCCGCTTTAGGCATTCTGGTGGATAGAGAATCTGAAGGGTATTTGCTTCAAATATTCACGAAGCCTGTGCAAGATCGTCCAACTCTATTTTTTGAAGTGATTCAGCGTAAGGGTGCCAAAGGTTTCGGAAAAGGCAACTTCCAGGCGCTATTTGAATCGATTGAGCGTGATCAAGCCAAACGCGGGAATTTGTAAACCTGCTAGAGCTGCAGCGGCGTGGACTCATGCCCATGCTACGATTCGCATGAATTTTGAGGGAACAAAAATGGTTGGTATCAAGCGCAAGTTTTTTTTGCTGCTTCTACTTGTTTCAGGCATCGCCGGCTTTTGCTTTCCGGCAGAAGCCAACATCAGATTGCCTGCAATTTTTTCTGATGGCATGGTCCTGCAGCGCGACAAGCCAATTCGGATTTGGGGCGCCTCTGAGCCTGGCGAAATTATTGGTATCAAATTTGGTGATCAGGCGGCCGTTGCTACCGCGGACAAAAAAGGAAAATGGTGGGCGACACTTAAACCTGTTCCGGCCGGTGGACCGTTCGAGTTAACGGTACATGGAAAAAACGAAATTATCATCAGAGACGTCTTGGTCGGCGAAGTTTGGCTCTGCGCGGGACAATCCAACATGGGTTTGCCGTACATCAAAACCGACTACACGGATCGCGACACAATTGACGCCAATCATGCAAACATTCGCCTTTTCAAAGTGAATGATGATGAGAGCGCCTTCGTTCCGCGGACCAACCCTAATGTTCATTGGACAGCCTCCGACAAAGAGAACGTAGAAAAGTTTTCCGGAATAGGGATGTTTTTTGCTCTGGAGATGTACCGGGCGCTCAATATCCCAATTGGCATGATTGAATCTGCGCACGGCGGGGCTGCGATCGAGACATTTGTCAGTCGCAAGAGCATCGATGAATCTAATGAATTCAAGTCCATTGGTGTGAATTCCGACAACGCATTCGCCGCTTACAAGGAAGCCACAGCAAAGTACAAACTCGATGTGGAAGCGTGGTTTGCGGGCGGCAAGAAGACAGACAAACCTGAAGAACCGATACTGCCAAAAATGAAGAAGGCATCTAGTGCATTTGACGCTTTGATTGCTCCGATCGCTCCGTTTGCGATGCGTGGAATTATTTTCTATCAAGGAGAAGCTGACGTCTACTTATCGGCGTTGAGATACAGACGGCTTTTCGCTCTCATGGTTCAAGACTGGAGAACTCAGTTCAAAGATGCGATTCTGCCGATTGTGTATGTGCAGCTACCGAATTACGGTAGGAAACAAAAAGCTCCAGAAGACAGCGATTGGGCGATTATGCGGGAGACACAATCAATTTGCAGGCGAATACCTTATGCTTACATGGTTGTAACGCTCGATACCATTCCTGGTGCTGAAGCGGGCATGCACCCTACCGAAAAAAGGGAGATCGCTCATCGTTTGGCAGCAGCAGCATTGGCTACGCAGTATAAGATTTCCACGCCTTACGCCAGTCCCATTTACGATTCAATGGAAGTGCTCGATCGCAAGATCCGAGTCAAATTTAGATATGCCGATAAAGGTTTGATTTCTAGATCACTGCCTGTGGTTGGTTTTGAAATTGCCGGTGAAAATCAAAAATGGACAACTGCGGATGCACAAGTCGATGGCGCTAGCGTCTTGGTTTCCAGTCCCAGAGTTCCTCGTCCAACAGCAGTGCGATATGGATGGGCAGACAATCCCACTGTGAACTTATACAGCGCTGATAAGTTACCTGTTTCACCATTTCGCACTGACGACTGGCCCCGTCTAAATCCGAAGAAGAGCTTCTAATCTAGTTTTAAATCGAAGAAGAGCTTCTAATCTCGAGAAATGGAGCGCCCGCATCCTGCGTGCTTCGATTTACGGGACACTATCATTGCCTGTACCGCCGCAAGATTGCTCGATCGAAATTTCATGAAATGGATTTATAGAGTGCTCGAAATCCAGACGTTAAAAAGGGCAGCCGTGAAGCTGCCCTTCTAATTTCTTGCTTGGCTGAAATTACTTTGTGAAAGTAACTGTGCAAACCTTTTCGGCGAATTTTACATCGGTCTTGAGACCAAATGCTTTGCCAGTTTCCATTACGCAATGTTGGAAAGAAGCACCAGCTTTTTCTTCTTGTTCTGGTGTCATTTTGCCCATCATTTTTTCCATCTGATTCTTCAGCGCGCACTGGATGTAGTTCATTGTTGCTGAATGGTCGTTGCCGCTGATTTCGATTTGGCTACCGAACACATTGGTTTCGGTTTCAGCCATAGCTTTAACCAAATCCATAGGGGTCTTAACACCGAGAGTTTTGTAGTGCTCGATTTTGCCTTTGCGAACTGTGTTTTCGTACTCAGCTAGCAAAGCTTGATCGCCGTGCTTTGTGAGAACGCTCTTTGCGGAGAAACACATATTTGCGACGATAGCAGCAGCAGCTTCTTGGATTTGTTTTGTTGTCCAAGTTGCTTCTACAAGTTTCTTTGTTGGTGTTGTGGTTGACATATTTTTTTTACGCTCCAATCTGGGGTATGTGCAAGATTGTATGCCGCTTTTGATTAGAATGAGCCCGCTTTAAGAGAAGCTTCCGTATTCTTCTTGGCATCCTTGTGGTACTTATTTCCGTCAATGCTGGTTTTGCAAAGATGGGATGAGACCTGGGTTTACTCTTTGCTCAGCTGTTACACCTGGAAGCCACGGCAACCTTGCCGACAGTACGTAGCAAAGCACACATTTTTGGTCACGATGAACGAGAACACGATGGACGGCGAACTTCGACGCATACCGTCAAGTCCGGACTATGGGCTTAACAACCCTGCTCCTTTTCGTACGTAACGTATAGTCTACGCGCCCGCTTGGGGCATCGTTGGGACAACCGCTCTCAATCCCTTTATAAGCAATTCGTTTTCTTCTGGCTTGCCAATCGTTATTCTGATGCACGTAGGCAATCCAAACGCGGTTAGCGGGCGGATCGCTATGCCGTGTCGCAGCAACCCTTCGTGCAGTTGAGTAACGCGCTCTGCGCTATCTAGCTCAACAAGAATGAAGTTGCCATGGGACGGAACACGCATCAAGCCCAGCCGATCGAGTTCATGTGTTATCAGGTGCATGCCTGCTTTGTTGTTCGCGAGTGTTCTTTCAAGGAAATCATCATCGGCCAAAGCCGCTAAGCCAGCAGCTTGTGCCAAGCAGTTAGGTTCGAACGGCAACTTGATTCGATTAACAAAATCGATCAGGTATTCGTGCCCAAGTCCATACCCAAGACGAATTCCGGCCATCGCGTAGGCTTTGGAGAAAGTTCGCAACGTCAGCACGTTGTCGAGCCGGTAGCTCATCGAATCAGGAAATGCTGGGTTGTCCCCGCTGAATTCGTAATACGCTTCGTCGAGAATGACCAGAACGTGCTCAGGCACTTTTTTGATGAAGTCGTCGAATTGGTTGCGCGTGATGATCGTGCCGGTAGGATTATTTGGATTGCATAGGTAAATAATCTTGGTACGTTCGTTGATCGCCTCAGCGATTGCGTCGAGATCGAAGGCATAATTTTTCAGGGGCACCATGTTTAGCTTAACGCCCTGAGCGCGGACTAAAACATAGAGACCAATAAATGTTCCTTGCGACGTGAGGACTTCGTCGTCTCCATGCAGGAATGCACGCACGATGTTAGCCATCGTACTTTCTGAACCACTCCCAAGAGCAACATTTTCTACTTTGACGTTATAACGTTCCGCCAATGCTGCTCTAAGTTTCATGCCACCCATCTCTGGATAGCGGTTCATTTCAGGCAAGGCTTCTTGGATTGCCGCGAGTGCACTCGCCGGTGGTCCGAGTGGATTCTCGTTTGATGCGAGATTGATAAAGCGCTCAATGCCGAGCTCTTTCTTCAGTTGCTCAGGCGGCCGGCCTGGCTGATAAGGTTTCAGCGCTTCAATATGTGGGGGGACAAGTCTCTTTGGAATTGACTGCCCAGCGGTAGAAGCTGACATCTGGCTTGGGTCTGACATTGCCGCAAGACGTTGGATTAGTGTAACCATGGATACCTTAGCAAAGTGAAGTTCCTAAAACAACAGAATCCAGTCGCCTGGAAGACCTAGTTCCTGAGCGACGTTTATCAATTTATATACGATAAGCTATCACCATAGAGTGCTCTAAGACAAATTAAACACAGGTGTTTTCGGGGTTTATCATAAAACCTTAATTTTTATTGTAACGGCTGAGATTCTCTCGACAAGCGCCATTTGAAGGTTTGATGTCAAGCATAATTGTGTAAAGTAAAAACTGGTGCCACTTTTGCAACTCTTTGAATGGCTTTACAACCCACTTCTATTATCTATATGATAGGATTGGCACCTATGCGGGTGTAGTTCAATGGTAGAACGGCAGCCTTCCAAGCTGCACACGCGGGTTCGATTCCCGCTACCCGCTCCAGTATTATTGTTAGATGTATTAGCTAAAGAGATGGTGTTCCGCCACTCTTGTTTCGGTGGGCCACGAATATGCCTGAAGACAAAATTTGCCTGAGCGACATTCTGATTGCTAAGAATCGAATTGCTAAATACGTTGCCAACACACCATTCATTAAGAGTGCATGGTTGAGTAACCTCACAGGCGCAGATGTGTACATGAAGCTAGAGAATGTCCAAGTGACAGGCTCATTCAAGTACAGAGGCGCTCTGAATGCGCTCACGTGGGCAAAAGAGAATCACATCAACAAAGTATTCACGGCGTCGGCGGGCAATCATGGATTGGGCATTGCGGAAGCGGCCGTGCATACCGAAACCGAGGCGACGGTATGTTTGCCATTGACAGCATCCCCGATCAAAAGACAAAAACTTCAAGCCTACAGCATCTCGCTAATCCAACACGGCGAAGAGTGCGACGTGACTGAGGCATATGCCCGCCGTCTAGCGAATGAAAAGAAGGGTTTCTATGTTTCACCCTACAACAATAGAGAGATGATCGCTGGTGCCGGCACAGTAGCGTTAGAGATGTTGGAAGTGATTCCGACGCTATCGACAATTATTGTGGCTGTCGGTGGTGGCGGTTTGGCCAGTGGTGTGGCGATAGCAGCGAAGGCTATCAACCCGGATATCAAAGTGATCGGAGTAGTCGCTGCCAACTCTCCCGTGATGAGCACATCGGTTGTGGCTGGACGAGTAGTGCGCGCATTTCAGGATAAGACCATTGCTGATGGCATTGCCGGAAACATCGAACCGGATTCGATCACTTTCGACTTGGTGCGCGAATTGGTTGATGATTGGATCACGGTTGACGAACAAGATATCGTCTCCAACGTTTTCGAGTTTCTCGACAACGAGGGCATGCTGATCGAAGGCGCAGCATCGGCTGCAGTCGCTGCAATCAGTCGCAAGTTGCTGACATTCAATCCCAAAGAAAAAGTGGGAATTGTTATTTGCGGTGGCAACATCGCCCGCAACGAATGGCGCGAGATCCTCGTGCAACACCTGGTCGGCGCCAAGAAAGCGTAGTGGTTATAAGTCACATAGCTGGATTTGTCACGATCACGCGGACAATCATTGAGCCATGGTTCATATAATAGATCCCAGGCTGATCGTTAAATCGAAACGCGACATATCCTGATCCAACTGGGGGGACGAAATTCAGCTGACTGCTGCCAGAATTGTATGGTTTGCCGGATTCGCCTAGACGTCCTTCAAGCGCGCCAGCTGGCATTTTGTCAATCACTAGCGGAGAAAACTAACCAGGCCGAGTGACAATGACTCGCACAATCTGCCGTCCAAGGTTGTTACCATATTGGCCTGGCTGATCGTTGAATCTGAATTGAACAAAACCTGAGCCCTGAGGCGTAAAGTTCAGTTTGAATTTGCCTGCGAAATAAGCTACTCCTGCATCTCCGGCTCTAGCTTCGAGCCCTGAAGAGGGCAAGCCGTCATTGAGATCACCCATCCCTGCGCCGTCAGCACTTAAACCAACATAAGGAATGGAACCATTACTCCAGATGCCATCGGAACGTGAATCAACCCAAACATTTTCACCAGATCCTGCAAACGCGGTAGAGACAGTCCACTTTTCGTTAATCGCGTCGACTATCAGAACATCGTTTGCGACAACGACCTGTCCAGAAACGGCAATCAACTGATAGATGTTGGGATAGTTCCAGTCACCGCCTATAGGATCAGTTGTGCCTACAGGAGGAGAAGATCCGTTTGTGATACCAGCGAACGAAATGCTTTTCGCTGATTGGCTTGAAGTGAGTTTAAACTTCTGCAAGTGTTCGATTGCCCGGCAGGCGCTGAAGCTTAATGTAGCCGGTTTTCCCAACCCTGGGACCTCACTTAGGATTGGCACTGATTCCATAGTCACGAATGGTCCAACTTTGTAAATGCACTGAACTGTATACTCGTAAACATTCTCCAGAACATCTGGTTGTTCTTGTGGAGGCAGGTTCGGACCGATCGTTTCAGTTTTGCCTGTATGGAAATTTGTGATTGTGAGATATAAGTCGACGCCTGATTTTTTGTACCCGCCTGCTGGTTGGAGTTTGAGGAATCGTCCCAGATTTGAATTGAGAAATGAATCCGCGGTTTTCACAGCCGCCGAAAGTGAGCCATTAAAATCTTGTTGCACAGCAGCCGCATTGACTGTCTCGTGGGCGAGCAGCGTCAACGAGGCCGCCGCTGTGGCAGTTCCCAATAAGTTCAGCAGAGGAAACAAGCACATGATCAGTAGCACAAAAAGCGTCAACGAAAACTCTATAAACAAATGACCGTGTTTTGATCGCATGTTTTTAACCATTGATTATATTGTGCTACCCGTTGACCGAGTTCGTTTCGAGTGCTTGGTCCGTTGCCATTTTTGTTACTTCTATGAGACTGCGCCGGCACTGCAAGCGTGTAACCGCATGTGGTGCTGAATGCATGGAACCGGAGATCGGATAGTAATATGCGAATCGCATAATGGCAGTGCGCTTTCAATAAGACTAAGATAGTCTTGCTGTGTGACATAGTTATGGCACTTCTGTGGCAGTAACGTGTCGTTAGTTCAAGCAGCTGGAGCAGTCACGTGTCGTTAGTTCAAGCAGCTGGAGCAGTCACTATCACTCGTACTATCATTGAGCCCCGGTTCATGTAAAACACCCAGGCTGATCGTTGAAGCGAAATTCAACATATCCCGAGCCGCTTGGTGGTGAGAAATTCAGTTGACTGCTGCCGGATAGATATGGTTTGCTGATTCGCCCTAAACGTCCTTCAAGTGCGCCAACTGGCATTCCGTCAATCATTGGCGGGAGAAAACTAACCAGGCCGAGTGACAATGACTCGCACAATCTGCCTTCCAAGGTTGTTACCATATTGGCCTGGCTGATCGTTGAATCTGAATTGAACAAAACCTGAGCCCTGAGGCGTAAAGTTCAGTTTGAATTTGCCTGCGAAATAAGCTACTCCTGCATCTCCGGCTCTAGCTTCGAGCCCTGAAGAGGGCAAGCCGTCATTGAGATCACCCATCCCTGCGCCGTCGGCACTTAAACCAACATAAGGAATGGAACCATTACTCCAGATGCCATCGGAACGTGAATCAACCCAAACATTTTCACCAGATCCTGCAAACGCAGTAGAGACAGTCCACTTTTCGTTAATCGCGTCGACTATCAGAACATCGTTTGCGACAACGACCTGTCCAGAATCGGAAATCAACTGATAGATGTTGGGATAGTTCCAGTCACCGCCAGTAGGGTCAGTGTCTAGAGTACTGGAATTGTTAGAGCCGCCGCCACCGCCACTTGAGCTCAATAAGGAATTTTTGGCCAACGCCAGTCCGTCGACATGTTCAACGGCTCTGCTGGCGTAGAAACTAAGAGTTGCTGGCTTACCTAGACCGGGCACTTGCGAAAGAAACGGTACCGCAGCGAGTGACACAACCGGTCCAACTTCGTAGGTACTCTTAGTTGTGTACTCATAAACATTAGCCAAAATATCCGGAGGTGCGGGCAGCGGAGCGTTAGGACCTACAGTGGTGTTCTTGTAAGTGTGAAAGTCGGTAACATTTATGTATAGATCAATACCTGATTGGTTGTAGCCACCGACAGGCTTCATTCGCACAAAGTTTGAAATTCCCAAACTCAAGAACGAGGTAGCCTCTGAGCTGACTGCGTCCAACGCACCGGAGAACTTCTGTCTAGCAGCAGCCGCAGACGCGGCTTGATGCGCAAGTAGACCGATACTGACTGAGGCAATGACCAGACCAAGTAAGTCTATTAGCGGATAAATCGCCAGGAAGAAAACAATGAAGAGCACGATGGCTAGCTCAGACTCTGTCAAGTTACGCTTTCGTTGTCAGAATCTAATTAAATAGATTATTCATAGTCAAAGATCCGCGCCAAAGCGGAGTTATTTCAACAAAAGGTGGCCGGTTATGAAACTGCCACAAACATGCCATTTGGGAGTCACTAGGTGGCATTATCCTGATTAAGTTGCAGGAAGCGATCGAGGCTTGTTATACATTAGCCACAACGATGCCACGACGAAGCCAGCTTCTATCCCCTATTCTCTACATACGTTCTAGCCTCGCCTCTTTCGTAATGCCTATAAGCTAATACGTTTAAGAGTCTTACTAATTACACAATCAATGCAGATCGAATGCACCAAATGCGGTTCTACCAATTCGCGTTCGTTTTGTTTAACCCTAGCGCGGAGATAAGCACATGTCATCAGCAACAGATCAAGCTCAAGCTCAAGCTCTCGATGCTCCACTGAAACCCGCCGACAAAGCGAACGATTCGAACAACGCTACAATGGCGGCCAGCCAGTGGGAAAGCAACGGTTTTCACAAGTCGATTAGCGCTATGCAGCCAGCTGACAGCAGCGCAGGTGTTCTACCGAATCTCACAATCGACAACACCGGAAGCGGAAACGTCACTATAAATTTCAACTCTAGTGGGTCTGATCGCGGAAACTCCGATGGGAATCTAGGCAACAACCCGCTTTCCGGCATGAGCGCTCGGCTACAACAGGCAGAAGCTCCCGGTGGTGCTTTGAGTTCCATCGCTCCAGAGCTATTGAAAAACCTAAACGGGGACATGCAATCCCTTCAAAATGATTTCGGTAAATTTCAAGGTGATTTAAATCAATTGACCGGGAAGGACAACACAGGCACTACACTCGGTGGCACGGCTAACCAGGGCGACAAAGGCACTCACTCCTGTGGAACCGATAACACGGGCAACACAGGCACTACACCCGGTGGAGCCGATAACACGGGCAACACAGGCACTACACCCGCTGGAACCGATAACACGGGCAACCCTATCACTACACCCGCTGGAACTGATAACACGGGCAATCCTATCACTACACCCGCAGAAGTGACCCCGCCTGTAGTGACAGCTCCTGGCGTTGCCACCGGCAATTTCTCTGTGCAAAATGGAAAAATCATGGGACCAGATGGGCAACCATTTGTAGCTAAAGGTGTAGCGGTCTATGCAGCAGATGCAGCGAATCAAGCACAGGCTATTTTTGCTGCGACGCCCAATTTAAACTTTATTAGACTGGCTGCGACTCCATCAACCGATTCTCCGGCCAGTGTTCAAGCGGCTATTCAAGCGATTCATGCTCTGAATCCGCAGGCCGTGGTCGAGGTTGAAGATCATACATCCCCAGGCACTGACGGTACCACCAGTAATGTTTTGAGCGGCGACGCACTCACAGCTGAAACTAACTGGTATGCGCAGATCGCAGCTGCTAACAAAGATAATCCTTATGTCTGGTACGGCACAGCAAACGAGCCAAACAATCCAGGCGACCAACAAGCAGTCGTGAATCAAGAAACGGCGATTTACAACTCTGTTCGCGGCGCCGGTGCGCAGAACATGATGATGCTTGAATCTGCTGGTGGTTGGGATTCTTCGCCTATGCAAGCGAACCCTGGTGCCTATGCTAATATGTCAAACGTAGCTTGGGATGTTCATTACTACGGTTGGAAGAGCAACGGTTCAACTTCCCTCGCCGATAACGTGAATGCGTTACAGCAGATGGTGGGAAGTTTCAACGGCATAACAGAGGCTGGGGGTCAAGCTATGCCGGTTCTGGTTGGTGAATACGGCAATTCGACCACCGGTCAAGGAGTTGATAATAACGGCACTGCCGCCGTTGACGCCGTTCAAACGGCCACCAACCAAGGGATTGTGCAGGGTGCAGTTGCCTGGGTTTGGGATGGCGGTAACAACCCGGGCGGTGATTCCATCACTCAAGACGGAACCATGAACACTCTAACTCCATACGGGCAGGAGATAATTAACTACAACAACACCGGTGCGACGGGCCCGGCAAACTAGCAGCATTTTTAAATCAGTCCATTTAAAGGCCGGTAGGCTTTAAGCTAACACGTTTAAGAGTCTTACTAATTACACAATCAATGCAGATCGAACGCACCAAATGCGGTTCTACCAATTCGCGTTCGTTTTGTTTAACCTTAGCGCGGAGATAAACATATGTCATCAGCGACAGATCAAGCTCTCGATGCTCCACTGAAACCCGCCGACAAAGCGAACGATTCGAACAACGCTACATTGTCCGCTAGCCAGTGGCAAAGCGGAGGTTTTCAAAATTCGATTAGGGCTATGCAGCCAGCTGACAGCAGCGCAGGAGTTCTACCGAATCTCACAATCGACAACACCGGAAGCGGAAACGTCACTATAAATTTCAACTCTAGTGGGTCTGATCGCGGAAACTCCGATGGGAATCGAGGCAACATGGGTCCGTCAGGCGATTCTCCGATGCCTGCCAACAACCCGCTCTCCGGCATGATCACTCAGCTACAACAGGCAGAAGGTTCCGGTGCGTTGGGTGCCATCGCTCCAGAGCTATTGAAAAACCTGAACGGGGACATGCAATCTCTTCAAAAAGATTTCGGTAAATTCGAAGGTGATTTAAATCAATTGATCGGAAACCCTATCACTACACCCGCTGGAACCGATAACATGGGCAACCCTATCCCTACACCCGGTGGAGCCGATAACACAGGCAATCCAATCACTACACCCGGTGGCAGCCGATAACACAGGCAACCCTATCCCTACACCCGGTGGAACCGATAACACAGGCATTGGCAACTTGCCTACGCCCGTCACCAACAACCCCAGCGACGGCAGCGGTTTTCAGATCCAAAACGGGAAGCTGCTTATTGGCGGAAAACTCTTAAGTGGAGTTGCAGTAACTGGACAATACGCACAACAGGTCGGTCCGGACCAGCTTGCAAATGAGATTGCAACTAAGTTTCCAAACATCAATGTGGTGCGTTTATCTACGAGTCCTGAAGGTGGTGCCTTTACTAACGGGGGGCAGGCCCAAAATGGGGAGACCATCGATAACATAGACCAGACTATAAAGGCACTCAACGCGAAGGGGATTGGAGTAGTACTAGACAACCACGGTTCAGACGCTAACACTGCTGACAATGTGTCTCAGACCGGAGCAGAACCCGCTTGGTTCGCGCAAATTGCGAAAGATAATCTGAACAACAATATGGTGATGTTCCAGCCTTTAAACGAACCGATAGGGAGTGACGCTGCCATTGCTCAAGAACAGAAGGCTGCCTATGATGCTATTCGAGGCACAGGATCTAACGCAGTCGTAGCATTCGACTTAGCAGGAGGCAGCGGCGCAACGCCGATGCTATCGAATCCCGACATGTACAACCAGATGAGTAACTATGTGATCGATGCACACTCTTATGCGGCAGGCAGCTCAGATCCGGCCTCAGCTTTGCAGTCCGAAGTAGCGCAATTGAGTTCTCTAAGGGAAGCAGGCGGTGGAGCTGTGCCTGTATATATCGGCGAAACCGGCAACTCCATAGATGGATCTAATCCAGATCCAGCTGCTACGGCAGAACTAAACGCAGTATGGTCTGGCGGAACTGGAGGTATAGCGTGGCTCTATGATGGGGCTGCCACAGGCTTCAATGGTGTCGACCATCTCACAAATCCAGACGGTAGCTTGACAGGGTACGGTCAGGAAATAGCTGGACTTATACAAAATGGCGCTTCGTACACTGAAAGACGAAACGGTAATTTAACAACGTTTGGTGAGCAGATCGATTCAGGTTCAGGACCCATTCGAAGGGAGGAATGATGATGGACGACCGAGCATTTAACGTTGTTAAAATGTCGGACAACACTGCCCAAAGCAGTGACAGTCCGAACGCACTAGGACAATGGAACTTGAAGGATTGGCAACAATTTCCTCACCGCATCTGCACACTTACCAAGCATGTCGCTCACAGACGGGGAATCGAACGAAAGTGGTGGAGAAAATGAAAAGGAGGAACACCACCGCCACCACCACCATGGCCGCGGAGAAGCTGCGAAGCCGCCTACTTTAGGCTCGCCAGGCACCGACCAGCCAGTTACCCCCTCTGGCACAGACCAGACGCCAGTTACCACCCCAGCCGGCACCGACCAGCCAGTGACCAACCCAGCCGGCACCGACCAGACGCCAGTTACCACCCCAGCCGGCACCGACCAGATGCCTCCAATCGCGACGCCGGGGTCGCTCCCAGCTAATACGGCATCTTTGAATCAGGCACTCTCGCAAGTGACTTTTGATTCCGGTGTCAGTCAAGCGACGCAGCAACAAGTCCTGAACACGTTTCAGAACAGTCCTCAGTCGATGATCGATGCCTTCAACGCTATGGGAACCAAGATGGTGATCAGCTCGCAAGGCATTGGATCAGGAATAGGCGGGTATTTTGACCCAGGCAGTAACCAGGTCGTCATCGACGGTTCCAGTCCCAATGACATACGGGAAACCGTCGACCACGAACTCTTCCACGTAGCAGACCAGCAGCTTGGCATAACCGGATCTGCGCAATGGCAGCAGATGTCCGCCGCAGATTTCGCGCGCGTCGATCCGAACAGCCTGGGTCTACCGGTTCAGTTTGTCGATGCTCCTGTGATCGCTGGCGTGGGCAGTAGTGATGTCGCCGCTGAGCTAACAGCCTTCGCTGCCGGCAATGATCAAACGGGCACCGGAAGCGCTCTGGCGCAGACCTATCCAGATCTTTACCAGTACATTAAGCAGTCGCTCGGCGCATAGACAAGGGCACCAGTGGTGATGCCTAGCCACGTCGTTTTTCGACCATGTCAAAACGTTCTAGGTACAAAGCAAAAGGACCGTAATCGTAAGAGGAATTGCCCATTCACGCCGTTTTTCTCCGAGACGGATGTTATAAAACTGCCACAATGATGCCATCATATCGTCACCTAGTTTTACTATCATCAACGACACTCAGGAGGTCGTGAAATCGCGGTGACAACAAGATTAGGTTCGTACTCTTCACAAGCTTTCAGTCCAAATCATTTTCTCAAGATGTGCCAAAGACTGTGCGATCATGACTGCGGTGGTTCAATTTGTGTTGGCTACACAACAAAATCTTAGTTTCAGTTCACAGGCGCATCACAAGAAAAACAGATTTGCTCAGTAATATGAAATTCTGAAGCAGGACCTTATTAATTTACCAAATCCGATCCCGATCAACTGGTCATCGAAACATAGATGATCTATCCATATTAATGAGGAAGCTTATGCACCCAACATTTGTGTCGTCGAATCACGTTTTACCGACCAAGTCTTATTCGTACTCTAATTACTCCAGGCAAGCATATGACTTCAGCGAAGTAACTTTAGCACTGAATCTTTCTCACGAATCAGCTGACTCTGGTCGACTGACCGAACCGATGCAGCATCTGCTTGCTGAGATTCTAGTCAAGGCTGGCATTATTTCTCACTGTGATGTCTTGAATGCTCGACACGTAGGCCGTTCGGAGGAGGCAAAGAAAAGCTTCGCTGAGATTGTCGACATGTTCAGCGAAAGAGTTTTGACTCTCGAGCAAGCTATCGTGGCAATTAATCACATTCATCTTACCGACGCACCTCTCTGCGAGGCGCTCTCACTTGTTTGCAAAAGACAGCCTTCACGAGTTGTTTGCGAATCAGTGATCGATTTTCTTAAGCAGACAGGTTTGGTCACAGACAATGCAATAGAGGGTCTAAAGCTCGAAAAAGCTGTTGAGCCAAAGGTACTTTGCCGGGCACTTCTTTCTGCATCCGTAATTGACAGCGAAACTTTACGGAACGCAACCAGACTCAGATATCTTCTGAACAAAGGTGAGCTGGATGTTGAGCAAGCGAAAGAAGCGATGCGCTTCTGCATAAGCCACAACATTGATGTTGAGCAATGCGTCGATGTCTGCCATCTTCCCGTCGGCACCGGGTAAGCGCGTGAATAGTGTGGCAAACACATCACGCGTTCAAATCAGAATTGAATCATCGAGAACGTAGCCGACCCGGTGTACTGTGCGGAGCAGCGAATTTTCGGCGTTCGGGGTGTCGAGTTTTTTCCGCAGGCGAGCGATGCACATACGTACCGCATCGGCGGATTGGTCGGAATCGCTTTCCCAGACGTTATTGAGTAACGAATCGATGGAGAAGACTTCGTTTGGATGGCGGATGAAGAATTCCAACAAGGCAAACTCTCTGCGATTGAGGTCGAGCTCTAGATTCTCTTTTAAAATGCATCGTTTTGCTAAATCAAGTTGCAGTCCAGCGCACTCAAACATGTTCGAACATGAACTCACCGCACGCCTTAGCAGTGCTCTGATTCTTGCCAGAAGCTCTTGGTTGCTAAAAGGTTTGACTAAGTAATCATCTGCACCCAAATCCAGCCCGGTAGTCTTGTCGTCGATTGATCCACGCCCGGTCAGCATGAGGATTGGCGTGGTCGAGTCATGTTTTCTCAGTTCTCGACAGATTTCCATGCCATTTTTTCCAGGCAATTCGATATCGAGTAATATTATCGAAAACGACGAACACAGAGCGATTTCCAGACCGTCAATCCCGTTGGATGCGTATTCGACAGTAAATTTTTCGTGCTCTAAGACGGCAATGACCAGGTCGGCAAGCTCCTCATTATCCTCGACGAAAAGTAATTTAGGCATTCAGACTCCGTTTCATCTGGCTCGGAAGGTAATATCGACAGCGCTAGCCGGCTTTTGATATGTTTGTCGAACCGCTCCTGAGGCTGGGCCGAAGGGGAAGTTGACAGCGGTGGTTGGACGGAGACCAGGATTCTTAGTAACCGTGGGCGGTGCAGCAAGGTTCTCTAGAGGCATTGGTTCGCCTGCATGCAAACCACCTTTGCTGCGGCCACTTTGATAGACATAGTCCTTCAATAACAAATCGTATACGCTGTGGTTACTGCTGTTTACGGCGCCGCCACTCACGGCAAGCAGCTGATTTTGACTGACTGGCAAAACAGCATTTTGCACTGCTTGTGGTGGCAAGACAATATTTCCAGTTTGATCCTTTTCGAGCATAAACATCCGCCCGGAAGCGATAGTCAAAGGATTTTGCAATGCTGCCATCAGCGACCCGATGTTCAGCGCCGGACCCGCTCGTCGGATCCAATTGTATAGCGCAAGCCTCATAATGCTTCCTACTTTGGGATGAGAGTCATCAAACTGGGCTACTTTTAGATCACTAAGTGAGGCGGAGGGAGTATCGCCTGCAGATGGAGTTTGTAAAAGATCAGTCGGTGAACTAGCGAACATAGGACTGGCAAAAACATCAAATAGCGTTTTTAGCTCTGGTATCGAAGGTCCAACAACTTGAATGGTCAAAGCTCCCGAAGCTGGTCTGCTGTCAATCAAGCACGCTGGTTGAGCGCAAGCAACCGCATGGACGATCATTTGGGATGGTTTACCAAATTGATCCGTTTCGTTGTATTCTTCATCGCCTTCGCATTTGACTATGGACGGAATCACATACGGAAGCGTCTGGATGTTGGGCTGGAACTGTTTGAAGTCAACGAGTGTGACGCTATCGGATGCTGGTGCGAATACAAAATCTTGCTGGTCGTACTTCACATTGGTGCAAGATTTATAAAAGCCGTTATCTTGCTCATTGTTGGAGACGCTGGCGTAGGTATCAGGTTGTGGAATCGGAAGATTACTCGTTAGGTTCGGCACACAACCGAGAGAAAGTTTGAGGCTGCCTGCGCGAAGTCTGTTCTTCGGGCCACAAATGCGAATAACATTAGCTTCGTAAGCCGTTTTCGCATCAGCTAATGGATCGACAATATTGCCATCGATATCGGTGAAGGGAGTGCCCATATCAATTGATTGTCGGAGGGCTCGAACCAAATTATCCTTTGCTGAGATCGCATTTTTGTAATCTTCCAATGCCAGTTTTTTCATCAAATCGTCGTTTAGTCGATCCGCAACGATCATATCTAAGCGCACGGTGCCGAGTACGCAATTGATACTCTGTGCAGAAAGAAAGTAATTGTCTCGAGCCATGGTGGCTTTACCGACTGGCGCGTAGTCGGACAAAGAGACAAAGCCCAAGTTGGGATCATCAATCACAATTTTGCTCAGATCGTGTGCTGCCGCGAGCGCTGCTGCTTCGATAGCGGTTTTTTGTTCCTGATGCGTGGCTAGAATTCGACAAAAACGCAAGGCAAAAAAGCCGACTCCAACGACCGTCATTATCGCTGCCACGACGAGAATTAAAGCGCTGCCTTGCTCCACTCTTCGGATTTTTTTCTGGTTCATCCTAGGCATTATTGACCTTCTCTCTGACCTTGAGGACGGGAGATTCCTGCTTCAGCGAATCTGCGATTGCTTTTAATTTGTCCAAGACCGCACAACTAGTAACTACTGGAGGTTAATTCACCAGTGTGGCTGTGTTATGGCTGCTCTGTGGCAAAGTTATGACCGGGCCGGCAAGCGCACCCAAAACCGGCTACCTGTCCCACTTGCAGAGCTTTCGACGCCAATTGAACCTTTATGTTGTTCGACAATCGCTTTGCAAATAGCCAAGCCTAGACCGGTGCCTTTTCCCCGTTTGTTATCGCTCTGTTCAATTTGTTTGAATCGCTCAAATATTATTATTCGGAATTCTTCTGGAACGCCGCGGCCTTCGTCTTGCACTGATATTTCTAATTCATCGCCGTAATTTTTTGTGCCAATGTCGATCCTCCCTCCCGCCGGCGAATACTTGATCGCATTGGAGAGCAAGTTGATAAATACTTGCGTCAGGCGCTCAGAGTCAGCTGAGATCACTTCCCCAGATTCGGCGAAAGTGATGTTCACTTCAGTTTGTTTGGCCAGGTTTTTCAAAGTTTCAATAGAGTCAAGCAACACTGTATCGATGCTGGTATTTGCATACTCAAGTTGAAAGGTACCGCTTTCAAACTTTTCAATGTCGAGAAGGTCGTTGACCAATGCAATCAACCTGTCCGTGTTTCGCAGTGCCACTGGTGTGAAGCGAGCTAACTTTTCTGAGACTTCGCCGTAGACTCCAGATTCCAGTGACTCAAAATAGACATGTATCGCAGATAGTGGCGAACGTAAATCATGTCCGACCATGGCAACAAACTGTTGCTTGATCAAGTCCATCCGTTTACGCTCGGAGATATCATGCGCGGTGCAAAAGAATGCCTTTTCCTGTTTCGACCATGAACAGGACCAGAACATATCTAGAGTCGAAAGTCGCGATTTGACCTTGTTTTCGTATGAGACGACAGCAGAGTTGTTTAGGGCCGCTTTCATTTGCTGATCGGTGGCATTGCGATCTGATTCGTCAATAATGTCTAGATAGTGAGTACCGACCAATTCTGATGGTTTAGTACCCCATTGAATCTGGCTAGCAGGACTAACCTCAATAAATCGGCCCTGCTCGTCTATTGAGCAAATTACATCGACTGCGTTATCTATGATTGCTCGCTCACGTCGAGACATTTCCTGCAACGTGTTGGCTACAGAATGCAATGTCTTGTCTAGAGTCGAGATCTCATCGTTCCCCGGTAGTGGCTTGAGCAGTGATTCTCTGCGAGTCAAGCGCATGGAATTTTCTGAAATGATAAGCAAGCGATTAGCAATTGCTTTGGTGAATAGGAGAATCAAAATCAGAGCGCTGACAATATTTAGTGCTACACCATAAGCAAGTTGTACCTTGATGGCTTCACGAGCCTCGGGCAACGCTTGTTTGGGATCGACCGATTGTATAGAACGTTCATCCTCCAGAAGCGCACGCCTCAAGCGGGGAATTTCATCGGTGATTGTTTTCAGCTCCGGATATTCGAGAATTGCTTGCGTTGAATTTGACGGGCTCAATTCATTTAATCGGCTAAGTAATTTGCTGCTCAATGCACTAAGCTTTTCTATTTTCTCCACTTGAGATGGATTTGCTGTAAAAATCTGGCGTAAAGCGGTTAGTTGTTTGGGAACTCCCAACTTAGCTTGTTCGTAGAGTCGCTCATAAGCTTGATTTGGATCTTGATTTCTGTCACTTCCGAGCCTGCCAAGCACGGCATTGTCAAGCAATGCGTATAGCCAATTCAGATGACCAACTACGGTTCTCGATCTTGCTTCTTGCCCTTCGAGGTTTTCGAGATGCTTTACCAGCTGCCCGTATTCGATGAACAATCCGATCTGAACTAGAAAAGTAATTGATAATAGCGCTATGGCTTTATGGTAAAGCGACAATTTCAAAGTTTCGCCGTCTCGCAATGCGTTGCCAATTTAGCAGAAAATCCGACAAGCGGACTCTCGACCTATTCAGTTTGCGATCCGCCTAAGTTAAATGGCGAGGATAGTTGTCCCCTTTGCAAAATTGACCTACTCTCTCCCTTCACCGTAACATTTGCGATACCACCAGCGAGACCAGTCACAGCACGAACCTTTAGTCTGTCAGCCATCGTTTCCACAGAACCTGTGAAACTGCTTTCGACTTTTCCAACGACACCACCCATGGCGGCGCCACCGGCCCCGCCGATGGCTGCGGTTTCCAGGCGATCGACCAAAGTGTTTCCGGTAGCACTTCGATCTGAAGTTGGGGTAAGTAGGCCGCCCTGTATCGCTCCAGCTTTCCCTAATGTGAGAGCGCTCGATGCCTCTGCTCCGGCGAAGCTGCTGACGGCTCCAGCGGTTAACACAAAATCAGCTGCAGTTCCGCCTACCATGCCGATTTTGCCTGCCCAAGATTTGTCCACTTCTGCTTGATTCGAGAACTCTAACTTTGGTAAATGCACGCCCGGAACAATGTTCACTAATTCTCTGACACCATTGATTGGATTTAAAACAGCACCAGTGACAAGTCCTTCACCCAATAATTTGCCTTGTTTTTCAACGTTGTCTGCGAATTTTACGATGCTTTTTCCTGCGCTCAAAAGGTCATGGGCCTCGTCGCGAAAGGCATCGCCAGCGGCATTAAAAGCTTTCACAGTGTGATGCGCAATTGAGTCTGACAATGCAATAGGAGCATTAATCAGATCGGCTGCGCCGTGTTCCACGGTTGACCAGAAACTCATCTTGTTCCTTGAAGACAACAGCCGCTAAAGGCGGCAACGTAATAAATAATTTGGGCACATTCTATGGTAGCCCTTTTCCTGCTGTTGTCAAGACTTGTTTAGCTTCGCTCTTCCCGCTCTTTGGGCGTTTTGAAGATCCATCATCGGTTCGACTGATTTTTGTCTTGGTTCCAATTACACTAATAGGCAGCAATTGGATCATACAGATCCCGATCTGCCTGTATCTGGGATTGGATAAGGCACACAGTAAGGCGATAAAAAAGCCCTTCCGTTACCAGACGCGGAAAGGCTTTCTCTAATTGGTTGCGGGGGACAGATTTGAACTGTCGACCTTTGGGTTATGAGCCCAACGAGCTACCGGACTGCTCCACCCCGCGTAGTTATCCTAACGTAGTTGAGCCGATATTTCTCCCACCAAAATTTAAGAGCAGACCGGTCCTCTGATCGCTCCGAGATCTGGGTGGTAACATAAATCGCCAGTCCATCGAGGATGGCGCCGAATCGGTCGGATCAGGGTGAGTGTTTTTTTGGCGTTAAAGGAGCGGTTAGTATCTCGTAATGAAAGCAGTGTTGCAACGAGTTTTAGGGGCTTCCGTGACTGTTGACGGCGCCGTGATCGGCAAGGTCGGTAAGGGTCCAGGCGATGCTGAAGGAAAAGGACTGGTCGTGCTCTTGGGTGTTGAAGAAGGCGATTTGGATAAAGACAGCGTTTTTTTGGCGCAGAAGACTGCTGATCTGCGAATCTTTTCAGATAATGATGGAAAAATGAACTTATCGATTTCCGATGTTGGCGGATCGGTGTTGGTCATATCTCAATTCACTTTAATTGCGGATTGGCGCAAAGGACGCAGACCGGGATTCTCAAGAGCCGCCGCTGCCAAGGAAGGCGAGAGGCTGTACGAGCATTATGTTCAGCAATTGCGAGCGGCTGGACTGCAAGTTGAAACTGGCTCGTTTGGTGCCCACATGGAAGTTGCACTTGTGAATGATGGACCTGTAACTCTCCTTTTGGAAAGTCGCTTGTCTGTTGAAAATCCGGTCTGATCGCGTCTCACGAAGGAAATGGAAGCGCGGGTCTCTAGACCCGCCTCGATAAGTGATTATGGGCGGCTGTGGACAGCCGCGCTCCATTTCGAGTGCCCTAACTTTGAGCAGGTGCAGTCTGATCAACAGCTATTGCGGGGGTGCTATCACCTTCCAACAGATCACGCACATGCTGGCGCAGGATTTTTTGCACCGTGTCGATTTGATCGTCTGCGGCGATAACTTTGAAGTCGTACTCGTCCACCATGCGTTCGTATTCGAGCAGGATTTGCGACTGATATAGCTTGAATGATTGATAAAGGTCCGTGGACATTCCGATGTCTCGTCCGGATTCGTAAAAATCCAAGCCACCGCGGGTGGTGATAATGCGTCTTAACAAGGGTTCAAGAGGCATCTTCATGTAGAAGATCAAATCCGGCTCAACCGCGAATCCATAAACCTTACGCACCCATCTTGGATCGGCTCCTCGCACCACGTCTCGCGAAAATGCCGTGTAATAATAGCGATCCGCAATTACCACCAAACCAGCTCTCAGGGCCGGCAAAATAATATTGTGCAAGCGATCCGCCAAGTCCGTCGCATACAACAATGAGAAGGTAATTGTGTTGAGCGCGTTCTTTGATTTTGCTTTATCGATTACCCGAAAGATCAGTTCGGATGATTTCCACTCGGTAACGAGAACGCCATAACCTTCCACGGACAGCCAGTTTTGTAGGAGTTCGGCTTGCGTCGACCGTCCCACACCATCTGTTCCTTCAAGCACGATCAGTTTACCGGCGAGATTGTGCGGCGTTTTTCTGATGCTGGATGGCTTGCTTGTAGAACCCATGGTTACGCCTCTATACGTCGACTAATTTCGCTACTGTTTCTCTGAATATAAGTTGCTGTTCGTGAATTGGTCTTGTCGCGGTCATCGTGTGGAAGTTAAACTCTGAGACCATCTTGTCGTATTCGTTGATAATCATGGTTTGAAAAAGTTGAAAAGACTCTTTGGGATCTCGCGAGAGTCCAATGTCCATTCCTGACTCATAGAAGCCTGGCATGCGACTGTTAGCGATTCTTTCCAAAGAAACTTCAACAGGGACTTGAAAGTAAAATGTTCCGTCTGGTTGAATCGAAAAGCCGTATAAATTGCGCACCCATTCTCGATCCACGCCTCGTGCGACATCTCTTGCAAAAGCCGTAAAACAGTAGCGATCGGCAAGAACAATTAGTCCAGCTTTAAGCGCCGGCACGATGATATTTTCCAGTCTGTCCGCAAAGTCAGTGGCATGCAAAATACTAAAAGTGACCGGTATCAAACTGTTTGAACGTTTCGCTTGTTTGATTGTCTTTGAAATTAGTTTAGATGAATTCCATTCAGTAAAAATCACGCTCTTCCCACGTGATTCAAGCCAATTGCGCAAAAGATCAAGTTGAGTGGATTTCCCCGAACCGTCTACTCCTTCAACTACAAAGAGCTTTCCTGAAAACTCATGACGTTGGTATAGACGCAATTCAGTTCTCCCAATTTCAGCACAACAGTGTGCGAACATTGCAGCAAGTGGTTTAACCCAGCTGTTTTAGCATCCAAGTATTATATAGTTTTCTGGTGATATACAAATTGGCTGAATTCAAACTATTAGGTAAAAGAATGCGTCGTTTGGTTTTACTGTCACTGCTTGCCTCCGCCACAATGCTACAGCCCAGCTTGTGTAAGGATGAACTCGGCGAACATGGCAAGCATAGTAAGGACGAGAGCTTTCCAACTTCGTTCGAATCGCTGAGGCGGACTTCCGAGCCGTCGAAGAACGCGCCCCCCAAAAGCACGGACGACCCGCCGCTTGATATCACCAAGGCTGATCCGGCGGTCCATGTGGCACTGTCTAAAAAGCTGACTGCGCAAAAGAAATATAGAGAAGCGCTTATAGAAGTCAACCGCGCTTTGCTTTGCAACAAAAATGATTGGGACGCCCACTTTCAAGGTGCCCTTATCCTCCAGCTCGAGGGACGCACGAAAGAGGCAATTGATCGCTACAAGCGCTTTCTTGTGATTAAGCCGGATAACTTGCAGGCCCATATCAACTTGGGCGTGTTGCTGCGCAAGGAAGGCGAGATAGAAGAAGCTGAGGATGAGTATAAAAAGGCAATCGAAATTAAGTATTACTCACTGCAGTCACACTACAATCTAGCCAATCTCTACATCGAGACACATCACTATGAGGATGCGCTTAAGGAACTGCGTATCTGCGTCAAACTCGCACCAACAAATGCCTGGGTGCACAACAATCTAGGCGTTGTTTTCCAGCAGCGTGAATACTTCGAGGAAGCTGAAGAAGAGTTCTTGCGTGCTCTCAATCTAGAGCCCGCGAATAAGACATTCGAGAATAATCTTGCGATGATTCGTCAGCATCTGCGGAAAAAACCAATTAAAGCGTAACTGCTTCAGTTTACCTGTAGACCCAAATCATTCGTCAACAATACTTCTATTTCCTGTCCCGGCGTCAAGCTAACGTTATCGCCTGTCTTGAACAGGGCGATTGCCGAGCCACCAAGCACGGTGGCAACCGCGGGCGCGCCTAGAGTAGCAACGTTGACAGCCACAAGGGCACCTTTGGCGGTGCCTTTGGATGTGCCGCCTGTAACCGCTTTCAGGTTCGAGCCGACTCTTGTGCCAAAATTAGTGCCGGGATCGAGCTGTCCTTTAGCGTTAGTTTGACCTTTGTGAAACTCAAGGGCGGCATCGAGCGGAATGACTTCACCTGAAGGAGTGTCGATCTGCTCTAGTTTGAGTCCGATTTTCGCGGCTCTGCTGATCCATTTTGGTTTTGTGACCTCATAAACGCGACCTCGAACGAGGCTGCCTTTGGGTAGCAGCAAGGTGCTGCCCAAGAAGAGGTCGTCGCGAACATGCGCTTCGAACAAATCACCAGGCACACTTACTTTTGCGTCCACAGGACTTTCTAAGACCAGTGTCAACTTTGTTTGAACGGGGATCATTGTCGCTCCAGCCTCTGCCTTTAGAGGCGTCCCGCTTGATTGGTCATTAATGTCGACGCGCGCTCCACTGGGGGCACCCGTGGTGGCAAAGTCAGGCAGATTTTTTGTTTCAATTGATCGACCAGCATTCGCGTCGGGAACGTAGGCGGGCGCATAGCGAGGTAATCTTGAATCGATCCGATTAGTTGCCATCGAGGGTAAGGTGACCGATAACGCCAGCATTGTTGCAAGTGTCGTCGCGATGTTTCTTTTTGATTTCATGCTCATCTCACTGATAGCCCGGCAATTTGAATACATACAAATTGTATGTCAAATGTGTAAAAGTTTCAGCGCTGATTCAATTTTCTCAACGTCTTCAGGGACATCTACAGCCAGAGCCTGCGTTTTAAATTGGATCACTCTTATCTTAATTCCATTCTCCAGAGCCCGCAGTTGCTCTAAGCATTCGGCTTTCTCAAGGGGTGTAGGGGAAAGTGATGAGATCTTTAGTAAACAATCGCGCCTGTACACATAGATTCCAATGTGACCCAAATGAATCTGCTCTGAGATATCAATCGTATCGCGGTAAAAAGGAAGCGTCAGTCGCGAAAAATATAGAGCATTTTGAAATTGATCCACAACTACTTTGACAACCTGCGGGCTCTCAATTTCAGCAGGGTTTGAGAGCACTCTGGCAGCTGTTGCCATTTCAATAGATGACTCTAAGAGTGGTGTCACTACAGAGTCGACGGACTCAGGTTCGATCAAAGGTTCGTCACCTTGTATGTTCACGATGATATCGATGTCGGGCATTCGCTTTGCCACTTCTGCCAATCTGTCGGTGCCCGAGGCATGGTCATTGCGGGTCATTGCTACTTCCCCGCCAAACCCTCGCACTGCTTCGGCGATGCGCTCATCATCCGTAGCAACGATCACGCGACTGATCAGCTTGCACTTGGCCGCTTGCTGATAGACGCGTTCAATCATTGTGACGCCGGCAATCTTAACGAGCGGCTTTCCCGGAAAGCGGGTAGAGGCATAACGGGCTGGGATGATCGCTGCAATCACAGGGGATTTGGCTGTTGGTGTCACGATATATCTCTCCGATGTCTGCTGACAGTCTGCCGGACCTATTCTGCAGCTACATTAATCCGATTTAATATATTTCTTTTGCCACCGCGCTGGGCTCAGCGTCCCATCTTTTCCGCTATTGCCAAGGGGCTCTGGCGTGCCGTCCTATTGTCAGATCGTGAGTTTTGAGTCATATATTTATAAGTGGGACCCCTAAAATGTTTTCTTCCATCAGTTGGGAAGTGTAGGGACACCTAATTTACTAAACGAAGAGGTACGCCAATTGAGTTGTGGCTGTTTCGGAAGAGACCATAGTGGTCAATTTATGCAGAAATTGAAATCTGTCGAAAGCGAGTTGGTCGACGTGGCTAAGCGTTTCTTGAAGACTGCGAGCGATCCATTCTCAGGAGTGATCATTTACTTGCACGAGCGCCCCGAGAAGACTTCGATGCCCGGCTATTTGATCAACACTATTCTTCTTGACTCGTTTGGATCGCCAGAAAACATTCCGGGATTGATCCGTATTCTCTCTGGTCACGTAAGAGAAATTATCAGAACCGCAAACGTTATCGACATTATCAACGAACACCCGAGTGCGGAAAAATGGGGCAANNGGTCTTATTGGTGTTGAACATGGCATCGAACTGCCGTTGGAAAAGATTCTCGTGGAGCCGCCAAAATTGATTGTTACGGTGAAGATGGGATTGCTTCGTCCACAGAAGGTCGTCGATATTTAGATGAAGTGGCCAAAAGTAATTGCGCATCGGGGTGGTCGCAAATGGGCACCTGAAAATACGCTGATTGCCTTTAGTAAATCAATCGAACTCGGCTGTGATGGGATTGAGTTGGATGTGCAAAGATGCGCATCTGGTGAGCTTGTTGTTATTCACGACCATGAACTTTCACGCACGACAAACGGCGTTGGTCTGATTAAGGATGCGACCCTTCCTGAGCTAAAGCGCCTGAGCGCCGGTGGTTGGTACGACAAAGCGTTTGCATCGGAGCGCATCCCGACTTTAGAAGAGGTGTTGGCGCTTGTATCCGGCAAGCTTGTGATCAACATCGAAGTTAAAAATGCTCCAGTTGAGTATGAGGGCATCGAAGATGATCTGATCTCAGTGCTGGCTGAGTATGAGTTTCGCGATCGACTGATTATCAGTTCGTTCGATCATCAGTTCATGCTTCGACTGCATCAATTGAACACGGGGCTTAAATTGGCGGTCCTGGCTGATGCCATCTTGATCGATTTGAAGGAATACGCGCAAAAATTGGGTGCAACCTGCTGGCACCCCTGTTATGGATCTCTGACTGCCACCGCTATTAAGGAGGCGCACGGTGCCGGTCTTGAAGTCAATGCTTGGACCTTGAACGAGCAGCGAGATTGGGTCGAGGCGGCGAAAAATGGACTTGATGCAATCATCACAGATGATCCAGTTAAGTTGAAAGAGTTGATCGAACGAGCAGATCGAGTCGCAGCTGATTGAGCAGCGGTGCGGATAGGATCGAAGTGATTGCAATTCAGCGAGACAATTTCGACAGTCCAATTTTGGCTCGTCGACTTAGTGTTGGAGATGGCGCGCTCTTTAAAACCAAGCGATATTCTTCTGCGGCTGCCTCGTACTTTCGCGTTAGCACCAGGATCACGGCTTTCAAATAATGAGCTTCAGCGTTCTTCGGATTTGTCTCAACAATGCTGTCTAGTTCAGCCATGCTTTGCTCGTAATTGCGAAGGTGAAGAGCGAGCAGAGCCTTTTTAAGGGGCGTGTCAATCACGGTGCTTGGTGATTTCGCCGCTCCTTCTTTTTCCTTTTCTTTTGCTTCTTCCTTCTTTTGCGCCTCTAATTCTTTCTCTTTCTCCTCTTTCTCTCGTTGCAGTTGGATTGGATCAGTGGAAGGTTCAGGGAGAAGATTTGGTGGGATGTTGGGATTGAAGGATCCAGCTGGTGGGGTGGAAGTCGATGGATCTGATGATTCGAATTGGGAGCGTCGAGATGGGGTTGAATCATCCGTTCTCCCTAGTCCCTGAAGAGGGTTCCCGCCACCAACAGCATCTGTAGGCGGTGGCAAGATTCTGGGTTCATTCGAATATTGAGCTTGAACCGGCAGCACCGTATTTAGTGAACTGCAAAACAGGGATGCGCTGATGAGAGGCAAGAATTGAGTGCGTCCAACGAGTCGCAGTAAGGCTCTATTGCGGTAAAACAACAACTTGTATCCTGCACTAACGCATGTTTTGCCTGACGAGTGGAGAAACGACGGGAATCTCGGCGTATTTGCCGAGGAATGCCATGACCATTCCATAGAGCACTAAGAGGATTCCACCTCTCATAATCCACTCCACGCCAATTCCGACAATGTTGAGAATCGTGTTTGCCTGTTCGCCTATTTGCATCAAACTGGCCATGCCGCCGAGAATATTGTTTGTGATCGACAGCGTCAGGCTGAGTAGGAATCCAAGGGCTACCAAGATCATCGATTGCAGAAAGTGAAATCGGAAAAACATAGATTGGGATTTGCTGCGCGAGATCACTATGTAGAGAAGGCCAATGAGTCCCCCGCTGAGATAGCAAAGCCCAGCGACGGCACGTTCGACCATTTGCGGGTTCTTTTGATTAATCCAGGGCATATTGGCTCCTCGGAGCTCTTGGCCAGAAAGCTGGCCCTAGTAAAGAGTGCTGGAATTCATTTTAACTGCTAGAGTGAATTTCGGCTGAGAAAAGCTATTAGAGATTGGCGAAGACCGTGGCGTGGCACATTGTTAGCTGATATGCAATCCGCTGTCGACATTTCTACCCGTAAAGTGCGCCTTTTGTCCTCAATTGATTTGGACGAGGTGCTGGCTACCGTCGCCGAGATTATTTCCGAAGTTTGCTCGCCTCAAGCAGTCGCCATTTTGATGTGGGACACCGATCTCGAGACTTTTGGCGACCGTTTTCTCTTCGGTCCTCGTAAAAAAGAGCTTGGCAAGCTTGCCGAAGCTTTCGCCGACAATCAAACTGAAGGTCTGGAACGCAAAATTTTTGAAGTAGACGCCGCAGAGCTTGGTGTGTCCGTGCACAAAGACCTGGATCCTGTTCTGTGCTTCCCCGTCACATATGATTCTCAATTGTGCGCATGCATTTTGATCGCCGGGGCAGACGAATCGGAGCCAAACGAGATAGTTGAGGACCTCGACAATTATCCATTTGGAGTCGCTCTCAACCATGGCTGGGAATTCAAAGAAGTGCAAAGAGAGAATGAGCGGCTGCGCAGTCAGTACGAAGAAATGGAAGACAGAACGAGAATGTTGGAAAATCAGACCATGGAACTGATCCACGACATGACTTCGCGAGACACCCTGCGAACCAGGCAAGTCGATCGTGAGAGATTGGTGTATTGGATTAGCAACGCCGTGCGAAGCTCGGTTCATATCCAAGAGGTGCTTGATTTAACTGTTGAAAAGATTGGCACCACCCTTGGTGTCAGTCGCTGCCTTCTTTTGCGCGCGGTCGACAGCTCCGATCGTCTGGTCGTATTCGAGTGGCATCAACAAGCGACGGCACCGGTGAAGAATCTGTTCTACTCAGATGAAGGATTTGAGTTCACGCAATTGGCGCTGGGCAAGGCCAGTCCGCATGATTTAGTAGATCCTGAACTCGATACTCAGTCTAAGTACGACAAGGTTTTTCTGCGCAAATTGGGGATTCGCTCTGGACTGATTGTGCCTCTCGTATTGCGCGAGCGAGTTCTTGGCGTGCTTTTCTTGCAAGATTGTCTTCAGCCTCGAGACTGGAGCATCGATGACGTTTCGATGATTGGCTCTCTTGCCGACAACCTCTCTGTGGCAATTGAAAATGCGGAACTCCATCAGGAGCGCGAACAACAAGCCGTCACTGACGGTCTTACCGGTGTTGCCAATCGTCGCAGCTTCAATGAGACGTTTACCCGAGAGTTTGAACGCGCCCGTCGCTATGGTGAAACACTTTCTCTGGTGATGATCGATCTCGATTTCTTGAAAAAAATCAACGACACTTATGGACACCAAGCCGGTGACGAAGCAATTAAAATGATCGGGAAAATGCTTAAACAATCCTCTCGATCTATTGATTCTGCAGCTCGCTATGGTGGCGAGGAATTTTGTTTACTATTGCCCAATACCGAAATCGATATGGCTGAGCAGTTAGCAGATCGTCTCAGACGACTTATTAATGAAGAAGAGATAGAAGGCCCGGGAAGAATATCAGCAAGTCTGGGCGTTGCCAGTTACCCTTTGCATGCTGATAACGAGGAAGCATTATTTCAGCGGGCTGATGAAGCGTTGTATGCCGCCAAGCAAGCTGGGCGGAATCAAGTGAAAGTGGCTACTGCAGCGCCTGAAGGATTCGACATGAAAAATGGACGAGCTCTTCATCAACCACCAGCGGCTGCGTCAGCTGATCCAAGTATTGATAATCCGCAAAATCCGAACAAAGAATCAACAATGCTCGATATCAAATAAAACTAGCGCGGGGCGCTCAGTGATTGAACCGCTACACGAATATAGTGTTAATACTGGAGCGTTATAGACATTGATCAGGTATAAAGAAAAAAGTATTGCAGGAGATGCCAAATGACGATATTCGATGATTTAGTGCAAGGTATTACGAAAGAAGTTTCGAAGGTACAAACGCGTTCGCAAGAAATGTTGCAATCGTACAACCTGGTCAATCAGGTCAAAGATTTGGAACGGAAACGTACAGCAAAGCTGCTCGAGATCGGACGTTTGGTTTGCGATAAATATCAGCGAACAGCTGAAGTGCCCGACGATTTGCTAAAGGATAAAACCAATGAGATTGCTGGTTATGAGCACGAAATTGGTTTGTTGCAAGCCGAAATCGACAGCCTGAAGACAACGTTAGATCCAAATGCGCCGAACTCTTCTAGAACCGATGCGAAGGCTGGCTACACGCCAACACCCGGCTACGAGTGTCCTCGTTGCCAGGCTCCTGCTAATCGCGATAAGTCATTTTGCGCAGTCTGTGGAGAAGCTCTAAAGCACTCCAACGGTGATGATGTGGTGGACGTTGAGCCAAACATCGAGAACAACTAAGAACAAACAAGTCTGAATGGAAAAGGGCGATGCTATGAGCACCGCCCTTTTTGCTTAACTACATCCGCCTGGTCTATCCGCGTTTGGACTGGTGGAGACCTACGCCATCCTCCGCCCCCTGGTTTAGCGGATCGGCGACATACTACGCATCCCTAAATGCGTGCGTTCTTTCCGCAATCTGGACAGAAGAAAAATGAGGGACTAATTTTTGAGTCGCAATGTGGGCATCTTCGCAAACCATCACCTGGCTCTTCCGTTGGATAGCGTCCAGCCATAATTTCTTTGTATTGCTTTGTCTCTGACCAGAGTTTGATTTCTTTAGCACGATAAACAGGAACCGGGTGTGTTAGCCAGATCTCGTTCATTAGCTTGTAAATCTTGTTCAGAGTTGTATGGTCAATTTCTTCATAATGATCTGCCTGGCGCAAGAATTCGTCGTGGTCGGTTTGAGCATAAACGCCGTTGGATCCACCGGCAAGCTTCATATTGATGCGAATGCAGGTTTCAACGTCTTGAGTAACCAACAATTCAGCTCGGTCCGCAGTTAGCTCGGCTTTGCGCGACCAGTCATACATCGCGATTGCAAGACCAATGGAGGCGAATTGACCCAGCCCGAGAAAACTCTTTGCCAGTTCTGCCAGGAAGTAAGCCATGCTTCGGTAAAGCACGTGTCCAGCTTTGACGTGACCTAACTCATGACCGAGCACTCCCATGAGCTCTTCTTCTGTCAACATATCGACCAATCCGGATTGAATCACAATGAACGGTCTCTCAACGCCAAATGTGTAGGCGTTCGCGGTGGGATTTCCCATCAAGAACAAATCAGGCTCATGCATATCCAGAATGTCTGCCGCTTCTTTGAAGAGCTTGTACACCTTCGAGCACTGTTTAGGAGTTACGTGAATTGCACTTCCCATCAACTGAATGCGCAAGATTCGTTCGAGACCTAACTCAAGAAATTTTCTAAAAGCTACATCTAGTAGCGGAATTTTTTTCAACGCTTCGAGAGCCGCGCGGTCCGCAGGGTGCTCGAAGGCACTCGATGTCAAATGTGGAAACCGTCGTCGGGTTTTAGGTTCTGCAGATGTCATTGCTCCTCCAGTATCGGACGCGTGCTCGTAGGGTCGGTTAAGACTATCTTCTTCCTTTCTACCCTGAATACATTGTGTTGTACGGTTTTCTTAAGTAAAAGAGCTTTTGTCGCCTTAATTGTCTGGGGTTAACCCTGGAGGTCATCCAGAAAAGCATCACATTGAGTAGTAGCAGCAGTGACTATGCTGCTAAGTAAGATCTCTGCCGCTAGTGGAATCATTTACTGCTAATGGGATTAGTGGACAGATTATCCTCGAGTCACTTATAGGCTACACGCGACTGCTTGCCCACGGTTGCTCGTTTCAAGCTGCTGGTCGTGGCGCTTTTGCGCTGATCTTTGTTTTCGCATCATGTCGGATTCTGTAAATATTTACGCACCGGCCGCGGTGCGGTTGCTCGGTGCGCTTGCCGTCGTTTGGTGACCAGTGATGAAAACACAGATTTTGTAACAACCCGTAGCAACCCAAAAACGTTTGCTAGTCCTACGATTCGGGGCATGAAATCAGCGTGAAGTGCATGTTTCGACTAAGGTGTTCCATACTCTTTCAGGTGCGTGGTACAAAGAAAGTGTGAATGTTTCGCCGAGGAATTGCCCTTGACGCACCCCTTTTTTGCTGCCTGCTTTTTGTTTGTAATCTTGTTTTTTCAGATGATGGAAGTCGCTGCGGAACCGTCTGCGGACTCAAGTGTCCATGTTTATAACTTTTCTGAGGCTTCTTTCGACGAAACAAAACCGTCAAGCGTGGCACAGAAAATTGCTTCTAAAGCTAAGTTGATTGCAAGCAAAACAAACACGATTGGTTGGTGTTACGCCGCTATAAAGAAAGCACTTAGTGCCTTCGGTATTCATCTTGAAGGCGCTGCTGCTTACCTGGCTAAGGAGCAATTGTCACATGATTCTCGCTTTCTTACGACGACCTTCGCTAGCTTGCAACCAGGCGACATTTTGGTGCACGACAAATCTATTGGCCACCCTTACGGACACATCGCTATATATCTTGGCGATGAAAAAGAAGCTAGTGATCACGTCCAACACCTGATAGATGGTCAAGCGTACGGCGGCACCACGGTGTTCAGAATCAAGCCATGGAGCCCAGTTGGCGACGCTAAGGTTGGTCCTAAAGTTAACGTCTAATTGTTGTTTGCACCATATGTGGTGCGAATTAAGCGAGTGCTCTATACTATGTTATACTGCCGATGCTCATGCATTGGCTTTTCGTTTGGGAGGCATTCGTGGATAAAGTCTGGCTGGCAACGATGCTATTTTTGACTATGGCGTGTTCAGCCCGTGCTGACTCGCTTCTCTTGCAGAATGCAAAAGTTGTGGATCCTAACACTAGATCGATTAAGACTCGCAACATTTTGATTTTGGATGGACGAATTGCCAATGAAGAAAAGAAAAACGGAGAGAGTTATCGAACCATTGATCTGGCAGGAAAGTGGATTATTCCTGGGTTAATAGATCTGCACGTACACTGCAGTGGCAACCCACTCCCTAACGGTGAGTATGAGGATTTGGGTCCAGAAAAGACCGCCAAGAAGATGTTGTACTCAGGTGTGTGTGCTTACCTTGACCTCTTCTATGGAAATTTTGCTGAGATTTTTCGGGCTAGGAATTTGCAGCGAACCGAATCCCGCAAGCATCGGGATGAGGCGGATATTTACTGCGCGGGAACTGGATTTGGAAATTGGAATTTGAAAAATGATCCCCAGGCGGAGATCGAGTCTTACATTGAAAGATGGAAACCTGACGTGATTAAACTGATTTATGGTCGCGGCAGTCTTGATCGCCCGACCCTGGCGAAAGCGGTCAAAGGAGCGACGAATAAGGGCGTGAAAACAGTCGTGCACATCGGCTCTTGGGAGCATGCGCAAGACGCAATTGAGTGCGGTGCCACTGCCGTGACACATTTTTTTGATGACGAAGTTATTCCGGATCCGGTTCTTCATGCCTGGGCGAAATCGAAGGCTATATCGATTCCGACGATGGCTGTGCAAAGTGACATGGCGAATTTCACTTTGAAGCCAATCCTATTGAGAAGCCCATTACTGAGAACAATGGAACCTTCGGCAGCACTTACCGCTTATCTCGACAGAAAGAAATTTTCTAAAAAGGCTGCCGAGACTTTTAAATGGCAGCAAGAGGACATGCAAAACGATTTCAAAAGTTTCAAGAAACTCGCCAATGCTCATGTGCAAATTCTTGCTGGCTCAGATACCGGCAATCAAGGCACGTTCCAGGGCTTTTCCTTGCATCGCGAAATCAAACTGATGCAAGACGCGGGATTCTCTCCCTGGGATGCGCTGGCCGCCGGTACTACAAAAGCTGCTGAATTTCTTGGCAGACCAAGTGGTATCAACAGCGGTGATACCGCCGAGCTGGTTATTCTCGATGCCAATCCGATTGAAAATATCGCCAACACTCAACGAATATCCGCAGTCATCCATCACGGATGCTTGGTGGATCGCTCTTCGCTAGTGCCTTCCCATTAACTTAGTTCAAAACGGAGTTAACCGCCAGGAGGAGGTGGTGGAGGAGGTGGTGGTGGCGGTGGCGGCGGAGGAGGTGGAGGCGGAGGAGGCGGTGGCGGTGGAGGAGGCGGCGGTGGCGTTGGACGGTGCGGCGGCGAACCCGGCTGAGGCGGAGGTGGCGAAGAAGGAAAGACAACTGGATTGGTCTTATTGCCGCCACCACCATGGTTTGTTAGGGCAACCGGAACAGCAATCGCCGTAGCTATTATTGCTCCGATCACTACTACAATTACGACCTTTGTCAGTAGTTTTTTGTTTGGCTTGGCCACTGAACCAGGTTTTGTGCAGGTCGGGCTCAAGGTCATTTTCTTCACTTGCGCTTGAGCTGAGTCGATCATGGTTTTGTAAGCTCTAGGCGAGTGAATTGTTTTCACTGCACTCATTGCCACGGTCTGTCCGGCGATTGTGAGTTGGTCGGGCGATAACTGTGAAATAGGCCCTTTAATGGATTTGCCATCTAGTAGGTCGACGCTTTCTGGACAGTTCTCGCCCGTTAAGCTGCCCAGACCTGGACCGTCATTGAAGAAGGCAGTTGCTTCGGTATGGGCTCTACCGTTTGATATCACCGTAGTCTGTTTTACTAAGATTCCCTGCAGCAGGTCTTGGGTTTGAGCTGAAAGTTGCCCTTTCCCGGTAATGGTGATCGCCGTGCCGTTTATAGCGGCGAATCCTTCAACAAGCAGCAGTGCGCCGATCTTGCTTACAGGTGCTCGACCTTGAAGATTTGATGAGTCTCCGCCTACTTCTGCAAATACCTGAATTGGCAGCATCAATTGCAAAAACAACATTAAGCTGACCAAGGTGGCAAGTGATCTCACAAGAACCCTCCAAACTAACTACTTGGCATTCTCCCAGCGAATGCGTGGACAGTACGCAGTATTCGTTGTTATTGGCGCCCGGTCAATTGTGATGTCAGGAGTCGCGGGCAGATGATCGCCCTTGCTACATCTTTAAAAGGCATCTAAATCGTCAGCCCGTCCAGGTCCGAAAATGCCCAATGATGCTATCGTAAGGAGATAAATATTTCTTATGGCAGATAAACCATTTTCGATCCCGGTCCTAAAATCGGAGAGGAATGAGTTTTGTTAGATGTGGCATGTTGAAAAGAGACGTGCACCATCTCCGGGGAGTTGTGATTTTGATTGAGAGAGGATTTATGTTTGCTCGTTATTTATTGCAATCACATCGAGACTTAGCCGCGGATGGTCTAGGCCGCAAGCGGCTTGACATAAGACCGATTCTAACCTCCTTGAGTGCGGCAGTAATGCTGGCAGGGCAGACATTTCCGCTTCTCGGATCCCCAGCTATTGCTCAGACGACAATGACTACAGGAGCGCGTGCGCTGCCTCCGACGACTGCGCCGCTGGCTCAGAATCTGCAAATTTCCTCCTTTAGAAACGCCGTAAATACTAAGCAACTATCTTTTAAGCTGCACGGTGATGGCGTTCTAACGAAGACTGTCCAACTTGAGCTTACTAACAACACAGGTAAAGCGCTGCGCATAGTCATTCCTGCAAATGAAGTGTTTCATCCTAACAGCAGTGCCGCGCAAACGATGATGTCCGTTCGTGATCGCCTCGTCACTATTCCTCCAGGCAAAACCGTTTTTACCGACCAGCCGACAATCTGCATAGCGCCTCGCAGTGTTGCACCACCGCCTCCAAGCGGAGTTGATTACACAGTCGGCAACTATCCGGACCGCAGTGAGTGGAAGCAGTTCGCATCCATACTTGCGGCTGCCGATAAGTTGGCGACCGAAGGCAAGTTCAACAACGTTCATTTGAGCGATGTTCGTGGCACCATTGCCCAATTTGCTGTTTGGACGCAGTTGGGTCGCAAAACGAAGAAGCCTGAAGATCAAGTCAATGAGAAGACCTTTGCCGAGCAATATTTGAAATCGCTCGGCGGAGAAATTTCGCGGGATCCAGTCAAGGCAAAGAAAAAATATGGTGATAGTTTTGAGTTGGGTCCCACTGGCATTGCTGTTATAAAAGATTCGAAAAAGCAAAAGGAAATCGAAGCAGCAAGTACGGCGATTTTTAGCGCGATCGATTTAACGCTGAATTTGAGCACAGATCCAAAATTAAAAACGGCATCGCTACCCGGTGAGTCGAATTGGGAAACCTGCACTCAGGTCGGCGAGCGAGCTTTTGAAAAGGGTGACTATGTCGAAGCAGAAGAATTGCTAGGCTCTGCACTCGAAGAAGCAGAAAAGTTTGGTGAAGGAGATATTCGCCTTGCCACCACTTTGCTAGATCTTGCGAAGTGTAGTGAGGATCAAGGTAAGTACGGTGATGCTGAGCCTAGACTTGTCAGAGCCTTGCGTATTCAAAACAAAGTGGCACCAGATTCCATTGACGTGGCGACAACAGAAAATTCATTGGGTGTTTTAAAAACGCACGTTGGCAGGCGAGATTCCGGACAGAAGGGATTTTCCACTGACTCGAAAGGCGCTTTCGATGAAGCAGAAAGTCATTTGGTCAAAGCTCGTGATTTGCGCACAAAAGTTTTGGGCGCAAATTCCGCCGAGGTCGGAGAAACTCTCAACAACCTGGCTAATTTATACATCCTTGAAGAGCGTTACAACGAAGCGCGACCGCTTCTCGATCAAGCTCTCGCCATAAGACTGAAGGCCTTGGGCCCGGACAGTCCTGAAGTGGCAGAGGTTAATAAAAACATTGGCGCTATGTACGAAAAGCAAGGCAAATATGTACTGGCTGAGAAGTTCTACAAGAATGCACTTGCCATCGACGCTCAGGCGCTCGGAAAAGATCATCCTTATGTTGCCACCATATTAGATGGCTTATCCAATATTGCAAGACTGCAGGATAAGAGCGACGAAGCTGGAAGTTTTAATTCCGCTGCTAAAGAGATTCGCAAGGTCAGCCTCGGTCAAAACGTGGAGATGCTGGCGTCACTTCCGGATAACTACGAGGCTCTTACAAGGATCAGAAATTTCGCTAACGAAACCGACAAGATTGAAGCGAATGCGCAAATTTTCAAAGGCATAGTCACAGATAAGCCGAAATCGAATCGACCGATCAAAGACAAATGGGCTCTAGTGATTGGGGTCAGCAAATTCAAAGACGCGTCAATGAACTTAAAATATTCGGACAAGGATGCGCTGGCGTTTTATGACTATCTCGTCAAGGATGCGCATTTTTCGCCGGATCACGTTAGGTTGCTGCTCAATGACAAAGCCACTCGCGAAAACATCATGTCGCAAATTGGTGACAAGTGGTTAGTTCGTGTGACTGGACCAGATGACCTTGTCGTCATTTATTTTTCCGGACACGGAAGCCCATCTACGGCTGACCAGAAAGGTGTCAATTACCTTGTTGCATACAACACGGATAAGAACAGCTTGTTCAGCACGGGCATCAACTTGAAAGAATTTGCTGGACTCGTCAAAGATCGTGTTAACTCCGAGCGTGTTGTGATGGTTATGGACGCTTGTCATAGCGGTGCAGCCAGCGCGACTAAAGGACTTGTGCGGGTTCATAATATGGATGCTGAAGAAGTTGCGCAAGGGACTGGACAACTCGTTATTTGTTCAAGCGAACCTTCACAAGTTTCTTGGGAATCAAATAGATATCCAAACGGTGTTTTCACTCACTACCTTATCGAAGGCTTGAAGATGAGGGGCTCAAATACTCAGCTTGGTGAAGCGTATGAGTACATGAAAAATAAAGTGAGAGAAGAAGTCGCTTTCGATCGAAAGGAAGCTCAAGTACCGATCATTCGCAGTCACTGGGAAGGAAAGGATTTGATCATGGGTGCGCCACCAAGCGAAATTCGACCAAGTTTGCCTGCTGATCCAAGAGAAATCAGCGTTGAGGTGCAACCTGAAGTCGAGAATAGCGCCAAGAAAAGCATCAGCGTTTTGAAGAAACCAGTCGGCACCGCAAGCAAAGTTGTCACCAACAAATCCGCAACCAGCAGCAAAACAGTTCGGCCAGCTAATAAGATCTAGTGCTCAATCAGCAGCGGCACCCTGCGTGCTGATAAGCGGATGACGTGTCCATCCTAAGACAGAGCGCTCTATCGAGATTGTGCGCTCTGTTGCGACGCGAACAAAATCACATCGATCAGCGAATTGATTAAACGTTCGCGAGACATCGGCATTGTATGTTTGCCACCAAGTATTTCTTGGGCAATGATGAAATTGATTAACGAACCGTGCATTATCCGCGCCACTGCCTCAGGATCGCCGAAGGCCAATTCATCGTTTTCTCGAATGTATTGCGCAAGTTTAGCAATTCCTGGACTAACCAAACGCGAAAGGTAAAGTTCAGACAATTCTGGAAAGCGCGCTGACTCGCCAATCACCAGGCGCATCAAAGAAACATATTCCCAATCATCCATTTGAGACAAAGTGATCTGTGCAAGCTTGCGCAGGAATGATTGTGTGGGCAATGAACGCAACTCAGGGGTCATGCCTGCATCGACAAAATGTTCCAGCAGCCGGTCCATAAGAGCGCTGAACAACTCTTCTTTAGCCCCAAAATAACTGTAGAGGGTTTGCTTTGCAACGCCTGACTCGGCTGCGATCGCGTCCATACTCGCAGAGTAGCCGTTGCTCAAAAAAGTTCGCAGCGCGCCTTGCATGATTTGCTCGCGCTTATCCCGAGCCCGGTCGCTGGTTTCGTGCGCGATGTTTAAAGCGTTGAGTTTGGTGGCGGGTTTGCGTAGCGCCTTAGTCATAAGCGGTGCTCAAATTCGACATTTGTTTTGGTAATCATACTGGCTAGTCTAACACAGGTAAGTGAGTTGTAGTCTCTGATTCCGAAGGGTTCTTGCCAGAGTTGCGAAAGGTTCGGGACAGCACGGGAGGTGTGTCTTTTATTTCCGCCTCTCGTTGGTGTGATTTCCGAAGAGTGATCCAATCGCCAAAATATGCGCCTGAACTGCTTCAAGCGCATATTGTTGTTGCCCAAACTTGATTAGTGCTTTAAGACTCTGTGCTTGATGATTTTGCAGAGGCGGTACATGCCCAAGGCGGTTGTGCCAGCAAGCAGCGCGGGGATGGCTGCGAAACCCCAGTTCTGTGTTTGCATTGCTTCTGGGGCATACAAGGTACCCACAACTGCAAATGGAATCAGAAAGGATAGAAAGTAGGTTGAGCTGTGGCAGCTGGAGCTGCAGTCAGCTACAGAAGAGAGGCTGGGCTCACTAAACGTATCGGTTGCCGGTGCTGCAGTAGTACGCGTCTCTTCTTGTCCGATCATGGGTGAATCACTCCTGTTTGCATGTAATCATACTACCCAGTCTAATTCCGTTTGTCAAGTAGGTGTTTGTGAAAAAAAGGCCGACTAAATAACCCATACAGCTATTGGTTTAATCATTCGCTTGAGTATGATCTGCATTTGTTTTAGTAGTTAATCCGAAACTTCACGCTTATTTGTGGATCTACGGAGGACGTCGGCAGCCTCTTGCATGATCCGGTCGACCTCAATGGGATCAGTAACATCCCTGAAATCGTTCAGTATTTGATCGTTATGGAAGAGCACACCAGGTTGCCACTGCCCACCTTTAAATGAAGCAGTTCTACCACTGTCGAAAATGACGATACTGCCGTCCTCAGGATCTTTACCGATGATGGGTGGCACTATTCCATGTGAAGAAGAACGTTTGAAAACCGGCCTCATCTGCACCTCTGACTTCTAAGCTGACCTTTAGCTCGGATCTGAAAGAGCTATCGAGAGTAGACCATAAGAGATGGATTTGCAAAAGAGCGACAGGAGGCACACAGGGCGAGACCAAACCGAATAGCCGATGGCGCTACTGCACCATCAGCAAAATAACATTCGTTGAGGTTGGACTACTTGCTCCCGTGTGTCTTCCCGAATCTGTGGACAACATCCACGTTGGGAGGGCGAAATTCTTCTGCTTCTTTTATGTTCTCGAAGTCCGACGACTCCGTTGCTTTATCTACAAGCTCCGCTTTAACACGGTTCTTGCCGCGTTTCCCGACCAACGGTTGGGGCGTAACCTGACCTTCAATCTTATCTTTTTTCATATTGCGTCCTATTGGCTTTTTAAGCTCGTCAATTTCTGAGTTTCAGCGTATTCGTGCTTGACGAGAACGCATGCCAAAAGTTGCAGACGTCTTCGGCTGAGGAAATTGTGTGATGTCTTTGTTATTTTGCGGCTGCATGATGTCCACATGGTCAGGCAGGGTTTTGAGAAGTGGAGATTTGCAAATGAGCGATAGTGACGGACTTACTAGCGCGTTTCAGCACAAGGGTGCCGAGACGGGCACCACCAAGCACAGTCATGTTGGGCACAAATTGTTCCAGGAGTCGTATCCTGACCCCACCTACAATGGTCCTGAAGTGCATTCGCATGCCGGCAAGGATGCCGGCGCTCCCAGGCGCTCCCAGGCGCTCCCAGGCTTAGGTAAGGCTGAGCAGATCCATGCCGCGACCGGCGACAATCGCCAATTGCTCTTTCATGGTTACTGCCGAGGCGGCTTCTACAGTTTGAACTGACGCAATAATTTTCGGCGTTGCCGGCGTTCTGAAATCGATGAAAGTCGCCAGATCTTTCCCTTCCGGGGAACGACCTATGGCAACAGCAGTGCGATTGAACGCGGCTAAAGCGACGCCATCATGCGGTAAATCTATCGAGCCAAGAACGTGCAAATCCTTCTCGTCTTTGGAGAGGATCAAGCAAAAACCTTTGGAACTCTGGTCAATTGCTGCTATGACAATGAAGTCATCGAGTAAAACAACGTCGCGCACGCCCAGATTTTCAAAATGACGACTACCAACGAGCTCTGCATTATCACCGAGTTTATATAGCGAGACATCGTTTAGTCCGCCCAGCAGGATCGCATTTCCATTAGCAGAGGCGTGTGAAAAAGTGCCAGCTACGTCGTAGACTTTGTCGATGCTCATACTGTTTGAATAGACTTGGAGCTTGCTCAGTGTCGTTGTTTTCTTCGGATTCTCTCTGAGAACGTAAGCTCGCTGTTGCGTCTTGTCGAAACAAACTTGCTGACCGACTATTTTTACCGTTGCCACCGTGTCGTTCAACTTGTCCATCTTGCGCAGCAACATCGAATCCTTGGTCAAACAAAGTACAAAACTGCCCGCGCCCACGACCGACTTGACGGAACTCGAAAGGCTGGCCACAGTTGATAAAATAGGTCTGGTCGACTGTTGAATATCGTAGAGTTTTAGATCTGCTCCGGCCAGCACCACTAAGTCGCCCCAAGTTGCGAGGCTGGATGCAGGCAGTCTTGGGATCGTGTAATTGTATCCAAATGTCCAATTCGACCCGACTTGCGAGAGCATTTGGATACCAGCCCAACCGGAGGCGACGTAAACGTTTTTGCCGCTCAGTGCAACGCTCGAATGTGAACCGTAGCCACCACTTTGTTTGGGCAGAGTGACAACTTGCTCTTTGATGATCGCTTTGGTTTTTGTGCAAATAAAAGATGCGAGCATGCGATCGCTACTCGATTCACCGAATATCATAAAGCGATCTTTCTGGGCAGATGCATCGAAGACATTGCTTAACGGATCCAAATTAACTTCTAGCACCACCCGCGGTTTCGGTTCGAGCGCGATTGACTTTGCGACGCAAGTGCCGCCGCTTGGGCTAAGAGCTGAGGTCGTGCCGGCGACAATGGCGGCATCTTTAAATCGAGCCATGGCTTTGAAATCGCCATCCAATTTAATCGTGCCTCTTGTTACTGGCGTGCGCGGATCAATCAATCCAAAATATTGCAACTGGGAGTTGGCGCCAGATTCGAGCACCAACAAATTACGGTCTTGCAAATCCATCGAACTAACAGGCAGATCCGTAGTCACGGAAGAAAGCGGTGTTGACTCCATCTTGCTGCCCTTGACGTTGCCTGCAGCAAATATTGAAACGAGATTTTCGCCACTTGTAGATGTTCCTGCTACGCAAACTAACTCAGCGCTTGCTGCAACACAAAATGCTTCTGAAAATCTTTCCAGGGGCATCTTAGTTAAGATCGAAGGATCAGTGATCGGCGATAGATTGATCACGATCAGCGAATATTGTGCATCGGGTGATTCCGAAGCTGAGAGCACGAGCGCATAAGCTCGTGTTAAGAAGACTTTGAAATCAATTACTTTCTTGCCAAGTCCGCCGAGTTCGGCAACCACTTTGGGCGGAGTTTTTGGGTTGCTGGGCTTGCGCAAATCTACAATCGCTAAACGACCATACTCGTCAGCAATGCAACAAAACCCTTTGTCGGCAATGCCGATGCGATCCGGCACGATTGCCGGTGGCCAATCCACCCGAGCCAAAGAATGTGGACCCGAGCGAACGGGTTCAACCTTGACCTTTTTTGCCCACGCGGATGAGCAATAAAAACCTGGAGCGATTGATGCCAATCCTGCTAGATTACCTAACAAGAACGATCTGCGTGAAAGCATTTAAAAGGTTCCTGACCTACTCAGGGTAGAAAATTTCTGACAAGCATCTGTACGCCTTGCAACACAAACAAAGCAATCATTGGCGATAGGTCGATGTTGCCAATTGGCGGAATAAGCTTGCGAAATGGCGCAATAATTGGTTGCACGGCTTGGTCTAGTGTTTTAAACGGTTGATCGTACCAGCGTATGTTCGGAAACCAACTGAGTAAGCACCAAACTATAACAAGCAAATTAACAAGTTGGAGAAAGCCAATTACTATTTGTGCAATCGCTGACACAATTCACCTGACTTTGGAATAATTCCGATTCTCTAAACGTTCCTGGACATCCCTATTGCCAGATTGTAGCATCATCTCCTGTACGCTCGCCCGTCAAAGGCTTTTAAATGTCTGATCAAAAAGGTTTTTTTACCCGGGAGCAGGAGTTAGTCAAATCGATCAAGGATTGGACAGGCAGCCCGTTTATCGGCGATGACTGTGCAGTTGTCCCGGATGGCGTTCTTTTGACGACGGATACGCTCGTTGAAGGCACGCATTTTCTCTGGCCGCTCATCTCTCCGCGGGATTTGGGTTGGAAATCGATTGCCGTCAATTTGAGTGATGTTGCTGCAATGGCGGGGCGTCCACGGCATTTGCTCGTCAGTATCACGGTGCCGCAGTATCTGGATAAAGTTGCGTTTAGAGAACTTTATGAAGGGATGATCGAGTGCAGCAAAACCTACGGTACGCAAATTGTTGGCGGTGATTTGACAAAAGGTCCCGTTCTCAGCATCAGTGTCACGGTTCAAGGACAAGTGCATGAAAACGGATGCTTGCTGCGTTCTGGTGCGCAACCTGGCGATCTTGTCATCGTCACCGGTGACTTTGGTGCCAGCCGCGCAGGGCTGTGGCTACTGCTCAATCAAGCCGAGACGATTGCCAACTTCCCGCAGGCAATGGCTGCCCACGTGCATCCCCTGCCTCGGCTATGCGAGGCCTGGTCAATGGTGCGCCGAACATCTGGGCGTGGCGCCTTGATGGATGCCAGCGATGGACTGGCTGACGCTCTTTCGCAAATTTGCAGAGGCAGCAATGTGGGAATGGATATTGATTTAGAAAAGTTACCGATTAATGCTGAAACTATCGCAATTGCTCAACTGGCAGGCGCAGACCCGGTAGACTGGGCGCTGTACGGCGGAGAAGACTACGAACTCGTCGGTAGTGTACAGGAAAGCATTTGGCAGGATTGGGTTGAAGACAAGCCTTTCAAAATGATCGGCATCGTCACTGGCACTGATGAAATTAATCTGAAGTATGGAGAGAAAGCTTATCCGCAGATGGACCTTTCCAAATGTTTTGAGCAAATTGAATTTTAGAGGAGCCTGAAGAAATGGTTTTGCAAGAACAGTCAGTCGCACAAGTGATGGATGGAAAAGCGCTTGCCGCTTCGGTTCGAGAGACTCTAAAGCAAAAGGTCGAGGTGCTAACGGCTGAGGGCAAACGTCGCCCAGGTCTTGCCGTGGTCCTCGTCGGCGACGACAAGGCTAGTGCCTTATATGTCAAAAACAAGACGCAATCGTGCAAGAAAGTCGGGATCGAAAGTTTCATGCATACATTTCCTGCGGCAACTGATATGGAAACGCTTCTGAATTGCATCACCACTCTGAACGAGACGGAAGCTGTTGATGGAATTCTTGTTCAATTGCCATTACCTGCCCATCTTTCTTCAGAGGAAGTGCTCTCTGTTTTGGAGCCAAACAAAGACGTCGACGGCTTGACGACAGAAAGCATGGGGCGCTTGTTTGCTGGCAAAGCCGGTCTACGTCCGTGCACACCTCTTGGTGTGATGGCTCTGCTTGAGCAATACAAAGTTGAAGTGGAAGGCAAGCATGCAGTCGTTATTGGTCGGTCAAACCTAGTTGGAAAGCCAATCGCGATGTTGTTAATGCAGAAAAATGCAACCGTGACAATGTGCCATAGCCGCTCTAAAGACTTGGATCAGATCTGTCAGAACGCTGATATCCTCGTGGTTGCAGCCGGTAAAAAAGAGTTCGTCAAAGGCTCATGGGTAAAACCAGGTGCATGCGTAATTGACGTCGGAATTCATCACACTCAAGGCCCAGCAGGAGAATCCGTCATCTCTGGTGACGTGCAATATGTCGATGCCGCCAAAGTTGCGCGTTTCATTACGCCCGTGCCCGGCGGAGTAGGCCCAATGACTGTGGCGATGTTACTGGCGAACACAATTGTTGCCTACGAACGCAGAACTGGTATCAAATAACTTGATAACGAACGCATCCGAGAGCAAGAAGCAGCGCTTGCCCCTGTGGGCAACTTTGCTTAGCTGCTTTGTTGTGCTGACAATTTGCACGGTCAGCACGGGTGTTTTTACATTCTTTATGTTCGCTCGTCGCATTTCAGTTGATGCCACCATTCCAGAACGGATGCGAAGCACGGCCTCGAAAATAGCCCAGTTTGAAGAACCGCTGCCAGCGGGTTACAAATATCTGATGGCAGCCGATTTTCAAGTCATGCGTTTGCTAGTGCTCGAGCACGAACCAAGTCATCAACAAATTGCTTTTTATGGGCTGTCAGGTCTTGCCAGCGAAAAGGATTCCAAGAACTTGCTCGATCGGGCTTACGATATGGGAATTAATACTGTTTACACAGTGGCCAAATTTCACGACCTGAAAAGCCGCGGCAGCGAAAAAGTAGCCGGCTGCGACATGAGCTATTTGATTGGCGAATTTACAGATCCCTCAACGAGACGGAAGGCAGATGGATTAGTTGGTTGCGTCAGCCTTAACAAAGCCGCAAAAAACATTCTTATTTACTCGTATCCAGACCGCGACCATGCGTACAATCAACAGGTGACAATGGACTTGCTCAAATCGATAAAAGGTTTTTGATCTCGGTCCGTATTGAATAGGTTGTCAGAAAGGAGCTAGACGCAATGAGCGCACCGACCCACAACGATCCCAGCAAAGCCTGGCTGATCTTCTTCTTCGTCTGCTTCACACTTACCGTCGGCATGATCGGTCTCTGGGCAGCTCTCGCCTATAAAGTCGACGATGGCGCAGCGCCAGCGCCCGCGGGCGGTCATGGTCACGGCATGATTTTGCCGCGGCAAATTCCTAATTTAAATCACTATTCAATCGTTTAAACCTCTTTTCGTCCCCACTAGCGAACGAGCACGTTCTGTATTCGGAGCTGTATGGCGACCGCCGAAACACTTTCAATTGGCACAGAACTCTTGCTTGGAGACGTTCTTGACACCAACTCGCAATTCCTTGCCATCGAATTGGCGCAGCTTGGCATCAACTGTTTCTTTCGTTCGGTTGTCGGCGACAACAAGGAGCGGATTCATTCTGTCTTGCGCAATGCCCTGAACAGGGCGGATATCGTGATCACGACTGGCGGTCTCGGTCCCACCCCAGATGACTTGACGACCGAATCTATTGCCGACTTCTTTGGCGCAAAAATGATCATGGATCAAGCCGTGCTCGCCAACATTGAAGCGTTTTTCCGCATCCGTAATTACAAGATGCCGCAATCGAACAGTAAGCAAGCGCTTTTGCCTGAAGGTGCTGATTGGTTGCCGAATCCGCGCGGAACCGCTCCAGGCATGATCTGGCGCGTCTTAGAAGCGGATCTCAGGAAAGCTGAAATTATCGAGCCAACCAGACAGCGAACGATTCTCACATTCCCCGGCGTGCCTTCTGAGTTGAAATCAATGTGGGTTGAAACAGCCAGACCTTATCTACAATCGAATTTTATTGAAGGAACGCTTTGGTCTTGTGAATTAAAGCATTATGGAATTGGTGAGTCAGCGCTCGCTGAACAATTCGCACATTTGCTCAGCAGCTCCAATCCCTCTGTTGCCCCGTATGCGGGCCATGGTGAATGCCGGTTGCGAGTCGCCGCCAAGGCAAGCACCATAGATGTTGCTAAAAAAATCGCAGCGCCGGTTATTGATGAGATCAAAAATAAAAGTGGATTTCTTTGCTACGGCACTGACAAAGAAACTTTGGAATCAGTGGTCGGAAAGTTGCTCACGGAGCGCAACTTGACTTTGTCTGCAGCAGAATCATGTACGGGCGGTTTTGTCAGTAAGCGTCTTACCGACATTGCCGGAAGTTCGACATTTACGACGCTGAATGTCGTTACTTACTCAAACCAGGCGAAGCAGCAAGTCTTGCAAGTGCCGGAATCAATTCTGAGCAAGAATGGTGCCGTCAGTGCTGAATGCGCAAAAGCGATGGCCACTGGAATCCGCAAATTCTCAGGTGCTGATATCGGTATTAGTGTCACGGGTATTGCTGGTCCAGCAGGTGGAACAGCTGATAAGCCTGTTGGTTTGGTGTATTTCGGTCTAGCGGCAAAAGGTTTTTGCACGAGCAAAGAACTGCGCTTCAGCGACAAGCTCAGTCGAGAAGAAATTAGATTTCGATCGGCAAGCGAGGCACTGAATATGGTGCGCCTCTATTTGCTTAAGCCGGATCTGTTCGTCAACGAGCAGCAGCATGATCAACTTAAGCTCAATTACTTCATAAAAATTACGCGAGGAATACTGCCTCAATTTAAGGGATGTGAACTGGACCTGAATGCCATGGCGGGGGAAGAGGCTGGGGTTCTGCGCTCTTTGGTGGAAAAAAGTGGAATTCTTTCTGTTCGTAACGGCTTTGTTGAGCGGGCCGGCAGCCTAGTTAGCTGGCGATTAATAGTTGAGGATGCCAACGGTTCACATACCGTCGCGTCCAGAGCGGGCGAGCCAGCCGAGCACGTTGAGGAATCCAACTTGGAGTTAACTGAGCTGCTCGATTTCCTCACCCCGTACCTGGAGGAAAAATTGCCATGAGGGCTCGTACTTTTATCAAATATCGCGTAAGCTAATGCGCTGGGCTGGGGTGGGCTGAGATAATGCCAAAAGACGAAGAAGATTTTGTCGGCAGGGACAACTTGTTCCATCGACGAGTGTCAGATGTACGAAATAAAGTCGGCTTGAACATCAATGAATCCGAGGCGCTCGATCTCGTCCAAAACCCAGGCACGCCGAATATCTTTTCCCAACCTCAAGTTGTGCGAGAAGATCTGAGCGAAGAAGAAATTGATCGACGCGCTTTCTTTGATAAAGATACGCCGACATATAACTTCCGCTACATGCTGCGGTCGCTGCGCCGTGAACTGACCAGGGCAAGGCGTTATAAGCGCTCCCTTTCGGTGTGTGTAGTTGTGATCGATGGTTATGCTGATATCTTTCACTCGTATGGCGTGCTGGCGATTGAGGGAGCGATTAATAGTGCTTCTGAAACACTGATCAGAGCGTGCCGGGCTGATGTCGATATGGTCGGTCGCTACGGAGAAGATCGCTTTTTGCTGATCTTGCCGGAAACACCGGTCGAAGGCGCCGGCATATTGGCGGAGAGGATTCGGGCCAAATTCGAAAACTTGAGTGTCGTTTCGCAGTGGAACAAGATCAAGTTGTCTTCGAGCATTGGCATCGCGCAATTTCCTGATGCGCAGGGACTCGAAGAAATTATTGCTCAAGCTGAAGTAGCTGCTGAGATGGTTATGGAAAAAGGTGGCAACGGAGTTTGCCTGGACTTGGCCGAATAGAAACCTGGGAGCGCCGGCTTCCAGCCGGCATCAAGGGTTCGATTAGTTCAGCTCTAGATCATCCTGGCTTTGGTCACAGTGGTGGATGCATGCGCTTGTACTATAAGATCAGCATCGCGTCGCCGTAACTATAGAAGCGATATCTCTTCTCGATTGCCTCTCTATACGCCTGCACGAGTTTTTCTCTGCCAGCAAAGGCACTGACAAGAACAAGCAAACTCGACTTGCTCAAATGAAAGTTCGTAATCAAACCATCCGCCACTCTAAATTGATAGCCAGGTTTGACGAAAAGGTGCGTCACGCCGTTTTCGACTGCCGCCATCTGACCGCTTGCTCCCGCTGTCTCAAGTGCCCTGAGCGATGTGCTACCAACTGCAATTATTCTTCGCTTTTCCTTTTTTGCTTGATTGATTGCCGCTGCAGTTTGTTCTGAAATACTAAAACGTTCCGGTTCTACTTTGTGTTCCTCAAGCGAACTCTCGATTGGTTTAAACGTGCCTGCGCCTACGTGCAGAGTCAGGTACTGAACGTCGATTCCGCGCTTCTTTAAAGCTTCGAGCAATGACTCGTTAAAGTGCAATCCGGCCGTGGGCGCCGCCACCGCCCCTGGTTCCTTTGCAAAAACAGTTTGATAGCGACTGAGGTCGCTTTCCCGCGATATGTTTTTTGTGGCCGCTTCTCCAGGCGCTGGTTCCCTGTCGTAATGCCGCTGGATGTATGGCGGCAGTGGTGCGTAACCAGCCTGATTCAGTAGTTGCCAGACGTTCTCCGGTTCGCCCAAATCAACCACTAATCGTTTAAATCCGTCGAAACCAGTTTCGATATCGATCACAGAAATGTCAAAACTCGTTCCCATATCCGAGGCGACGGTCAACTTTTCCCCTGGTTTCAATCTTTTGATCGGAGTAACAAGCGCCTGCCAAATCCGAGGCGTGCTGCCGATTTGTTGTAGCAAAAGCATTTTGATCATGCCACCGCTGTGCCTTTTGGCAATTAAGCGAGCTGGGATCACTTTCGTGTTATTCAGCACAAGTGTGTCACCGGCACGAAGTAGCGTCACAAGGTCTTCGAAAAAGCAGTGCTGCAATTCTCCCGAATTTCTATCCAGTCGTAAAAGGCGTGACTTTGTCCGCTCAAGAAGAGGTTCTTGAGCGATCAATTCCAACGGCAGATCGTATTCAAAATCTTCCAGGCAAGGGGAATTTCCAGACTTTATGATTGAAAGATCCGACACCGTAATCGATTCCTGGTTGGTTTAAACTGAACGCATGAGTATGAAGCAAACGATTGTGGACATTGCTCGGTCAATTGGCTTCGAGAGAACAGTGATCGGATCTCTCCATCCCATGACCGAGGAGCGGGAGCAGTTTGAGCATTGGCTCAAGCAAGGCTACGCCGCGGGAATGGATTACTTAAAGCGCAACCCTCATTTTAGAACATCTCCCCAACTTCTATATCCAAACAGTCAGTCCGCCGTTATTGTTTCAGTCAGCTACTACACTGAACCGCCCGCCGATCCAGGCTTAGAGTACGGAAGAGTGGCTCGGTACGCGGTTGGCCTTGACTACCATCCAGTCATTCGGGCGCGCTTACGAGAACTCAAAACGCGAATTGAAGACAAAATCGGACGCCCGCTGCTTGGAAAAGCATTTACTGATGACGTGCAGCTGTACGAGCAGGCTTATGCAGCTCGCCACGGCTTGGGTTTCTCTGGCAAGAATACGATGATCATCGGACCGAAACTTTCAGGTTCCTACTATTTCATTGCCGAACTCTTTACCGATCTTGAGCTCGAGGCTGACGAACGGTACAACGGCACTTGTGGTGCATGTTTTCGCTGTGGTGATGTCTGTCCCACTGCTGCGATCACGACTGCGGGGGAAGTTGATGCCAGTCTGTGTATCTCCTATCTAACGATTGAGAATAAGGATGAGATCCCCTTGAATCTTCGTTCTAAGCTCGGCAGATGGGTTTTCGGATGCGATATCTGTCAGGAAGTTTGTCCCTATAACCAACGCCCACCCGAGACGCCGTGGAAAGAGTTTCAACCAGCTTCAGGAGCTGGACACTATATCGATCTTTGCGACCTACTAAAGATAAGCAATGACGCAGAATTCAAGTTAAGCTTCAAAGACAGCAGTCCCGTGCGACGACCGAAACGCTTCGGGCTCTTGCGTAATGCACTGGTAGTGCTCGGCAACAGTCTGGCTTCACAAGCAATTGCAGACGACGAAGTGACGCATCAAAAGATCGTCGATTCAATTTTGTTGTTTCTGAGTTGCGAGCAAAATTCGATTCTTGTGGAACACGCATTTTGGGCATTGTCTCAAAGCAACCGCTGTCAGTCACGTTTAGATGTTTTGATTAAGCAAACTGATGACCCTTTGATCTTGCAAAAGGTTTCTCAATACCGGTGACCGATATTCTGGTCTGGTGTCGCATTTTAGAGTCACTATTCTAAGGAGAGCAAGATCACCCGATTGGGTGACAATGCTTATATGAATGGAGTGAAAAGATAGAAGTGCTTGAAACCGCAAAGGGGGGCTATTTCGTGCACGACCAGCTTGTATTTGCACTGTCTCTAATTTTGAGAGAGCGCCGAGAGGCACTCGACGTATCTCAAAGCGATCTAGCAAGACGCAGTGGGCTTCACAGATCCTACATCGGAGATTTAGAACGAGGTTCACGGAACATATCAGTGAAAAATTTGAGTCGGCTTGCCTCAGCGCTTGAGGTGCCTGCTTCAAAGATCTTATCTTCTGCGGAGAAACGGATGGCTAGCGAAGGTCCTTTCAAACTAAAGAAGAAAAAGGCGACCACGCCGGTTAAGCCTGCCAAACCAGTTGCGAAGCGCAAAGCAGTTGCAACTAGGTAGTTTGCGGAATTGTCCCCGGAAAAAGACTAACTTTAAGCCCTAAAAAAGACGAACTGCTTAATTCCTGGCGGTTCGTTTTTTAGGCATCGACCGTTTTTCTAGGCAGTTCGACGAGCAACCGCGCTCCGTGCGAGGCTAAGCTGCTTGCGGAAAACCGATGCCGGTGGTTATTCCTTTTTGTGCTTATTGATTAGTTCTGTCAGCGAATCGATTATGACTTGATCGCTTTTGTGCTGCCAATCCAAAGCCGTAAGTAAATCTGGGCGGGACATGATGCCTTTGGACAGAACCAACTCACCAAACGGCATGCCGCTCGACTCCTGCTCTTTGATTAATTCTTCCAACTGCCCAAGCGTGATCATGCCGTGCTTGAGAAGCAATTCGCCCAACTTTTCCGGGCGAGTGAGCAGCTCCCACTTATCTTCATCTGAAATTGGCGAGTGATGCTTGTCTTGTTCGTCCATGCCCTTATCCGTCTGCTGCCCTTTACAAGAGAAATTCGCTTTCGCCCTCAGGCAGCCCTAAGTGAATATTCCCACCTAGAGGATAGACCAACTAGGCGAAAAGAAATAGCGGCTTTGAAGCTCCGTTTGTGTGAGTAATTTCAGGCAGTCTGAACCTTGCGGCCTTGCTTCATTTCTCTCCACACTACCAGTAAGCAACTAGCGTTAAATATTGATGAGTATGTACCGGATATGACGCCAATCAACATGGCCAGAACGAAATCTCTGGTTGTGATTCCACCCAAGAGATAAAGGGCCGAGAGTGTGATGATAACGGTCAGCGAAGTGTATATGGAACGAGCCAGGGTCTGATTGACGCTGTCGTTCGCGACGTCTCCGAAGGTTTTCCTGTACTCGCCGCCTCTAGCCGAAGAGCTGGCTTTGCTGCCAACGTACTTTGCATTTTCACGAATTCGGTCAAAGACAACGATAGTGTCGTGGACAGAAAATCCGATCACAGTCAGGATGGCGCTTATAAAGAGGCTATCTACTTCAGTGCCGAGCATCAAGCCTAAAATCGCGAAGATGCCACACAAGGCCAGAACGTCGTGAAAGAGAGCAATGATTGCGCAAATTGCATAGTCAAATTTGAATCGGTAAGAGATGTAGGCAACCATCATGGCAAAGGTGATAAGCATGGCAACCAGACCGCTTTGCAAGAGCTCTGGACCGATCATGGCGCTCACTTTATCGACTGACAAAACCTTGAAGTCTCCAAGTTGCGCCCGTAAGTTGTCATCCAACTTATGCTTTTGTTGCTCATCGTCTAAGGCGCGAGTGCGCATGACGACTACTTCTTTGCCACCAATCTCCGCTTGTTGCACTTGGGAGCCGGGTAGACCAGACTGATCGAGAATAGTCAAAACTTGTTCGAGACTTGCCGGTTTGTCGAATTGATATTGAAGGATTGAGCCACCAGTGAAGTCAATTCCAAGTTTTAGTGGTGCATGAAACTGCTGCAAGCACATGATGATACCGACGATTCCGGGCAGCAGAATCGCTCCCGAGATGCCAAACCAGAGCCATCTATATTTGACGAGATCTACTGAGGGCTTGTTCACACGGCCTCCTTGGTTTGTACTTTAGGTTTCTTTTTGTCAAATCGATGTCCGAACAAACCAATCTGTTTTGGCACCAGATGGAGTAGTGCTCGAGTTGCAGTAATCGCTGTGAACATTGAGACGGCAACGCCGATTGCCAGGGTGACAGCGAATCCTTTCACTATCGATGTTCCAAACGTCATCATCACTCCGCAGGCAATCATGCTGTTGACGTTACTGTCAAAGATTGATGTAAACGCTCTGCCAAAGCCATTTTCGATTGCGGTGTACAGAGACTTGCCGGCGCGCAGTTCTTCTTTTGTTCGTTCAAAAATCAGAATGTTAGCATCAACCGCCATACCTATGGATAGGATGAAACCGGCTATGCCGGCTAATGTTAGGGTGACGGGAATGGCTTCAAAAATTGCCAGGGTGGCTAGTGTGTAGAGAATCAAGGCGATGTCGGCGATCAATCCTGGCACGCCATAAATAAGCACCATGAACACCATGACTAGTGCGATACCAACGGCACCGGCGACCAAACTTTTGTGGATTGAGTCTTGACCCAAAGTGGCTCCAACAGTCCTTTCTTCGAGGATCTTGACGGGTACAGGAAGGGCGCCCGCGTTCAACTTGACGGAAAGATCCACCGCCTGGTCCTTGTTGAAATTGCCCGTGATTTCACCGTTGCCACCAAGAATTGGTTCGCGAACGGTGACACCACGATACTCAGATATTGGCACCGGTCGTCCATCTGCACCTCGGTCCGTCGGCTCTCCATCAAGGAATATACCGATTTGTTTGCCTACCAAACGCGAAGTCAGCTCGCCAAATTTCTTTGCGCCTTCTGGTTTGAATTCGAATGAAACTCTCCACAGACCGCCTGATACCATCGGTGAGGCTTGGGCATGTTTGAACTCGGCTCCCGTAAGGTCAAGGGATTTCCAGATAGGCAGACCGTTTTCGCCTTGAGCAAGTTCTTTGAATTCGAGCAAGGCAGTGGTGCCGATTCTGTCTTTGGCCAGTTGCGGGTCTTTGATCCCAGGCAGCTCAACGATCAATCGATCTTTGCCGGAGCGCTGGACCAAAGTTTCGGATACACCAAGGCTGTTGATCCGGTTGTTGATTACTGTCTCAACTCCACGCATCACTTCGGGATTGATCTCGGGCACCAGTGGTGACGGTAGGGCTTGCAAAACGAGTTGGCTGCCACCACGTAAATCAAGGCCTAGTTTCAAGCTCGTGAAAAGAACATAACCATTGTATTTGCGCAGAATTTGAATATTGTTGGCGAGTTGGGCTTCGTCCATTTGGCGCTTTTTGGCGTCTTCCTTTTCGTACTCGTTCATCTTTGGGTAGTTAGGAAGCGCCATGACTCGCTTGTCAACTTCGTCTCGGAGTTCATTTGAGGGCAGGTTGCCGAGCTTAATCCAGTTGTCAACAGTGTTCTCCGGCTCTACATGAAACAGAGTCACAAGTGACCAGCCCAGTGCAACCAGAACAGCGATTGGCTTCCAATCTTTAATTAGAGGGCCGGAGCGATTTTTTGCCATTAGTAAATCTCGTTCAAAACAACGTCTTCATTCTAACGCAGGCAAGGAGGCTCCATGCCAAGAGCAATAATGTCATAAGGTAATTGTGAGGCGCTGAAAATTAGATAGTGCAAACCCGGTCGCCGCCGCGTTGCATGGCGGATTCCATGGCCTCGAGACCGCGGGCGAGCAATTCGTCGTGCTCTCGTGCATGTGCCGGAAATGCTGCCAAGCCCACACTGGCTGTCACTTTTACGTTGTGCCAATTGTGTGTGATGGTTTGTGTGCCGATGCGCTGGCGAATTCTCTCCGCCACAATTGATGCACCGGAGGCATTGGTCTCGGGAAATATGATTGCAAATTCGTCGGCACTGTATCGCGCAGGAATATCGACGTCGCGAATTGCGCCTCTGAGCACGTTTCCCATCACCTTCAAAACGGCGTCTGAGGTGAGGGCACCATATTGTCTGCTAATGTCTTTGAAGCCATCAATTGTCACCATGCACAATGCCACAGGTCGCTTGTAGCGCTTCGCGCGCTTCAGCTCGTCTTTCATTTCTTTGATGAATGTTCTCGAATTGTATAGATCGGTTAGCGTGTCGAGCAGGGCAAGGCGTTCGATTTCTTCGCCCCTGACGGAATTCATCCGACTTTCCGTGTTAGTAAGCAGAGACCGTTGCTCTAATTCTTTGACACGTTCGATCACCTGCTGGTCCATAAAGGCTTTGCTGCCAATGGCATTTTTAGCCGGTGAGTTGTCGAGAACTCTACAAAACATGCAGGTTCTTCCGCTACAAATATGATCCTGGCGACGATCCATTAGACTCCGACCTTCCTATCTCTTAGACGTGTGGCTGCTAAACGCTACTTTCCCAGAGCCTGGCTGCATGAAACCTAAATCACAGTATAGAGGAATTTATATGGTTCAGCCACACGCATCGGCGCCACTGTTGACAAGGGCGCTCAGCGCTTGCTTGCTGAACCCTGCTCACAGCTACGATCGATTTGTAAGTACTGTCAAAGCATCAGTTTCATCAAGTTTGTACCCGTTTTCTATATTTCGGGCGACGTGTAACCTGCAGATCGGCTGAGTTCAATTTGTTAAGTCGAGTCCATTTGGCATTCTTTTGGTCCGATACCGCAGGCGGTGTCATCTTTGACAGAGGTTTATGTTACTTTGTCTATCGCCGAGGTGCGCTTGAGGCAGAAGGCTGGGTGCTGGTTCTAATCAATTTAATTGTCTTCGCTTGTCGATCATGTCAAGGAATTGCCAAATTTGAGGAGTAACCTAAAAATTATAGGAGAATTTCAAATGGCATTTCAATCTCCAGTTCAACCCCAAGAGCTTTCAGAACGCTCCACGCATCAATCCTCCGATAGACCTGACGTGTATGCACCTATTGCTTTTTGTTGGACCACTTCAAAAAAGTCGTAGAGCTAATGCGTAGGGAAAAGAATCAACTCTTCGCATCGTGACGATACACAATGTCCGCATACCGCACTAAATTGCGATTCTGTGATCTTTCAAACCAAAATCTAGTCCAGCCAAGTTTACGTTCATACACAAATTCAACATACACGCCGTGAATGCCCACACGGGGTTGTTTGCGTATAAGCGGTTTTTGACCGAAACTCTGCCGGACTTCCTCGGGCAATATCCGTAAGTCATGATTTAAGAAGAGCAAGACACCCATCGTCTGTCCGTTTCGGCTGCGTGTTGTGTGTACCTCGGTAATCAGAGAGTTTGCTGATTTTTCCGACATGCATACTCCAGGATGTTGCCAGAATGGGGTGCGACCTGTTATTGCTGCGATCTTAGGATTCGTGGCGTGCTGCGCTTTTTCTAATTCCCTGATCATAGCAAACAATTTTTTTGCGTTTATTTCCGGTTCCTTGGCTAGAGCCTGAGCCTGTGGAACTGTAAAAAGAGTGGTGAAAACAATTGCTAACATCAGGCGCATTTGCGAACCTTTCATTCATGACACTAGAGTTAGTATAGGTGATTGGATGATGGTCCGCCATTCGCTAGAAGTTGCAAGTCAATCATTGACTAACTTTCCAGCGGTGACGATAGCCGAGCCGTCGACGAACAGGTCGGATAATGTTGTTTTTCCGTGGACAAGCAAGTCGTATGGATTGTCTGCTCCGTGCTCCAAGGGATCGATTGTGAAAACAGCCAGATCGGCTAATTTGCCAGGTTCGATGCTGCCGATTTCCTGATCGAGATTCAAGATGTGTGCCGCATCTATTGTTAGACTGCTGAGAATTTGAGCGGAAGACCACTGCATATCTGGCACACAGGCTCGGTGCAGATCAACAGCAAAACGCGCCTCTTGCAAGAGGTTCAAGTCATCGTTGGAGCCAAGACCGTCTGTTCCCAGTCCGAATCTGATGCCAGCGGCGATAATTCGCTCCAGTGGTGCCCGGCCATTTCTTAACCGGGCGTTACTGCGTGGGCAGTGGGCAATTTTTACGCGCGTTTGAGCGAGCAGACCTAGATCCTCATCGTCCAGATTGACAGCGTGTGCGGCTAAAAGGTTCTCATCCAACAATCCGTAGTTCTTCAGATGACGGGTTGGGGAAAGACCGCGCCCCTTCCATCTGATTTGTGTAAGCTCTTCCAGGATGCCACTCTCGGTGGTGGCAAGATTTGGATCTCGCAACTTCTTTACGTAGGTCAAATATTCGTCAATGCGCCGATTGCTGGTCTCAATCCATTGGCATTCTTCGGCGGATTCTGAGAGGTGAGCAAGCAAGGGCATATTCTTTTCCTGGGCCCAAGTGGTGGCTTTCAACCAGAGTGTTGGACACACTGTATATGGTGCGTGCGGGGCGACGGTGAGTTTGATTCTTTCCGTAGCGATCGCCACACGAGCCACCGATTCTACGGTGTTTTTCAGCGCGTCGAATCTAGTCAACCAATTTCCCCAAACCGCACTAGCTTCATCATCTCGCAGCCCAAACAATTCCAACCCGACTATTGCGCGTAATCCGATCTGCGCGATTGCGTGCACCGAAAGCCCTGTGAACGAACTGTCGACAAGGCATGTGGTGCCAGCAAGGGCCGCTTCCCGAGCGCCGTATGTCGCCGAGGCCCGCCATTGATCTGGTTTCCACTCAGATGCTTTTGCGACTAACCCGCAAATCCAATCGAACATGCCTGACTCGACGTCAAAACAGCGCAACGCCGAATAATCCAAATGAGTGTGCAGGTTGATCAGACCGGGCAAGATAATCGCGTCGCCGTATTCGTGCGCGTTCTCTGTCAACTTTTCTACATATTCGGGCGGATATTTATAACTGAGCTCGTCGCGATAGAGGACATCTGTGATCGTATGATTTTTGATCAATACAGCTGCGTTGCGCATGGGTGGGCTCGACATAGGCAAAACCCAACGAGCGAAAAGAACGCGACAGTCGCTCGGGTCGGATTGCATTGGCTTCCTCTAAAGATCGATAGGCGGTGGGCAAGGCGACGAAGGCGTGGTTGTGTTGTAATATTATGCATCTTCAAGTGAGCGGTTCTGTGGATCTGATGGTCAGCCATCCCCATAAGAAAGCATGTCTTGCAGTAGTGCCATCGAACTGAGTGCGCCGTTCAGCAGGCCCATGTTGGCAGTCTGGGCGTTCAGCTGGCTCTTGAAGCGCTCTAAACCGCCGCGCCGTTGCGGCTTTTCATATCAAGGTGTTTTCGTGAAGGTCCATATTGATGACTTAAAAGGAATGCCGCATCACCGGCTTGAATTTGCCTTTCGCGAAGAATTAAGCGAGACGCAAGCAATTAAGCCTGTGCTCGGAGACTTGACGCTCATGTGGAGTGCTTCCGGTGTTCGCATCGAAGGGCAAATTAAAACGCTTCTAAAGCTTCAGTGTGATCGTTGCCTGCGACCTTATTTCCTCAGTCTGAGCGTAGATATAGATGAACGCCTCGTGCCCACTTCGTTCTTTGAGCTGAATGAAGACGAAAAACATGACGGCGAACTATTGCGCGATGACTTCGTTGAACCCTTACCGGACGACGGGAATCTTGACATCAGTGATATTGTGTATCAAGCTGTAACGTTGGCAACGCCGACCTACTGCTCTTGTGGCGATCAGTGTCCTGGACCCCCTGGACGTGCTACAGATGGGGCATCCAGCGATAAAACGGCGGCAAATTCTGAGGGCAATCGGTCCAAAACAGACGACCGCCCGATAGACCCGCGCTGGAAGAACTTAAAGACTCTATTTCCAAATGAAGATTCCAAAGAAAATTCGTAGATAATAATCAGTTCCGAACCCGATGGAGGATTCCACCCACTCATGGCTGTTCCAAAGAAAAAGACATCACATCAAAAGCAGCATTCCCG
>PLXC01000044.1 GCA_003151275.1 Candidatus Melainabacteria bacterium
GCTGTTGTGGTGGTGCGATTGGGGGTTCGGTTTGTTGAGATCAAATTGACTATAGCGGCGACTGACGCCAGCAAATACACCAGACCCAGAAAGACTATTGACGCAATAATCAACGACGCTCCAGAATAATTTATTAGCAGCCAAGCATATGAGGCAAAAGCAAGACTCAAATATGCAGCGTTGAATAAAAGCTTACGAGACAACTTGTCCTCCTCGACTTTCGCCAGGCGTGTGAATACCAAATTAAACTTGGTCGCGAAGAAAGGCTACGGTAAAAACCCTGGAGAAACCTAATTACTTCGGGAAGGCGCTTCTCATGATTGGGACTTTTTGTGCCCAGGAGGCTGATACGTGAATTACGCCTTGAATTAACTCTTCAACTAGTTTTTCAGCTTGCTCTTTTCCGCACATTCCTTCAATTCGGCTAAACACTGCAGCACGAATATCATCATGAATTAGATGAAGGTGGGTTGGAAGAGGCGGCAGCATGGCTTAATCATGTCAGACGTTTCTGGGCTGGAAGATTGGACACCTTGCATCAACAGCTTGCCGCACCACCAGAGAAAGGAGAGACAGAGCATGAATGATATGGGCACCAATGATATGGGCAAAATTCTCAATTCGCATACCGTTCGATTTGAGCGACTGCTGCCGGGCCCCATCGAACGGGTATGGGACTACATCTCCACTCCCAGCGGCCATGCCACATGGCTGTGCACTAACACAACAGTGGAGCTGAGATCCGAAGGTCGGATCAACTTGAAATTTGACGAGCACGCCGATCCGGAAACTGGTCGCATATACGACGTTCGCGGCATCATCACTGAGTGTGAGCCACCGCGGCTTCTCGCTTATGCTTGGTTTGAAACTTCGTCTGATCTGACGTCGCATGTTCGCTTCGAGCTTGAATCGCGTGGCGATCAAGTTTTGTTGGTGCTCACTCACAGCCAGCTTTCGCCAGAGTTTATGCCGAAGGTGGGAGCCGGTTGGCACGCGCACTTAAGCCAACTTGCTGCACTGTTGAAGGGTGAGACGCCGCCAGAATTTGGGAGCGACTTCAATGAGCACTTCAAAAAATATTCGATGTTAATAGCTGCCAGTGCCATTGTCGGCTCCACCATCTCTCCAGCAATTGCTTCTTCCGACGATGCCTCCTACAAAGTGCTCAACGATCAACGACAAGAATATTTGAGTAAGTATGATCGCGTCTGGAAAGACGCAGATAGAATCAAGGCAGAAATGGATGTCTTAAAGCGAGACACGCACGCCGATATCGATAGGGCGCTGGACGATTTGGGGCGCGAATTGCAGCGCAAAAATCAAGATCTCAAACAGATCGAATACGACATTCGTGATCTCGATAAGCTTGCTGCGGCGCTCCACTAGCGGATCTTCGCGAACGGCGTTGTGAATTGACGATTTAAATGTCCTTTTTTTGACACTTTAAATGTCCCATCTAACCGGTCGGTTTTCATATTTGTGTGGTTCGGACGGCGAAATGAAATCAACCTTCGCCGCCTACCCCAAAAGAATCTTATCGGATTCGATCAGCTCGAAAAGCCCATGGAATAATGATCGCGCCTGAAACATAATCGTTTATACCAGCCACTCAGGCTGCCAACATGCCACCAATAGTGGTTAACCCATATTTGGGGGACACTACTGGCGGTGATCTCGCTTGGATGCATAGTCTATGTATTCACAGTCTGAACGGGCTGCGAGATTTTTCCATGGTTCCATCGGCATCCAGTCCCTTCTGCAACGTAGACAACACCACATCGTGTATGGCATCCCTGGTGCCGGTTCGGACCGAATGCTGCTAATTCCACTACTCGCTGGCTCGATAGACAGTGCCAGCAGAAAGGTGCGGTCAAGAAGCCATAAATTATGCCAATGCATAAACAAGCAACTCCTGTGATCAGAGCAACATGAGTAAAGCTGCCTTTTTTCGTGTTAATCATCTCTGACTCCTGGAGCTCTTCTAGTGTAGTTCCCACAACTCGGACATCGCATGCCCCCTGGACGATCTGATTATAGCGCCGGAGTGCCAATGTAGATTCGCGCTGAGTGCTTGTCTCTATGTTGAGCATAAAATTTGTTCTCGGAAAAATCGTATATCTGCACAGTGCAGAACATTGCACTCGACTGATAGGTGTCTTGAACTAGGGTTTTCACTGGGGCAGTCTCGTCCTTTCTGACGTTCACCCGAGTCTGATTAGAAGATAAGCTGCGTGTCTTACCAGGTCGATGCCAACACTTTTCAAACCGTTTGCGACTACAACTTCTTGTAGGCGCGCAGCTGTACAGTGAGCAATTATGAACACCAAATTCAAACTCCTTGCAGCAACGCTGCAATCAGTCATTCTTCTCAGCAGCATTTCAGCACCGTCTTTTGCTATGCAACAGATACGAATGAACGCAGGATCAATTCAATTAAAATCGATGGATGCCTCGTTAGATGTAAGAGTGCCACATGCACTTCAGGGCAAAGCGCAACATTTTGAGCAGCGTCCGCGGCTCGATATTGCTCTCAAGAAAAATAGAATTCGAGCCGGAACGTCCATGAATAAATTGAGTCTGCTGCAAGCCTCGCGTGGTTACCGACTGTCAGCAAAGAGGCACCATTTGCAGGCTTCGCACGCGAACTATAGACTTGCAATCCAAACGCATATTTTAGCGGTACGGGGCAATGCACATCGAGATCTGCGTGGCAGTTCATCAAAACGAATGCTGGCTGCCGGAGTAACCCGAAAATACGACGCCCGGCAATCACTCGCTTTAGAAAGAGCTTTTGCTGGTCACGCTCGATGGTTCAACCTTAATGCCGTAAAGGCTTCATGCACTTGTGGTGGCAAGGGCTCTTTGCTTCTAGATCAGCATAAATGGAATGAGGCAGCAGCATATTACCGAGCTAAGCTGAAAGACGGGAGCGACAAAAGCAATACGCTCAACAATCTTGCTTGGTCCCTGGCACACAGTGGACAGTATGCCGAAAGCTTAGCTAAAGCGACTGAGGCAATACGCGAGCTACCAGACTCAAGTTATCCTGTTGGAACACGTGGTTATGCCCATCTTCGCAAGAAAAACCTTTTGCAAGCAAAAGCTGACTTAGAAAAAGCCGTCCAATTAAATCCTGATGGTGGGGGAGATTGGTACTATCTTGCCTTGACCTATCACCAGCTCCATAGGTATCGTGAATCTGCAGAAGCTCTGCGTAAAGCTGCTGCTCTCGGCTATGAAGACTACGATGGTGACTATCGCTTAGCGAGCAAATAGCAATTAATACTTGCTGTAGTTCACGGCAGCAACAATCACGTCAACATCGTTCGTTGGACGCACATCAAATGGATCTTTCTGCGTTTATTAATAAGCCTACAATCGCACCACCAACATAGACTACCTCTGCTCTTTAGTCACTCAGTGCGTGAGCAACTGAGGTCAAAAGTGACAGGATGCTCTCCCGCCGACTCATCTGTGAATTCCCTTCAACCGTTGGCGAATCTCTTGTTGCGCCAATTGTCGCTCACGCGCACGCCCCATGCGAACACTACAGAACCGTTTGCCAGCCAACGTGTTGCCACATGGCTAAATGGGCCTTATGATTACTGCAGGTAACACTTGATTCTTAGCTCCTTAGGCCAGCGGATCCGGGTCTATTTTGGAAGATCAAAAATCTAAATCAACTCTGCAAATCAAATGTAGCCGATGCTTCATGCCCGTTTCGCAAAGAAAGGGCTCGTTTACGAGTTGGATATTTGGCGTCTGCAAATGCGCTGCAAATACCGGGCAGCTGAAACTTAAGACGAGCAATTTCTCAAGCTTTATCGATCTCGGTCTCGATGACTGTGAGGCTCTCTCAGTCATTGGCGAGGGCGGCATGGGAACAGTCTACAAGGTAAAGTATAAACCCTTGAATAAGGTGATGGCGGTCAAGGTTCTTAAACCCGAGTTCGCTTCGGACAAAAGTGCAATCAAGCGTTTCGAACAAGAAGGAAAGGCTGCCAGCAAACTGACTCACCCCAACATGGTGACCGTTTATCAATATGGACTCAACAAGGGCAGTTGCCCTTACATATTGATGGACTACCTGCACGGACCGAGCCTGGAATCCGTCATAACAAACGAGGCTTATGTCGATGCGCACAGAGCCTTACTCATCTTTATTCAGATGGCAGAATCATTGCACCATGCTCATCAAAAAGGGATCATTCACCGAGATATAAAACCGAGCAACGTCATCTTGCTTCAAAATCAGGACTTAGATGACTATGTCAAGATCGTCGATTTTGGTATCGCTAAAATTCTGCCTGTTGGTGACAGAAAGACCCTACTTCAAACTCAGACAGGCGAAATATTTGGTAGCCCGCAATATATGAGCCCCGAACAATGCCGAGGAGATAAGTTGGATGCCCGATCTGACATCTATTCGCTGGGGTGTTTGATGTACGAGACTTTATGCGGCAAACCACCTTTCGTCGCCGACAATCCGATTCGCATCATTCTTCAGCATTTAAACGACAAGCCTGTGCGCCTCACCGACCGATTTCCGAGCTTAGAGATACCAGCGGATCTCGACTCGCTTGTGATCACATGTCTTGAGAAACAACCGGACAATAGATATCAATCAATGGGAGCATTGTTCACCGACCTGACGCGTATTTCAGAAGGTAAATCAATTACATTTCGCAGCAAGCTGAGCGCCAGAAATGTGAAAGACCTGAAGGCTCTCGATGTTCTTCCAGACGCTGGCAGCGAAGCCAGAAATACTCGAATTTATGCGGCAATTACTGCAGCCTGTGTTGTTGTCGCTATGGTCGGAGCATCTGCCTTCATGTTTTTTGGCCCTAGGGTGGAATCTGGCACCACCTGGAAGCAGCTTTATGTAAAAGGTCAGCAAGCATTCGACCAGGGCGACTACGCCACAGCTAAATCGACATTTGAGAAATCATTGACGGTTGCGGAGTCTGAAGGGGACAATCAGCAAAAGAAAAACCTGATGCAAACGGCCAGCTGCCAGGAACTCATCGACCTGGCGACTTTTTCAGGCAAAGCCGCCGATTTGCAAACTCTCAATACTCAAATGATTCGACTTCAAGCAGCAGCGAAGGCCCAAGACAATGAACAAGATCGGCGTGTCATGACGATGCGCGATGACTTAAAAAGAGCGCTAGGAACTGACGGTGCTCTCCCTTCATTATCGAAGCAGGGCAAGGCAAATGTCGATGATCACACATTGGGATTGTGTCAAGGAGCAAATGACGAATTGGCATGGTGCCTGGAGCAGCACAAAGCAGACGCGGCAATTGGTTTGGCAACATCTTTATCCACACTGCTGAACAGCTTGCCCACCAGTCAGCCAGAGCTTGCACAAAGATGCGCCTTAAACTTCGGCAGTGCTCTTTTGGAGAAAGAAAGATACTCTCAGGCCGCTACCCAACTGACTGCGGCAATTCGCGTCGCCCAGTCCAATCGATTGCCACTCAACCTTGGCCTTTGTCATTTGCAATTGGGCCGTGCCTTTATCGGATTAAGAGCCTTTGACAAAGCAAAAATCGAGCTTAGCAATGCCTCTCAACTTGCCGATGGAGAATCTGAAAAGAAGGCATTTTTAGCTGCCTGCTATTACGAGCAAGGATTAATTTTCGCAAGCAAGGGCGATTCTGATCTGGCTGAGAAAGAGTTTCTTCTAGCCCTGTCAATATTCCAAAAACTAGAACCACCGAATCAAGGTTCCATTGCCGACTGCAGTTTCCAGCTGGCCATGCTAGAAGAAAAAATTGGTAGAGGGGAACTGGCCCATCAATACTTGAGAGCGTGTTTGGACGCCAGTGAATCTCTTGTGGAACGATCAAGTCATCAAAGTGCAGTTCTAACTGAGACTCTGGAAAAACAAGGAGAAATTCAAGTAGCCCAAGAGCACTTTGCCGCTGCGAAACCATTATTTGCTCGGGCTGTAACAATTGCATCTCGCACCGGCAACGAGAAGAATCCGATTATTGAGATTGCTCGATTGTATTTGGTTTTATTGGACGATTCAAGAAAGCCTAACTTTGCTGAACTACAAGAGTTGACTGACGATATTTGCCATAATTACGCACGTCAGCCGACTTTCCTGAATGCTAGCGACGTGGTATCAAATTTGGTGATAATGGGACGCCTTTGTGCTCAATCCAAGCAATATAAGAATGCCGAACATTTGCTAAGAAGCGCATATGCGCTGGCAACTGTGCCTGCTAATGGAGTCGCTCCTATTGAGATGAGCGACGCTATCGTCCAGTTAAATTATGTGCTTAATGCCCAAGGTCGCAGGTACGACGCAATTGAGCTTCAGCGCTTGCATATGAATCAGTTAAGAGTAAAGTTTTCCTATAGTGGGCATAATCCACCGCCCCTGAAATGGCTCAAAAACTCGTTAGAGCAAATAGCTTCAGGAGACCGCACTGCAATTTTTTCCCAAAGTGATTCAGGATATTCTGGAGGAGGCGGCTCAGACGAGTTCACGCAAGCCGACTACGATTCTCTAAAATAAAGGCATGTGATCCGATCATTCATGTTTATGGCCCCACCAAAGCAGACATCCGACCAGGGCAGCAACCAATACTAGCGTCTGAATGACAGCTAAAATCATGGCTGTCGTCGCTTCAACGTTTATGCTAACCAAACCGAGAACTGCTTCCACGACAAGCACCAGACCTGCCATTTTTAACCACTGGGGAGCATTCATTGCCAGTTCGAAAATTGAAACGTGAAAACGAATCTGTAAAACGAGAATGATGGCAGTCGATATCGTAAAGACAAGCGCAGAGGCTATCTGGATGAAAGTAATAGTATCCTTTCGTGATTGTGGTGCGATCACAATCAAGTTGATTTTCTTGTCGGCCATTTTCGGAAGATCCATCTTTCCATCGCGCAAAATCATAACCATAGGTCCATTTTTATCCGATAGTAATCGTCCATCGCTGCCGCTAAAATGAATCAGAAAAATGCCCTGCTTGCCCGGGGGACAATAGTTTAGAAAGCCAATGGTTCCAGGTTCATGAATATCACCGTCCCACGATGCTCCTTTCAGCAAAGCATTCATTTGCTGATCTAGAGGAACGCCAGGCACGACGATGTCGTGACTTACTTGGGCAATCGGATGATCGTCATCAGAAGATCCATTGCGGAAGGGATTACGGTAAGTGGTATCGTAAGCGTCATCCCAACTTTCTGACGGTACGCTCATGAGCGAATCGACGAAAATAGTAGGGTATCTATGATTTGACTGATATTTCGAGTTGACAAAAAATTCTTGACTTTGTCCCGCCGTCAGCAACTCCGCCTCTTTAGTGCTTTGCGAAAAATATCTGTGCCCGTCTTCGTCTATCAATCCTTTAGGATCCAAGATTGTCCAATATGTTGACTTTGTGATCAGGGCTTTGGCAAGCGACTGCACGTCTTTTATTGCGACATACGGTATGGGACCGAAGACCACTTTGTTGTTCTCAGTGATCTGCCAGGTGTCATGCGTCAGCTTTAGTGCCGCCATACCTTGATAGTAAGATCCTTCAGGTTGCAGCAACAAGGGATTTCCCAAGTTGAGACCTGGCAGAGCGACGAGGATGAGAACAGCCACAACAGAAGCCAATAATGGCCAAACCATGCGACTGCCGCCGGCGAAACTCTCCAAAAAATTTGATGCGCGCTGGTTGAGGGGTTGACTGAACTCATCGTGAGTGCGCAGAGTTTTGGCATGACCCTTGCTCTCTTTCTTTTCTTTCTGCCTGCCAATGTAAGCCTTTTCTTCTGCTTCAAGAAGAGCCTTTCTTCTGGCTGGTAGTTGTTTTTGAACACTCTTTTGGGCGTCAATGACCACAGACAAAAGCGGATGATCGCCAACAAGCAACGACTCTGCTTCTTTTCTCAAGGCCACCAGATCTGCGTCAGCTTCCTCGAGACGTTTCAGTTTCATTTTTGCAAGCGCAATTGTCAACTTTAGTTCCAGGCTGTCTGCCGGGTTTGCGCGCATGATTTTCTTTCTTTCCAGACATGTCTGCAGTGAAAAAAGAGCATCCTCGAATTTGTCTTGAGCAAATGCATTGTCGCCCAGCATCTCGTAGCATTCGACGAGATCAAGATGTGTTTCACCGAAAGTGCAGGTCAGTTGTGCAATCGCTTCCACTAAAGCTGCTTGCGCCTCAAGCAGATTAGCGCTGCCATGCAGTTGCTTGGCACGCGCAAAAGCATTTTGCGCGGCATCAGATTGTTTGCTTTTTTTTTCGAACTGCATTGAATCCCTTGTAGGTAATTGGGGACCCATTCACCTTATACCCGGCGTAATTCAAATTACATTGAGGTGCTACTATGAGGCGATCTTCTCCCCAGAAGTCTTCAAGGTGGAAAAATGCAATACATAGTCGCTCTCGCGCTTATCCTCACTTTGGCGAGCTTAACCCCTGTGCTTGCCGAAGACAAATCAAGGATAATCTTGTCTTAACAGGACTGAACCTGACACCACGAGAACGTGCAGCCCGATTACAAAAAATGGCCCTGGAACATCAAGCCGCTGCTCGAAGATACAATGAAATCTTGCGTGAAGAGCGGCACCTCACCACTAGGGGCTTTATTATCGCGATGGTTTTAACGTCCCACATTTTTTGCCGTATCGGCCGACACTCACTAATATCTACGAGGCGGTCTATATGAAAGCTGTCGATGCCTGAGAAAGGCACGCAGTTACGATTAAAGCTGGCAGCTCGACTTAAAACTTGCCGAATGATCGGATCTCTTGGATAATGTCTATATGCCACTACAAACGGTATCAAAGTGTCATCTGCTAGAGTCACTGTTGTTCCTTTATCGTAGCTAACCTGTTTGCCAATGTACTGCCTGTAGCTAGGATAGTGGTCGCGCGTAGCGGGAACGTAGCTCTTGCTGTCCTTTGTGAATTGACCGAAGTAATACCCGTAGTAACGCAGTGCCTGCAAGAGTGATTGCTTGCGATTGCCGGTAAAGTTAAAGGAGTCGAAACCATCATTTTCGAGCAACTCTGCGCTGATGAGGAGATCTGTCAATGATCCAAGCGTATAGCCAAATGTTTGATATGTCTTGGCCCGAATTCTGTCTACAATTTCTCCTGGCGCAACCTCAGATACGCATATGTAGCGAGATTACATGCTGCTACAGTGCAGCTACCACCCCAGGCGCAGCTAAAAACCTTGGAGTATTGATTGAGATCGCTGCCAGAGTACGGACGTATGATCGCTTGCTCGGGATTGCGCACAAGATTTTGCACTACTTGCTCCAAATGTTTAAGCGCCTGGTTTGACGCCGTGGTATGCAATCTCAGCAATGCCACCATTCGCTCTTGATTGGTAAATACAAAGGGATGTTTTGCTCGAATTGACTCATAGTTGCCAGTCAACAGAGGAGCATTGTATCCAGCAAGCATTGCCTGTACCTGTGGCGACAGAAAAATCAAGCAAGTCAGCAAGACGAGCCACCTGTACAATTTCAGCAAAAGCATTTTAAGTCCTCATCAACGGCTCAAGGTGCTGACCACAAATCATCTGTTTCTTGTTGTTTTGAGCAAAAGCAGTTCACGGCCCTTCTTGCTGAGGGAAGGTCATAGTTGCGTCAGATTGCTTTTGTTTGTTGATGATCGGATGCGTTTCAGCGATATGAGCCGCTGCGCCACCAGTCGCGCTTGCTACAGTGCTATTTGTCATCCTGCCAGCGACTGAGTCTGTTAACGATTCATTCAGACTGCCGTTAACTCTACCAGCCGCACCAGTCATGGCACCACCGATTACTTGTTGGCTAAGTTCGTTTGCAGTGGCTAATTCCCCTGTTTGAAAAACGGACTTACTTTCGGCTCGCACGGCACCGCTTGCGGTACCACCAGCAGCACCAGAGACAAACTTTGTTTTAACTTTATCTGCAGTTGAGGTTCCTATTGAATCTTCCATTTTACTTTCGACTTTGCCCGCAACACCGCCCATAACAGCTCCAGATGCTCCGCCGATGAAAGCGTCTTCTAATCGAGCAGTGACAAAACTGCCGGATGAACCATCTGCAGTTGGCGTCAATAAGCCGCCTTGGATTGCTCCAGCAGTACCCAGCGCAGTTGCGCTTGACGCTTCGATTCCAACAGCGGCACTAACTCCCCCAGCGGTGAGAACAAAATCTGCAGCTGTGCCACCGATCGTGCCAATCTTGCCAGCCCAAGAGTTATTTACTTCAGCCTGATTCGACAGCTCCAGCTTCGGAAGGTGCACGTCTCCAACTTGACCAACGAGTTGCGTTAGGCCATTGATGGGGTTTAAGACGGCCCCTGTCAAAACTCCTTCTCCCAGCAATTTACCTTGCTTCTCGATCCATGCTCCCCCCTTGAGCACATCATTGCCTGCTGACGCCAGCCCGTGCACCTCAGAACGAAAGGCATCACCCGCGGAGTCAAAGGCTTTCTTGGAGTCTTTCGCGATTCGATCGGTCAAATTATACGGAGCATTGATCACATCGCTTGCGACGTGCGTCAGATCTCCAAAGAGACCCATATCTGCGACCTCGAAATGGCGTTGTCACCGCATCGCGCGGAAACTGGTATTAATTAGGGGCACCCACTAGCTTAGCTGCTTTTGGGGATCCTTGTCAAGCTGTTTCTTTCGAACGGCCTGCTGTGACAGACGAAAAATCTCACGAAATTATAATTCAGTTTAGACGACAGCTCAGAGCGACTATGCCTATCGGAGTCAACGGGCCTCAGCGTTATCACTAGCTATATTAAGTTCACTTACCGTCCATCCCTACCCGTTTGCGCAAATTGTTTATGCGAGCTTGAATGGCGTCCAGCTGTGTTGCTATTTTCTGAAAGTGATCTGCAGAAGCCGCTACCGTATTGGACAGTAAAGCGTCATTAGTAGGATTAAGCCATTTTCCTATCGCGTCGGTGAGCGGCTCAAGAAGCACAGGCTTCTGCAAAAAATCATCCATACCCGAATCCAGGCAGCGTTGTCGCTCAGCAAAAGCAGTCATTCCGATGATTTTTGTATGCTTATTAGCTTCCTTTTCGGCTGCTCGGATACGCTCGGTTGCACTCATACCATCTAGCCCTGGAAGTCTCACGTCCATGAAGACCAAATCATATTGGTGTCCCAGTACTGCCTCAACCGCAACTAGCCCGTTGTCGACGATGCGAGCGACTTTGTAACCGAGTTTGTCTAGTTGCTTTTCAAAAACAAATTGCAATATAGGTTCGTCTTCTACGAGCAATATAGTCGCATCGTACTTGCTCACTACCGCGCCTCCCCGAGAGAAGACTTGAGCGGCAGAACGAACCATATCGTCGCGCCCTGACCAGGTTCGCTTACCAGACCGAGTGTTCCCCCCATAAGCTCTATGAGTTGCTGCGCGATCGATAATCCAAGTCCGGTGCCACCAAAAAGGCGGGTCGTTGATTCGTGAGCCTGTACAAATGGTTTGAATAGCTTATCTTGCGTCTCTGGTGCGATACCAATTCCGGTATCAGTGACAGAGAAGAATAACGACTCGTCCTGCTTTTCTACAAACACGTCGATGCCACCGATTTCGGTGAATTTGATCGCGTTATGAATCAGATTGTTCAGCACTTGTCGCAGCTTGTTAGGATCACCTATCACAGTGTTGGGTACTTGGGAATCAATCGTTACTGAGATGGAAAGCTTTTTGTCTTGTGCCTGTGGTTTGGCAAGTCCGACAACGTCATCTATGACCTTAGAGACATCGTATGGTACGTTTTCGATTTCGACTTTGCCGGCCTCCAGCTTAGCAAAATCAAGCAAATCATTGAGAATCACGAGTAGCTGCTTAGATGCCTCAAAGATCCGAATAGCGCTCTCGTGGTTCTGTTGATCGAGATTTGTGTCCTGAGCGATCAGCTGACTCAACCCGACAACTCCGCTCAGCGGTGTGCGGATTTCGTGCGTGACATTCGCGACGAATTTGGATTTCAAGGCGTTGGCTAAAACTGCGTCATCTCTGGCTTGTTCGAGTTCTTTCTCGTAGTGCTTGCGCTCGGTCAAGTCTCGTGTAACTTTCACAAAGCCTTTGAGCACACCGCCTGAAATTATGACGGGGGTGATCGTAACGCTCACCCATATCTGGCTTCCATCCTTGCGCACGCGCCAGCCCTCTTCTTCGTAAGAACCGTTTTTAATCGCCTGCTCTAATTCGTATTCAGGATGTTTTCTATCTTTCGCTTCTTGTGTGTAAAAGATCGAGAAGTGTCTGCCGATTGCCTCCTTAGCCTTATAGCCCTTAATCCGCTCAGCTCCTGCGTTCCATGACTGGATTATTCCTTCGGGAGAGAGTAAAAATATGGCGTAGTCTTTCACTGCCGCAGTCATGAGATTGAAGGCGCTTTCGCTTTCCTCAAGCGCCTCGGCGGACTTAACCGCGGCAGATTCCGCGGCTCGTCTCTCAGATAGGTCTCGCGTAACTTTTACAAATCCTGTGCCCTTGCCTTCCGCATTGCGAACCGGCGTAATTGTAGCGCTCACCCATATCTGACCGCCATCCTTGCGTAAGCGCCAGCCCTCTTCTTCGTAAGAGCCGTTTTTAATCGCCTGCTCTAATTCGTATTCAGGATGTTTTCTATCTTTCGCTTCTTGTGTGAAGAACAGCGAGAAGTGTCTGCCGATCGCTTCCTCAGCTGTATAGCCCTTAATCCGCTCAGCGCCTGCGTTCCATGACTGGATGATTCCTTCGGGAGAGAGTGAAAATATGGCGTAGTCTTTTACTGCCGCAATCATGAGATTGAAGGCGTTTTCGCTCGTTTCGAGGGACTGAGCAGACAGCGCTGAGTTTGTTATAGTTTTCTGTCTTTCAGTCAGGTCCCTAGTCACTTTCGCGAACCCTAGATGTTTGCCGTGTTTGTCATAAAGAGGGCTAATAACAATGCTTGCCTGAAAAAGCGTGCCGTCTTTGCGCACGCGCACGCCCTCTTCTTTGTAAGATCCTTTTGCCAGCGCCTCGGCAATCGCGAAGTCCGGATGCCCCTGGTCCTTTGCTTCTTCAGTGTAGAAAATCGAAAAATGTTTCCCGATCACCTCTTCCGCTTTGTATCCTTTGATGCGTTCAGCACCAGGGTTCCAGGAAACTATGTGACCGGATATATCAAGAGCGAATATGGCGTAATCTTTAACGCCTTCTATCAGGTATTGGAATAGGTTTTCGTCGATATGGGGCGCCTGCACTTGTTTTCCTCACTGGAACGAATCTTGCCACTCTTACCACCATACGGGCCATTGTTGAGCTTGATGCCCATGAAATTGCAAAAACAGTTGTTTGACATTTCATCACATTACTAAGGAACCTGCATTACCAAGCGGCGCGACCGAATTTTCAAGCATTTTTAGTATACTTCAACTTTTTCGGAGCGCCTTGCCCAGTTTAAAAAACAGTTCGAAAACCAAAAAAGAACCTCGCCGCTTTGGACACGTTAAACCGCCGGATACTACTGCTGAGTATGTTTCGGTTTAGACTTTAGCACTGTATTTGGTGCAGACGTTGGGTAAAGACGGTGCTCCATTCAATCAACTGCAACTCACATCTTGCTGGGCGCAGCTTCTTGGCCGTAGCCAACCGTGCACCGTATACGGTGCGCGTAAGTCATGGTGCTGATTTTATTCTCGACTACTTCGCTTTCTACAGTGTGGCGTCAAGCGTAATCAATCGTCAGTTTTCACGACCTGATTGGTGGCCAACATATTGCAAAAAATAGCACCTTGTTCAAGGGCATCGTCGAGCGCGATATGAGAATGGGGCAAATCGTCAAACCATTCTCTAGGCATATTGCGCTTGCTGGAGTCTTTATAGCCCCTTTTCAATAATGCCATAGCGTACGTTTTTATATCGACTGCCGAGTGGGAAAATGGACTTTCTCCCGTGAACTTAATAAGATACCAGTAGACAAACATGAAGTCGAAGGCGACCGGGTAACCGACAAAAATCGGCGTGCCTGGCAAAAGCATTAGCCAGTCTCGATACTGCTTCATGACAACTTCTGGTGCCTGGAGATTACTTCTGCAGGCTTCCCAGGCATCAGTTTGTTGGTCCCACCAGTCCATAGTCTTGGGGTGGCCGCTGGCGCCTGGTAATGCCACGAGGTTAGCAGCGAAAGTGCTGATTAGAGTCTTTTGCGGTGTGTAGGCTGCTGAGGCAAAACTGAGCATGGAATGCGGTCCTGGAATCGGACCGTCAGTCTCGACGTCTGTACTGACATATATTTCGATTTTCACTGTCATGCAAGTTCTCCGTTGTGGCTACTGAATTACCCATCAGTTAAAAAAACAGGAATCCTGAATACGATCTGCTGCACCATATACGGTGCGAAGAATTGATCCTTGTGATGCAGACTCCTCATATTATTACCTGAGCTGCAAACGGGATCGATGGGAGCCGAAATGGCTGTTGAAGATTGTACAATGCCGCCACCGGGGATTCGAACGGCTGGCAACCTCAAACGGTAAAATAATAGGCATGCTTTGCTAAAGACCTGGCACCCACCAAATCGCGCTTGTTGTACTGTAGAACCTGAAGAGCGGCACGCGTTTGTATTGGCATCTCTTGCCAAGCTGGTTGTTGATCAAGAGTGCAAACAGTATCAATGATGGTTTACTTTTGGTGCTCATTCTTTATGCCGATGACTAATCTAACCAACTGGATAAAATAGACACAGAGAACAACAAATGGATCTATGCAAAAAAACTGGCTGTGTTAAGAATGGCTCTCTAGAAGCATAAAGAAAGAGCACAGCCATTTTTTGCATTGCCTCCGTATTTTCCACGATGTTTGATTTGGAAACAATGCGGCGATTTCGTGCCAATCCTAAATGCTGCGCTTGCGCCCAGGTATCGAGCTCCTTTCTGCGCGTTTGGGGCAATCAAATTTGCCGGCGCAAGAAGTTTCTAGTGGGCATATACAGGTGACTGTTTCTATTTGGTTGGCGATCTCCTTCAATGCCACCATGATCTCGGAAATCCGCATGCCCAATGGCGTTATTGTGTGCTCAACTCGCGCTGGCTGTCCCTCGTAACGAGTGCGCACCAACATGCCATGTTTTTCCAGATCTCGAATGCGCTCCTGCAGTGACTTCATGCTCAGTCCTGGAATCGCCTTCTTAAAGTAAGTAGTGCGAACAGGTCCAATAGAAAGTTCTCGCAAAATCTCCACTGTCCATTTGGCGCTCATGATCGTGAGCACTTTCGTAATAGGACAGTCAGGTCCATTCGTGTTACTGGACACAATATCCTCAATGATGTAACTAATACCTTTTAGCAGTTTGATAAAAAATTCGGTCGTCCGCATCGTCCGTTGTAATGATTTGCGGCGTCTGTTAGATGAATCTTTTCTCGCCTTACTAGTAATACTCACTTCAACGAACTGCTTGAATAGTCCTGCTCATGCTCATTACTCGATTAGGCCGATTCAAGCAGTACATCATAAGGACGATGAATAAGCGCTTCAGAAAGAGCAATATGTGTCGTATGCGCACCTGGAGGATTGGATATGAAAAAGCTCGCTGATGATAGTCGAGCACTTGTGATGGGCACCTTAGCCTTTACTGTCTCTTTCGCTGTTTGGGGGTTGATAGCTGGCGTGATGCCTATCCTCAAAAAGGATTTGCAGTTGAGTGCAACATCAGCCAGTATGCTGATTGCTATTCCTGTTTTGCTTGGATCATTGGGACGTTTGCCAGCCGGTTTTCTAGCCGACAAGTACGGTCCGAAACGTGTCTTCACGATATTGTTGGCAATAATCTGCATCCCGGCATTTCTTTTGGGATTCGCGCACACATATGATCAGTACAAGCTTATCGCCGTATTTCTCGGTCTTGCCGGCACTTCATTTGCAATCGGAGTTCCATTCGTCTCTCGCTGGTTCCCGGCCGAACGTCAGGGCACCGTTCTAGGTATTTATGGCGCCGGCAACATTGGTCATTCACTGGCCGTTTTTGGAGGACCTGCGATCGCCAGTGCCTTTGGCTTGAGATGGGCTTTTTGGATTTTCTCGATAATTACGCTTGTATATGCCATTATTTTTGCCACGCAAGCCAAGGACGCACCGGCGAAAAAACCGCCTCAGAGTCCGACTGAGGCAATCGCACTCTTTTTCAAGCGTCCCATGACCTGGCTCTTGAGCTTGCTCTATTTCCAAACATTCGGTGGATTTGTCGCTCTGTCAATATACATGCCACTCTTACTTAAGGAGACCTTTAATTTGTCAGCGTCAGATGCAGGTTTTCGCACTGCCATGTTTGTCATTCTGGCTACTGCAGCTCGCCCACTTGGAGGATTTTGTTCTGACAAGCTGGGCAGTTCTCGGGTTGTAACTGCATCTCTTCTCGGTCTCATACCCTGTGGTTTCATACTGACGTCTAGCGATCTGGGATACTTTACAGTCGGAGCCCTAGGCGCGGCATTCTGTCTCGGTTTAGGCAATGGTGCCGTGTTCAAGTTGGTGCCGCACTACTTCCCCGCAGAAGTTGGCACCGTAACTGGACTTGTTGGAGCTGCCGGCGGCATGGGCGGATTCTTTCCACCTTTAGTGCTTGGCTATTGCAGAGATCACCTCGGCAGCTACGGCCCCGGATTTTACTGCCTGAGCGCGTTTGCTTTAATCTGTCTGGTGATCTTCTATTTCAGTATGCCCAGACCCAAAAGTGAGAGCCAAGTGGTTCTTGCTTAACAGCTGAACATCAGAGTTGCCGATATCTGAGCCTGCACCATTAACGGTGGCGGTTACCTTGTTGTTACCATCGCCGGAAATGCAAAATCGCGCTACATTAGTAACATGGACGCGCATGCAGTTAATGAAGGTCAAGCTTCGACCATCTTCAGTCGTTTGACTACGGCGTTGGCAGGCTCAGTCGAAAAATTACATCCTGCTTACTTTGCCATGGTTATGTCAACGGGCATCATCTCCATTGACTGTAAGCTGATGGGTCATAACACGCTGGCTTTTTATCTGTTTATTCTCAATATAGGCATTTATTTGTGGCTGCTTTTGCTGACCGCCGCGCGAATTAGATTTTATGCAAAACAGTTCTTTGCAGATTTGATCGATCACAGTCGTGGTGTTGGCTTCTTTACGCTTGTTGCAGCCTCTGGTGTGCTGGGCAATCAGTTTATATTGATCGGGCAAAACTACGAGCTTTCACGTTACCTGTGGTATTTGTGCATCGGCTTGTGGCTGGGGTTTACGTACTTCATTTTCACGAGTTTCACTGTCAAGGAGAACAAGCCTACACTTGAACAGGGCATCAATGGCGGCTGGTTGCTTGCCGTTGTGGCGACTCAATCGGTATCCACACTAGGAAGCCTTCTCACACAGCATTTGAAGACCGGACAACAGGAGACAGTTTTCTTTTCGCTGTGCATGTGGCTATGCGGCGGAATGTTGTATATATGGCTGATCGCATTGATCTTCTATCGGTACACATTTTTCAATTTCTCGCCATCTGATTTTTCGCCACCATATTGGATAAACATGGGTGCCGTCTCAATTACCACTTTAGCCGGCACTAGAATCATATCCAATGCCGATGCATTCCCTTTCCTGCAGGAGTTGATGCCGTTTTTAAAAGGCTTCACGATGTTCTTCTGGGCGACTGGCACATGGTGGATTCCGATGCTGTTCATTTTGGGTATATGGCGCCACTTCTACAAGCGTTACCCGTTCTCGTATGACCCTCTATATTGGGGTCTGGTTTTCCCGTTAGGAATGTACACTGCATGCACATTCCACTTGGCCCGCGTTTTGCACTTACAATTTTTGTATGCGATACCGAATTATTTCTTTTATGTGGCATTAAGCGCCTGGGTGATCATTTTCTGTGCCTTTCTCCATAATCTAACTCAGTCCATCATAGGCGCGTTCGCACCTGTGCAGCCACTTTCTGGATCGCATCCTCAGTGACTAGTCGTGCTGATCTTAATGCCGCTCTCAGGCATCAAGCCAAGAACGCAATTTTCATTGAGTGTGCATTCGGTCATGCCTGGCACGTACAAGGTCGGTTGCAGAGCCAGCAGATGCGAGTAGAACCCTGTGCTCCGCTCCTGATCTTTCACGTACAAGATGATGTTTGTTTTCAACTTGAGCCTTAAGTAATCTGGTCCGACAATCACTGAATATGGTGGCTAGATTTCACCTTTGCTGCGTGCGGCTTTCAACACTGCCATTCCTTTCAGCCAATGAGCAATGCCATATTCAAGTGCAAACACGGCGATCAAAGTCAGTATAACGTGGAGTTTGTAGCGATTGAGATTGATCCAGAAAAGCTTGACCGGGTCGCCATGCAACTTGTTGAGCGGATGAGTGCCATCAAGATACTCTTGCGAATCCGGTATGCCATCGTCATCGAGGTCGCTCTTGTCGCCCAGAACTTTGGCAAGCTCTTCAGGATTGCTCTTCAACTCGATGAACTGCTTGCGTCCAATCGCTTTAATGATCTGATTACCGAACTTGTTCAATATCGGGCTATCTATTTCGACACCTGGTTCCAGAGCCGCTCTGGCCCTTGCCAGTCGCCTCATTTGCTCTTCATTCAGGGTGCCCACTTGACCGGTGCCGCTGCCGACTGGTCCTGCGGCATTGACATGGCACATCGCACAATCAACGGTTCTTCCTGAATGTTTTTCTATGAAAGCCTGATATTCAGGATAGCTGAATGCCGGCAATTCAGTGAATAACAACATGGTGGCAGGCACAAGACCGACCACTGTAATTACAAAGGAGAGCCTGGCTGGCAGGCTAATGTTTGAATAATTCATAAAGTTGCGCACCAAACAATGTCATTCCCACCAAGTAGCCGCTCGCGAGAGCGGCTATAAATGTCAGCGTTTTTCGGCTCGTGCCTTTGAAGATCCAGGGTGCCAGGAGCAAAACTCCTACTGCAACCATGCTGGCAAGAATGATCACCCAGAAGGGCAAAAGCTCGAGCGGATAATAGACGAAGAAAAAATACCATTCCGGTTTGATACCTGGCGGTGTCGCACCCAGGGCATTGAATGGTTCCAATAACGGGAAAGGTAAAAATGAATCAAAAGGAACACATAGAGAAAGAACGAAAATAACAACAAATACAGCTGCCCACAAAGACAAGTCCTTGAAGAAAAAGATGGAAACAAATCTCTCTGTCTTCTTAGTAGGCTGGTCCACCCCCTGGCTCATGCCGTGCAACTGCACCTGCAGGAGATGCAAACCAAGCATCGCTACCAGTATCATCGGCAGGATGACGACGTGAAGAGCGTAAAATCTTCCCAGTGTGGACTGGCCAACGGTTGCCTCTCCTTGAAAGGTCTCTCGCAATATGCGCGGTAACTGTGAAAGCGCTCCGGGAAGATATTGTCCGACTGCTTCAACGGATTGCAATCCCACCTTGGTGGCATTAACAGCAATCTGATTCCACGGCAAGAGATAGCCTGTAAAACCAAAAATGAAAGTGAGAAATAAGAGGAAGACGCCGACTATCCACGTCACTTCTCGAGGTTTCTCAAATGATTTCATGGCAAAAGCCGTGAGCAAATGGATCATCACAAACAAAATCATGGCTGATCCTGACCAGGTGTGCATGTTCCGGATCAGAGCGCCGCCGCTTACATACTTAGAAATATATTCGACCGAGACATTGGCGTCGCTGACTGTGGGCTGATAATAAAAGAGCAAGAAGAGCCCTGTCGTTACTTGAATCATAAAGAAGAGCAGGGTCAGACCACCTGTGTAATAGCCCCAGCTCATATGGTGCACAGGAACTTCTTTTGTCTCCACCATGTAGTGGAAGCTCATTTTCTCAACCGGAAAGCGGTCTAATACAAAGTCTTTAATCCATTTGGCACTGATCATCAGGCTCTCTCCGCGTCGCTTTTGGCAATATAGACTCTCGCACTGGTTTCAGCTCCGGCGGCAAGCGCGCCTGTGGTGTGACCATCGGGCGATCTACTCATCAATAATTTGCCATGCTCATCCAGCAGTACCCAACCGAGATGAGGTAAAGGAGACTTAGCTGGAGAGTCGGGATTGGGCTGACCAGTTTGAACATCGAAATAAGAAACATGGCACGGGCAAAGAATCTTGCCTTTTGCGTCCACGTCATTACCCACAGTGCAGCCAAGATGCGTGCACTTAGCAGAGATCAATAAAGGTAACCCATCTTGGCCACGAAATGCGATCGCCGGCTGCATAAGATAATCGATGAAATATTTTCCTTTTGTGGCGTTGAAGTCAGCCAGAGAGCCAACTAAAATGTAGTTGCTCGCCTGGCGTTCAAGCTCAAGCTTACGCTGATCTACAGTAGCTTGCAGTTTATTCAATCTATCTTCAAGCAGTTCAGTCTCTTCATGCTTGCTCAAACGAGGGCCAAAGAAGAATCGAAAAATCTTGTCGAAGGCCCCTAACGACAGAAAGAACAGTCCAATAATCATGCCAAAACCTGCACGCATAAAGTGCCTGCGCGCTTTCTCCTGAACAAATATTTCGCCGCCGCTGGCCTCGGCTCTGGATGAGTTAGTCCAAATCACATTTTGAGGCGGGCGCACCAAATACTCGAAAGGTACAGCAAACATGTGGATCAGTCTGGAAAATGGAATCACCAAAATGAAAAGCCAGGCACCAAGTATGTGAGCTTTGACGATCAAGGGCAACTCCGCAATGTAACTTACATCCGGATGAAGGGTGAGGATGCTCCAGATATAAGGGGTTGTAGTGCCCGCCGACCATAAAGAGCCCCAGCGGTAAAACACCGCAATACCAACTCCCAGGCTAATCTGAACAAGCAGCAAAACCAGAATGACAAGATCCATTGTGCTCGTCACGATCTGAAGCTTCGCCGACATCAAGCGCCGCACTGCTAAAACAACAAGCCCGGCCACCGACAAGATGCCCAGTCCCAGTCCAACTGACTCAATTGTATACAAAGCGATTTTGTTTGAAAGAATACTCTGCCAGAGACCGGGCACCAGAAATGCCACCACATGAGCAAGCAGAATCAAGATGATGCCCAAATGCCATGGTAAAGAGCCCCACATCAAGCCTTTTGTCTCCAGAAACTGTGAAGACAATGAGGAGTAGGTCATAGGAGCTGTTCGCGTTCGGTATATCGATCCTGCAATACAGGCGACCAGAGCGATGTAAGGCAAAACGACAAACAGCATAGTATCCAGCATCGATCACTCCTTTCTAGTGATGCGTTTTTACGGCTATTTCAATAGCTTTCATCAGCGGATGATAAGGACTTTGACAGTCAGCCAGTCTCGAAACCATCTCTTTTAGTGGTGCCACTAGTACGAGTTCACACAGGTCATCAATTTCCTCAATTGACAAGCGCTCACTGAAGCTGAGGAGCACGCCCAAATGATCGCATAGTTCACCTTTGCGATCAAAACCAATTTCTTCGAAGCGGTCATTGAGACGCGACAGTAGAGAACCGCGATCGAAGTTCTCGTCACCATATATGTAACCACTGACATAGGGGCTGCACAAAGGTGCTAGATCGAAATTTCGAGTATATGTTTCCTCCAGCTTAGGCCTTGGAGTTTCGCTGACAAACTTAGAGAACTCGACAAGCAGCTGCTTAGCATCAGGACACAATTGCACGCATTGGTCTGTGACGCTGTCGAATGAGTCCAGATAATTCTCACTTGGATAGTCAAGCAAGCGTGCCAGCGCACCCAACAGTTTCCCTTTGCGACTGGTCAGTTCTTGTATGCTCATGGTCCCCTCCCTGGTGACTGGTTCAGTCCGAGTCCACATGAGCCTTTACATAGCTCAGGGCTGCATGTGCTCTCAATCGCCCGTTCTCTTTGGATCTCCGGTATGACGAAGCGCTCATCGATTGTCGGCAGGGCAGTCAACCTATAGATCTCTTCTGCCTCCTCTGCTGTCGTGTCCGCTTCGCGCATGATCCGGCTCACAGCCACCAGATCCAGATCGTCCATACCAATGGAACGCTTATAATAACGAACTGCCATCAGCTTCTTCATAACAGTGTCAATGATCTTTTCGTTGCCGGCACTAAAGAGCTTGGCTAGATATTTTATTGGCAGGCGTGAACGATCAAGGCTTGTGAAGAAACCCTCGCCGTGGTTCTCATAAATGCCATTGTCGACTTTGCCCATCACCGGTAGAAGCGGTGGCACATAGAAAAGCATAGGCATGGTCCGGTATTCTACATGCAATGGCAGGGCAATTTTCCATTTCATGACGTATTTCCAGACGGGCGACAACTGAGCCGCTCGAATGAAGTCGTCGCTAATACCATTTAGTTTGGCCAGCCGAATAATTTCAGGATCGTTTGGATCGCACAGGACGCTCCTTTGCGAATCAACTAACGCCTCGTCAGGTACTTTCATAGCGTCTGCGACTCGATCAGCGTCATAAAGCAAGACGCCTAAATAGCGAATTCGACCGACGCATGATTGAAAACAGTTTGGGATTTGTCCAGTCTCAAGCTTGGGATAACAGAGAATACATTTTTCTGATTTTCCAGTTTTCCAGTTGTAATAGATTTTTTTATACGGGCAGGCACTAATGCAGGCCCGCCAGCCTTTGCAGGTATCCTGATTAATAAGGACGATGCCGTCCTCACCCCGCTTGTAGAGCGCACCTGATGGACACGATGCAACGCAACTGGGATTGGCGCAATGATTACAAATGCGCGGCAGATACATCATCGATATGCGCTCGATCTCGAAAAGTTGCTCACGTTCTTCTTCGCTCAGACTATCGAGATTGATATCGTTTTCGGCATAGAGAGTTGAGCCAGACAAGTCGTCATCCCAATTAGGGCCGGCAACAATATCAACTGGTTGACCGGTAATTTGAGAGATCGGAATAGCGGTTGGCTGATCGTCGCCCGCTGGAGCATCGAACAGATCAGAGTATTTGTATGTCCAGGGCTCGTAATAATCTTCCAGTCCTGGTTGATTAGGGTTGTAGAAGAGTTTGACAAATGAATCAAGCTTGTTCTGGCTTTTTAGAGATAGCGATCGCGAACCATTTTTTCCGTTTAGCTGCCAGCCACCTTTGTAATGTTCCTGATCCTCCCACAAAGTAGGAAAACCAGTTCCAGGCTTTGTTTCAACGTTGTTCCACCACATGTACTCAGCACCGGGTCTGTCAGTCCAGACGTTCTTGCAAGCGATGCTGCATGTATGGCAACCAATGCACTTATCTAAGTGGAAAACCATTGAAATTTGGGCTCGGATATCCATGAACGTGACCTCTTAGAATTGTGGATTGGCCAGCGGTTTGACGATCACAAATGTGTCGCGATTAACACCGGTGGGCCCCCAGTAATTGAATGCAAAAGTAAATTGAGCATAGCCACCAACCATGAATAACGGCTTCAGGCGCGTGCGAGTCAGGCTATTGTGCCCTCCCGCTCGCTTCATATTGCGTTCTTTCGACTTTGGCACCGAGATGGTGCGCTCCGGCGAGTGGTAGATGAACGACAAGCCGCGCGGTATCCTGGCACTGACGCAAGCGCGCGTGCAGACAACGCCGTGGTCATTGAACACTTCTACCCAGTCATTGTCTTCGACCCCGATTAGATCGGCATCTTTATCGTTTATCCAAATCGGCTCAATTCCTCTCGATAACGTCTTCATGCGCAAGGTATCGCCGAAAGTGGAATGGATGTGCCATTTGCCGTGCGGAGTGACGTAATTCAAGACCAGCGAGCCTGCATCTTTGCTCGATTTAACGAGGTCTCTGGTGGCATGCATGGTGATGCGCGGTTTGTGCGTGGGCAGATGTTCACCGTAGGCTATATATGCTTCGTGGTCGAGATACAAGTGTTGCCGTCCGGTAAGCGTGCGCCAGGGAATCAACTCTTCAACGTTTTGACAATAAGCAGAATAAGTCCTCTCACCATTGACGATACCAGTCCAGTAAGGCGTCGTTAAGACGCGCCGGGGCTGCGCATTTAAATCGTCAAAACTGTACCTGATGGCGCGCGTATCTTTAGCCAGATGAGTGTGATCGATTCCTGTTTTGACCGATTCCGCTTCGAAGGCTCGAAAGGCGCATTCACCATTTGTTTCTGCCGCCAGATAGAGGATCACTTCACAAGCATCGAGAGCTTCTCGAATTGATGGATATGTCTTGCCGTTCCAGGTCTCACTAGTGTGAGTGCGCATGTATTCATCGTACAAATCATCAACGTCGTAATGCGTTCCGTGCACAGCCAATCCATTCGATCGAATCAGGGGACCAAGGCTGATGAACTTGTTGTAGAGATTGGGATAGTCACGCTCAACAATTCTTATGTTGGGCATAGTCTTGCCTGGAATTGGCTCACATTCGCCCTTGATCCAGTCCTTTATCGAAGCTTGAGCAATTTCTGCCGGCGTGTCGTGCATTAAAGGCGTCACTATGATGTCTTGAATCGGCTCAGGCAGATGAGTTTCCGCTAGCTTAGATGTTGAAAGGGCAATCCCTCTAAAAATATCCCAGTCAGATTTCGCTTCCCAACATGGTGGCACTGCAGGCTGAAGCGGATGAATGAATGTGTGCATATCTGTACTGTTCAAATCATGCTTTTCGTAGAATGTCGCTGCCGGCAAGACGATGTCGGAATATAGAGCCGACGAGTCCATGCGGAAGTTCAGATCAACAACGAGATCCATTTTGCCGAGTTCGACTTTGTCGTGCCAGGTCACTTCCTCAACAAGACCTTTGCCCTCCTCATCGGCGATCACATTGCTGTGCGTACCCAGGTAATGGCGCAGGAAATATTCGTGTCCCTTGGCCGATGACAAAATCGCATTACCGCGCCAGATGTACCAGACTCTCGGGAAGCACTCGGGGTTGTCTGGATCCTCCATGCCAAATTTGAGTTCTTTTGCTTTCAATTTTTTGACTACATAGTCGACTATTTCAGCGTCAGTTTTAGCGCCGCCACTTTTTGCTTCTTCCAGTAACTCAAAATTGTTTTGATCGAACTGTGGGAAACAAGGTAACCAGCCGTTGCGAACCGCCTGTACTTGCTTATCGGCTGTGTGTCCAGTTGAAATACCATGATCGCCGTCGGGGACGGGGCAGACATCATCGAACTTCGTATCGTATCGCCACTGATCCGAATTCATGTAGTGGAAGGATGGCGAGTTTTGCAATCTGGACGCTGGATACCAGTCGTTGGCAAATGCAAGAGGCGCCCATGAAGCTTGTGGTGCCAATTTCTCCTGTCCGACATAATGGTTCAGTCCGCCACCACTCTTGCCGACACATCCACAAAGAATGAGTGAGGTTATTATTGAGCGGTAAATCAGATTATTATGATACCAGTGGTTGGCACCGGCACCAATGATGACACTACACTTGCCCTGGCTGCGTTCAGCGGTTGTCGCCCATTCTCTGGCAAAGTTGATCACGACATCGGATTTAACACCAGTAAATTTTTCCTGCCATGCCGGAGTGTAAGGTGCAAACTCATCCTCGTATGATTGAGGATATTCGCCAGCCAGCCCTCGTGACACGCCAAATTGGGCCATCAATAATTCCATCGCCGTTGTCACCAGAATTGGACCAGAAGTGGTCTCAATCTCTCTGACAGGAACGTTTCGAACAACGGCACTGTCATTGGTGCCTTCTGAGAAATCCGAGAATTTAACCGGGGCGGTTTTGGCGTCAGTTTCTTCGTCTTGTAAGAACAAAACAGGATCAATGATCGCACCTGAAATAGAATCCTCCAACTTCAGGTTCCATTCTCCCTTCGTCTTTTGCCAACGGTGTCCCATAGTGCCTTTCGGCAAGGCCAACTTGCCTGTGGTGGCATCGAGCATGAACATCTTCCAATCAGCATTTTCAAGATCTTTTGTCGTCGCTACTTGGCTTGCTCTCAACAATTTACCGGCGCTATATGTCCCGTCTTTATGCCGCTCCAAAGTGACAAGGAAAGGCAAATCACTATACTTTTTGACGTAATCAATAAAATAAGGCACTTGCTTTTGATAATAAAATTCCTTCAATATGACATGGTTAACAGCCATCCAGAAGGCACCATCTTGGCCCTGGTTAATAGGCACCCATTCGTCTGCTATTTTGCTAACTTGAGCAAAATCTGGCGTGAAGACGACAACTTTTGAACCACCGTGTCTCGCCTCTACCAGAAAATGAGCATCCGGAGTGCGAGTCATCAGTACGTTTGAGCCAACAACCGCAACAAAACGTGAGTGGAACCAATCAGCACTTTCGGCAACGTCAGTTTGTTCGCCCCAGACTTCTGGCGATGCCGGCGGTAAGTCGCAATACCAATCATAGAATGACAGACTGACTCCGCCCATGAGCTGCAGAAATCGCGAGCCGGATGCGTAGCTCACCATCGACATGGCGGGAATCGGTGAGAATCCGACGATGCGATCGGGACCAAAACGTTTAGTGGTATAGATGTTGGCCGCGGCCATAATCTCGTTTACTTCTTCCCAACTGCTGCGGCGAAAACCGCCTTTGCCTCTGGCTGTCTGGTATCGGCTGCGCGACTCAGGATTGGTGACGATTGATTCCCAGGCAGCGACGACGTCATCTGCATGAATGCGTTTGGCTTCACGCCACAGATCAATTAGCGATCCTCGCACATAAGGGTATTTGACGCGCAGTGGGCTGTACAAATACCAGGAACATGAGATGCCTCGCTGACAGCCCCTCGGTTCATGCGACGGGATGTCTTTGCTGATGATCGGATAGTCGAGTGCTTGCAATTCCCAAGTGACAATACCGTTTTTGACGTAGACATTCCAACTGCAAGATCCAGTGCAATTGACGCCATGCGTGCTTCTAACGATCTTGTCGTATTGCCAGCGATTCCTGTAGAAGTCTTCCCACTGACGCTGCTTTGGTGCAAAAATGTCTCTAATCCATGTCATGAGCGCTGTCTCCGTTGCAATTTTGCGCGAGCACCAGTTTTGCGGTTCCGGTAACCATATGCGATGGCTGCAACAATGCAACCAGCGACGAGAAGAGCGGCAAGATACCAGGGGAAATGAGTTTGGCGCTCCGGATGATCTTTCAAATTGAAGAGATACTTACCTATGTCAATCGCTTCCTGCCTCGTTAGAGGATGATCTCTATATGCGTCTTTCATCACCTTGTAGGGCGTATGTTCACACGCGGCAACAAGGGCAACTTCAGTCATTTTGCTTGATATGCTGGCTAGCTCTGGTCCCATCTTGCCTGTGCCTGCACTATGGCAAGCAATGCAAGAAAGACCGCCATTTTGCAGGGGCTCTTCGCCCAAAAATAGACTCCTGCCGCGTTGCGGCGAACCAGGCTCCGCTTGCTTTGGTTCCTCTGGTGGCATCACTGGTGCCAACGTCGTTTTTGACTGACCGGTTACGCCATCCTTCTTTATAGCTGCAGAACTGCCACTTTTTAAATATTGAACGAGTGCATCTACTTCTTCATCGCTTAAAGGACCGACGTTCTTTTCCATTCTTTTGACGGCTTTATGGAGATTGCTTGAATCCCATTTCTTAGTTGGTGCCAAGTCTGGTCCAACCGAGCTGCCACCACCGACAGTATGACAGCCGGCGCATTTCTGACTGAATAAGGAAGCGGCATCTATTGCTGAGGCCGCCTGAGCGACAATGAAAAAAGCGAGGATATCGAAGATAGCTGCCTGGCACAGCTGCTGAACAGACAATCTCATTTTGATCGCATTTCTCATAGGTTCTCCGAAATCATTTTGGCATCCCGGTTACCCATTGGTATCGCTCTTAGGGCTGAGATGTTTTTTTGCCGGCGCAGCAATTACTTTCTTGGTGCGTTGCTTTCCTCAATGATGTCATCAACCCAAGAGAGCGTAGCCATCATGCTGGGGAAGCCCATTGTCGTTACGGACAAGAGAACCGCATGGCGGATTTCTTCTTTCGTCAGACCAGCTTCCAGAGCTCGCCGACAATGCGAGTGAACAGCGCCTTCCAGACGCGCTCCGGCAGCCAGGGCCAATTTGACCAGCGCTATCTCCTTCTGGTTAAGAGGGCCTGCGACCGTTGCGGCCTTACCCAGTTGTTCATAAGCTTGAAATATTTGCGGATGAGCCTCCTGGAATTGAAGGTATCGACCTGGCAGCTTGCCTGATTTTGTTGTCATTGTGCCTAAACCTCTTCGTGAAACTGGCGTCCAAAATACCAGATTCGAGGTAATTACTGCGCACTGCCGTCAATAGCGATAGCAATCATTTCCATAAAGCGCTGACAAATCATTCGTTCGGATGACTTATGCAGACAAATGTCGCTCAGATCATTCGAAAGATGGATTATTTTTGGCAACCTGCAACTCTGCATTTCGTTGCTTTCGCAGCACCACTTCCGGTGCCGGTGCCGGAAAGAAATTCTCTTTAACTTACGTTGCTCAATTGTAGTGGGATGATTACTTTTTGTAGTTCGAGCGCTATAGTAATCTTGTTAGCCTGATTGCCAATGTGCTGGGCAGCTTGCCAGCGACAGAGGAGGCAGTAAAGTGAGTGAGCCGATCCTGATTCAAGGCGGCATGGGAGCTGCTGTATCCAACTGGCAGCTGGCGCGTGCTGTATCCACACAAGGACATCTTGGCGTTGTCTCTGGTACCGCGCTCGATTGCGTGTTGGCGCGCCGCCTCCAGACTGGCGATCCAGAAGGACATATGCGCCGGGCGCTCGAACATTTTCCTCTCAGGCAAGTAGCTGCCGACATACTATCGCGCTATTACATCCCTGATGGCAAGAAGGATGATCAGCCATTCCGGGCCGTCCCCATGTTCAAACTCAACTCTGATCAGAGTCTTTTAAATCTGACCTTAGCCGCTAATTTCGTGGAAGTCTACCTGGCCAAAGAAGGACATGATGGCGTCGTTGGCATTAACTACTTGGAGAAAATCCAGTTGCCGACATTACCGTCTCTTTATGGTGCAATGCTGGCGGGAGTCGACTATGTGCTCATGGGCGCCGGCATACCTAGAGCCATCCCTGGCATACTCGACAAATTTTCAAAACATGAGGCTGTTTCGATGAAGATCAATGTCGAGGGAGCGACTACTGAAGATGACTTCGAGACATTTTTTGATCCGCAGTTGATCAACCCCCAGCATCAGGGCTCGCTCAAGCGACCGAAGTTTCTGGCCATTGTTTCTTCATCAGTTCTAGCGGCAACAATGGCTAAAAAATCTAGTGGCAGAGTTGATGGCTTTGTGATTGAGAATCCGACCGCCGGTGGACACAATGCGCCACCCCGCGGAGCACTCACGATCGACGAAAAGGGCGAGCCAGTTTACGGGCCACGCGATGAAGTCGATCTCGAGGCGGTCAAGAAGCTTGGACTGCCTTTCTGGCTGGCTGGTTCCTTTGCCGATCCTAAGAAGTTACAAGAGGCTCGAGACCTGGGTGCATGTGGTATTCAAGTCGGCACCGTCTTTGCTTTTTGCCGTGAATCCGGAATCGAAGCTGAGGTAAAAAAGAGGATCGTCCAAAAGGCGATAGCGGGCACTGTGGAAGTATTTACAGATCCGCTCGCGTCACCTACAGGTTTCCCTTTCAAGGTTGTCGAACTGGAAGGTTCGCATTCTGAGCAAGACGTTTATGAAAATCGCCCACGCCTGTGCGATCTTGGCTATTTGCGCAGTGCATACAAGAAAGAAGATGGATCTCTCGGGTTCCGTTGCCCGGGCGAGCCGGTGGATGTTTATGTGCAGAAGGGTGGCAAGGTCGAAGATACCGTCGGACGCAAGTGTCTCTGCAATGGGCTAGTCGCCAACATCGGGATGCCGCAGATCCGCAAGAACGGCTATGTCGAGAAAATGCTGATTACCTCAGGCAACGATTTGCAACACATTGCCTGTTTTGTGAAGGATGGGGAAACATCCTACGGTGCAGCAGACGTAATAAATTACCTAATCGGACCTGTAGAGCAGGAATGCACCACCAATGGTGCGACTAATCGAACTGTCTGATTGCTGTCGAGACTTGTCCGGCGATAAACGCCAGGTCCTTAACAGCATGGTTACCTGCAAGAAACCTTGACGCTTTGATCGGGCGGGTGATACTAATGAGTGTAAGTTCATCGCCAGTCTTTCGCATCCAGAGCCAATAGATTTTGCTTGTTCTTCGTTGTTCTAACTGATCGTATGTTGGTCCCGATCCAATAAATTTTGTCCGTGCCGTGGAAACTCTTCATCCGTACTTTTTGTTGCAAACGTTATTGGCCCCGATCCAATAATACAGTTCGCCGTGCCGAAGCTGGCTTCGCCTGCTTCTAAATTGACGCGGTTGAATTTTTCGCTGCGCATTCGCATCGCAAAAAATGTGCGCATTGTAATTCGAGAACTCGTTGCCGTGTTCAACGATACTGCTACGCGCTCAACAAAACTCAGCTGCACAGTCCATTGCGCAATCACAGGCATGGCAATTCTTACTTGCGCACGCTTGATTGGACAACCTTAAATTGGAGTACAAGTAGAGATGATTGCTCGTCTAAATAAACGCAGACGTCAGACTGCGTATACCCTTGCAGAGTTTGGACCGACGCTGTTTATAGCATTCTGTTTGATTGTCTTGCCCCTCTTAGCCTTTGGCATGATTGGTGCCAGATATGTATTTCTTCTTAATGCAGCGCGTCTTTCAGTGCAGCAAGCGGCGAGGTGCAAGTCTTTTCTTGTTGATACCTCTGCCACTGATCGATCGGCTGTAAACACAGCCAAAACAGTGGCAAAGGCCTCGATCAATGGTATCGGAGGAGGGCTTGTAACTCTGACTTCCACAAATGTCTACATCAGGGTTTGTCCACTTGGCGGCGGCGTTGCTTCAGTAACGACGCCGGGTGCCAACCAACCTTTGACCACACCAGCTGATACAGCGAACAATACTTACGATTGCGAATGCGTATTGCAAGGTATAGTTCAGCCTCTCTTTCCGGGCGGGCATAGCCTTTTGGGCGGCATCCCAGGATTCAATGCGCCAATCAATGCCAACATCCGCATGGATTGCTTTTTTGAGAACGATTCCAACTTGAATCAATGAGGTCCTAGTTAAAGCTATGCGCAGAAATGTGAATCTACGAAGGCGCAACAATGGTGTCAGTGCAATTGAAACAGCAATCGCAGCATTCTTTCTAATCGTCATTGTCGCCATTGCTGTCGATCTGACCGTGCTGACCATGGGTTTCACGATGCTGGACACTGCCGCCAGAGACGCTGCCCGCGGTGCTGGTTCGCAACAAACTTATGCGAAAGCCGTCTCGGCCGCTCAATCTCAACTTTCTATTCACCAAACAGATGGCGTATTTATCAAACAGCCAACATTAACAAGCACCAGCTCACCGCACTTTGTCTATCAAGACTTTGGCGGCGCAGCGCCGCCGAATCCCAATCAGTCTCCCTACGTGACAGTAACTTGCCAAACAGATATTCACTTGCCGGTGAACACTCCATTTTTCGGCAACGACTTAAAAAACCTGACTGCCGGTGGTTATTTCACGATCGCAAGACGCTACACATTTCCAATTGTGAAAGCGAAATATTATGGCGGTTAACTGACAGCTGATAGCACCAGATCACAAAAAAGAGATGAATTATGCGCTTGAAAACCAAAGAAAATATGCAATCCATTCGATCACATAAAGGTCTGGCCGTAACAGCGTTAATGGCTATTATAGCCGTTTTTATCGTTGGTCCGCTCTCAATGTTGATCTACGAAATGACGCAATACAATCTAGCCCGGCAGGAGTTGAAAGCCTGCGTCGATTCAGCAGCCTTGACAGCGGCGTGTTCTACAACAGCTTCTAACAGCTCGGTGCCGTCTGTAACCCAGACAGCAGCTATGAATCAGGCCGCATACATGTTTGCACAAAATACGATTCTAAATCAAAGCCTCAGCACAACACCTGCTTATAGCTATGGTGCAGGTAATCCTACCTGGACGCCTGTGGCGAATAGATCACAATTGTATTTCCAATTTCTCGATCCCGTAACGAAAAATCCGGTTGCCTTTGGCAGCGCCAACGGCAAGATAATGCGCGTCTTCGGAAGCTTCGCCTTCGTGCCGACCTTTGCAAAATTTATTGGCTTAGGAGCAGGCCCTTATTTGGCCGTCGAGCGGGCGGATGGCGGCTTGCCGCAACTTGATGTGGTTTTGTGCTTCGATGTTTCAGGCTCGATGGATGACTTCACAAAAATCAGTTTGGTGAACAGATATTCTAACGGCAGCAATCCTGTCGGCAAGACCGGCTACAACATTTTGCCTGGCACAACGGTGGTCGGTGGTCACTCTACAAACAACGGACGGGGACCACTTTATTGGGCAACCGGAGCCACTAACACTACAGGATCTGCAAATAATGCCACCTACCCAATGGACATCGATAGTGGCGGAGGAAATTCATACGGCAACTATTACATGAACAATGTCGGTCATGGCACGCACACGGGCGCTCTGCCTCCGCAGAGTAAAGCAACAGTTGAAGCATTCCAGGGCGGATTTGGCTTCACAGATTGTGTTGTCAATCTTGATGGCACTGATACCGAATCCAATGGCATCACGATCAACGGACTTTCCTTTCCTGCCGATGATCCCGTCACCCACAAAGGACTGGGTGTGCTTGTTGAAGCATCGCGCGGCAACTTGGAAAATTCAGCTGTCGCTAACGCGGCAGGCGTTCCATGGACCACCTGGGGTATTACACCGCAGCCAGGTTATTTTCAGGCATACTATAAAGCCGCCATGTCGGCCCAGGCAGGTTTCCCCGATGCAAGCGTGTCAGTGCCACTAAGGCACCCGATTGGAGATGCAATCGTCGCTGCTCAATCATTCTTTGGTGTTTTGAGCAATGATGCTGATGTTCACTTTGGCCTTGTCACTTTTTCAGATGTAGGCGGTGTCAATGATCTGCCAGGAGATCCATATGGCTCACCATCTTATTACCTGAGTACTAACATTAACGCATATAGCGGGGGAGAGGTTTCGTCGACGACACCTTATCCCACAGAGAAAATTAAAGTAATAAGTCCGGCCATTCGTCTCGACCCAACTCCAGGACCTGCTTACAGCAAATATTCGGGCGCTACGCCTGCCCCAATCAACACTGTTGATGGTGCTCTTTTCTCCACCGCCGGTGGTGCTCAACAATACGGCATCAGCACGGTGGTAGCGAGAGGCGGCACTAACATTCAAGATGCACTGAGCCGCGCTCTTTCGATGCAGCTTGGCTCCAAGACAACTGACCCGCCTACAACTGGGGCTCCATCAAGCTATTCGTCCTTGAATCTGGGAAGAAAAGGTGCGACACGAGCAATTGTCTTGTTCACAGATGGACTGCCAACAGCCGGCGGTGACAACGGCACCAGTGACCCGAACGCGCAAGCAGTGGCCAGGGCCGCAAAAGCTGCGGGCATTCCAATCTACACAATTGGCCTTTGTCTGACGCCGGCCTTGCAACCCCTGCAAACAACCGTCTTGACTGATGCTACTGGTTCCAGTGGAATTGCAGCGCTCTCTGGAAACGGCGCCACATTCACTCAGACTACGAACCCTGCCCAACTGAATGCGGTATTCCAGAACGTAGCCAGGCAGCTCGTTCAACTGGTCCAATGAGAATAGATAGATCCGTGCGCGTCCCTTTATGGAGTTCAACCAGGCAGTGAAAAGTTATGCTCAGAAGTTTTGTTTTGAATAATTGAAAAAGGTGGCGTATTCTTTCAACACCTTTCTCACTTTAAACTCCTGCTCCCATCTCAATGAATTGAGCTTGAGCAATTGGCGCAAACTCTATAGAGTCCTTCGCACACGGTACAAAACGAGCC
>PLXC01000015.1 GCA_003151275.1 Candidatus Melainabacteria bacterium
ATCGAGGATAGCATTGTCAAAATGGAGTATCAGCGCGGACAACAGCATCCATCAATAGTAAGGGCTGTGCGCTGGTATTTGCAGAAACTCCATGAATGTGGAGACGACGATCGAATCGCTGAAGTTAAACGAAAATTTGAGGTTCATACTGCAAAAATTCATTGAGTTTTAGTCATTCGCGTGCAGATAGCTCCTCGTTTTCGGACGAATAACAATGAAAATTGAAACTGCTGCGCGGTGACAAATAAATGTCTTAACAAGAAAATTCGATTTGCAGCCTAAAATCAGCTTTAAAAGTGATGAGAGTTGGATAGTATGCAAAATGAAGCGGCAGGCGCGCTCCAACTCAAGACCACCGACCTCTGTCACGGACAAGTGCCAGCGCACCGGTCAAACAGGAGACCAAACTATGATTGAAGTGAGTGTAGAAGGAATAGCGATCGATGCTCGAAATGCTCAGCCGATAGTTATTCTCAAGGACAAAGATACTGGAACCTTGCCCATTTGGATAGGCGTCGCAGAGGCGCGCGCCATATCATTTGCACTCCAAAAAACAAAATCAGACCGTCCGCTAACACATGAACTTCTGTTGACCACCATTGGGCGCCTGGGCTACAAGCTCAAGCAAGTGGAGATCAACCGACTTGGATCATCAGCATATTCAGCAACTCTTAAACTGTCTCCGCTGCATGCAGGAAGTAAGCGAATGATGATCGATGCACGTCCATCTGACGCAATTGCTCTGGCTTTGGCGGCCAAGGCTCCCATATTCGCGTCACCGGAGCTTGTCGTTGTCACCACAAATAGTGATGAAGCTGACGCAGAAGCGTTCAAGCAATTTGTGGATGGACTTAAGGCTTCCGATTTCAATCTTCCTGGAAACGCGCTTATCGCTCCCATTGAGGACGACGACGAGGACGCATCTTTAGAGGCGCCGACTTCTTCTGAAGCGCCGACTTCTTCTGAAGCACCGAATTCTTCGGAAGCACCGAATTCTTCGGAAGCACCGAATTCTTCGGAAGCGCCAAACTCCTCTTCTGAGACTCCAAATTCCTCTGAGACGCCAAATTGATCAGAGCAGTGCAAGCATGTGGATCGTAGAATCAATTGCTGCATTTGATTCTAACGATTCATCTAATAGCGCCTTAAGGCTCTTTTGTGGGGATATGAAAATCCCTAATCATGACTTTTACTGGGAAATGACTTCTGCTTATCCAAGTGCTGGATAAAAGCGAGCACGGCGTGATCGGCAGCAATAGGAGTTTTGAAATCAAACTTGATGGTGTTAAAAATCCGAGTGTCACCCTTTGCGAAGTACAATCCCGCAAGTTTGGTCAGCAGTAGCACGATTGGATGGAGCAACACTTGTAGAAAATTAGTTGGCTTCCTTGCAAAAGCGACAGCATAACCTTCGGTTTGTCCCAGAGCGGACATCCGCAAGGTAAACATCAAATACAAGTGCAGAAAATCGGGACCAAGAGTAACGGTACCGCTGCTGCCATACCAGTAGTTCAGATTATACGTCAGGCAGTTCTTGTAAAGCTTACCAACAAGTCTGCCAACGAGATTGGCATTAGGTACGGTGCCTGTATTTTTAAACTCGATGTGAGTCGAGTTGATTCTATTTGCTTCCATATTCAGAACTTCGCCTGGCAAATGATGCACTGTATGAAAGTGTTGTTCGTCGATGGCGTTTACCATGACCACATTTGGATGGCAGTTCTTGATGAAAAAATTGCCTACTGAGTACTCGTACTTCTCACCCTGAAGTTCAGGTGGTTCCGGGATCAGCTCACTTGGCTCATCTTCGCCCAACCAAATCCAGATCAAACCATGACTTTCCCGAACCACCCAAGACTTGGTGGATATCTCTCTAGACGGCATGCCATTCAAACATGGAATGTCGGTGCACTTACCTTTCTCATTGAAGCACCAGTTGTGGAAAAAACAACGCAATTGGTTGCCTTCCACTTTTCCCTCAGCAAGATGTGCGCCCATATGAGGACAGTATGCATCTAGTGCGGCGACTCTACCATCCGCACCCCGAAACACAGCCAGCTCATAACCCACTATGTTGGCGGATACAACCTTTTTACGTTTTAAAGACGAGGAAGGTAAGAGCCAATACCAACCACAGGCAACGCGGTCGGTCCGATTGAAAATAGTGTATTGCTCGCGCATTACGCTTTTTGACTGCATTTGCCGTCCAACAAAGATTTGCCCTACGGCGCTTTTTGTCTGCATCCTGCCTTCCAATAAAGAGCTGATCTACGACGCTTTTTGCCGGCACCCGGCTTCAAACCACTGACGCGCAAATTTTGTCAGATTCTCGGGCTTGAGTTCGCACAAACACAACAGCTCGTCCCCCTCATAATAGAGAGGGTTTCTGATCAGGAAATACTGAACGTCCGGCCTTCCTGAGTCTTTATCCGGAATAGCTGCAAGCTCTTTGCTGAGAAAGCTACGCGGCTCAGGAAATTGAACTAAGCCGCTGACGGCATCGTAAGACTGACCAAACTTTTGAGTGGCAAGATGATCCATCAGCTGCTGAATTTCTGATGGCGTGTCGACGTTATGCCGTGGATAGTATTCGTTGCTAAACAACGAGAGGTAGCGATAGGTGCGATGACCTTTGACGATCAACAACCAATACAAAGGAATGTGCGGGGCTTCTTCTTTAAGATATCCAGCCAGTTCCAGCCACGCTTTCGAGAACTGATTCTGTCCCCAGTATTCTCTTTCAATTATCGTATCGCCGGAATAGAGAACTCTTACTGCTTTGCCCTGGCATAATTCACTGTATACAGCCAGTGTCGAAAATCCTCTGATGACACCGTTGGCGTCCCGTAGCACCACGGAATAATCCTTAGCATCCAAATCACGATAAAAGACAGAAGGCTCACCACCGTCGTAGTAGCAATGATAAAGCTGGAACATCGTGTTCCGATCTTTAGCAGACAGTGTCGCAATTTGCACGATTGAAGTTGAAAGCATTTACTTATTACGCTTGCTGGACGAGTGTTGACTTATTTTGAGCACGAGCTAATTCCGAACCATAGCGTCCGAAGAGCACGCAGATGAACATAAGGTGAAGGCTGGCAAAAGCTCTCCAAGAAAAAACCGTGTCACGTTGATCAATCGGAGTGCGCTCAAATAGCCAGTGACCGAGTAAACCTGTCGATTGTGAGACTGGTAGAAATAGCAGTATCCATGCACTTCTTGTTGCCAGCGCAAGCATCGGTATCGCATACATCAAAACAAAAGCAAAACAATGAACGGCAACATTTGCAGGATGCTGATGCTTCAAAAGAAATATCGGCCAATATCGTTCTATTGAAGCAAGCACACCATCTGACTTGAACGCGGCATTTGACTCAGACGCAGGATCTGCCTTGACAGAGGCTTCGGAGTTAAACGCGGCAATTGACTCAGGCTTTAGAGCCAGCACACCAGTGTCCGCTAAACGATTACGAAATACCTCTAAAGCTTCCTGCTGCGAACGCGTCGGATTGACTTGTGTGAGAACTTCTCCATGTTTTTGGCTGGCGAGCACTGGCAACGGTGCACCGTCACGAACTACTTCGACGCCTCGAATGTATACTTGATGAACAGCTGGATCAGGATCCCGTTTCACCATGCGTGCGGCACCGTCAAAAGCTGAATCTGCAATCGCGATTGCAGCCGGAATGGGCCCTTTCAATTTTGCGGGATTGAGAATAGTCAAGTCAGCTCTGCCGCCAAGTTTGATGCAGCCTGTATCCAAGTTAAACCAGGATGCAGGCTCAGAAGTGACTCTGGCGATAGCCTTTTCGATGGGCAAGAAACCAGTTTGCACGGACTGCCGAATCACCGAAAGTGCGCTATCGAAAAACGCAAGGTTGCGACTGTGCGCGCCGGCATCACTAAAGCCAGGAAGTATGTGCGGATGGCTCATCAACTTTTGCCGAACACTTGCGCGCGCATTCGCATTGCAAGCCACCCAACGCAACTCCTGATCATACTGTTCTAAAAGCTTCATAAAAAATTGCAGCGGATCTGCACCAGCAATTCTTGCGGCTTGAGCAATCGACTTTCCCGCCAACAAAGAATCAGGAGCACTTACAATTGTAATTCGATCAAGGTCGCGATGAAACGTACGCGGAAATCCGCCCAGCCACGACTTCTCGAACTCAATACAAAATGCCGGGTCACGCCAAAGAGCAGCTCGTTCTTCCTTAGTCTTGCAATTATTCAGTTTTACTCCGCCAGAGAACTCCTCGAAAAATGGAGTCAAGTATCCGTCTGCATAAATAACAAACGGCTCCGCCAGAGTTTGAAAACGAATATTGCATCCCAGCAACTGATTGCAAACAAACAAGAGCACTGAAAAAATGCGCCACAAGTGTGGAGCACCATCCATATCCAGTGCAGAAAGTATTGTATTTCGAAGTGGTGCGCGCCACACTCCTGGACTCAAGCGAAGAATATCAACCAATGACCATAGGTTCTGCGGATTAGGCGTCACTTGAAAGACAGCATTACGTTTTCTGCAAACATCAGCGAGCATTTTATATTCAGCAAACGAGGCATGGTGCGAAGGCAAAGCGCGGCCGGCGAAAGGTCCACTTACCTTGTGCCAATGCACCATATCAACCGAAATCCCAATGCATCCAGATTCTAAAGCGTCCTCGGCCAACCGCTTCATTGTTTCGATTTCGTCTGTAGTTGCGTGCTCAGCAAGGCTGCGTTCCAGACCCATCACCTTTACCCGCAATGCACTATGTCCGAGCATGCTGGCAACGTTGGGTCCAAGTGACAGCTGTTTCAAATGTCGAAAGTATTGCTGAGGAGATGACCAGGCTTGGGCTGATTTTAGCCAACCGCCAATTAGTTCAGAGGGCAGCGTTTCGACGCGAGAGAAGATGTGCGCCAAATCTTCCGGTTCGCCAAAGGTGGTTGATAAACTGCACCCTCCCATCACGATTGAAGTGACACCATGTCTGACAGACTCAGATAAGGACGGTGCCACTTCAACTTCCAAATCGTAGTGTGTATGAATATCGATAAACCCTGGGGTTATCCATAATCCTGACGCATCGAACTCTCTGGTGGCAGAGACTTTTAATTTTGGTCCCAAAGCCGCAATGCGACCGTCGCAAACGGCAACGTCAATGGATTTACCTTCGCTAAACCCATCAAAGACGAAACCGTTTCGCAGCACGAGATCGCATTGCATGATTGAACTCAAGCCTTTTTGCGGATCATCGACATACCGAGCGCTCCGATAAGGACACCGATCACTGCTCCAGCAAGCACTGCAATAATGACGAACTTTTCGATGTCGGCTTTGATCGTCGTTACAACTGGGTTATCTAGAATATTTGCAGAGAATATAATTCGAGAGACTTTCCAGACGCCTTTGTCTTTCAGAACGACTGCGCTCCAGCGTTCTGGCATGACTTTCACATCTCCAGTCTTAAAATAATAGCTATCGTTTGATGTTCCATGACAGACACCAACATTGTCGGACAAAAATTCTGTTGGACCGTCAGCGATTGGTTTTACCTCGATACGCTCAATTCCCAATGACTTATTCTCGAACAACTTAGTCCAATACTCACGGAAAGCCTCAAGCGAAGCAAACTTCTGTCCATCCACCGTGATCACAGTCAGATTATTCTGAACGAGGTAAGGTTTTAGCAAATCAAAATTTCGCGTGTTGATTGCTTTCTCCGTGACTTCACGCAACTTAGTAAGTTCTTGATGATCCTTCGTATGTGATTGATCTTGATGGACATTGGCCTTAGGGACGTCTAGGGCCCACGCGCTGGTCGCCATGAGCGACATGAACAAACTCACAACCACTGGCAATATTTGACGCATTATTTTCTCGCTTGTTAACAAAGACGGCCGCTATACTATACATCAACCGAGACACATGAACCTTTGAAACAGGCATGGACAGTGGATACCCAAATATATCGAATGGTACCACTGGCGGGGTAGCGTGACTGACAAAGTGTCTATCGGTCAGTGCGATTAGTTTCCAAAAATGAAAAAAATGAAACCACAATTGTCGTCAAACGGATCATCGAATGCACCTGTAGAGCGCAAGCTGTTGCTAGTCCTGACTGCCTGTGTCTGCTTAGGTACTGTATTGCTGTTGCTGTACACTCCGCCCGTCACCACACTTGCGCTATTCATTGCATATTCGATCGCCTTCATTTGCCTGCGCCTTCTCGCTAGAACAGACGGCAAAGTCGATCGATCCGCGCCAAGCCTTGTCAAACCAGACTCCTACCGGCCATCGATCTCGATTATAGTGCCTGCGCACAATGAGGCTGCGGTGATCGGCGCTTCAGTGCAATTGTTGCTCCAACAAGATTATCCCAACTACGAGTTGTTGGTAGTTGACGATCGAAGCACAGATGGAACGGAGAATGTCCTGCGAAGCATACGCAGTAACACCCACTGTCGATACCGATACTATACTCGTTCAAACGGAAGTACGCCCGGAAAATCGGCTGTATTAAATGAAGCGCTCGAGCAAACTGAGGGAGAAATCATTGCAGTCTTCGACGCGGACGCGCAAATAGAGCCTGACTTTCTCTCTAGAATGGTTCCCTATTTCGCAGATTCATTGACCGGTGCTGCGCAAGCGCGAAAGGTCTTGTTCAACGCTGAGGAAAACTTCCTAACTCGCTGCCAGCAATATGAGTATTGTATGGATGCATATATTCAAGTCAGACGTGACACTATCCGCAGTGCAGTAGAATTGCGCGGTAACGGCATGCTTTTGCGGCGAACAGCGCTCGAAGCTCTTGGCGGACTGAACGAGCATACACGGGGCGAAGACCTTGACCTGTGCACCAGAATGCATGTTGCCGGTTGGGACATCCGCTATGACGGCAATGTGATAGTCAAAGAAGAAGGACTGACGAAGCTCGGTCCATTGATGCAGCAGCGCATCCGATGGACGGAGACAAGCATCATTCGCTATCTTGAAAATGCCAGTCAAATTCTCTTCAACCCGCAACTTGCTCTTAGAACGAAGATGGATGCCAGTCTCTTTGTGTTTGAGTTCATCGGACCTCTGTGGCTGTTCTTAGAAAACATCCTACTGACGATACGGTGGCTGACCGGACATATGGCACCGCAGACAGTGCTTTTTGCCACTCCTGCGATGACCGTTCTTTCCCTCTATTTCGTCTATGCCAGCTTTCAGGGAATTTCAAGGTTTGATCGAGCTTCCCTCGGCCGTTCGATTCAAGGCACTGCAATGGTTTATTTTTATTTGTCATTTTTGTGGCTTCCTATCGTCTTCTATTTGACGTTCAAAATTCTTTCTCGAAAGGAACGCCACTTGGTATGGGAAAACACTCCACACTACGGGGTGGCAGTGGAATGAGTCCGTGGATATTGTGCGCGTTGTTGCCTCTCCTGACCTTTCCTGTCCTCGTATTGGCGGAAAACCGATCCCGAGCCACGCTTAGCCCTAGCAGTTATGCAGTCGGTGATTGGATCTTGAATCTGTCGGGCTTTTTTATGCAAGGGCTCGTCGTTCCGGCAGTTGGCTTTTTGCTTGCCACGCACTTGTTTCCAGTCATCGTTCCGAAGCTTCGCGGATGTTTGCAGATTGGTTTCATTGGCGCATTCGTTTTGAACTTTGTCGGCGTAGACTTTCTTTACTATTTGCAGCATAGAGCCTTCCACCGCATACCGTGGTTGTGGAAGCTGCACGCTCCGCATCACTATTCGCCAGCCGTGAACGTCTGGGCCACATCACGCAACGCGCTGGTCACACACTTCTTTTTTGTCTACATGCTAGTAAGTCCAGTGCTCGCCTACTTATGCGACGTCACCGAAGGCTTTTTTGCCGGCGCGATGCTGACTGCCGCACTCGATCTCTTCCGCCACGCCAAACTCAATTTGAGATTGCCGGGTCTGGAAAGTGTAATTCTCATGCCCCACGATCATCACCGTCATCACGACGCCGATAAGCCGGACGCAAACTTTGGTGCCAATTTTCTCCTGTGGGATAAACTCTTCGGCACTTTCGCTTCAGGCATGCGCTTCCCGAGTTCGTACGCACCGCCGAATGCTCCGTCCTACAAAACGCAGCTGCTCTACCCCTGGAGGTCTAAATAGTGAGTTTTATGCCTAGAGGTATTCACGCCTACACCAGCTCTGGAGGTTACTAATTTGCATCCGCAGCTAGCACAAAGGGACAGCAAGTCTTTGCTCGATGACCACTCGACTTACAGGAAGCTGGAACTAAACAAAAAGCGTAATTATGAACAAGACCATTCAGCCATGATGGATGAGGCTACCTCCTTGTTCGTATATGAGAACTGCAAAGATGAATACTGGAATCCAGAGGAATTCTCCATCCTTTACGGAACGCCTCTCTGGCACGAAGCCTCAACCTCCCAAAAAATTCTTCTCAACCAACTTTATTGGGTCGCATACTACGCTCAAATTATTTCTGCTGAGATTGCCACCATTTATTTGAATCAAGTTTCTGCAGCCGGTTTGTACACTCATGAAGACTTTCGCATAGTGTGTGATTCACTTGATTTAGAAACCAAACAAGAGCGGGCTCATATCAATGCCTTCAAAACGATAGGTGAAGACGTTGAGTGGCGGCTCTTTGGCGAGCGGCTCTTCACCTATCCCATGCGCAGTCTTTTTGAACAAACTATGGTGTTCGCTGATACTAATGCCGCAAAAGATTTTTGGAGAATGCTTCAGATCAAAGCATTTACGCTTCTATCGTCCAGCAATGCTTTTCTCGCTAGTCAATATTTGCTTGTCAGAGGGCTGCGCACACTTAACGGAAAGTTGATTCAGCATAAGCTTTCTAATTATTACACCAGCCATCCCGATAAAGAAAACGCCCCTATCCCATCGAAGATCAGTTACTACCACTTTATGGATGAAAGCTTTCACTTCAATACATCAAAAATTATTGGTCACGAAATTCCCCGCAGTTTAGATCCACCAACAGCGTTCGAAAAATTGATAATCAATAAGGGCATCGCCGGCTGCCAAAAAGATCATTTCAATTTCTCTGCCACCATAAAGGGGATCTTTTGGTATGAGCCCTCGTTATTTGCGGTTTTATACAAACTCTTCCGTTCTCCCCACTTCGGTATGAGCGACACGGAAACCAAATTGATGTTGGACAGATGTTTTTGCCAGGAGAATGATGCTATTCATCAATCATTCGAACTGCACCAAACTGCCCACGCGTCTTATAAGGCATACGTTGATTCGATTACATACATAGACAACCAGAATCGAAACATGGAAATAATGGGAAACAACTCAATCCAGAAGTATTTGAAACGCAATGCTAATTCGCTGCGTGCGTTTAGAGGATCTTAGCGGTGGCGTATAACATAGAGTTTCCCGCAACCAATCATAAACCCGTTTGTCTCCCAGATGGCGCCAATCTATCCGAGACGCTGACGGTAGTAAATTCACCCGTTCTCTTTGGTTGCCGAACAGGAATTTGCGGAACTTGTCTTGTGCAGATTGAGGATGGTTACGCTACGTTGAGCCCACCCGATCCAGCCGAGCAAGAAGCTCTCGAAATTTATGCGCCAGGAAATGATACCGCGCGCTTGGCTTGCCAAATCAACTTGACCAGCAACATCGCACTGATAAAAATCGAGGGCGTGTAGTGGCTGACCAGCAACATCGCATTGATCAGGATCGAAGGCATGTCGTGGCTGAATCACTGCTTCCACAATATTGGTACGTCGTTGCTGAGGCTCGAGAGCTCACCCAGAACTCAGTGCTAGCACGCACAATTCTAGATGAGTTGTTGGCCTGTTATCGCGATCAGAAAGGTAATGTCGTAATCGCTCAGGATCGTTGTATTCACCGAAGTGCCCGACTATCTTCAGGCACCGTGGAAGATGGCAAGTTAAGTTGCCGGTATCACGGTTGGGTCTATGGGGAGAAAGGACAGATCGTTTCCATTCCCTGCGAAGGTGGAGAAGAGTTCGCGGCGCAATGCGGAATGAAAGCAAAGACTTATAGAACGATTGAGCAAGATGGCTATGTCTACGTGTGCTTGAAACCGGGAGAACAAACCCCGCCTCGACCGCTCACGCTTTCGGAGCTGGGTTCAGTATGGAAAGGTCGAGTTCGGCTGCAAAATTCATTTAAGAATTCCCTCTCGAATTGCGTCGAGAATTACATTGATGTTCCTCATACCGCCTATGTGCACCATGGCATTTTCAGGAAGCCGCGAGGAGAACCACTACACACCACTGTTACTCGACATGACGGTCGCATAGACATTACTTACCATGGCGAGCGACTCAACCTCGGCACCTTCAGTGCTTTCTTGAATCCTCAGGGTTCCGAAATTGTCCACACTGATCATTTCTTCGCTCCAAACCTTACGAGTGTTCACTACCATATGCAGTGCGGATATCGCTACTCGATCACTTCGCAGTCAATTCCGGTTAGCGCTATGGAAACGATGGTGTACACCGACATCAGTTACGACTTTGGCTTTTGGACACCATTTGCAAGCTGGTTGGTGCGTCGACAAGCGCAACAGGTGCTTACACAAGATATTGATATTCTCAATGAGCAAGGCCGGAACATCGACAAATACGGAGAACGTTTTTACACAACTTCAGCGGATACGATTCACACTTTAACAAGCGAGATAATTGTCGGTCTCAAAAATGGCATTATTCCAGCGGAACTTTCTTCTGAGGAAAAGGAGATTACTTTCTGCGTATGACATTGCTTGGACGGATTGCTTGCTTCTTCCCGATAGCGCACCTGAGCTTGATCTTGACGGCTGCGCTCATATTCGTGAGGCATCCAGATCTTGCCACTTTCTTGACAGTATTGTTTTCTATTTATTTGTTGCCACCACTACTATTCCGAGTATATTGTTTGAAGTATCCTTCAAAATCCGGAAGATGGGTAATAAACAATGCCCAACGTTGTGATTGGTGGATTGCTCATCAACTGCAAATGATCTACGCTGCCATTCCCGCCTTCGAAGCGTTCTTGCGCCTAGTGCCTGGGCTATACAGTGCCTGGTTGCGCCTGTGGGGAAGCAAGGTAGGCAAACGCGTTTACTGGACACCGCTGGTGGAAATTATCGATCGTCACATGCTTCGCATTGGCGACGATGTTATTTTTGGACACCGTGTAGTGTGTTCATCGCATGTGGTGTCACGAAAAGAGAACGGCGAATTTGTCTTGTTACTGCGTTACATTCGGATTGGCTCTGGCAGTTTCATTGGTGCTCTTTCGAGACTTGGACCCGGAGTCAAAATACCGGCAAAGTCAGCTGTTCCATACGACACCGAATACCGATTTTCATATGCTGAATGAGTTCATTATTGATGGATTTTCACATGGTGAATAAGCTCATTGTCGGTGCAACAGTAAACCTGCTTCGAGCGCTGTGCTGGCACCACTACAGTCGATTTCAAAATAGTCTAAATCATCCCAATAGAGCACAGCAGGCTGTGTTCGATAAGATAGTCCGAGATCTTGCAAAGTCCGACCATGGCAAAAGTTATGGCATAACCGGTAAGGAAAATTATCAGGAGTTCGCTGCAAAATTTCCGATCCAAGGTTACGAGCAATTCCACCCATGGATAACCCAGCAATTAAGAAAAACGAATTCCAAAAGTCTCACACCACACCGAATCATCCATGTAGAGCCAACTTCTGGAAGCACGAGTGCTGTAAAGCAAATTCCCTATACAGTTCCGCTTATAAGGTCGTTCACCAATTTGTTTCGCATTTGGGCATACGATCTTTTGAGCAATGGGTTGAAGCCTGAAACTGGACGCATGTTCATTAGTATTTCTCCTACTCGGCCAAAGCTTAAAAGTCAAAACAACGGAGAATCCGCGAGCGAGAAAGGATCTGCGAGCAAAGGAGAATCCGAGAGCGAAGTAACATCCACGAGCAATGGTGCATCCGCAAGCAACGAAGAATTTGCTAGCGACAATGAATTTGCCAGCGACGGCGACTATCTTGAAGAACCGTTCCGATCGCTCGTGTCGCGCTTTCTCGTAATGCCACCAGTAGCAGCCGACAAGACAAACTTTCAACACCAACTAGCGTTGACACTGCTTGAGGATGAGCAACTAGAGATTATTTCTGTTTGGAGTCCAACGTACCTACTCGTTATCCTTGATTACATAAAAAGGAACAAACCTTTATTGAACAGTTCGTTGACGCGACGAGTATTGTCTTGTTCAGAAGATTCGCCAATCGATTGGCAGCAAGTTTGGCCCCGCCTGAAACTTATTTCCTGCTGGGATAGTGCAATGGCCCAGACTGCTGCTGCTCAAGTCAGGAAGTTGTTTCCCAATGTCCATGTCCAGGGAAAAGGCTTGTTAGCTACGGAGGCGCCTATAACGGTGCCACTTATAAATGCTCAGGGATGTCTGCCTCTTCTCAACGATGTATTCCTTGAGTTTGAAACAAATGAAGGCACGATTAAAAGACTACATGAACTTGTCGACGGCGAGCGCTATCAAGTGATCATCAGTCAGCAGGCTGGCCTAACACGCTACCGACTCCATGACGTCGTTGAAGTGCGGGGCTTCTTTAGGCAAACCGCAAAACTTGAGTTTGTTGGACGAGCGAACTCTGTGTGCGATCTGGCAGGCGAAAAATTGCAAGAGGAATTTGTTCGTCGAACATTAACTGCGATTCTACCTCAAGGTGATTTCCTCCTCACTCCAACTGATGAAAGTCAATTGGGTTATGTGCTCTTAGTCGATCCGCAAGGCACCAATCGATGCCATGAAACTAATCGATACGATGGAACCGATCGACACGATGAAACTAATCGATACGACGAAACCAATTGGCACTATGAAACCGATCAATACGATGGCCTTGCGATACGAGCTGAGGCGGACTTGTGTCAGGCGCACCACTACCGATTGGCTCGCGCTCAGGGACAGATTGCGCCTTTGCGAATGATCTTTGTTGCGAATCTAAAGAGCAGACTGCAAGATTTTCATCAGGAAGAAGGAATGAAAATTGGCAACATCAAAGAAGTTGCTTTGCTAACTGACCTTAAAAAAGCAAGGCGACTGCTGATGTTTGTTAACGAGCAGACAAATAACTACAAGCCGCTTCATGTGAACTCATCGGAGCAAAGTTGCCAGCCGCAGCCAACGTCTCGACCAAACCTTCAACTCCAGGTTGAAGCATAAGCTGCTTCAACAACGTCAACTTACGCTGCGTCTCTTCCTCATGACGCAGTGCCACGAAGACCTCTTCTATTTCCTGAAGCGACAGCCCACCCGCTATTTGATCTATGGCAGCAACCGCTGCCTGCGGACCAACCCGCACCATTTGTGTATAGCCCTGAAGCGCATCACTAATCAACGAAAAATCAGCAACTGAAAACATAGTAGAGTCAAACAGTAAATTGCCGCTATGGTGATGCAATGCTTCATCTTTCAGTATGGACGAAAAGATTTTCGACAACTGCGGCTGCGCGCAACTCTTCGAAAGACGAGTGTAGTGATCCAATCCCCAACCTTCGAGAATAATTTGCACTAGATAAACGAGCAAGCCTGGCGGAAATTCCTCGATTAGTTTCGAAAGAAAAAGGAGAAAGTGTCCACTCGGAATCTGTTTTTCGCTCGCATCCAAATAGGGCTCGATCCAAGCCAGATGCTTCGCTTCGTCGGCACCTATAAACGCGAATAATTGCGCATTATCCGTACATTGTGCTGTCAACACCATCTTCGCGCAGTACGCCAATCCAGATTTTTCAATAAAGTATGCTTCGTTCAACAGCAATTGATTACAACGCTTCAGCACGTGCTGCTGTTGCTCGTCAGTCAGTTGTCTGTAGACGGCACTTCCAAGGAATCCCCACCATTGTCCTGACCATAGTGTGCTGTACTCAATTGGAAATTGGGCGGATTCTAAAGACATGCCAGTCTTACTCAAAATCATCCGGTAAAGCGGAGACTCCTTACCCGCATGCGGTGCGCTCAAATTATTCCGTACCTGGATATCAGCCATTCATCTAATCTCCAACAATTTCTTGCTCATGTTTCGCAGAACATGGTCCGCGACTTTCTGAGGTAGCGAGCGACGAATATAATAGAGCGCTTGAGTATCCTGTCCTACTCGTACTCTCAACGGTACGACACCCTTATTCGAGAGGGCAAATACAGCATCTGCAACACGCTTCGGATCATTGCCCGGCTGTTTCATCTTGCGCGTCAGAAATCTGCGATAACCTAGCATCTGTGGCTCATATACAACAGAGTTGCTTGTGGTGCCAGCATCAATCGGCCATTTTATATTGTCAACAAAACGAGTGCGGAATCCTCCAGGCTCAACTAAACAGACCTGTATTCCGTGAGAACCTAGCTCGTATGAGAGACTTTCGCTCAATCCTTCGAGGGCGAATTTACTCGCTACATACAGACTCTGGAGTGGCATTCCAATAAATCCAAGCACAGAAGAGATGTTGATCACCTTACCTTTCGCTACACGCAAAGCCGGCAGTAAGTCGCGCGTCAGCAATAAAGGCGCAAAGAAATTGACTTCGAACTGCAGTCGAATCTGTTCTTCAGTCAAGGACTCTAACGGTCCTGAAAGTCCGTACCCCGCGTTATTAATCAGACAATCCAAGCTGCCGGAACAAGACTCAAACACTCGCGCGACGATACTCGTTCGCTCAGTATTTGATGCGACATTTAAGGGAAGCACGATCAGATTTTCGCTCGTTATATTGTTCAACTGTTCTGGATGTCTGGTCGTTGCCAGCACCCTCCAATCACCTGAGCCCAAGAAGCACTCGACCATGAGCCTTCCAAAACCAGATGAACAGCCTGTTATGAGAACCGTTTTGCTTGCTTTAGAACTCATTGCCTTATGTCTATACGAACTGCGCTTAGTAGATATTCGCGTTCTGTCGCCGCTAAGATTCATTAGCAACGTACATTATTACGCCACGCTGCGCACATTACTTAAAAAAGACACAGGAAGCGCGAAGAGCCGGCCATCAGGCCGACTCTTGCTTTTTTAGCGACCACATACATCAAAAACTGATGTTTGCAGTTAAGCATTTACCAATAACGTTCCAGAAAACCGAGGAGCTTTCTGACGAAGCATACGCGCGGCTACTTCGATGCGGCACCCGCACCAACAAGTTCGCTGTGCATAGTTGATGTTTCAGCTTTGTTAGTGTCGAGAATTGATTTTGCTTTCTCGACTTCTTCGCGAGTGCCATGAGCAATAACAAGAAACTTGTCAGCTTTCAAGGCAGTCTCGTACTTGAGCACGCTATCTTTCGGAATCCCAGCTCCAACAAGAGCGGCGCCAAGTGCACTGACACCACCAACCACAGCAGCTGTTTCAAGAGCGCCGATCAACCAGCTGACGATTGGTCCACCAATCATTACAGGACCAATTCCTGGAATAAAAAGAAATGCAGATCCGAATACCAGGCCCCAGATCCATCCCCAGAAGGCTCCGGCCTTGCCCCAGTTTGCGACCTGATCGCCAAGATTGTAATAACCAACCACATTCTCTTCGGTGTGGTAATCCTTGCCAACAATGCTGAGCTTCTTCATATCAAAGCCCGATTTTTGAAGTTCCTTAATAGCCTCTTCGGCTTGGGAGTGGTTCTGAAAAACTGCTACAACGGAATCATTATCTGCCATGTGTACTTCCCTCAAATTTTCAAATGCAATATCGAATCTCCCCATCGACGGATGGAGAGAAGAGCTCCCTAACGGATGCCTTAGTGCGGCAATTGTATCACCAAGCGTACAACGGACTAAAAATTCGATCACATTTATCGCGAATCAACGGCCGGTGCTTCCAGCTTAGTAGTCAGCATCCGGAGAGCGGCGTTGCTGTTTCTTCTTGCCAATCTCGCGCTTTGCTTCCGTGCGCCGAATCTTAGCCGCTTTGGAAACACGGGTGGGGCGTCGCGGCGTTGGAGGATTAATCACTGATTCAAGCATCTCTTTCAGCTTCTCCAGGCACTCGTCCACATTTGTAATCTGATCCCTGTGCTTCTGGCTAGTTAACACTAAAACGCCTTCGAGAGTAAGCCGGCTAGCGTATTTTGCAAGGAACCGAGACTTCACGTGCTCAGGTAAATTGGGGCTCGATACCACGTCCCAATGTAAAACCGCCTTGCTGTTTACCTTGTTCACGTTTTGCCCGCCCGGGCCACCGCTGCGAGCGAACGTGAATTCAAATTCGGATTGTGGAATTTCTTGTCCGGAACTTAGGGTCAGATTAGTCAGCATCAAAGATCCTTTGACTTAGAGAGAATGAAATTCTGCACCACAGATAGTATCGCAACAAGCAACCTTTCTCGAATGGAAAATATCCTAATCTCCACCTAATCTCCAAGTCAGGATATCCTCCTATAAAAGAGTGGTACATAAATAAGGCAATCGGTGCACGGAGACGAAGCATGACATTAATCTCGTTTACCAGGCGGTACAAAGACCGGTCTGACGACACAGGCTTTCAATTCGAATTCATGTGCGACGTATGCCAAACAAGCCATATGACGTGCTTTCAATACAGCCCAATGGGCGTTGCTTCTTCAATTGTTACTGCTGCCGGTTGGATTATGAAGAGCGGCCAAAACCTCGGCATTGCCAGCCAACAGATTCACAGATTACTGCGCGGCAAGGAGTGGGAGGAAGCCTACACAGCAGCCGTCACTGAAGCAAAGAAGTCGTTCAATCAATGCAATCGATGCAACAGCTGGGTTTGCCCGGAGAATTGCTTCAATGTCGAGATGAAACAGTGTCGACTTTGCGCTCCCAATTTGTCAGAAGAAGCAGTCTCCATGAAAGCGCAGGCTGGCAAAGTTCAGCTCTTCACCAACGCGCTTGGAAGCGACCAGACCGGCGGGCGTGACATGAGTCAGCATCAAGTCTCTCGCTGCCCGCACTGTAATGCACGCACCAGCGGAGGAAAGTTTTGCACCGATTGCGGCAAATCGATTTTCCTCGAAGTCCTTTGTGTTGACTGCGGAGCGAAATGGACATCCGATCGGAAATACAAATTCTGCCCCAGGTGTGGCGAAACAATGCCTGAACCGCAGACATTGCCGTCTTTCGGAGCCAAAGCACAAGCGCCCAAGACAGCTGACACCAAACCTGGAAACACTAAGTCTCAAGACCCAAAAGCTGGGACTTGCGGCGCTTCGCCAGCTTCTGAAGCAGGTTCAGACCCGCTCAAAACAGAAGCGAAGAGGACTGTACCCCCAACTAAAGCGGCGAAGTCTGTCGCAACACCTAAACCGAATACCGCAAACACTCCGACCGCGAAAACTTCAAAGCCCAAAACATCACCAAAAGTTAGCAAACCAACTGCTCCTGCAGCGAAGACTGTCAAATCCTCTTCAGGCAAAAAAGCGGCACCAACTCAAAAGAAAAAAGTAATCTCTTCGTCCCCTGCAAAATCGGCACCAAAGGTGACCTCAAAACTAGTGAGTAAAAAACCTTCCGGTCAGAAAATAAACTCGAAAGTTAAATGATCAGGCACCAACAGGAAAGATATCAAATAGCCAATCGGTAAGAGAAGAGATTCAACGATGACGAACAACTCGGCCTAAATCGGTTTAGAGATGCCAACTGCGTGGTTATTAGGTGTGGCAAGGACTAGTTGGAGAACATCATGAAAGTAGAAACGAGCGGAGCGATAGCGAAGATTGCTCAAGCGGTAACTCAGTACCGGAAGTTCGATATTTCGATGTTAGTTCAAGACGGCGAACTTTTTAGTGAGATTGTCATTGTCTGTTCGAAACACGTTCAGCTTGTAGAGGTTCGTCTCAAGGAAGCACCTGGTTACATGCACGGCGCAACGACTACGTGCCTTCACTTGAGGCGGCATTCAGTACGGCACGCTCATATATAGGTGACATGAAACCCCTCATCAAAACTTGTACCTGTACAGGCGGTGATGAGCAATTGCGCAAGACGGTTCAAAGTGTTTGGTGTGAGCTATTTGGCATTGATCAAAACACCGTCGAACCAATGAAAGAGGAAGAAGTCGGAACGTACCGACGGAATTCGATCAAGGCGATGCTTGAGTCATTTTTAAATCGAGGCGGCGCTGCTGTCAAACTCTGGAACTCCCGGCCAAGTGGAGAAAAAGTGGATAGCAATATTGACTTCACCAAACGGGATTTATCAGGTAAGGATTTGACCGGCATTAATTTGGAGCGCCTTGATTTTAGCGGTTCCAACTTCGACAACTGCCTTTTGATCTCTTCTTCAATCGGCAATTCAGAGTACGCCAAATCTACATTCCGAAAATGTAATCTCGAGAAAGCCAATCTCTCTTCTTTAAACGCTAATCGAGCTGACTTCAGCGGCGCGTGCTTGAAGTCTGTGTTTTGCTATCAGGGCAATTTCAAAAATGCCATATTCAAAGATGCCGATCTGTCCAACAGTAAGTTCAATGAGGGAGACATCCGCGGTGCTGACTTCACTGGAAGCACCACCACCGGTGCCAGTTTCCAAGGAACAAAATACGACGAAAAAACCATCCTCTCCCCGGATTTCCCCGGCGATAGTCTAGCCTGGAAAGGCACTGGCGTAGATCCTCGACAAGAGATTCAACTAAAGAGCGCATTGTCCAAAGGTGTTAACAACTATACTGAATTTATTGATCAGATTAATTAGAACTTCGACTTCGAACGCATCGATAAAGCTCTTAAGATGTTGAAGAAGGAAAGATTTCAACTGTTTTCGCAGATCACTCCTGACCAAGTTATCGGCGTTGTTCGCAGCCAGAGCGATCAAGAGCTTGTGTATTCATGTCTGCTCACAGAACAGGGAAACTTCACTTGCTGCACACAGAATTTGAAACCGTGTGGAGGGCTGCGGGGAGCGTTGTGCAAACACCTGTTAGTTCTTATCATCGGACTGACGAAAAGCGAAGCGCTCAACCCAAACCAAGCCGCCACTTGGGTGCTCTCAAGTAAATTCCATCAGCCGAAAATCGATAAAGAGATGATGAGTTCAGTATTCCTGCAATACAAAGGAGCACTGGTCGGCGAGTTCGACTGGCGTCCAACAGAAACAATTCCAGAAGACTATTACACCTAGCCACACCAAAACAGAGTTCACGAAATGGAGCGCGGCATTTCAGTCTCGCCCCGAACTACTATGTGCACACCGCCCGTAGTGAATCAATTCGCTCGTCCGGATTATAGGCGGCTAGAAGAGCCGCGCTCCATTTCGCATAGCGGATTATTTTCGATCGGCGTACGGACCTGCTGCACCATACATCTTTAATTCCAGCAGCATAGTCTTCATGCTGTAAAGCGGTTTATAGTTCAAGACTTTTTGAGTTTCAGATATGTCGATTTTCGATGGCCTCGTTGAAGGGTCCAGTCCCAAAGTCACAACCAAATCATAAAACGGCTTGTAATGACGTTTGAAAGTGGTGCCTGAACCATCCACGTCCCAGGTTGCTAAATCTTCATCGGTGTATTGATAAGCACCATCGACGGGAAGAAATAGTGGTGCATTGTGGAGTTGATGATCCTTTGTGGACAACAGCTCGATACTTTTAATCACTGCTTGAGCAACATCGGAGATGTGCACAGCGCCTTTAGAAAACCACTGACACCACTCGATAAAACTCTCATAGACAGTTCGATTCCATGGCGGAATGAAAGCACGCGGTCGAAGAGTAATTACATTCATGGCGTTCCTGAAAGCATATGTTGCAGCGATCTCTTCGCCGAGAACTTTCGTGTGTCCGTAGAGTCCATAACGCTCATCTATGCTAGTGCTCGAAATAAAGACAATATCTTGGATGCCTGCTTCAAAGGCTGCTTGGAACACATTGAACGTTCCACCTACATTTAAATCCCAAAATTCGTAAACGGTTTTGTCTTTTCGAAACTCATGGATGCCATGCCACGCCGCAATGTGCACGACAATGTCAATGCCTTGCATCGCCGTCTTCAATTGCTCACGATCAAGAATCGAGCCTGCAATAAATTCGATCATTGGGACGCCCAGAGCTATCTGCTGGGGCGAGTTCTGCTGATCGGGCAAAGCCGGGCGGTACAAATCAAACACTACCGGAGTGTGACCCATGCCAACCAAAGATGAGCAGAGCATCTGCCCTAAGTCACCACTGCCGCCAGTCAAAAGTATCTTCATGATTCCCGGCTCGGTCTCAATTCAGCTACACATCAGCTTTCACTTCAGTCTGCAGTTCACGACTGATTTGCTCAAGTGTAAGTCGCTCACTTTCGTCAATTCTAGTGCAACCGGAAACCAGATTGTCCATTTGTATCGATACAGATTCATTTAGTTGACGAGGATGAGAAACGGCTATCGCCTCCGGTTCTTTTCCTGTCAGAAGAAAAGACAGTGTCGCGCCCAAAGAGTAGATATCACTGGCAGCGGATGACTTGCCTCTAAATTGCTCAGGCGCCATATACAGATGTTTGCCCACAACAGAACCCGTGATGTTGATTTCGATCTGTTGTGCCACCGAAAAATCAATGAGACAAATCTTTTGTTCGTCGGACAGCATCAAATTGTCCGGAGTGAAGTCGCGATGTATAACTGGCGGGTTTTGCGCATGCAAATAGTTGAGAATGGAGCACATCTGCACGGCGTATGCGACCACATCTGCCTCGGAGAGCGGGCCTCGATCATCAACCAATTTCTTTAAAGTCTTACCAGTGATCCTTTCCATAACCAGGTAAGCTCGATGATCTTCTACAAAGACGTCAAATAATTTGACAATCTGCGGATGATCGATGCGGCTGAGCATATGAGCTTCTTGCTGAAATTTTTCGGCGACCGATTTGCGCACACGCGCATCAGGAAACACGGGCATGACAAATTCCTTGAGCGCCACCGTTTGCACCTGACTTAGATTATTCCGCGTGGCAAGATAGACTGTGCCCTGTCCTCCGGTCCCTAGCTTGCGGGTGATCGTGTATTCGCCGCTCTGAAGCTTCATTCCGGGCGTCAGTGGGGTGAGTTTCTCGCGCTTCGATGGTGCCGTCAATTCGTTGAGCCACAACTCCGTGAATCCTTCAGTTGAACGCGCTGGCTTGAAGACTGCGAACATTTCATCGGGCGGCACGTTGCCGAATGCGAGTTCCGGCACACCTAGCTTTAGAGCTTGCAACAATATCTCTCGCTGCGCCGGCACAATCAAGTCACCATATTTGATACTGACATTGGTGTGAATACCTTTACCAATCAACTTAATTCTGTAATCAGTGGCTGCCTTAGTACCTTTAGGCCTAACCACCGATATTGACTTGATGTCAGTCCATGGAATCGTTTGGGTAACCCAGTGAACCCCTCGTCCGTTTCTTTGGAACTGGGTGAAAAGCAGGGCCGACTTTGTGATGCCGAGATGGCTTGGTTGTTCCGCTCGCATAATCGCAAAATGCGCCGCCAATAACGCCACAGCACCATAGACCCAAAGCGATAATTTTCCGACCAAATCAATTACACTCGCTATCGCAGCATTAGGAGCCGCCTGCAAAAGCGGTTTGAGCGGGCTGAGCAACAGCCGTCCCAGAAAGAGAATGATCGGGTCTAACATATTGAAATATGCTAGCAAACCAACCATAAAAATAAATCCGCAAATCACGTAGGGAAGTCGATTTACCAGCGGTCTCCAAATTCTTTCAAATTCCGAATTCGGGCAGTAACTGATAGCAAACTCTTCTGGAATGACAACCATTCGCGATTTTGCGGGAACAGTCATGCCGCACCCGTAGCTCATGCAGGCACCCTCGCAAGTCCCTTAAGGATTTTCGCAACATCAGCCGCGGACTCTGGTCTATCGCTCGCTTCCAGTGATGTGCATTGAGAAACAAGTGCATCTAGCTTTGGATTGATGTTCGGAAGAACTGATGACGGTTTGGAGACCGTCAGAGCTTCGGGATCTTTTGCGGTGAGGAGATAGTGGAGTGTGCAACCAAAACCATACAGATCGCTTTTTGTATTCGCTTTTCCGCGTAGTTGTTCGGCAGACATGTAAGCTTGCTTACCAATCATGGTACCAGTAGCGGTGCCGAGAAAAAGATTGGATGCACCAAAATCGATAAGGTGGATCAACCCGGCATCATCAACAATCAAATTGTCTGGAGAGATATCTCGATGCACGATGGGAATAGGCTGACCATGGAGATAAGCAATGATTTCGGCAATTTGAATTCCCCAATCAACGACCTTCTGTTCGGGTGGTGCGCCGTGCTGTCGAACATACTTGCGAAGGTCTTGCCCTTGTATATATTCGAGCACCAAATAGTGCCTGCCATTGTCAATGAAATTGTCATACACACGAGCAATTTGTGGGTGATGAAGTGCTGCAAGTAAACTCGCTTCGCGATCAAACAAGCGAAGTGCCTCTGTATGCGCAGCAGTCTCAGCGTCTTCCGGCACAACAGCTTCCTTTAAGACAAACTGTCTATTACCGGGATCGCGCACCAAGTAAATGGCAGAGAAGCCCCCGAACGCCAACTGTCTTTCGACCGTAAACCGCCCTCCTGCGACCTTCTGTTCTGGTTCAAGAGGAATGAAATTTGTGGCGCCAAAGCGGCGAGTCAGTTCCTCCTCCCACATTTCGGTATAACCTTGATTTTTATGATCTGCGCCGAGCAAGTGCATATCAGCCTTGGCGCTTTCGAGCTCGGGAAAATTCGCTCCACCACCAGACCAGACGTCCAGAGCTACGAGAAGTTGTTGCGACTCGGCCCCTGTTAGGGCTCCCAACGAAATACGAGCGGGTAAGCTTTTTTCAAAGAAAAGGGTGAGGATGTTCTGGCGATAAGTGATATTGCGAATTTTCGACCATGCATGATGAGATCTATAGGCGAGAGCAGGACACATCCAAACAGGCAGAGAAATTCCCTGGCGACTAATAAAGATCGTCCGATCTGACAGCAGAGTGGCGCCGGCAACAAGCATGGACATCAACACTATTTGGGCGAAAATCAACACAGCAGTAGGGGCCGCTTGAATGGACCCATCCGAAATGGCAATAAGAATCACGACCCAAGACCAGACGCAAAATATCAGTCCTATGGGTAAGCACGCCGTCAAGGTTAGACAGGAGACCTTTACAGGCAAACTCTTATAGTTCAGCGTTACTTCGGCTTCAGCCACTATGTGCACCGATTAGTACTATTTATCTGCCACAAAACAGTCATTTTCATTCAGAAAACGGGACGTGTTAATGAATATTCAGGTGTGGACGTGAACGGCGTGGAGACCAGAGCCAGAATCGCGAGTAGAAAAGGGCGCCGACAAGCAGCGCCCTCGAAAAGCATATGTTGCCACCACTAGCGGTGCGATTGGTTCGCCAGCAAAGAGCCTCGTTGAAGATGTCCTGTCACGTCAGTGGAAACATTTCGGCTCAGCATGCCAGAACTTGAAGGTTGGCTTGAATAAACCAACGTTTTAGGAGCGCTTGGGAATGCCTCAACTTTAGGCGCCGCTGAGGAGGCCACTGCAGGCTTACTAGCTATCGGTTTAGGACCCTGATTAATCATTTTTCCAGCGAGCAGGTTGGTAGACATGCCATTTGGCAAATTGGACAACATTCTTCCTGGACTGTTAGGAGATATGCTGCTTTGAAAACCTGCATCAGGCAGACCGCTTTTGATGATCGTCACGCCAGGCGAATTTTGACCGGGTCTGATCATAATTGGAGGAGGCGCCGGTTGTGTCTGCGTAGGCGCTTCGATCACAACAACTTGCGACAGGTTGCCTTGCCTGCGCAGATCTGTGAGGAGAGCACTTTCGTCTGTGAGCTGAACTTGCTTTCGCGCATGCCACATATGCTGATCGATATTTGGATTGCCAGCCATTGACGGAAGAGGAGACGACATCAGCGCAACCGCAGCGACGATAAGTAGACGATATCCTTTCATTTCAATTCCCCTCACTGCGTGATACTTACTCACAAATTCTCGTCCATACCAAATGTAACTCTGCATATCAAAGGAGGGACCGCAGATGGCTCTGCGGTCGTTTTTTCGATGAATGATACTAAAAGCTGAACACCCGACAGAAGACATTGTGGACTAATCGCAAATCAAACGAAACAGGGAAAACCCTAGAATGGACTTTCTATAAGAAAACCGGCGCTCTCACAGTTAGCGCCGGCTCTCTTTTAGTATTTATCGATTTTTATTTTCGATCTTTCTTATGGTTAATTAGACCAATCAAAAGCGAATTAGTTCCCGCAAATTAGTGTCCGCCCAAAGCTTTAATCCGAGCTTTTGTATCATTCGCGAACTGCCCAGTTGGGGCGGTTTGCAGGTATCTTTTGTATTCAGCAATTGCAGCAGGAATTTGCTTAAGCGATTCGTATACAGTGGCTGCGTAATACATCGCATCCGCTGAAGCTTTTGGATCTAATTGGATAGCTCGTTTATATTTCTCCAAAGCTTTCTGCATGTTATTAGCCGCCTGATAGGCGGTGCCTGCATTCAGGTTAGTGGACGCATCGTCATTCAATCGCAGTGCTGCTTCGTAATCGGCGATGGCGCCAGGTAAATCGGGTTTAGCGGCCGTTTGCTTCTTGATGGCTGCATCGACAAGTGGAGCGGCTTTCACTGCATTGACGGCCGCTTGCGCAGCTACCAAAGTCTGCTGATAGGTTTTCTCGCGAGGATTATATTTGACAGCTTTGTTATAGTCAGCAATAGCATTTTCGAGATCATTTTTTGCTTGGTATGCGGTTCCCTCACCATACCAATACGTTGCTTCGGTAGGAAAAATCGCTAAGGCTTTCTTATATTGAACAAAAGCTTCGTCTAGGTTGTTCGCAGTTTGTGCTTTAACTGCAGCGTCGTAAGCCGCTTGAGCTTCACCCGATTTCTTGGAGTCAGCAGCAGCAGCAGCGTTAGCAGCCTCGGCTGCTGCCGCAGTCACGATCTTCTGTGTGCTTGCAGGATGAACGCGCAAATCACTTAATCGTCCTTGAGCCTGAACAGCGTATGTTCCTTTCGGCTGAGCTCTGATGTAGCGATCGTAGTCGGCTATAGCTGCCGCCCCCTGCCCGGAATTCTCATCGAGTATGCCTAAGAAATAGTTATTGTCGACCTGTCCTTTAGGATCTAGCGTTAACGCCTTTTGAAAAGCCATCTTGGCGTTGGCAAAATCCTCAGCTTGCTGATACGCACTTGCGACGTTAGTCCATAAAGTCGGATCGTCTGGCGTAGATAGAAGTGCCTTCTTGTACAACTCAATTGCGCCAGCGAAGTCATGAGCAGTCTGTTTCTGAATCGCTTCATTGACGACAGGACCAGACTGCTCTGCTCTCGCAGCCTTCATCACTGCTAAATAGTCTTTGTTAGTCGGTGCAAGATCAAGCGCTTTTTGATACCACTTAATCGCATTAGAGTAATCCTTCTTCGCTTGATAGGCTGTTCCCAATGCGTACACAAAAGCCGATTCAGTCGGATTAGCAGCTATTGCGACGTTGTATTTTTCAATTGCGCCATCTAGGTTGCCACCTTGTTGCAACTTAACACCAGCATCGTAAGCATCATTAGCTTGCTTAGTTTGCGCAAGCTGTCCTTGCGTTTGTAGATGCACCACATTCCCAGGATTGGCTCCCAGAGCCTTTGTGCGTTCTTTAGCTGCTGCAGCATATTGACCAGTTGGTGCTTGTCTCAAATAGTTTTGATACTCGCCTAGAGCTTTACCACCTTGATTTGAGTTTTCATCGAGTTGGGCCATCAAATACAGATCGCCAATTTCTCCCTTAGCGTCAAGCTCATAAGCCTTTTGATACGCATCGCGCGCCGGCCCAAATTGATCCGATTGCTGATATGCGATACCAAGATTTGTCCAAACACGTGCGTTCTGAGGAGACATCGCAAGACCTTGTTTGTACAATTCAATGGCTCCAGCATTGTCTCCTGAGGTCTGTTTCGCTGATCCTTGATCAAATAACGGTCCCGCTTGCAAGTTGATTGCTTCGGCCAAGTACTTCGGCAAATCTTTATTGTTTGGTGCTAACGGAATTGCCTTCTTGTACCAATCCGCAGCGTCAGCAAACTTGCCCATCGCTTGATACAAAGTACCTAGAGCGAAAACGTAATCTGGATTGTTTGGTGCTATCTGCAATGCTTTTTGATAGAGCACCATAGCCTGATCGTATTGCTTTGAACTCTGTAGTTTAACTGCTTGTTGATACGATTCGTCGGCGGCTTTTTCGTTCGCCAATTCAGTGTCAGACTTGATCTTTTGATAGCTCTTTGGGTCTTTAATTAAAGCATCCCGACGCTCTTTAGAAGCGGCTGCATATGTACCAGTCGGCGCCCCTAATAGATATTTGCCATAATCCTGGATAGCTTCGGGAACTCGGTTAAAGTTTTCATCGATGGCACCAATCAAATACAAGTCTGCGACTTGTCCCTTAGGATCAAGTCCTAGAGCTTTCTGATAAGCATCTTTAGCACGATTGTATTCTTGCTTTGCATATTCAGCACTAGCAATGTTGTACCAGAGTGCCGCGTTGTTTGGTGTTATCTGTAGTGCCTGTGTATATCCGGCAATTGCTCCGTCATAGTCTTTTGCTTGGTGCTTAGCCACAGCAGCAGCGATTATTGGTGCTGCCTGTTTCACATACGCGCCTGCGAGAGCATCCTTAAACTGCTGACTCTTAGGATTAGCAGCAATTGCTTGTTGATAGCACTTAATCGCATTCGGAAAGTCATTCTTCGCTTGGTACGAAGCGCCAAGTGAGAACAAAGTGTCCGGATCGTTTGGATTGACTTTCAATACCGCCAAGAAATCAGCAATGGCACCATCGAAATCGCCTGCTTTAAACTTGACACCACCTGAGCCATATTTTTCGGTGACAAGCTTGTCTTTCTGCGCATTGCTTGCAGTTTGAATACCTTGCTTAGCTTCATCATTTGACGGATTGATTTTTAAGGCTTGATTGTAAGCATCGAGTGCACTGGCATAGTCGTCTTTCGCCTGATACGCCGTGCCAATATTTTTCCAAATTTCATCGGCCTTAGCGTTGCGAGGATCGGCTTGCAGAGCCAGTTTGTATTCAGCGATAGCGGCGTCATATTGCTTCTTCGCTTGCAAATCAACGCCATTATTGACGTGCTTAGACAGATTAGCTTGCACTTTCGAAGCAGCTAATCCTGACATCAATTTACTGGCAAGTGGATTCGTTTTGCCAGGGCTAAAGCGAATCGCTTGTTTGTACTCTTCTTCGGCCTGACCAAAATCTCCGCGATATTGGAATGCTTGACCAAGACCAATATGATTTTCAGGAGCAAGCGGATTTTCTTTCAGTGCTTCTTCCCAACCAGCCACCAAGGCATCCTGAACATCTGCATCGTCAGACTTAAAACCAATAGCTTTGCCATAAGCAGCAATAGCACTCGGAATATCTTTCTTTGCCTGAAAAGCTTGTCCCAACTTCACTTCGACATCGGCACCATCCGTGGTTCTAGCTGCAGCTTGATATTCGGCAATGGCTTTATCCGTTTCATCACGAACACGATAAACATCGCCAAGCTTGATGTGCAATTTCGGGTCGTCTTTGAGTTTTAATGCTGCGCCATATTCAATGATTGCGCCCACGAAATCCGCAGCCAAGCGCGCCTGGTCGCCAAGAGCAACACGGTCCGCATAAGACCTCGGATCTTTGCCCATCATGCGAATAATGCCTTCCACGTTTTGCAAAGTGGTGGCATTGCTCATATTCAAATAAAGAGCCTGATGAAATTGTTTAAGAGCTTCAGCCGGATTGGTGCGCAACTGAAGTCCATAATTGTTATGCGCGATTGCCAAGTTGTCTCTGGCAAGTTTGTAATTTGGGTCCTGTTTCAAAGCTGCTTCAAAACTTTTAATAGCTTGTTGATAGTTATTCGAATTAAGCGCCTTGACGCCTTCATTGTTCAAGGCAATTACTGAATTTGCGTCCGCCCAAGCCATATTGGCTGGAAAGAAGCCCGTAGACTGCAATGACAGGGAAAACGCGAGTAAAGATTGGACAACCAAAGAACGTCTTGAAAAGCCGCTAGCCACCTTACAAACCTCAAATCACTCAAACACACGTCCAATTATCGATTCTAATTGATCGACAACCTAGACAGGACAGTATTTACCCTGAATGCCTAAAAATTTGAAAGAACTTGGCCTTTAGACTTCAGGTTCGATCAACCCGTAATTGCCATCCCGTCGGTGATACACGGTATTAACCTGATTTGTCTCGGAATTGATGAACATGAAGAAGTCATGTCCAAGCAAATCCATATGCTTACAAGCCTCATCAGGCATCATCGGTTTGAGAGGGAAACGTTTGGAGCGCACAATTTTCGGTCTAATCTCATCAAGAGCAACGTCTTTTGCTTCTCTGACAACCTCAAACTCGTCATCTTCAACAAGGTCAGGACTTTCATCGTTGAGATTTTCCGGTCCATGTCGCTCAGTTGCCTTGCCCTTGCTGTAGTAGCGAGTTTTGTATTTGCGCAGTTGGCGCTCGATTTTGTCGGCGACCAAATCTATTGACGCGTACATATTCTCGGTTGACTCTTCGCCGCGAATCACAGCACCGTTCAGCTTTATCGTCACCTCGGCAGTTTGACTGTCTGCCACAGACGGATTCTTAGCCACACTCAGAAGCGCAACTGCATTGAGTGCATGGTCAAAGTGCTTTTGCGAGCGTTGAAGTTTATCCAGCAAATACTCTTTCAAAGCTGGAGTAAGGTCTATGTTGCGTCCGGTTACTTGAACATTCATCATGAGCAAAACCTCCGCGGTTATTGTGAATCACCGCAAGTGTGAGATGCGCACGGTCACTTGTTCCGCACGCTGCTAAATCTAGTAAAAATCCAATGCTTCTAACGCTCAAACTCTATTGTTCGTTGATCTGGACAACTTTAATCGTGCGATTCCAAAGAGCGGCATATTGTTGGCTGCATATATAGAAGAATCGCCACAATATATCTATTAGCTTGAACTACGTCAACCCCACATGGGTTTTTCCGTTGAACCGATTAAGCACCTGGGACTGCCGTTCTCTCGAATTCCTATCATTTTTGTACCCGTCAGGGGGGCGGTCAAACATCAGATTTTCAAGGTTTCGTTGGCGGATACCCGCTACAATTTTCACGGCTGAGTTTCTCTAGAGGTAAGGTTGCTCGTTGACGGAAGAAAAATTGAAACAACTAGAGCAAGAAATTGAGCTGATCAAACAGCGCAATGCCAGAGTCGATGCTGATAAAGGATGGGAAGTAAGCCTGTTTCGCGCTTTCACTATATGTGGAATTACTTACGTGCTCGCCGCATTGCTGCTCTACGTGATTGGGACTGAGCGTTTTTGGCTTGGAGCTCTCGTTCCGACTCTGGGTTTTTTTCTCTCATCGCAGTCGCTTCCCGCGATAAAACGCTGGTGGCTTAAATCACGATACGGCACGTACAAACAATGACTGCTGTTATCTCAATCCGGAACTGGCGGATCGAAGCATTCAAGATGAGTGCGCTCCATTTCAGGAAACTATCTCAATCCGGAACTGGCTTGCAGGACAATTTGCGCAGCGTCAAGATAATTCAGTGGTTTCGAATTTCCGCTGGAATTGCCTTCGGCAAATGCGGGTTGCGAGAACCAATGTCCGCCGGGCTTGCTCGGTTGAGTTGAACTCGATGTCTGGGGACGACGTCCGCTCGACTTGAAATCGACCATCGCAGCAACGACGCGCAAAGCCTCACTCGGAGGCAAGGTCGCCGATAGCGACTCTGGCGAAGCATTGGCCGCGCGCAGAACGCCATTGTGGTCTAAGAAATTGGCTGCTGTTTCGCCCGTCATTCCCGCATCAGCCTGAGGCTTGCCTGCATACATATGACGGACCAGTAACTTGTAGAAATCTCCGCGTGACATCGCTGTTGATGGGTCCAAATTAGCAGGCGATTCGATCGTTCCATTTCTGAGCATCTCTCGCAAAGCTGCAAGTCGGAAACGTGAATTGACCGGAAAATATTCCGAGTAGTGACCGATACATTCCATCTGCTCAGCGGTCATTTTAAAATTCGGATAGAGGCTGGCGGAAGTGACTTGTCCTTCCTGGCAAGCTTTAAAGAATGGAGTGATGGTTGAGGAATTGGTGCCCATCGCATCACCAATGATGTGAATCTCTACGTCTGGGCGGCCGACCAGCTGGCGCACTCGCTGGATGGTCGAACGCGTGTAGTCGTAAGCGTCAAGCTTTTTGTATTTGCTGTTCCAATAATTCATCGGGGCAATGACATCGTAATAGTGGTCCAGCATTTTCCAGGGAATCTGGGCAACTTGTGGTGCCATGTTCAATGGGCTGTAGACCACAGCGACCATCGGATAGTTAGCTCCGAGCGTCTGCCTCATGCGGCGGCTGTACGGTTCAACCTTGGCTGGACTCAAGTCTTTTTCCATGTTTGCGGCAATGGCATCTATGCGCTGCCCGGTTGGGCTCTGGAATCTCGCCGCTTCAATCAGCTTGTCGGCATCGGCTTGTGGATTGTGCAGTTCGGCAAACGACCAGGCAATGACGCGAATTTTGTATTTGTGACAAGCGTCAATTAGCGGTCCCAATTTTTCTGGACTGGTTACAGCAATGGTATTACTGCGCGAAGTTTGCACGAAGAGATTTCGAATACCCTTCGCATGGAGATTTTGGCAATATGTGTCGTAGTTGCCCTCGGGGTAATTCCACATATTCATCCAAATGCCCGGCCCATCGGCAAGACCCTCTGGAGACGAGGCTGCTTGGCACATCAAATACGGTGCCACAGTAGCCGTCAATGCCACTACCAAACCGATAAGCCGAGCAGCTTGCTGCCTAGGCAATCCTAGGAGAAATCCCTGATAAAACCTCATCCGCACCTAACTTCTAGTAAGAAACCCGAATATTGACATTATACCCAGGCACTTTCAGAAAGATACCTCAAATGAGGTATATCCTGCCGATCCCCAGATGGAGTGCGGCGTTCCAAGAACGCCACCAACTGAGTGTTTCAGCTACCGACAGTGCAAAAGTGCGAAGATTAAACTCTCGTGTGGGTCTTGTGAAGTGCGATAATTACAAGACGTTCGGTATCTGAGACATATATGACACTGCGTAGGTATCTTGCATGAAAGTTGCTCTGGGTCAGATCAATACAACCATCGGGGACATCGATGGAAACGTCGATAAAATGATTGCTTTTGCCATAAACGCCAGGCAGGGAGGGGCGCGACTAATCATATTTCCCGAGCTTGCGGTGTGCGGATATCCGCCGATGGATCTACTTTTAAAAGATAGTTTTGTACACGCGAATTTGAGAGGGCTCGATAAACTCCGTCAAAGCGTCGAAGGAATTTCTGTTCTGGTCGGTTTTGTGGATACAAACCACGGCAATGGTCGACCTCTCTATAACGCCTGCGCGCTGTTAGAGGACGGAGAGATTAAAGCGCGGCGATATAAGACTTTGCTGCCTTCCTACGATGTTTTCGACGAAGACAGATATTTCGAACCGGCTCGCGAATACACGCCTGTCACCATCGACGGTATTAGCGTTGGAATTTCAATTTGCGAAGATATTTGGAATTCTAAGCAGATAAATACGAAGCCCCGATATCTTATTGACCCGATCGAGCGAATAGTCGAGCTGCATCCACAGCTCCTGGTCAACATCTCAGCCTCGCCATTTTCAATTGGAAAGGAGCACATTCGCCATGAACTAGTGCGCAATCAGGCGCGGAAACATGGCATTCCCATTATTTACGTCAACCAGGTTGGCGGTAACGACGAGCTAATTTTTGACGGTCGTTCAATTGTGGTGAATGCCGATGGCGAATTGATTGCCAGAGGCAACGAGTTTACAGAAGATCTGATCTATGTCGATATCGAGCCGGGCGAAAAATCCGTGCAAGTGCTGAACGGCATCATTAGACCTTCCGCGGACGACCGCACCATCAACAGTTACAAAGCGGTTGTGCTCGGCACCAAAGATTACGTTCGCAAATGTGGCTTCACCAAGACTATTATTGGTCTGTCCGGGGGAATCGACTCAGCTGTGACAGCGGCAATTGCCGTTAAGGCTTTGGGAGCCGAAAACGTGGTTGGCATCGCTATGCCTTCTCCTTATTCCTCACAAGGTTCGCTGGATGACGCAGCCGCCCTAGCCAAGAACTTGGGCATGGAGTACCGAGTCATACCAATTGAGAAAGCGATGGCGGCGTTCAACGAGATGCTCGGTCCAGCCTTTGAAGGCACCAATCGCGATGTCTCAGAAGAGAACATACAGGCGCGTATTCGTGGTTCCATATTGATGGCCATGTCGAACAAGTTCAATTATTTGGTGCTGACGACCGGCAACAAATCAGAATTGGCGGTCGGCTATTGCACCTTATATGGTGATATGTGCGGTGGCATTGCAGTGATATCGGATCTGCTCAAGACGCTTGTCTACGACCTGGCCAAATACATAAACGAGGAAGCCGGCAGAGAAATCATCCCTCGCTCGACCATTGAAAAGCCACCTTCTGCCGAATTGCGACCAAATCAAACCGATCAGGATTCACTGCCTCCATATGTGGTGCTGGACGGCATCCTGCAAGCTTACGTCGAACAACGACGCAAGCCCGACGAGATTGTCAGACTAGGCTATAAGAAAGAAGTCGTAATGGACGTGATCAACAAAACTGACAGAAGCGAATACAAGCGCCATCAAGCTGCTCCCGGCCTAAAAGTGACAACGCGAGCATTTGGCGTCGGTTGGAGGATGCCAATCGCCCAACGTTTCAAGGAAACCGTTGGTCAGGAAACTTATCAAGTAGTATCGAAGTGATATGCTAGTAACCGGCGAATCCGCACCGTCGAGGTCATATGACTAAAAAGGATGAAGAAATCCAGCGCAAGTTAGAAGAGCTGGAGTCCGCTGTTTTGAAAGAGACGCCGACACCATCTCAACAACATTTGACAGCGCCCCAGAAATCGAGCGACCTCATGTCGCTCGTCGAAAAGAAGCAGCTTCCTGCCACACCTGTTCAAAACGATCTGATGTATTTTAGCGGCATCGGACTAATCCTTACCGGTCTGTTCATGTTTTTTCAGCACGTCAGAGTTGGCACTGGAATGATGGGAATGCTCGGACTAGGTAGCGGAGGATTTGGACTGCTGTTTCTTCCGTTGCTGGTCGGCATCGGCTGGCTAATTTACGATCCGAAGAGCAAGGTTCCTTGGATCATGATTACGGGAACGTGCGCAATCATAATTTTCTCAGTGCTAAGCAGTATTGTGATGCAGTTCCCAGCTATGAGCTTAATCGGTCTGATCTTGATGCTACTGCCTTTTGCGGCGGGTGGCGCCTTGCTTCTTAAAGGAATGGGCGGTCCAAAAGCGATCGGGCAGAAGTTTAATAAAAAGAGCGAATGACAAGCAACAAGCCCGGAGGTACTGGCTTTTCGCCTGGCAAGGCGATACCACAGCACATCATCGTTCGTAAGAAAAGATCCGGCGTTGCCTTTTTGCTCTTCGATTCTCCTGGAAAACTGAACTTCCTCACGTCAGAAGTTATCGACGAATTGAACCTGGCGATCACAGACGTGGCGAATGACAAAGACGTTAAAGCGATGGTGGTCATCTCCGGCAAAGCGGATACGTTCGTAACAGGAGCCGACTTACACGAGATCATGCGCTTCTCGAACCAAATGGACGGATTGAAGTTATCGCGACATGGACACAACGTTTTCGCCGCCTTAGCCGATTTGAAAAAGCCAACAGTGGCTGCCATCAATGGCGTTTGCCTCGGAGGTGGGCTTGAACTGGTTTTATGTTGTGACCGCCGGATTGCCACCGACGCACCAATTACGGTACTAGGTCTACCGGAAGTAAGACATGGACTCGTGCCCGGACTTGGTGGCACCCAACGCTTGCCGAGGCAAATAGGCATCCGCAATGCTTTAGAAATTATTCTCGGTGGAGATCTCGTAGATGCGCATCGCGCTTACGACATGAAGATTGTCGATCAGATAGTGCCGTCTGACAACTTAATGGAACGGGCTGAACAACTGGCGATAGAGTTGTTGGATATTCCTGAAGAACAAAGAAAAATTATCGCGCCACTCGAGAGCGCTGAAAAGTTGAGCAAGTTATTTTTCATTTGTGCACGATCGGTGCGGATCAAAACAAAGGGCAGATATCCAGCTCAGCTGCGAGTGCTGGACGTGATCAAGACTGGGCTGATCGAAGGATTTGAAGCAGGAACAGAGGCAGAAATAACAACGTTCGCTGAACTCGCCGTAAGCGACGTAGCCCGAAATTTGATCTTCTTATTTTTCTCAAAAGAGTTAGCAAAACAAACTGCCAAAATCGCTAGTCGTAATTCCAATGTGCGCTTGAACTCGGTATCCATCGTAACCTGGGAGCGTAACCCTGGCAAACTAGCCAACTTAGGAATCGCGAGTGGCCTAAAAGTATCCTTAATTGAAACCAACGAACATACGCTCCGTGACACTGCAAACAATCCAAACATCCTAAACGCCGACTTGATCATCGAATCCGCCAGCGAAGATAAAGACACTAAAGTAAAAATCCTTTCTCACCTCGCAAAAATCATGAAACCAGATGCGGTGCTGGCAACAGTTTCATCGTCCCATTCGATCTCTGCACTTGCTGCATCCATTCCCAACAACCAAAACTTCATTGGCATCCAATTGATTCATCCAATCGATAAAATGCCTCTCGCTGAATTGATTTCCCATCCAAACACAAGCAAATTTGCACTGGCACAAGCAACAAAATTCATCAGCAAAATCGGCAAGTTATCCATGTCCGTTCAGGACAGTCCAGGATATTTGCTGAACAGAATCTTGACAGTATATCTCCTGCAAGCGGCACGGATGGCTGAAAGCGGTGTTCCTGTGAATTGGCTGGAAAAGTCCGCTATTAATTTTGGAATGCCTATGGGTCCATTTTCCGTGCTGGATGAAATTGGTTTGGATCTGGCGCGGACAGTTGCAACTGTTCTGAACGAAAAGCTTGCCAGTAGGTTTAAAGTTCCTGACTCTTTATCCAAAGCCCTGAGCGCGGGTATGATCGGACGCGAGAGTGGTTGCGGCACTTACGTCTGGCACGATGACAAAAAAATCGAATTTAACGCCGATCTCCAAACAAAACTAGGCTTCGTTATTTCTGAAAAAAGTTTGCCTCCTGATCAGGCAACGACGATCGCCCACGCGATGATACTGCCGATGGTGGACGAAGCATCTCGATGCCTCGATGAAAAAATAGTGCGGCATGCTCGAGAAATTGATCTTTGCATGGTCATGGGCCTCGGATTTCCATCTTTCCGGGGTGGACTGTTGCGCTATGCAGACAGCATTGGCATTAAACAAATCATTGACGAAATTCAAGAAATTTATATACAAACCGCCCCAGCAAGCCAGGTTAGCGATTACCTTAAGAGATTAGTGCAAGAGAATCGAAGCTTTTACTCGCGAGCGGTGGAACAGAACTAGAGATGCCGAGGCTATTTATAGGGACATTCTTGAGCCAGGACGACCAGCAGAAACTTTCAGTTCTGCAGTCTAACAACGAGCATTTAGAGAGTCTCTGGGAGCGAAAGCCGCGCTGGGTTAAGCCGGTCAAGTTGCACATCACCTGGCTGTTTTTGGGTACTGTCGAGCAAAATCTCGTTGCCAAGTTGAGTTCGACTCTTCATAAAGTAATCTACGAACGAAATAAGATGCAGAACGAAGAAGACCGCAATGATTTGCTCATGGAATTTACCAAACCCGAGGTCTGGCCTAATTCCCGCAAGCCAAGGCTAATCGTGATTGCTAATAAACCAACTCCACAAGCCGTTGAATCGCTGGCTCGGACGATCCGCACAGGTTTGATTCCCTTTTATACAGCCCAAACCGAACAAGAACACAACCAGGATTTTAAACCCCACGTGACTTTGATCCGGCTAGACAGGCGCATTGACACGCCGGCGGATAAGCTCGCCTTCCATCGAGTTGAAATCAGGGTCGATCCAACTGCAATTAATTCTCTTGACGAGGCACTGCCGATCCGCCTCAAAGTTGAGGATGTCTGCCTGGTAGAAAGCAACGTAAACAGCAACGATTACAAGATTTTAGACACCGTGCGTTTGCGCGATTAACCGGTTACTCCTGAGGCGTCGGCTCCACTTCATCTGTTTCGGGAATCGGGTTAGGCTCAGGAAATGGTGGATTCGGGTCGGGCTCGGGACCAGGCAAAGGTACAGGTTGGGGATTCGGACCCGGACGTGGAATGGGCCTCGGCTGTGCCAATTCGGGAAAGTTAAAACGTACCATGGCAACACCTCTACGACTCTACAATTTCGGCAATGACGTGCGCATGACAAATTAAGAGCCCACATTTGGTGAAATTTTTGAACACCATAGCTGTTAGATTGACTAATCAGCGCGCGCAATAGTGTAAATTAGCTGCAATAAGATTCGTCTTCTAAAACAAGGTGCCATGCCTCCTAAACCGAAACGAGCTCTATCCCTCGTAAAAAAGACAGATAGCAATAAAGCCGGTGTGGAAAAGGCAGAACCGGAGATGGTTCTCGTTGTAGAAGACAACGAGGTTTTAAGAAGGTTGTTTCTCTCACAACTGAAGGTTATTGGGCTGGTCGGCCATGAAGCTGTGAATGGCAAGGAAGCTGTTGAAACTGTTTCCAAGGGACAATACGGCTTAATCCTGATGGATGTCAGCATGCCCGTCATGGATGGACTGGAAGCAACAAAATTAATTCGCGAAGCCGAACAAGCAAAGAAGAAGCAGCGAGTGCCCATAATTGCCGTTACAGGAATTTCGGATCGCGATACTTGCTTGCAAGCCGGGATGGATGATTTTATGAATAAGCCATTCCTGCTGGAACATTTACGCGGCGTTGTCGCTAAATGGATGAAGCATCGCGCTTAGTGCTGCGGCACCAAATGTGGTGTGCATGCAGAATGCGCTCAGGTCGCGAAAAGCCAACGCGACAATTAGCAAGAGCGTCCAGCCGAAGACTACACTGGTCGAGATAGGGCGCGCATTTTTTCAACCGTTTGAGCTGTTGCCTCGCGAAGAGATCCTAACTCGATCAGGATTTGCTTGCAGGTGATCAGCTCATCTACGTCATCTGGTCGCGCTCTAGCGAATTCAATAACAGACTGCATTTCACGGTCTATGGAACCGAGGTAATGCTCGCAAATCGCCAAGATGTTGTGACTTAAATCCGTAGCGCTTTCCTTGAATGCAGGAGTTGCCGGATGGGTCGGGTCCTCGAATTTAAGTAAATCTGTACCACCATTTTCAGACTCAAAGACGGAAGCGCTCGGAGTTTCCATCTCGTACGAGCGATCTGCTGATGCGCTGGCATTTGGATCAGTTTCGGGCGAAGGAGCTTCAGTGGACGAACTTCTATAGACTTCATCCTCTTTGATGGTGCCGCTGGCGACGTTGATTAAGTCACCGAACAGTTCTTTAGCGAGTTTTGGAAGCATGTCGAAAGTGATCAGTTGTTGATCGACGGTCCAATAATATTCTTCGTTAAGACGACGTGGTGTAAATGAGATGAAGGGCTTGTAGTCCATGTCGTTGATACGGTTTGTTGTAAAAGCCAGCAAAAGTTCAGCTGGAATCAAGTAAACATCCAGTTTGCGCGTCGAAGCGTCGAATGCCATAGACCAATATCGCGTCGATAAATGCGCCTCAAAGCTATCGTTAGAAGCAGATAAATTTTCCAGATTGACGGGCGAAGAGGCAACTATTAAGTCGGTGCCCACTGCTTTTTGATTAAATTCGATCTTGTAGAGTTCGAACTCATTAAACAATTTACCGACCCACCGGATCATCGTATCCAGGTCCATGATCGTGACGGGTTGCTCGGATTCGCCTTTGGCTCCCACATCCAGCGCATGATCCACCAGTCCAGATAACCAGCGACCGGTGTCTGAATTATCACTTCGGCGCTTCAAAGAATTGAGCATCGTTTCCGACACGTCTCCTAGAAGCACAGAGGGCACCGAATTGTCTTGAGAGTTCTCTCCATAGCTGTTCATGATTTCTTGTTTCCGGATTACTACGACTAGTAAATTGACGTAAAGTCGCCCGTTTGGTTTCGTGTTTTATTTTCCAATTTGGAGGAACATATATCTTGCGCATATCTTCTTTCATAACCAACAGACGCATTATTGAAGCCGGAAAATACATGAACCGCCAAAATAGCAGCCAGTCATTAATGCAGAAAGCCGCACAGGCTCGAATAAACCAACACTGGCAAGAGGCTGAGGCGATGTACCGAGCGATGGCTCAGGTGCTTACGATTGCTGGAATGAGTGCTGAGCTGGCAGTCGTTCTCTATCATTTGGCTAAGACGCTGGAAGACCAGGGTAAGTTTTTCGCCGCATTCGAAACATTATCGGCGCTTGATTTGCTGCTTGTTGAACTCGAAGAACTAAACGACCAAGATTTGCACGACCAATTGCATGGCGAACTCGACGACGACGTCGCGTAACGAAGCCTAATGGCAATGGCAAGCAATTGAGCCTTCGCGGTTACTGGCTTACGCGGTTACTTAGTTTCGCAGCTACTTGTGTATGCGGTTACTAGCTTACGCCGTTACGCGGATACTTGCGATACTTACTTAACTATGTTTGAATCGCTGGGTGTGGTGTTCAACCCAGGCGCCGCCTGGGGAGCCATCTCAATCGGACCACGCAGACTCGGCATATTCTTCGGTAGCACCATCGGAGCGACAGGGGCGACAGGCGCAACGATTGTCGGTTCAGGACTTTCGCCTCTAGGCGGAACCAGGATCATAGTCTGCTCTGGCACAGGCACTACAGGCGGTATGGTTGGAACGACTTGTTCTTTAATGGTTTTGTGCGGCTGCAAATATGTTGAGGCTTCAGTTGAAGGTGGAATTGCAGGTCGAGTGGAGTAATTATATTCGCGAACAGTAGGCCCAGTTGGCACAATTGGCACAGAGGTACTACCTGGAACATCTGGGATCGTGTCCGTACTGGCTGCAGTGGTGCTCCAATCCCTGACGTCATCCTTTATTTTGCGCACCTTATAAGCGATCGCGCGATTTCTAAAACTGTTTTTGCTGGCGATAAATCCGTCCCAATCGAAATTGACTGGATCCGTATGATCGCCCTGCTGCGCATAGCGATGAGTAATAACGTTAGCATCGGAAACTTTATAACGTTCTTGCAAGTATGAGACCAGCTTGACCACAGATTCTTGTTGAGCTGCTGGATAGTCTTGATGCCCAGTATGACACATCTCGATGCCGATACTATTGTCATTATTGATGCCAGGCAAGGTCTTAAAAATGTTGATGTGCACGGTGCCCAGGTCAGGATCAACGGCTTGAAAAATCGTGCCGTCACGCTCGACCACATACTGTGCACCGGCGTGTCTCAAACCTGATGAACTCCAGGATTCGATCACGCGTTGCGCACTGATCGGAATGCCGGTTTCGGTTGAATGCATAATGATATATTTCACCGGCTCGCGGCGCCAGAAGATGCCACCACGAAGTGGATGGTAGCTGACAATGCCGGCCCGAACCAAGCTTCTCGCAGTATACGAATCGGCATAACCCTGGTGAAACGATCGCGAAATCTTGTTTGAGACGTCGCTGGGCAGAGGTGTGCGCTCGAAATCAGGTGGGTGCATCAAGAAGAAACTTAGAGGATAGGCATAACGGGATCGTGGTGCAGCTTTAACAACGCGAACAACTTCGTGGGTAACAATACCCCCGCGGCGGTGGCGCCCGCGGTGCACGACCACTATCGTCTTTTTGCTGCCCTCGTAGGAGACAACATTGCGAGTTCGACCGCGTCCGCCTCGCGTAGTGTGAGCAACTTCGTGCGTGTTCCGAGTGGAAGCTCCATGACGAGAAGAACTCACTTTCGATTCAGAGTGGCGAGAAGAATGGTGACTTACTGGCTCGGCTGAGTGACGCGACGAAGCAGCGTGATGACTGGCTATCGGTGCAGCGTGGCGAGTATGTGTTGTGGTCGGCGCATTTTTCGTATGGGAACGAGCGTCGCTGGGGCTCGCGAGATTGCACAAAACAGCAATCAGCGCTATCGCAAACCACATTATTCGCGGCGTCGCAGCACCGCTTTGTTTGCGCACATACTGTTCTGTTGAAAGGCGATTAAGCAAAATGATACCCACCGTGAAAGCTACATTATAGGTACAAGGGACTAGATTCGGCAACGAAAAATAAAGCCACAATACACTCCAAAAGCGCATTGCTGCTCAATCTATACAAAACGGATCAAACAGGCGTACATGGGAACATATTGCGGATGTACCTTTAACTTTGAGGCGGCGGGATCGATCCCAGGATCCTCAATTTCGCGACGCTCGAAAACCTTAAGTAAAACATAGTCGAGGTACGCGCGCACCGTAGCGATATGATGACCAGATTAAGATGCCGGCTGGAAGCCGGCGCTCCCAGGCTAGTCGATCCAGCCGCCGCCCAGTATATACGTATCATCCAAATCAAAAATGCCGAGCACTTGCCCAGGCGTGATCGCCGGTTGCGGATCACTGAAAGTAACACGCACTCGCTTGTCTGCAAGCGGAATCACTCTTGCAGGCACAGCCTCGCTGTTGTATCTGATTTTTGCCAGCGCATCGAAAGGACCATCCGGCATGTCATCCATCAACCAATTCATTGCTGAAGCGGTCAACTCAGTGCGCAACAACGCTTCCTTCGGTCCAGCAAAAACAACGCGCAATTCCGGATCAAGCGACGTTACGTAAAGAGGCTCTGAGGCAGCGATGCCGAGCCCTTTTCGCTGTCCAATCGTGTAGTTATGCGTGCCTTTGTGTTCACCCAGGACGTCACCGGTGATGGTGTGAATAATCGCGCCTGGCGCTTCGACAAGAAAGTTAGACAGATACGTCTGTGTCGTGGTTCCTTTTGGAATAAAGCACAGGTCTTGGCTGTCGGGGCGGTTTGCGGAGGCAAGTTCATTTTCAACTGCAATCGCTCGAATTTGTTCTTTTGTATATTCACCAAGAGGCAAAAGAGTAGAACGCAACTGCTCCATCGTGATACCCCAGAGCACATACGATTGATCTTTGGTTCGATCCAAAGCACGTCCCAAGCGTGGTCCGTTCTCAGTTTCAATAACGCGAGCATAGTGCCCTGTTGCCATATATTTTGCGTGCAGCAATTTTTTCCCATAATTGAGAAGAGCGCCCCACTTGATCAAAGTATTGCAAAGACTGCATGGCAACGGCGTCCGAGCCCGCGCATATGATTCATGAAATTGGTCAATGATCTGACTCTTAAAGAGTTCACGCAAATCGACAGCGTGATGTTCAATTCCCAGTTGTTCGCAGACTCTTGCTGCATCAACCATGCCAGTGTCGCAACAGCGACTGCCTGACTTGATCAACCAGCCAGTTACGCCGACTACGTCATATCCTTCTCGTTGCAGCAACAAAGCAGTGGTGCTACTGTCTACGCCACCACTCATGGCGACGGCGACACGCACTTTGTTGGCAGGAACGACGCTGGCTTCGCGCGCGGAAGCAATCGCGCAAACTTGCTCGACCATTGCGGCATCGATAGTTTCTTCTCTAATAGTTTCTACCGTGCTCATCTTCGGTACCTGCGTTCGAGACAATAAAAGGCTCTGTAGAGCCCGGAAATTGATTGTACTACAGATTGGCGCCCTGTTGACAGCTATCCCTACCGTTCGATACCTAAGCGGCGCAAGCGCACGCGAGCCGTTTCTACGTTTAGACCGTGGGGTGCGACTTTGAGGTAAAGCTCATATTCACGCACTGCTTCACGTGTCTTCTCCATCTTCTCGAGCAATAAGGCTCGATTGTAATGAATGACTGGCAGCTCAAGACCCGCTTGAGCAATAGCAGATTTGTATTCATTGTCCGCATCCACAAGTTTGTTTTTCTTCTTCAGGAGCATGGCCAGGGCATTATGTGCCACCGCCATGGAAGTGCGAGTGGCTCGTGCATCTTCAAGAGCAAGCCTAAACTCCGCTTCCGCGCTCTTATCGTCGTCTAACAAACGATAAGTTTGACCGAGATTGTAGTGCGCTGATGGGAACGGCCCCTTTTTTAATTGAATCGCCTTCTTGTAGTTTTGGACAGCCTTTTCGTAGTTAGCGTGTGGCGTGGCGCCCTTCTGGTGAGCGACTACATAACCCAAGTTATTGTAAAGAACGGCGTCATCACCTTTCGTCTCTAGAAGCGCCCGAATAGCCAATTCTGCAGGCTTCCACTGACGTCCATTGATGAGCTTTTCTACCTCGCCGATGTCAACAGCCGATGGTGTTGCTCCAACGTCAGCAGGTCCTGAGCCGGAATTCCGCACATGCTCCAAAAACCGCCGCGTATCGGCAGCATAGCTCGGGTCTTTCTCATATTTCAAAGACATTTCGAGGGCATTTTCAGCCTCTCCCTTGTTCTTCAACGCCGCTTCTGCCAAACCAAGGTGGTAGTAAGCCATCGCATATTCAGGTTTAAATTTCACGGCCCGGCGAGCGTTTTCAGCCGCCAGTTCATATTTTTTGCTGTTGTAATACATTCGCGCCAGACAGTTATATGCCATCGCAAAGTCTGGTCGAATTCTCAAGGCTTGATTGAAGTAATCAATAGCTTCGTCATTTCTTCGTTGGTCAGCCAGAGCGTTAGCGAGGTTAACCATGGGCTCGACTTTAGCGTCATCTGTTTTGGCTAACTGCAGAGCCTGTTTGTAATAAAGTACACATTGGTCAAATTTCTCTTGATGGTAAGTTGCTGAACCGAGATTGTTAAGGATGTGCACGTTCAGGGCATCCAGGCTCAAACCTTTCATCAGCTCAGTTTCAGCCCGTTTGAAGTTGTTTTGCCTCAGATAGGTTGCGCCAATACCGTTGTAAGCTCCAGCACAATTAGGGGCCAGCTTGAGCGCCTCCATAAATTGTTTTCTAGCTTCCGCATACTGACCGAGATCAATCAGTCGATTGCCGGCAATCAAACAGTCATTGACTTCTTTTATGTTGCCTCGGTCTTCCTGCTGACCGTTATCGCCGCCTTCAGTTGCCGACTGGTCACCCAGCTGCGAAATCAACACATGCTCCTGCGCTAAAGTTGGTGCGGATGCGAATGACGCCGCCGACACAGAGATTAGGCCTACAAATATCAAGGCTCTTAACGCAAACAATTTATTGTGTAAATTCAACTCAGATATCTGACGGGATTTGCTATTCAACCTTTCAAACATAATAGCGGGTTACAGAAAGAACAACCTCGATTGCAATATGCTACGATCATATATTCCCCGAAATTCGAAGCTTACGATGGGAAGGGGCTTTAAGGCGCAAACTAGAGCCTTAAAAATTGAAAACGGTGTCCTTTTATTCAGGTCGAACTTAAAAATATGCGCGAGAACGTTCTTGCAACTGCACTGCACCAGCGGTTTCTGGACTGCCCTCAGTATGCGCGTCTTTTGGCTCGAACGGCACGAGCAGCCGCCGGTGAGCTAAACATTTCAGGGCTCGCTGATTCAGCAAAATCGCTGATCTTGTCAGTTTTGATGCATGAAGTTAGACGTCCATTTTTCCTGATTGTGCCAGACAACCATGCCGGGTCAAGATTTCAGCAAGAACTCTCCAACTTAACCCGATATCCCGTCTATTTTTATCCTTCATCAGAAGTTTCGCCATATGAGCAGGTGCTCAGCAGCCCTGACAATATCGCGGCCCAGATGGAAGTGCTTCAGAAGGTCGTTGATGCTCCCAACGAGCCATTCTTTGTTCTGGTCCCTGCCCGCGCCCTGATCCAACGGGTGCTGGATAAGGAAACTCTTGCAGAAAATAATTTCAGATTGTCTGTCGCAGACACAGTCGACCCGAAAGAATTGTCAATCCGCCTCGTGCGCCTCGGTTATTCACGCGAAACTGTCGTCACCTTACGAGGTGAGTTTAGTATCAGGGGCGATATCATCGATATTTATCCTGCGTCGGGACAACCCTTGCGTATCGAATTGTTTGGAGACGAAATCGAATCGATCAGACTCTTTAACATTGAGAATCAGCGATCGGTTGAAGACGCGAAAAGTGTTTTGATACCACCAAGATATTGGGTGATTCTCGATACTAAGAAAAAGGAAGAGTTTCAAGCGTTGATTGAGCAGCTGAGAGCAGTTGCTGACAAAACAATCGAAGAGCTTGGTGACAGTGCGGCCGCAGAGACTTTGCGGGCAGTCATGGAAAACGATTTAACAAGTTTCGAGTCAGGTACCTATCCCGAATCTGCAGAATATTATTCACCGTACCTGCACAAAAATATTACGACGCTCGTAGATTATTTGCCACCAAATGCCCTGGTGCTGTTTGATGAGTGGGACACGTTGATCATGTCGCTTTCATCTTACGAAGAGAAGTTGAATACTTCTTACACCGAGGGTTTGTCGACCGGACGATTGTTGCCATTGCCCAATCTTCTGCACATGTCAGTCGCCGAGATGTCGCAGAAATTGAAAGAACGACAACGTGTTTATCTTTCCACTCTGCCGATTTTTGACAATGAAAATCAAACTGCCCTTGTTCAATTTGATTGTCATTCGATCGAACGTTTCGGCAATCAGATGCAGGTTCTCATCGACCGCATTCGGCAGTGGCGCAAGGATGGTCACCGCATTCTTATTTCGACAGACCAACCTCAACGCATTCTCGGTCTGTTAAAAGAGTGGGATGTTGCCGCTACGTATATACCGGGACCAACTGAAGGCCCCATTGCCAAAGAGATCGCAGAACATGGTGCGGTGCCTGAAACTGCAGCATCGCTTGGAGAGCTGCTTAATTTACCTGGTGGTCGCGCCGCAGGCAGCTTGCAAGAAGTATGGGTGACCAGACATGGCTTTGTTGGCGGATTCAGACTGGAAGATGTGAAACTAGTTTCGATCACTGACACTGAGATGTTTGGCTTGAAGCGCAAGCCGACGGTTTATCGCAGACCCACTGTCGAGAAAACTTACGATCGTTTTACCTCCGTTACAGACTTGAAGATCGGCGACTATGTCGTCCACATCAAGCAAGGAATCGGACAATTCGTGGGCGTTCAACGCATCAGCGTTGATGGACAGCAAAGAGAATATCTGACTGTTCAATATTCTGGTGAGGACCGCCTTTACGTTCCTGTCGATCAAATCAACTTGCTCTCGCGTTATCGAGGTGCCGGTGAAAGCGCACCACGACTGTCACGACTGGGTGGTGCTGAATGGGAAACCGTTAAGAAGCGCGTCAAAAAATCCGTCAAGGCGGTTGCTGAAGACCTCGTTAATTTATACGCCATGCGGGCTAAACAAGAAGGTTTTGCAGCCCTGGCAGATACTCCTTGGCAAAACGAGATGGAAGAAGCGTTTAGATTTGAAGAGACGCCCGACCAGTGGCAAGCCATTGTCGACACCAAGAGAGATTTAGAATCAACAAAACCGATGGATCGACTGATCTGCGGAGACGTCGGCTTCGGCAAAACCGAAGTGGCGATCAGAGGAATTTTCAAAGCGGTCATGTCCGGCAAGCAAGCCGCCATCCTCGTTCCAACGACGATTCTTGCTCAACAGCATTTCAACACGATGAGCGAGCGTTTTGCACCATACCCAATAAAAGTTGGTCTCCTCAGCCGCTTTAAAACAGCAAAAGAACAGCGCGAAGTTGTGGTCAAACTAGCTTCGGGTGAATGTGATGTCGTTATCGGCACACACCGCATGCTGCAAAAAGATATTCAATTTAAAGATCTAGGCTTGATCGTGATCGACGAAGAACAACGGTTTGGTGTCGGCCACAAAGAAAAGTTAAAGCAGCTGCGCGTGATGGTCGACGTACTGACCATGTCTGCAACGCCAATTCCAAGAACACTGCACATGGCATTGTCCGGTGCGCGCGATATGTCATTGATCAATACGCCGCCCGCTAACAGAGCACCTATTAAAACGTTCGTTGGCGAGTATAAATTGCCGCTTGTACGCACAGCCATTCTTCACGAAATGGAGAGAGGTGGACAAATCTACGTCGTACACAATCGAGTCGAAAGTATCGAAGCGATCGCATTTGAAATCAAACAACTGGTCCCTGAAGCCCGTGTAATTATTGGTCACGGGCAAATGCACGAGCGGGAACTGGAAAATGTGATGCTCGATTTCTCGGCGCACGTATTCGATATCCTCGTCTGCACCACAATTATTGAATCGGGTCTGGACATTCCAAACGTTAATACGATCATCGTTAATGAAGCCGACAAACTGGGCCTTGCTCAGTTGTATCAATTGCGGGGACGGGTCGGTAGAAGCGACGTGCAAGCGTATGCGTATTGCTTGTTCCGTCCGCAAAAGGTGTTGAGCGAAACTGCCCAAAACAGATTGAAAGCGATTCGCGAATTTACCTCACTGGGCTCCGGCTATCAAATTGCTTTGAGAGATATGGAAATCCGCGGAGTAGGTAACATCCTGGGCTCCGAACAACACGGTCATATGGTCTCGGTTGGCTTTGATCTCTATTGCAAATTGCTTGAAGAATCTGTCGCTGAATTGAAAGGCGAGAGCGTATCTTCAGATGCCGACACGCAAGTAGACATCAACGTTACAGCGTTCATTCCAGAAACATACGTGTCGGATAACGAACAAAGGTTAATCGAATACAAACGCCTCGCTGACGTTAAGTCCGAACGCCAATTAAATATGTTGCTGGAAGAATGGCAAGATAGATTCGGCAATCCACCCCAGGAAGCCCTACAACTCACTGCCGTGGTGCGTTTACGATTGTTGGCAAGTAAGGCTGCCGTCACCGCGATTAAACCGGAAGCCCAAGGAATAAGATTGTCGGTCAATTTCCGTTTACAACAATGGTTGCCAATTCAAGCGCGTCTGCCAAAACATCTAGCCACTCGTACCACGTACAAGCCAGGAGCCGCTGGTGGAGCCGGTCCGACTCCGTACATTTTGGTTCGTTCGCAAGGTGTTTCGCCACCCGAACAACTTGATTTGCTCCAAGAACTGCTTAGTGCTATGGTTGCTAATAGTCAAGAAAAAGCTAGCTGACACGTCAGGCAGCTTTGCTGTAGGAGCCAAGCAGCTTGGGGAGTCGGGCAGCTTGCTGCATAGGCCCCACTAGTGTGCACAGGCCCTCCTCGAATAGACTATCCTCGGATATTTGGAGTAGTGAGCGTTTTGAAATCGATAATGGTGCGTAATCGGGCGGCGGCTCAATTTGTTTTGGCACTGTCTTTAAGCATTACACTGCTTTCAGGTTGCAGCAAGAGCGCAGAAAAAACTGACACAACCAAAACAACAACCGCCACGACAACTACTACTGGCGCCGTAGATTCCAAGACAGACAGCAAGACTTCTAAAACGGAACCGGTTTCCGGAAATGGTCTAATTCCCAAAATCGAGGCGGCCCGAAAGAAAATCAAATTAGGCGCTATGCCTGATTCCGAAGTAATCTGCACGGTCGCCGGCACTCCGATCACAATCGGCCAGTATCGACGCACACTGCAAACGCAAGAAGAACAAATTCAAACTACCTTAAGTGCCGATCAAGGAATGCAGCGACAGCTGATCGAAGAAGGAAGAAGAGCAGGCATTTCGCTGACCGAAGATGAAAAGAAGCGACTGCTTGCAACGGCGGCAAAGGCTGAAAAAGCAAGTGGAGGAGTCGTCAAGAAACATCTTGATTCAGTGCACGAGACAACAGCGCAATTCGATCAGTACGTGCTGGATCTTGGACTGGCCTTCAAAGTGGCCACCGCTAAAATTGAAGAGCAGTTGTTGCACCAAATCGTGGATCGCGAACTTCTATGTGGTGCCGCAAGGGCAAAAGGTTATGGACCAGGAGCATTTAACGTTTATCTAGAAGCCAAAAAGAATAAAGTCTTTGAGCAAATGGTTGCGAACGGGTTTACGAAAGATCAATTACGCGACGACATTGTTCAAGGCGAATTGGTCAAAAAAATGATCGATAATATTCGCAAGACTGCAAAGGTCTCAGATGAAGAATTACAGCAGTTTTACGAAAAGAAAAAAGATCATTTCAAGCATGGCGACATGATTCAGCTTAGCCAAATTGTTATTGCTGCTCCTAAGAAAGATTCGCCACAGCAGCCTAGTATGCGCACTCAAATCAAACAACAAGAGCCGAAGTTATCCGAAGCAGATCTGGATATGAAGGTGAAAATGGTTGATCAACAGCAGCGGCAAAAGGCTGAAGATTTGCTAGCCAAGGCGTTGAAAGGCGCAGATTTCGCCAAACTCGCTGATGCCTCTTCTGATGATATCGCCGCACGCGCCGCAAAGACTGGTGGTGACATGGGGATGCAAGAGAAAAGTCATTTGTTGAAAGAGTTTGCACAGAAAGTAGATTCGATCAAGGTGGGGCAGGTGTATCCGAACATCATCCCAAGCGACTACGGATACCACATTGTCAAACTAACCGCGATGAAGCCTGCTGGGACTAAACCACTTGCTGAAATCAAAGACGATTTGCGCCACTTCCTCACTACAAATGCCGAAGAAAAAGCTGTGCTCGATTGGATACTCGAGAAGAGAAAGTCAACAGAAATTTCATTGTCTCCCGAATTTCAAGCGCTGGTGACGGCAGATTCAGGCCAGACCAAAGCTCAATAAATCCACGACATCCATTGCTGGCTTATACCGCTTCCAATTGCAATCTAATTCAGCTGAGCAGTGTGCCTCATAATGCACTATAATTCGGCGAGATGAGCGCACACGAGCCGAGGTTATTATGATCAAATCCAAGTCAGCTTCAACTAGTCTCCTTGCAACTCTGTTAGTACTAAGCTGCGGTGCTCAAGTATTTGCCGCAGACAGCAAAGAGAAGAAAGCAGATTCCACAAAAACGGAAACCACAGATGCAGCCACCAAAAAAGGCGACGATGCATTCGAGGCAAATAAAGCTGGCACAGCTCTTGTCGTAAAGGGTCAATTCAAAGAAGCGATCGAAAAATTCGATGAAGCGATCAGATTGTCTCCTAAATACGGGCGAGCTTATAGCAACCGCGCCGCCGCATACGATGGACTGGGAGATTTCAAAAAGGCAATTCAAGACGCTGATAAAGCAATTAGCATCAGACCAAAAATGGGTCATGCATATTTAAACCGTTCGTGGGCTGAAAACAAACTCGGTCAGTACAAAAAGGCCTTAGCTGATGCCGATAAAGCAATTGAGCTTGATAAAGACAACGCAATGGCACATGTCAACCGTTCGCATGCTTTGAATAAACTTGGACGTCACAAAGAATCCGTAGAGTCGGCAAATACAGCGCTTTCAATCTCGCCGAATTTGCCATTGGCATACATCAATCGTTCTCACGCTTACACCAAATTGGGTGAACACGATAAAGCACTGGAAGACGCTAACAAGGCGGTAGAAATTGCTCCTAATCATGCTTTGGCTTACAGCAATCGTGCCCACGCCAAGATGCAAAAAGGTGACTGGCAAGCAGTTCTTGATGATTGCAACAAAGCGATCGAATTAAATCCCAAGTTGGGGATTGCCTACTACAATCGCTCCCTCGCATACGACAAACTCGGAAAGAAAGATCCGTCAACAGACGACTTAAAGAAGGCTGCTGATCTAGGTGTCGTTAATAGTGACACCAAAGCGGTAGCAAAAGGCACTCACGAGAAGAAATCCGAAGCATCGGGCAAAGGCGAAGGCAAGGACAGCAAGAATGGCAAGGACAAAACTAGCAAGGAGAAGTCATAAATGTCGATTTCCAATTTCAAAAAAGCATTGTTCATTGTAGCTGCGACCTCATTCGCTTGTTTGGCACCAAGTTACGCTGATTCTGAATCAGGAGGCTTTGTCTTTGGTGGAGGCGATTCCGAGAGTGGTGGCGTCTACAATTCCGGCTCCGAATCAGATTCGGGCGGCGCTCGCAACTCAGGCGGCGCCAGCCAAAGCGGGGGCGTTTTAAATTCTGGAGCAGAGTCTGATTCAGGTGGAATTGCCAATGTCGGCTCTCGTTCTGAATCCGGTGGTGTGACGATGTCCGGCGCAGAATCACAGTCTGGCGCTTGGATTGATAATCCTGTCGTACGTAATTATCACTGGTAGGTAGTCCTGCTACTCGGGCAATGGAGAGCATCCAAATGCTCTTAGCGTAAGAGTTTCTTCTACCTCACTCGTATTGTACTAAGTGGACGTCGTGAGCTTCGAAGCACGCGGGACCCGCGCGGGACGCGTGCGCTCCATTCACCAGACACGGGATGCGTGCGCCTCTATGCACCAAGCTACGCTGGAGACACGCTGTCCCTGCACCAAGCACGCAGCCCATGCCTTTTACAAAGGCATGGGCTTAATACTTATTGTGCGAGCCTAAAGTGGTGGACTAAAACACTTTAATTGGACCGACATTGATCAAGTGATGACTGTGTTTCTTCTTGATCACAATCACTTCTCGGCTAGCCGGTTGCTGCATAATCACCACTGGCTGCTCTCTAATCATTACTGGTGTGCTTTCCACAGTAGTAGAACGCGTTTCAAGCACCGTAGTCGGTACTGCTTCAGATGACGTTGTCACTGATGTAATCGTGTCAGCGTTGACAGCTGGTGCAAATAGACTAGTGCTGACGACTGCGCCTAACACAAACATTACTCTTAAATTCATGAACTTGTCCTCATTTCTAGTTGTATTTGCCTTTCCGAGACGTAATACGTTCCTGATCAGTTCCGGAGACGAGCAAGTCGTGGCAAGTGTGCTTGGAAATATACGAGCGACAGTGCAGAGAAGAGCCCTGACCTATTCCTTAATACGAGCGAAATTCTTGGTTTTACTAAGCAAGCGGCTGGGTGTTGTTCTGCGCTAATACAATTTCCATTGGCGCAGTCTGTCTTCATGATCGAATACTATGCTGGATTGATTACGCGGTTTTCGTGGTCGGGCAAGCACTACTCAGCGATAGGAAGCGGTAGCTTGTCCACGATTTGCGTTAAAGTTGCAAAACAACTCTCTAATTGACCAAAGTGTTTAGGGATGGCTTGCCAGTCTTCGCCTTTGCCTGCAAATTCCAGTTCTTTGCTGATCGCCGATATTTTCATAGCACCCATGCCAGCGGCGGCACCCTTGATCTCATGAGCAGTGCTGATAATTTCCAGAAGCTCCTTCCGTTCGATAGCTCCCCTAAGGTGTTCGATCGAAGTTTGCGTGGATGTGACGAAAAGTGGCATTAGCTCGGCCAACAATTCTTCTGACAGCACCATTTCGAGATCTTCTAAGTTGTCTATCGCATTGTTCACGCCTGATGTCTGAGTCCATTTTGTGATCATCTTAGACATTTTATCCAGCGAAGTAGGTTTACTTAAATAATCATCCATTCCGGCAGCAATACACTTGTCCCGATCACCTTCCATCGCATGCGCCGTCAAGCCAATGATGGGGATATGTTTTCCGGTTAGTGATTCTGACTTCCTAATAACATTCGTGGTTTCGAATCCATCCATCTCAGGCATTTGACAGTCCATCAGGACAAGCAGATAATTTCTTCGCTTCAGCTCTTCGACAGCTGAGCGTCCGTTACCTACGGCGATGGCTTCGTAACCCAATTTTTTTAGCTGCAAAAGTGCCACTTTTTGATTAACGGGATTGTCTTCTGCAATGAGCACCATCTCTTTGTGCGGAACTGATGCGCCTAGTGAGGAATCAGAATTGATGGCAATACCAGCTTTATCATCGCCGTCATTAATCATTACTTTTACAATTGAATTGAAAAGGCGCGATTGCTGAACCGGTTTAGTCAGATAGGCGGAAAACCCGGATTCCATAGCCTTCTCACCTTGGCTTTTGATATCATATCCGGTGCACAAAAACACCTTAGTGGTTCGCAACGACCGGTCTTGCTGAATTCGTTTCAACAAACTGAAACCATCTTGCTCTGGCATAGACAAATCAGTTATGACAATGTCATATGGAGTCTTGGCTTTAACTTTCTCTTTTAACTTTTGCAGCGCTTCGTCGGCACCGCTTGCTACATCGCACTTCATTAGCCACGAATGAACGTAAGCCTGAATAATCGTTCGAGCGCTAGCTTGATCGTCGACAACAAGCACACGAGTGTTATGCAATTTTTCAGGCGCTACGGTGGGAATGCTCGTTTCTGAGCCGAGTTCAAAAGGAACTTCGAACCAGAATGTGGACCCTTCATCGACAGTGCTGCTCACGCCAATGCTTCCGCCCATTAGTTCAACCAAACGCTTAGAGATTGATAGGCCTAAACCGGTGCCACCAAATTTTCGGGTAGTCGATCCGTCGACCTGCGAAAATGGGCGAAAAAGTCGATCTATTGCCTCTTCTGAAAGCCCAATACCAGTATCCCTCACGCCAAAATTGACCACTACTTTGCCTGCGCCGTTAGATCTTTCTGACTTGGTGGCACGAACGACCACTTCACCTTTTTCGGTGAATTTCATGGCATTGCCAATCAAGTTCAGTAACACTTGCCTCAGACGCCCGGAATCTCCCTTCAATACTTTCGGCAGTTCAGGATCGATAAATGTCATCACTGAAATATTTTTGCAGCGTGCTTGCTCACTTAACAACTCGGCGGTGCCTTCAACGAGTGGTATCAGATTTAAATCCAAAATCTCCAGGTCAAGTTTTCCAGCTTCTATTTTCGAGAGATCAAGGATGTCGTTGATAATGATCAAAAGAGCCTGAGCTGATTCTCTTATGATGCGGGCGAATTCGCGTTGCTCAGTAGACAGGGGCGTATGCAGAAGTAACTCGGCCATACCGATCACGCCATTCATGGGAGTGCGAATTTCGTGACTCATATTTGCCAGAAATTCAGTTTTCAAACGATCTGCTTTTTGCAATTGGCGACTGCGTTCTTCAAGCAACTCTTTTTCCATTTCTTGCCGAAGCAATTCTTGGTGGATTAGTTGCTTTTCTGTCTCCAGTCGATCTTTCTCTTCTTGCGCCCGTTTCTTTTCAATTTCAGAAATCAGTTCAGCCTGTCGTGTGATCTCTTGTGTCTTTTTAAACAGATCGACGAAAACGCTTACCTTCGATTTCAGAACCTCCACGTTGAAAGGTTTTACGATGAAATCCACAGCGCCTAGCGAATAGCCTAAGGAGCGATCGGAATCCTCAGTGTACATAGCAGTAAGAAATATGATCGGGGTATGCTTCGAATTCTCTCTCTGACGAAACAATGACGCAGTTTCAAAACCGTTCATGCCCGGCATATTAACGTCCAGAATTACGATGGCAAAGTCATCTTGCAATAGGCACTTAAGTGCTTCTTTACCAGAGTGGGCCTTGACCACATTCTGACCAAGAGTCTCCAGAACAGCTTCTAAAGCCATCAGGTTTTCAGGCTGATCGTCAACGACCAGTATTTTAACCGTTTGCTCTGGAAGCAAGGCGAGCCCCTCCTTCGCGTATGAGGCTTGAAATATAAGGAGCGATTTCATCAAGCGGCATCACCACTGGTGCCCTAGTCGAGGCCACTGCAGCATTAGGTAAAGTATCTTTTTCAGAAGTGAACGGGTCTTGAATAATTACCAATCCGCCTCGCTTTTCGATGCTGGCTGCGCCATCGGCGCCATCTTTACTGGCACCTGTCAGCACCACGCCGATTACCCCACTGCCATAAGTTCTGGCGGCAGAATCGAAGGCCACGTCAATTGATGGACGGGCATAGGTAACGGGTTCATCTGCCGATAATGCAAGACAATCGCGCTCAACTAGCAAGTGGTAATCGGCTGGTGCCAAATAGATACAATTTTGTTTGAGGGGCATCTTATCCTCGGCTTCCTCGATCGAGCGCTTGATAAATCGCTGCATCATATTGGTGAGCAGATTGTCCATGCTCACCTCAGCTTTTTGCTCTCGATGTTGGATGAGGATGATTGGTATCGTGCAGTCATCTGCGATCCCTGATAGCAATGTTTTCGTTGCAGCCAAGCCTCCGGATGAACAGCCAATGATGATTATCTTGTAACTCATCAGGCACACCTCTTGTACAACTTCATCGCCGAATCAAGCTCCTCATAAGCCTTTTCGTACTTACTGAACTTGAGCGATTCCCTTTTGCCTAAGGCGAGAATTCCAAATGACGCTATGCTCTCATGCAACAAATCCAAGACTTTGGTGCGCAAGTCTTCATTAAAATAGATGAGCACGTTGCGAATCAGGACGAGATTGAACTCGTTGAATGATTTATCGGTCACCAAATTGTGCTGAGCGAAGAGAATGTTGTGACGGAGTTCTTGGTTGATGATCGCATAATCATATTTAGCAGTGTAGTATTCCGAAAAAGAATTCTTGCCGCCAGACTGAATGTAATTATCCGTATACTCCTTCATATGTGAAAGCGGGAAAATACCGGTTTTCGCTTTGCGCAATACGTCTTCATTCATGTCTGTCGCGTAGATGCGGCACTTATCGTAAATTCCTTCCTCTTTCAAAACAATTGCCATTGAATAGGCTTCTTCTCCCGTCGCGCAGCCAGCGTCCCATATCCTGATCATGGGATATGTTTTTAAGATCGGCACCACTTCAGTGCGCAGCGCTTGGAAAAATGCAGGATCACGAAACATGGAAGTGACGTTCACTGTCAAAGACAGCACGAAACGATCCATCATCGTCGAGTTATGCAAAACAGCCTCCTGCACTGCAGAGATGGTGCCTAGTTGTTCCAACTCAGCAAACTTCCAAATGCGCCGGCGTATAGACGCCGACGCATAATTTCGGAAGTCGTAGCCGTATCGCCGAAAGATTCCGTCAAGCAATAAATCGATTTCAATTGATTCGATCTCGTCATTATCTTCGAGAGTGTTCATTGAGTCTTTCATGCTTGGTATCAGCGCTTGGGAATTAGCGACTTCATTGATAGAGCCATACACGCAACAATGACATCAGTTGGTCAGTGTCTACGGGTTTGGCGATGTAGTCCGAGGCTCCTGCTTCAATACATTTCTCCCGATCGCCTTTCATCGCTTTGGCGGTCAAGGCGATAATCGGCAAATTCTTAAACTGGTCCATATCTCTTATTCTGCGAGTAGTTTCGTATCCATCAATCTCCGGCATCATCACGTCCATGAGGACAACGTCGACATCAGGATTGTCTTGAATCAGCTTGATTGCCTCCAGACCATTTTCAGCGTAGATCACGTTCATGTGCTGACCTTCTAAGATGCTTGTAAGAGCAAATATGTTTCTTACATCGTCATCCACGATCAATATTTTGCGGTCTGAAAGGATCGGGTCGCGATTATGGGCTTGCTGGAGCATCCGGCGCTTCGACTCGGGCAGATTATGCTCGACTCGATGCAAGAACAAAGCCGTTTCATCAAGCAAGCGGTCCGGAGACTTAGCCTCCTTAACGATGACAGCCTCGGTCATTTGTCTGAGCTCCATCTCTTCTTTGGCAGTCAAATCCTTGCCGGTGTAGACAACGATCGGCAGGTTTTGCAACCCGAGTTCATCCTGAACCTTCTTAATTAGCTCCGAGCCCGTCATGTCAGGAAGACCGAGATCGATGACCATACAATCAAAGTGATGGGTCTTCAGAAGTTCGAGCGCTTCCGCCCCCGAAGCTACCGCAGTTGTCTCAACGTCACCATTACCGATTAACTCAACGATGCTGTTGCGCTGTGTTTCATCATCTTCGACGACCAACAGATTTTTGGCTGGTCGCTCGATGAATGCTTTGATGGCGTTCATCGCTTCATTGATCGCTTCTTTGGTCACCGGTTTCTCGAAGTAACCGATCGCGCCTTGCTTGAAGCCACGTTGCTTTTGACCAGACGCCGAAATGACGTTAACCGGAATGTGGCGGGTCTTTGGATCGTGCTTGAGGCGATCCAGCACCGTCCAACCGTCCATATCAGGCAGCACTATATCCAGTGTTATAGCGTCTGGACTGAACCGTCGAGCAAGCGCTATAGCAGCGGCACCGTTCACCGCCACAAGACCCTTGAAGCCGCTCTCACGAGCTTCATCCAAAAGCAGGCGGGCAAATGTCACATCATCTTCGACGATGAGCAAAACCCGGTCGTCATCCTGGATGCTGCCTCGATCATCAGCCACAATACTCTCCAACAATATACTCGTATCGTTTAGAGTCTCCGGCACATCTGGCGAAAGGGCGTCATAAGGACGCTCCGTCGGAACAGAATATGAAGAGACGATGCTTCTTGGTCTAGTTGATTGAACTGGTGGAGCATAGTTAACTGGCAGGTACAGTGTGAATGTACTGCCTTCATCAGGAGCGCTTGTCACCCTGATTTCACCACCAAGTAAGCTGGCAATTTCACGGCTGATCGGCAGCCCCAATCCAGTGCCACCATATTTCCTGCTCGTACTTCCATCAGCCTGCTGGAACGCTTCAAAGATGATTCTTTGTTTGTCACCAGGTATGCCTATACCGCTGTCAGTGACAGAGAAGGCAAGGACCGTCGGTGAATTGTTCAAGGTTTGCTTGTCGGGACTCCATCCATCCGATACAGGGTGAACCTTGAGGGTGACGCCACCATCTTCGGTGAACTTAAATGCATTCGATAGCAGGTTCTTCAGCACTTGTTGCAAACGCTTAGAATCTGTACTTAATGCCCGAGGCAGGTTGTCCGTGAAGTCTAGATGGAATTCGAGTTTCTTAGTCTCGGCTACCTGTCTAAAGTTTCGCTCGATAGCTTCATGTAGATCCTTGAATTCAACTTCTCCGATATCGAGAGTGATTGTTCCAGACTCGATCTTCGAGAGGTCGAGAATGTCGTTAATCAACTCCAGCAAGTCAGATCCAGATGCATGGATGGTGCGAGCAAATTCAACTTGTTTCGGAGTCAAGTTAGCTTCACCGTTGTCGGACAAAAGTTTCGACAAGATAAGCAAGCTGTTGAGTGGTGTTCTCAATTCATGCGACATATTGGCGAGGAATTCCGACTTGTATTTCGATGTCAGTGCAAGTTGTTCTGCCTTTTCTTCAAGAGACATTCTTGCCTGCTCGATTTCTCGGTTCTTGCGCTCCACCTCCGCGTTCTGAGCAGCCAGCAATCTTGCTTTCTCTTCCAACTCTTCGTTGGTTTGTTGCAGTTCTTCTTGTTGCTGAGTGAGCAGATCTTCGGAAGCTTGCAGGGTTTTTGCTTGTTGCTCCAGGCGCTTGTTCGTTTCCGTAAGCTCTTGTTGTTGAGCCTGCAGTTCTTGAGCAAGAGACTGTGATTGCTTCAGGAGGTTTTCTGTTCTCATGTTAGCTTCGATTGTGTTGAGCACGATACCGATGCTTTCTGTCAGCTGGTCAAGGAACGCTAAGTGAATATCACTGAACGGCTGGAATGAGGCAAGCTCGATAACCGCGCGCACATCACCTTCAAAGATAACGGGCAGCGCTACGATATTTATCGGTGTTGCTTCGCCCAGACCGGAGTTGATCTTGACGTAATCTTGAGGAGCGTTTGTAACAAGGATTCTTTGCTTCTCAACCGCCGTTTGACCGATCAGTCCTTCTCTCATTTTGAAGCGATCGGACAAATGTTTTCTCTTTTGATAGGCGTAGCTTCCCATCAGTTTGAGTGAGCCTTCGCCTTCCTCGTTCTCGTTAATGTAGAAGACACCATGTTGGGCCCGCACTAGTGGTGCAACTTCAGACAGAATCAAGTTTGCAACTGTGAGCAAGTCTCTTTGTCCTTGCAACATACTCGTAAACTTGGCAAGGTTGGTCTTGAGCCAGTCTTGCTCTGTATTTTTCTGCGTCGTGTCTTTCAGGTTGCGGATCATCTCGTTGATATTGTCTTTCAGCGAAGCAACTTCGCCGCGGGCTTCAACAGCAACTGTTCGAGTCAAGTCACCCTTCGTAACGGCTGTCGCTACTTCAGCGATAGCTCTCACCTGTGTGGTCAAGTTAGCCGCAAGTCCATTAACGTTATCCGTCAAATCCCTCCACGTTCCTGCTGCACCTGGTACCAGCGCCTGTCCACCGAGCACCCCTTCTACTCCCACCTCCCTGGCTACTGATGTAACTTGGTCGGCGAATGTCGCGAGCGTGTCGATCATCTCGTTGATTGTGTCCGACAGCGCGGCAATTTCGCCTTTCGCTTGCAAGACCAGTTTTCGTTTCAAGTTTCCGTTTGCAACAGCGGTCACAACTCCGGCAATTCCGCGCACTTGCTCTGTCAGGTTACCTGCCATGGAATTGACGTTATCCGTTAAGTCCTTCCATGTACCGGATACCCCCTGCACCACGGCTTGTCCACCGAGTTTTCCTTCCGTTCCTACTTCTCTTGCAACCCGCGTTACTTCGGATGCGAATGAACTGAGCTGGTCAACCATTGTATTGATTGTGTTTTTCAACTCCAAGATTTCGCCCTTAACGTCTACTGTGATCTTCTTCGTCAAGTCACCGTTTGCCACGGCTGTTGTCACTTCTGCGATGTTTCTTACCTGCGCTGTCAGGTTACCGGCCATGGAGTTCACGTTGTCAGTGAGATCCTTCCATGTGCCACCAACTCCTTTCACGACAGCCTGACCGCCGAGTTTTCCTTCCGTTCCTACTTCTCTTGCAACTCGTGTTACTTCTGATGCGAACGAACTCAATTGGTCCACCATGGTGTTGATTGTGTTTTTCAACTCCAAGATTTCGCCTTTAACGTCCACTGTGATCTTTCTGGAAAGGTCACCATTAGCCACGGCTGTCGTTACGTCTGCGATGTTTCTTACTTGACCCGTCAAGTTTGACGCCATGTAATTTACAGAGTCCGTCAAATCCTTCCACGTACCGGAAACACCTTTTACATCAGCTTGCCCACCCAATTTTCCTTCCGTTCCTACTTCCCTGGCAACACGCGTTACCTCGGATGCGAATGAACTTAATTGGTCCACCATGGTGTTGATTGTGTTTTTCAGTTCGAGAATTTCTCCTTTTACTTGCACCGTGATCTTTCTGGTCAAGTCGCCATTTGCAACGGCTGTTGTCACCTCGGCGATGTTTCTTACCTGGCCAGTTAAGTTCGACGCCATGTAATTTACAGAGTCAGTCAAATCCTTCCACGTACCCGACACTCCGCGTACATCGGCTTGTCCACCGAGTTTTCCGTCTGTTCCTACTTCTCTTGCAACCCGCGTTACTTCTGATGCAAACGAACTCAATTGGTCCACCATGGTGTTGATTGTGTTTTTCAACTCCAAGATTTCGCCTTTAACGTCTACCGTAATCTTCTTGGACAGATCACCTTTTGCCACAGCGGTTGTCACTTCTGCGATGTTCCGCACCTGAGCTGTCAGATTTCCTGCCATCATATTTACGTTATCCGTGAGTCCCTTCCATGCTCCGGTAACCCCCTGTACATCGGCTTGTCCACCGAGCTTCCCTTCAGATCCAACCTCACGTGCAACGCGCGTCACCTCTGCCGCAAACGAGCTGAGCTGGTCAACCATGATATTGATTGTGTTTTTCAGTTCGAGAATTTCACCCTTAACGTCCACTGTGATTTTCTTCGACAAGTCACCCGTCGCCACGGCTGTTGTCACCTCGGCGATGTTTCGCACCTGGGCTGTCAGGTTCGAAGCCATGAAGTTCACAGAGTCCGTCAAGTCGCGCCACGTACCAGACACGCCTTTAACGTCCGCCTGTCCGCCGAGCCGACCTTCCGTTCCGACTTCTCTTGCAACCCGCGTTACTTCTGCCGCGAACGAGCTGAGTTGATCCACCATCGTGTTGATTGTGTTTTTCAGTTCGAGAATTTCGCCCTTAACGTCTACCGTGATCTTTCTGGAAAGGTCACCATTAGCCACGGCTGTCGTCACGTCTGCGATATTTCGAACTTGAGATGTGAGGTTGGACGCCATGTAATTCACGGAGTCCGTCAAGTCTTTCCACGTTCCAGACACACCTTTAACGTCCGCCTGACCGCCGAGTTTTCCTTCAGAACCTACTTCTCTGGCAACCCGGGTTACTTCTGCAGCGAACGAGCTGAGCTGGTCCACCATGGTGTTAATTGTGTTTTTCAGTTCGAGAATTTCGCCCTTAACGTCTACCGTAATCTTCTTGGACAAGTCACCTTTAGCCACAGCGGTTGTCACTTCTGCGATGTTCCGCACCTGAGCTGTCAGGTTACCGGCCATGTAATTCACGGAGTCCGTCAAGTCTTTCCACGTACCGGCGACGCCCTTCACCTGCGCTTGTCCACCGAGTTTTCCTTCCGTTCCGACTTCTCTTGCAACCCGTGTTACTTCAGAGGCGAACGAGCTGAGCTGGTCCACCATGGTGTTGATCGTCTTCTTCAGTTCGAGAATTTCGCCCTTAACGTCTACTGTGATCTTTCTTGAGAGGTCACCGTTTGCCACGGCTGTCGTCACGTCTGCAATGTTCCGCACCTGAGCTGTCAGGTTGCTTGCCATCGAATTCACATTATCAGTCAGATCCTTCCATGTTCCGGAGACACCCTTAACTTGCGCTTGTCCACCGAGCTTCCCTTCAGTTCCTACTTCCCTGGCAACCCGGGTAACTTCAGAGGCGAACGAGCTGAGCTGGTCCACCATGGTGTTGATTGTGTTTTTGAGTTCGAGAATTTCGCCTTTTACGTCTACCGTGATCTTCTTGGAGAGGTCGCCTTTTGCCACAGCTGTCGTCACGTCTGCGATGTTTCGCACCTGACCGGTGAGGTTGCTTGCCATGGAGTTTACTGAGTCGGTCAAATCTTTCCATGTACCAGAAACGCCCTTCACTTGGGCTTGTCCACCGAGCTTTCCTTCCGTTCCGACTTCTCGAGCTACGCGGGTAACTTCTGAGGTGAATGAGCTGAGCTGCTCAACCATGGTGTTAATCGTTCGTGCCGTGCGCAAGAACTCACCTTTGAGTGGACCGCCTTCAATCTCCAGCGCCATCGTTTGAGTCAAGTCGCCTTTCGCCACGGCTCCGATAACTCGGGCGACTTCAGTGGTTGGGCGGACCAGGTCGCCGACCAAGCCGTTCACCGACTGAATACAGTCATTCCAAGCACCGGAAGCATCACCCAATGTCGCTCGCTGGGTAATCTTCCCTTCCTTTCCGACCACGGTATTGATGCGTTGCAGTTCGGCTTGCAGTCGTTGATTCAACTCGATGCAATCGTTGAATGCGGCAGATATTTCACCTGAAAGTCCCGTTTGGTCAAGAGGAAGCCTGATGTTAAAGTCTCCACGGGACATCGATCTCAATGCCTTGAGAAGCTGCCTACCGTCGACTGTGTCAGGTCTGCTCGTCGCTTGCGCAGTGCGTGCCATGTGTTGTCTCTCCTGTCGGCGCCCAAATTCATCTGCCGCAACCCATGCTGAGTTGCGCGTATTCAGCTAATTACAACCAAGTATAAAGTCATCATTACCGGGCTAATTATGTCACTATAAGTCTTCATTATATCTACCCCCAGCAGCATGCTCATACGCGCGTGCCAACGAGGTCGTCGGGTCCGAATCAGGCATAAAATTCGGAATTGTCAGTCCTAGGGCGATACCACTCTTCGGAGGCAACATTAATTGTGATCAGTACATGCCGTCAGCTCATCCATTCAAAATTGGGGGTTACTGGTGCATTGTTCTCGCCCCCAGAAATTCCAATGCTGCCAACTTAGAGAATCTAGCTATGCCTCAACACAGCAGGTCGATTAGAACCATATGCGGTGCCTATGGACTCAGGAACACAGACAAAAAAGTAGTGAAACGTAAACCAAATTGCGATTCTTGACTCAATCGCGAATGTTTGGAACTGCTATCTACTAAAACACCGATTCGTACTAGAAGGATGGCGGATAGAGGATAGCTTGGACGCGTTATACTTAGCGGCGCGACTGTTCAAACGTCCCGCACTTAGTCGAAATGGACGTAGACAAGATTAGACAAACCACGAACCGATCAGGGTGTGCCATGCACCATATTTGATGTCACCCAGCCTGCCGCCAGTGTAGATAGATGTTGCTCGTCCAATAGATTTAATTATGCCACTGCCCCTTTGCCAACGATGCTTTGCGCGGTTTGTCTGATTCAGTCTGCATCCGCCGCTGCGCGCTATTGTGTCAAGCTGGAGTTGTTCGAACTTACCGGATTTCATCGAACCGGGCACTTTTACATAAATCCGTCAGTCATTCGGTTTTATGAGACTTATTGCTGCAAGCGAAGATGTGTTACTGAAACAATTAGGAAATCGAATACGCAAGTCGCGCCTTGGTCTGCGCATGTTCCGCACGACATTGGGTAAGCGAGTCGGTTTGTCAGTCTACATGGTTGATCAATTAGAAGCCGGCCACGTCGATGCAGATATATTGACCGTGATTGCCATTGCAGAAGCCCTCAGCGTTCCACCTATGCAGCTATTCTGCGCTCGGCTGATCATCATTTAGGAACTGGAGATTGGAACGATGTCCGAAGCTCAATCTGAATTTATCACGGTGCTATCGGGTGTTGCAAACTTGATTGATGCCGGTTATGTAGTAGAGGCCGAACGCGCTTATAAACAAGTTTTGGCACTGGCTCTATCGATTGGAAATGATGCTGATAAAGAAATTACTGTTTCAGCGCTGGTCCAATTCCTTCGGGCACGCGGCAGAGCCGATGAGGCTGAACTGCTGATATCGCCGATTCAGAATAAAAAACCAGATCAATTGCAAACCCTACCTACGTCGGTAAAGGACATAGTCGTAGTGGGTTCTTCTGCCGGTGGAGTGGAGGCAGTCTCGCTCGTGCTCGAAGGATTGCCTAGCGACTCAATGGCGGCAGTGTTTGTAGTCCAGCAAACCCCTGGACACAGCCCCAGTGAATTAGCCATGATGTTGAACCGGAGAAGCAAAATACCGGTCGCAATTCCCAAAGATGGAGAGACTATTCAACCGGGTCGCGTATATCTGGCTCCGCCAAATCAGCACTTAATAGTCAAACGTGGCTCAATTTGTCTGGGAAATGGTCCAAAAGAAAATAGATCACGTCCAGCGATCGACGTTCTATTTCGAACTGCTGCGCATGCCTACGGTCCACGCGTCATCGGTGTCATACTATCTGGCGTTTTAAATGATGGCACTTCTGGACTGATGTCTATTAAAAACCATGGAGGGCGCTCAATCGTCCAGGACCCTGGTGACGCAGTATTCGATGGAATGCCCAGGAGCGCAATTGCGCTCACCAAGGTGGACCACGTTTTAAAAGCGATCGACATTGGGCCGCTCCTAGGAAGTCTCATGGCAGATGAGCACCAAGAAAAAGGAGGTACCGCTGTCATGCCAGAATATAAAGATCAAGCCGATGTTGGAGAATTTGGCGGTCCTGGAATCGGTAACGTAGCACCATATCCGCCTTCAGCTTTAACCTGCCCTTCATGTGGAGGAGCCGTCTGGCAAATCCAAGAACAAGCCTTGACTCTCTTCAAATGCCATACAGGACACAGCTATACTGCAGAACTCATGTTGGAGGAGCAATCGGAGGCGGTAGACGCAGCCGCTTGGATGCTTTTGCGCTCAATCAACGAGAATGTCAATTTGAGAAAGAAGCTAGCCGAGTGGGCACGAGCTACAGGCCGAACGGAAGAAGCCGAGTTTCACGAACAACAAGCGCAAGAGGCAGAAAAACAGTCAAGCGCTTTTAGAAGTCTGATTTTAAGCAGTGAAAAAGGGCGCGACTAGAGTCAGCGCACAAGAGCTGGGAGTTAACGACAATGGCGAATATTTTAGTCGTGCAAGATGTTGAACAAATCATAGATGATATGAAGCTGAGTCTAGGCGCAGGGGCTCACCAGCTCCTAATCGCGAGAAGCGTCGACAATGCAATAACTTTGCTCAATGCGACTTCATTTGATATGGTGATCAGCAGTGTGTGCCTGAGCAACAGCTCAGCTTTTGATCTACTCAAATTTGTCAAAGGCGATGCAGAGCGACGCAGCATTCCATTCGTATTCTTTTGCTGCAATCCAAGTGAACTAGCAAAATCTGTGTCTGAGACGATGCGATCCACAGCCATGCTTCTCGGCGCAGACAAATTTATAATGCAAGATGTATTCCAGGCAGAAGAGTTCCGGGCAGAAATCGAATCACTATTGCCTGTAATCCGACAGCCAGTATGATTAGCTGCTTGCTTCAATGCTGCTTGCTTCAATGCTGTTATATACCATACGCACATCAAAGCAAGGGAAGCACAGCTCGATTTCAAGCGCTAATCTAAGCGGATCAAACTTGTCCATCAAAATGTACTTGTTTGCGCCCAAAAGCACACTAGCAGTTGCATTTGTCTCACTGAGAAATTTGGCGATTAGCCCAGGTTGCGCACAATAAAACACGAAAGGCAATTGGGAGCGGCTCTTGTCCGGGTTGCTGCGCACCTGCTTGAGAAAATCGAAAACACTTTCAAAAACCAAGTGCACGGCACAGACGACCATCTCGATATCGCCTCTTGCCAGCAGCTCCATGGCATCGTGGATACTCTCTGCAGCGACAATTTGATGACCGCGTGGCTCTAGCGCCTGCCGTAGTTCGCCAAGATTTATTTCGTTCTCCAATACAAGAATTTTTGACATAACATCAGGTCCAATAAATACGAAACAAGTTTGATGGCACAGAAAGCTGTCATTACCCATTATACCAAAGATTCTCTCTCTCAAAATCTCAGACGACGAATCAACAATACGATTCGAGAGACCCGCGAAACATCGTCAGAACCTCTCAACCTCCGCTAAAGAATTCAAATCATCGAAATTCCGTTGCCATGATTTTTGCAGCAAGCTCCAATCAATTGCGCGGATGTTGGATAATAGCGGATAGCTGAAATTCACAATTGAGCGCGGCGCTACCAAGTATCAGCATTGCTCTAAATCCATTTTTCCAAGGGAAATCTTAATGATTATGGTGATACTATGGACAGTGCTCAATTTTTTCCTATTTCTGGGCGTCTTATAAGTGAGATTCTTTCTTGTTTCCTAAAAGATCTGGTTAACAGCGCACTAGAGGTTCACCACCGCATGTACTTAAGCAAGTCATACCAAACAAAGATGTATTTATGAAAGCAAAAACAAAACAACCGAAGGACGGTCCATACACAGAGTATTTTAAAGACGGATCGGTTTCGTGCGAAGGCACGTATGTCAATGGTGCCAAAACCGGCGAATGGAAGTATTTCTTACTGAATAGCAAACTCAAAGCAATCGGTCGCTTCGAAAACAACAAAATGATTGGTGCGTGGACGTGGTATCGCGAAAACGGTGAGTTGATGCAAACCGGCTCGTTCGACGAAAACGAGGGAAAGATTGGCAACTGGAAACGCTATCATCCCAACGGAAAACTCTACGACGAAGGCGAATTCGTCAACAGCAAGAAAGCCGGCGAATGGAAGATCTACGATGAGCAAGGCGAGTTATTAAAGACGAGTCTGCATAAGTAATTCAATAGAAGAATTTCCAGCTAGTCCGCTCGATCAGATGATTCTTGGATTTGTTGTATGTCCATCTATCCAAACGCAGCCGGCAGACAGGTCCTAGCCTGGTCTTCAGAGGGTTATTTCCGAGTCACATGCACTGATGTTAACGCCATATTGATATCAACCAGGAAGTCGAAGATCCTTTTCCCGAAAACAAAGAATCAGTGTCGACCAAATATTACCTCTATTCAATCGCTGATGCGGAGCTAGATGATTTGGTCGGTTTTCACTATGATCCAGAATTGAACGCTAAAAGCTGTACCAAACGAGGTTGAGCATAATAAACTAGCGATTGTCCGACATAATAAACTAATAATAGCCCAACATGATAAACTAGTGTTAGCCCGGTAAATACAAGCTAATAAGTCGCAAAAACATGTCCACCCCATCCGAAAAACTGGCCCAATCTCTTGAATCTCTTGAGCAACTTCAAAGCCACGGAAAGGTTGCCGTTCGTAGCTCTGATCTTTCAAGGATACATCGGGAGCGACTACTCAAGAATGGCTTCATTGGCCAAATAATGAAAGGTTGGTATATACCGACCAGGCCGGATCAACCTGTTGGGGAGAGCACGGCTTGGTTCGCATCGTTTTGGCAATTCTGCTCAGACTATTTCAGTGACCGCTTTGACGATGAGTGGTGCCTTTCTCCAGAACACTCACTTTGTTTGCAGGTTGGCAATCGAACTGTCCCCCATCAATTGATAGTTCGTACGCTTAAAGGAAACAACAACAACACGCTGCTACCAAACGATATCTCTATACTAGATGTTCAAATGCCTATTCCTTCGAAAATGCATTTAGAACGCAAAGATGGATTGAACGTTTACTCATTGCCTGCCGCATTGGTCTTCTCTTCGCCAACTCTTTTTCGCCAAAATCCCACAGACGTTCGTGCAGCCTTAGCGGCTATCGCAAACGCTGCCGATGTCTTGAATATTCTGTTGGAAGGTGGGCATGCTGGAATTGCGGGACGATTGATCGGAGGGTTTCGCAACATCGGAAGAACACGCTTAGCTGAAGACATCCAGAATACGATGAAAGCTGCTGGATACGATTGTCGCGAAGAAGATCCGTTTGCAGTTCCTTCGCCGATTTCTTTCTCTAAAAGAGAACGCTCACCTTACATCAGTAGAATGCGAATGATGTGGGAGACAATGCGGCAACCGGTACTAGACTGCTTTCCCAAAGCTCCAGGTTTGCCCAACGACTTGACCAACTATTTGCTCGATGTGCAAAACGTGTACGTCACCGATGCATATCACTCTCTTTCAATTGAAGGCTACAGAGTTAGCCGTGAATTGATTGAGAGAGTTAGAGTTGGAACATGGAAACCTGACACTAGTGAAAATGATCGCGAACAGCATGATGCCTTGGCTGCACGCGGATACTGGCAATCTTATCAATCTGTTCAAGAAAGTCTCAAACGCGTTCTTTCGGGCGAAAATGGAGGAACAGTTGCAGACGAAGATCATGGTGCTTGGTATCGCGAACTATTCGCCCCTAGTGTAACTGCCGGATTGCTAAGACCTGCCGATTTGGCGGGTTATAGATCAGAGCAAGTATTCATACGTCATTCAAAACATCTGCCACCAAACAAAGATGCAGTTCGAGACTTGATGCCGACGCTGTTTGATTTACTGCGCGAGGAACGAGAGACTGCAGTTCGAGTCGTTCTAGGACACTTTGCATTTGTGTACATTCATCCGTACATGGACGGCAATGGTCGCGTTGGGCGCTTCCTTATGAATGTGATGCTAGCCTCAGGTGGTTTTCCGTGGACGGTGATTCCCAACAACCGAAGAGAGCAATATTTGAGCGCGCTTGAAGAAGCAAGTGTGAACCAAAACATTTCGCCATTTGCCGAACTACTTTCGACATTAGTCAGCGATACAATGACAGGAAATCCAGAAGCGAACTAAGGACCATGCTTACTCTTAATCTTGCGGCGGCTATACCCGTTTGACGAGGACTCAGGAGCACCTAGCCGGGCCGGGCTGGAGTCCATAGACGACATAGCAACCGCGAAGAAACTGGGTTACGCTGCTGAGGCGTGGGAACCCAGAATCAGCGTCGTGAATTGATAATCTCGTCAACCCAGAATTCAATAGTATAGACTTCGAGCCGCTGGCGATACGGTACAATCACACTTCCAATAACTGATGTGTTCGTGCACAGAAAATAATTCTTCGATTAACCGATCACAATGGAGCACAGTAATGACTCTCAACGCAGAAGACAAAATCGCCATTCAAGAACTGTCAGCAGCTTATGCAAATGCGATGGATGCTGGTGATATTGCGGGATGGTTGGAGACTTGGGCCGACGATGGAGTGTGGGAAGGTGGTGCCGGGCGATATGAAGGCAAGGAAAGGTTGGCACAGTTACTGCCTGATTTAGGCAATCGCATAATCGGCAAGCGACACATCATGAGCAACTTCGTTAACGAAGGCGACGGCAATGAGGCCAGACAAACTTGTTACTTACTAATTATCGATCGGTCTAAGGTGAGTCTGCCTGGCAGTGCAGTATACGTTGACACTTTACAAAAGAAAGATGGCCAATGGTTTTTTGTTCAGCGCAAGGTGCAAATAGACCAAGTCCCAACCTGAGCGTCAAACAGCAGACTTAATTCAATTCACGGGGCGACCGTTAGAAACACCATCACACCTAAGCCAATTACTATATCGACCAAGAAGATAACACCCGCTACAAGGAAGCAGTGATACCACTTTGGGAGATAAACTGTCTTGAATAGTTTGCTGGCTATGAGCACTGACGCTGACGTCAAGACGAGATTTGGCACCAAGATCAAAAAAATTAGTGGACCGATAAAGATGAAGAAATCAAGCGACCAAGTGGCATGAATCCATCTCATACCAATCATAACTACATCAGTAAAAAGAACTGGTGCCGTATGTAAGACTCCAAAAATTGTCCCTATCAAAATTTGAGGGCTCGTCCATTTCTCAGGTTCGCGCGAAGTCATACCAGAAAAAATCAGACTTGTGAGCGCAACGTGCATGAAAAAGACGGCGATATATATCAAGCTAGATTCTCCGCTGTCTGTGAGAAACAACGTTCTGGTTCAGCAGACCGAGGATAAGGATTCGATGCCGGCTGGAAGCCGGCGCTCCAGTTAATTCAAGTAGGGATTGCCTTTTCGCTCAGACCAAATATCCGTATCAGGCCCGTGACCCGGCACAACTCTGGTACTGTCATCCAAAGTCATAAGTCGATTAGAAATCGATTTGATGATATCGTCAAACGAGCCGCCCCAGAGGTCAGTACGTCCGATCGAATGTTGAAAAAGTGTGTCACCCGAAAACAGAACACTATCTTTTTCCTGCAAGCAGAAACAAGTGCTGCCTGGCGTGTGTCCAGGAGTGTGGATTACAGAAGCGCTGATGTTGCCAACTTTCACTTCCTCTTCGTGTTCAAGATAATGATCGACAGGAAGTGGATCGGTTGCCGTGAATCCAAACAATTTGACTTGCTGTTGCAGATTGTCATACAACCACTGGTCGCCTTTGTTGATACAGATCTTGGCGCCGGTTGCCTCTTTCACTGCACGCGAACCCATGATGTGATCGAAATGAGCATGCGTGTGCAAAAGATACTTGATCGTCAACTTATGCTCTTTGGCAAAATCAAGGATCTTCTCGGGGTCGCCGCCTGGATCAATAACAGCGGCCTCACCAGTTTCCGGGCAAGCGATGATTGAGCAGTTGCACTGCAGTTTACCAACAGGAAAACTTTCAATGATCATGGATTAAAGGAACAACTCACTAACTGAAGTGTCGTCATGAATACGTGCAATCGCTTCTCCAAGCAATTTGGCTACGCTCAGCATGACTATCTTTTTTGAGATCTTCTTTGGATCGTGAGGAATCGAATTGGTGACGATCAGCTTTTCAATTGGCGATTCATCAATCCGCTTATTTGCTGGTCCAGAAAGAACTGCGTGAGTAGCGCATGCGTAGATCGCTCTAGCACCTTCTTTCTTCAGCAACTCAGCACCCTTGACCAATGTACCGGCAGTGTCCACCATGTCATCAACCATGAGTACAACTTTGTTCTTCACGTCACCGACAACGCTGTAGACTTCAGCGACATTGTGGGCGCTGCGGCGTTTGTCAATGATTGCAATTGGAGCGTCATCAAGCTTCTTGGCGAAAGCACGTGCTCTTGAAACACCACCGACGTCAGGGCTGACTAGCACAAGGTCTGTTTGGTTGAGTGAACGCACATATTCAAGCAAAACTGGACTTGCATATAAGTGATCTACGAGAATATTGAAGAAGCCCATAATTTGCGGTGCATGCAAGTCGAGCGTAACGACTCTTTGGGCACCAGCAGTGGTTAACAGATCGGCAATCAGTTTGGCGGTAATCGCTTCTCTGCCAGCCGCTTTTCTATCTTGCCTGCCGTAACCATAATAGGGCATTACAACAGTTATCCGTCCTGCAGATGCTCTCTTCAAAGCATCTAAGAGGATGAGCAATTCCATCAAGTTTTCGTTGACTGGTGTGCAGGTCGGTTGCACTACAAAGCAATCTTTTCCTCGCACGCTCTCTTGCACTTGCACATAAATCTCACCGTCGGAGAATGGTGAAATTTTCACCGGTGCCACGTGCAGTTCAAGATAATCAGCGACTTCTTTAGCAAGTTCTGGGTTCGACGTACCGGACAAGATCAACAAGTTGGTCTTTCCGTCCGAAAGAACCTTCGGCCTAACTGGCATCTCAGCTACCAAGAGCTTTCCCCCCACAGTGGTGTAAGACTATTGTAAAGAAGAACAAGCCCAGCTTAAAGCCAATGAGCAAATCTTTAGTTCTAGAAAAAGGGCAACTCGCCGCTGACACTCAGGGTTATAGCCTCTTCCAGAACGCACTTAACATGGAGATATGTGAGACCGCCTTGAACAAAAACCGCAAAAGGCGGGCGAAGCGGTCCATCTGCTGAAAGCTCTATTGTTGCCCCCTCCACAAAAGTGCCCGCTGCCATGATCACAGGGTCCTGATAGCCGGGCATCAGGGACGGTTCAGGAACCACGTGGGCGTTCACCGGGGAACCCTTTTGAATGGCGCGGCAAAAATTGACAAGCTGCTCAGGTCCGGCAAACTTAATTGCTTGAATTATGTCTGAGCGCTTATCAAGCGCGTTTGGTTTAACTTCACAGCCCAACTCAGCAAGAGTCGCCGCGAACAGCAAAGCCCCTTTGACAGCGTTCGAAACCACGGCAGGCGCCATAAACAAGCCTTGCAAGATAAGCCGATTTTGGTTGTAGGTCAAGCCAAGATGACCTCCAATCCCTGGAGCAGTTAGTCTGTTTAGCGCCCTGTCGACCAAAGCCGTGTCGCCGGCTAGATAGCCACCGGTGATAACGAGCCCGCCGCCGGGATTCTTTATCAGAGATCCGGCCAGTAAGTTCGCTCCGATCGAACTAGGCTCAGCTGGCTCGACGAATTCTCCATAACAATTATCGACAAAGACGATGCAATCCTTATGTACCGCTTTGGCTGCGGCGCAAAGTCTGGCAATATCCTCGTTGTTCAAACTGCGGCGCTCGATGCTATAGCCGCACGACTTCTGGATGTAGAACATACAGCGAGAACTCGGCACAGCGCTCCTGATTTTCTCAAGTAAGGATTGGTCGGTTTCGCTTGCGGGATCCAAATCTATTTCTTGATAACGAACTCCCAGCGAAATCAGATTGCCGCTCTCGTCGCCCTCGATACCAATCACTTCTTTTAAAGTGTCGTACGGCTGCCCGGTGAGAGAAAAAAGCGTGTCACCAGGTCCCAAGTTGCCGAGAAGCGCGCAGGCAATTGCGTGAGTGCCCGAAACAAATTGCATGCGCACAGCAGCAGACTGAGATTCAAATATAGATGCAAATATTTTATCGATCGTCTCCCGGCCTGGGTCATTTCGACCATAGCCTGTGCGTTCGGCAAAATACTCTTCAGTCAATCGATGAGCGCGAAAAGCATTGAGGACTCGCTTTTGGTTGACAGTCGCAATTTCATCGACTTCAGCGAAGGCATCGAGCAATTTTCTTTCTGCGTTTTTTATCAACGCAGCGGCATTTAATTCTTTAATCGACATCGCCATCTTTACGTAGAAGGACGAGTCTAGCAGGTTCGATTTCTTTGACAGGAAATTGAACTTATTTGCTCGTTCAAACGTTACTTAATTAGAGGCTAGAAGAGGAGATTAAAGTTGAACAAGAAAATTTTGGTAAGCAGAATATCTGCGCAATTGAAGGACTTTCTTTTCTCGTTTGTTAGCGAAGAAAATTGTCGAATTTGCCAAAGAGTGTTGCTTGCGCGAGGGCAGCTCTTACAGCCTGCCATGGGATTTAGAGTTGAGGCAAGACCAGCAATTGTGCACCGCTGGGTGAATGATATTCCTGAATATTCCCGAGTTATTTGCGCTAACTGTTGGGAATCCTTGTGCTCGAGTGCCCCACTCATGGGTTTCTATCAGCATGAGGATGATAAGTCGTTCGCAATAGTAAGTGGAGCACCTTACAAGGGTGAGTTGAGGAAGCTGATCCATCGCTTGAAGTACGACGGAGATCGGCTATTGGCACCAGATTTAGCTGCCATCATGTTAAATGGCTGGCGCATGGGTTCCATTTTTCTCAATCAAAAAAATCCGGTTCTGGTGCCCGTGCCTTTGCATTGGCGAAGAAGCATGGAACGAGGCTTCAATCAAGCCGAATTACTCGCCAGTGAAACCTCTAAGGTGTTGGACATACCAGTGGTGAAAGGCGCTTTGAAAAGGCGACGGGCCACGACACCACAGCAAAGCCTGGAGAAAACCGAGCGTTTTACAAATGTAAGCGAAGCCTTTCAGGGCGACCCAGGTAAATTATTAGGGCGAGCCGTGGTCATTGTTGATGACGTGTGCACGTCCGGCGCTACCTTGGCAGAGTGCGTCCGGGAGGTGATGCGTTGTGGTGCTTCACAGGTGGTGGCACTCACTGTTGCCCGAACGGTCCTGAGAAAAGATAGAGTCCAGGGAGATGACGAATCAGCGAGTAAGGAAAGACTGAGCTGAAGTTTGACCAAACAGAGCGGTCGATTGACCCGGTGCGGAGTCTGTTGAATCAGATCGACGGGCCGAAGCGAAGGTCCAGAGAATCCTAAGCCAAGTCAGAAGTAGGTCAAAGAAGCTGGCGGACTCTAATTAGCCACTACAGGAGGCTCAGTATCAGAAATTTTCTGAAACGGACCCCAAAAGGGCACAATTTGGTCCCAAACATACATTAGATTCAAACAATATTGGTACAGAAATAGGTATTTTAACATGGGCTGAGGCAGCAGAGAAGTTTGCTATCCACCTCAAAGACGAGTGGATAGACCAGATGCACAGGTTGTGCGTCCAAATTTTGGGCCAGACATACAAGAGCAACAGCGAATGCAGTCGTATTTTAACGACAGGCGCACTGCTCCGCTTAATGACGGATTTCACATTACCAACGACAGTTCAACTGGTAATGGTCGAGTAGTCGCAGTCGACGGTCAGTCGCGAAACGATTACGATCAGATGATCAAGCAGAATTTTAAATACACGCAAGATAACTACGGAGACGCATATAAAGAGGCAGCTCGAACCGGAAAACCAGTAGTGGCAATCTTCGGTAGTTTCGAAAACAATAACTCCCGTCAACTAATCGAGAATTCGTTACCCGAAGCAAAAGGCGGTGCGGGCAAGGACGCCGTGTACGTTTATATTGATCGTGCAAAATGCAAAGATGGCGCAATGGCGTCATTTGCTGATGGACAATTAGCAGGCGGGCACAACGCGCCGGTGTCACTTGTGTTTTCCGTCAAACCAGGTCAAGACGGTTCGATTCAACCGGAAGAATCAAACTTTCGCTGGCAGGGCGCAGATCGCTCAATGATTGGATCCTTCAATCAGGCGATCACCCAAGCTCAGGAAAAGATGCAGTCTTACAAAGGTCAATTTGAGCAGTCTGCAGCTTTAAACGACAAAACAGAGAAAATCGAGAATCCTAGCCGAAAATTTGAAGGCACTCGCGAAGTAATTACTCAGGCTATTATAAAGGCGACTGAGACTAAAGACTGGCATCAGTCCGAACGTCACTATCACGCCGCAATCGACGCTGCGGACAAGATTACACCTCAAGACATTCAAGCGGAGCGCCAACGAATTTCGCAAGCATTATCGACGACTCCGCAAGGCTCAGAAAAATTCCAGCAACTGATGCAGGATGCCTCCACTTTGCGTTTCGTTGAGAATGCAAAAACATTCACGCGCGCTGATCTCGGCATAGCTTGCATGAAGTGGGCAAACGAACAAACAGGCGATCTTAAGCATAAATTTCGCGATGTAGGCAGTCAGTGGATCAAGGCAGCGGGTGACCGCAATCAATCGATTTATTCGAACGAAGGTTTGATCAAGCGAGTTTCTGCTACCGGCATTCCAGAGGCTGAACTGAAGGAACTGTTGCCACAGTTAGCACCACGCATTGCTGATCAACGTGACCTGTATAGATTTGGCGGCGACGGTAAAAAGTCCGAAGTTGTACCTAAATCTGATGGCAACCCAGAACAAAGAACAGAACCGTCTCCAAATACCAGAGAAACAAAGGAGACGCAGGAGCCGAAGAATACGCCAAAAGTGCAGGAGTCGACCGAGGCAAAGAAAACTAACGACAATAAGGAAACAAAAGAGCAAGAAAAGCAGCGCATCATAAAAGAGGACGAGGACAAAGCAGTTAAGAGTGAGGAAGAATACAATGCCGCTTTGCGCGAAGCAGCGGACAAGGGACTTCCTGTCATCGTCAAAATTGGCTCCACGTCCTGCGGACCGTGCAAAAAGATGGCGCCATCTCTGAAGCAAGCCGAAGAAGAGCTGAAAGGCAAAGCAGTAGTCATCCGAGTTCTGTATGAAAATACCGAAGAACTTGCCAGCAAATTGGGAGCAGATAGTGGCGTGCCAATAACGATAGTTGCCGGAGTTTCACAAAGGAATGGACAAACAGCCCTTGTGCCGTTTAAAACGAAACAGGGATTCAACGACAAACCCGATGAACTGCGCTCTTTTTTAAATGAAGGGCTGCCATTATTCGACCAATGGAAGAAGCAATCTCTTGCGTTAAAGCGCTAGTTCCGATGACCGCTGAATGGGAATGTTCACGAAAGAGACTGGAATATTGACGGAAGCCATTGGTCTCAAAATCATCGCCTCCTGATCAGGGATGACATTCTGTCGACTTCGTATTTTAGATGACAATATCTTGGGGATTGCTTCTGCTATATTCAGAACCACCTCTGGAGAAACTCGGTAAATGACATCTGCAAAACCAGCTTTATCGCTTTTTCTGGCGCTCATTTTCGGCAGCCTTGCACTTACAGTCGAAGCTAATCCGGCTGCACAGCCCAGACGGATCGCTGGTGCGGAAGTAGTAGAGCAACTAAAAATAGACTTGGAAACGACCGGAATAGCAAAGACAACAAAAGTCGAGATCGTGAAAAGAAATGCATTTGATCCCGGGGATGAGATTATCCAACTGAACGGCGCGCCCATGCATGTGCGCATCACTTTTGACGGTAAGAAGGTTGATGGCGACAATAGCTACAACCAACCACATCTCCTCGTCTATCCATTGCCGCAGTATGCAGCTATGTTCCCCGCCGACAGAAAAGTAATATTCAACAAGCGAATCAGCGACCTCAAAAAAATGATTGCCACCAAATCAGATAAAGGCATTGAATCACTGCCAATCATGCCCGAATCCGACGCGCACGAAGTTTTCCATCAACAAGAAAAGTATTTAAAATTCAATCAAGGCAATGGAGTTGCATTTATAAGCTCCTATTCAAATGGCGATCCAGCCATGAATGAGGACGATTTCTTTTACACGTTTCAGGGCCTAACAGCCGACGGCAAGCACTACGTCTCATTCTTCTGGCCGGTCAAGGCAACTGGAATGCCGGCAAACTCCACGGAATCGAACGCTCAAAAATTCGTGCATAACCTCGCCCGAGAAAAATTTAGGCCAAGTCTAGACACGCTCGATAAAATGGTTTCGTCGATCAGCTTAAACTAGGAACTCGCCTTAGCTATCTCTGCTGGTGCAAAAGTAGTTGTTGAAAAGCAAATAGTTCCGTGGGGAATAAGGGCTGTGATAGAAGATCCTGACGGCAATCCATTGAGTCAAATCAAGCGCTCGTTAAAACAATCCCGAATGCCATTTCCGCACAAACCAGGCCAGCATCAGTCCATTAAGCCGCGGGTACAACAACAAATTTCGAAAGGTTAAAACAATGGCAGAAGGAGTAACGCTACCAGCGATTTCGGAGAAACCAGATCCACGGTGCTACGAGTTATTCGACGCGCTGGCAAATTCGGACGGGTACAATAAGGAACTCATCTTTTCCGAAGCGGGTCGAGCAATCATGAATGAAGAGCCGCCAGTTCAATCTGGTGTTTTACTTGCCTGTTTGGATCGAAAGGCAGCAAATCCTTATCGAATCAGCACGGTGTATGCTGCGAAATCAATCTGTGCTGTTTTATCGACGAAAGAGTTGGAGTTCTCAGATCGGGACATTGTGTACATGCTTAATTTCGCGATCCAAGAATTGCCGCAATCCTTAATTCCACACGACGACTTGATTAACCTAGTCGAACACCACATTCTGACACAAGGGCTTACACCAGCCATTGGCAGTCGACTCAGTGCCTTTGCCAACGAAATTAGCGGGCGTGCAAACTCAAGTGATACTAGAAAATTAGCGCGAAAAGCAAAATCATTGAGCGACGAAGAAGGTGCAAGCAAAGTCGGAATAATTCCAAATGAAGCATGGAGCGATCGCGCCATCGCCGATTTAGCATCGATGGACTCGGGACTACGAAATAAATGGGATCAGCTATTGGTGCATGCGATTGCGCTGACCTCGACAACCCCAGCAAAGAAGTGGCTGGCACAAGCGCAAAAAGAATTAGATAATATCGGCACTGATGAATTCCGAAATAGGCTAAACAGCTGGTTTTCGTTGGTCGGAAAGAAAGGTACCAAAACCATTTCTTTTAATAAATACGAAGGTGATCCTAACGAATTAATTGCCCCAAGCAACGTTGATATTCTCAAAGGGTTAGCATGGTATTGTTCACTTTTTCAACAAGACGATGACATTGCCAGAGTGCTCGGAAATACTGCTGAAGTCTGTTTTAAGAAAGTGCCTAACGTTGGCGCGCGCTGTCCAAAACTTGCCAATGCGTGTGTAGCGGTACTCGCCGGAATGCCTTTTAAAGAAGCAATTGCGCAATTATCCAGATTGAAGACTGGAGCGAAAAAGTCGTCATCTCTAAAACAAATCGATAAAGGTCTGGTCCAAGCAGCTGATCGATCAGGGATGACAGTAATCGACATGCAAGAAATGAGTGTGCCCGATTACGGATTCACCGAGATTGGGAAGTTGATAAAACAAGTTGGAGACTATCAAGCTGAAATTGCCATTAATGGTGCACGCTCAGCTGAACTGCTGTGGACAGACGCTAAAGGTAAAACACTGAATTCGGTGCCGGTTGTAGTCAAACGCGACTTCGCGGACGATTTGAAAACACTCAAAAAAACAGCAACGGACATCGAAAAGATTTTGCCGTCAATTCGCAGTCGAATCGAGAGCAGTCTTCTTCAGAATCATCACTGGAACTACAAAGCATGGAGAGAGCGGTATCTCGATCATCTGATTTGCGGCGCATTCGCCCGTAGACTGATCTGGAATTTTAATGGCAAAGCTGGCATTTGGTCGAATGGGCAGATTGTTGACGTCAGCGGCAGCCCACTCGAAATCGAAGAATTTGCAATCGTCGAACTCTGGCACCCAATCGGTGCTCAAGCTACGGAAGTGCAGGCATGGCGACAATGGATGATCGATCATAATGTTACTCAACCGTTCAAACAAGCGCATCGAGAAATCTATGTGTTGACAGATGCAGAGCTGCGAACCGAAACGTATTCAAATCGATTTGCAGCTCACGTTATCAAACAACATCAATTCACGGAATTAGCTAGCCAACGCGGCTGGAAGTATCACCTTCAAGGGCAATGGAACTCAGCGAACACGCCTGAATTAGTTCTGCAGCCATGGGATTTGAGAGTCGAATTTTTTGTAGAAGCCGTTGAAAATGAAACTTCTGATAGTGGAATCTTTACGACCGTGGCCACTGATCAGGTGCGATTTACCCGCCTCAACACTGCAGATCCATTGCCTTTGACAGAAATTCTGCCTATCGTATTTACTGAAGTGATGAGAGACGTAGATCTCTTCATTGGAGTTTGCAGCGTCGGAAATGATCCAACCTGGCAGGATACTGGTGCTCATGGTGCCTATGGTGCGTATTGGAATAATTATTCCTTTGGTGACCTCACGGCGACCGCAGAAACTCGCAAGGAAGTTTTGCAAGCTATCATTCCTCGCCTGAAGATTGGCTCTAAATGCTCTTTTAAAGACAAGTTTCTAGTCGTCCAGGGAGATTTGAGGACCTACAATATTCACCTTGGCAGTGGCAATATACTTATGGAGCCAAACGGCCAATACTTGTGCATTGTGCCATCCAGCAACGATCGCAAAGAACAAGAAGATGTGGTTCTTCCTTTTGAGGGAGATAGAACCATGTCGATAATTCTAAGCAAATGTTTCTTGCTAGCTAACGACAGCAAGATCAAGGATTCATCAATAATGAGCCAAATTCGCAGGAAGTGATTAGCCCATTGATAGCAAAATTCGGTGGCCGCACCAAAGCTCAGGCGATATTTATTTCAATGCTTCTTTGAAAGCTTCGATCGTGTTGTCGATGTCGTTTTTCGTATGAACTAGCGACATGAAAGCAGATTCAAATTGCGACGGTGGCCAGTAAACGCCCTTCTCGAGAAGAGCTCGCCAAACTTTGGCAAAGTGCTCTGTATCACACTTTTGAGCACTTTCGAAATCAGTTACTGGTTTCGATGAGAAGAAAACGCCGAGCATCCCGGGCACCGAAACTACTTGCATCGATTTCGATAGTCCTTTTAAACCGTCGGCAAGTCTGGCCGTATTCTGTTCGAGATGAGCATATGTTCCAGGGGATTGCAAAGACTTGAGTTGCGCAATTCCAGCAGCCATGGCGAGTGGATTACCCGATAGTGTACCGGCTTGATAGACGGGACCTTCCGGTGCCACCATTTCCATTATATCCTTTCGTCCGCCGTAAGCTCCAACAGGAAGTCCGCCACCAATTATTTTGCCCAGGCAAGTGAGGTCTGGTTTGATCTTGTACATTTCTTGTGCGCCACCTAGAGCGACTCTGAATCCGGTCATCACTTCATCAAATATCAGCAAGGCACCATGTTCGGTGCAAAGCTCACGCACTGTCGACAGGTAATTGTCAGCTGGAAGAATGAGCCCGCTGTTGCCGACGATAGGCTCGATAATTACAGCTGCGATTTCCTTTGCATGCGCCTCGAATGCTTTCTTCAAAGCGGCAGGATCGTTGAAAGGAATGGAAAGCGTTAGCTTGGTAATTTCTTCAGGAGCGCCTGGTGAACTGGAGATTCCCAATGTGGCTAGACCGGAACCTGCTTTTACAAGAAACGAATCAGCGTGACCGTGATAGCAGCCGTCAAATTTGATGATCATAGAGCGCTTGGTGAAAGCGCGAGCCAAACGCACTGCCGACATGGTTGCTTCAGTGCCTGAGTTAACCATGCGCACCATTTCGATTGAAGGCACCAGTTTGCAAATCAATTCAGCCATTTCGACTTCCGCTCTGGAAGGTGCACCAAAACTGGTGCCATACTTAAGAGTGCTTTCAATTGCCTCGAGAACGCGGGGATGGCGGTGACCGAGAATCATCGGACCCCATGAACCAACGTAGTCAATGTATTTGTTGCCGTCTACATCGAACAAGTGTGACCCATCCGCGTGATCCATAAAAGTCGGTTCGGCACCGACAGATTTACAAGATCGAACTGGGGAATTCACCCCACCGGGGATCACCAGCTTGGCACGCTCAAACATTTGGTGTGATCTAGTTGCAACGGCGGCTGTACTCATTTTAATGATCACCTTATTTATTTAACTTCTTCCTTTACGGCCTTAGCTTCCGACATGATTCGCTCAATTGCTTGTGCTACCATCTTCGGTGCCTTTTCGCCGGCTTTGAAATCACGCATTTTGCCTTCGGTGTCGAACAGATAGAAGGCGGGGACATATTTATTGTCGAAGGCATCAGTAATTTCGTGCCAGTTGTCGACAACACATGGCTGCTTAACGTCATACTCTTCAATTGCCAGCTTGACGTCTTCGACTTTAGTATCACTTTCCTGACGCGGCATGTGCACAGCGATTACTTTCAGTCCCTGTGGACCATATTTCTCAATCCATCCATTGATGTCAGGCAGCGATTCTTTGCAAGTTCCGCAGCTGATAGCCCAAAAGTGAACTAAGACCGGCGACCCTTTTAGTTCCTCATCTGTTACTGGACTCGAGTTGAACCAATCAGTGCCACCTTTGAGAGAAGGCAACGGACTGTCCATACGAAGCGGCATGGCACCTCCTTGGCCGGACATACCGGCAGACCTTTAATTGCGCAAACGATAAAATTTGTTCGCGCTTCGCTTCATTATTTTAGCGCTGCGACGCACATTATCAGCGTTTCGGCGAGATCAAGTTCCAATTCTTATCTTTAAAAAGAAACCGCCAGGCGAAATACCTGGCGATTATCTAAATGTTACCTAAATCAAAATTGACTGAATTAAACTGTCAATGGCTTTTGGCCTGGTTTCCAGTCTGCGCCGCAAAGGCCGCCGGTCTTGATTGCTTCGAGAACTCGAACTGTTTCGTCAACGCTGCGACCAATGTTGAGGCTGTGTACAACTTGATATTGAAGAATGCCATCTGGATCGATAATGAACAATCCACGCAGGGCGATTCCTTTGTCTTCCATCAATACACCGTAATCGCGGCTTACATCTTTGGTGATGTCTGAAGCGAGAACGTAGTTGAGTGAACCTAGTCCACCCTTATCTTCTGGTGTGTTGATCCAAGCGCGGTGGCTGAATACGCTGTCTGTTGATACAGCGATTACTTCTGCGCCGGCTTTCTTGATTTCATCGTACTTAGCGCTGAATGCCTTCAATTCTGTAGGGCAAACGAACGTGAAATCCAATGGATAGAAGAACATAACAAGGAACTTGCCCTTGTAGTCTGCCAAACGAACATTTTCTTTGAGACCTTTCATGTCCTTGGTGGAGGGCATGTCAAAATCTGGAGCTCTTTTTCCAACTTGCAACATAGAGAGGTTACTCCGACAACAATGGTGGGGATTAGTCGAAAATCTTAGATCGACTAAGTCTAAAAGTGGAAAGGTTTAATGGAAATTGCACAATTAGGAAACGTCGTTCATTTTTGCTTGCCGGTTGCTTTAGCCGGTACTTTGGCCGGCGCCTTGGCATTGGTTTCGGCTTCTATAGCCTGCCACTGAGACAAATCGCGAGATAGCGAATGCTCGGCAACATACTTCTGGATTAGTGGACTGGACGGGCTCCAGCCGATTGTCAGTAAGTGCAAAAGGTGGTCCGAAGGCGACACACTCTGCTTGCTCCGACCTAGTTCGGCATCGGCGTTATTGTCATTGGACATTGGTGATTCCTCTTGAGATTGGACCCATAGCCCGAAGAAGAATGATTAAGCTGCGCTTTACGTTGATCAAGAGTTCTCTTCCAGCCGACTGCCAGCCAACAATTATCTTCTATAACGTGGCGAAAGGCTGCCCTGCAGTTGTTAGGAAATGCTTGATTTGACCCTCCACGCTATTATTTGATAGTATTCTTCTTCAATTGTGCCGTAATGAGCATCATTGCCCGCTATTTGATTAACGTAAAATAGCCGCAATTAGTTCAACGGGTAGCAAAACTTTTGCTGACAATTTACTGTTAAGTAAATTCGGCCCAGCAACAGCTAAATCGGAATCACTGGGCACTGCCAGGTAGAGAGAGAATCGGAGACAAAGATGTTTGCCATAGTAGAAGCTTGCGGAAGACAGTATCAGCTAGAAGCTGGTCGTTTCGTTGATGTCGATTTGACAGAAGGCGAAGAAGGGGCTGCTTTCGTATTCGACAAAATCTTGATGATTGTCGACGGTGCCAATTCAACCATGGGTGCGCCGTTCATTGAAGGCGCCAAGGTGAGCGGAAAGATTCTTTCCCACCATAAAACCAAAAAAATCATTGTTTATCACATGAAGCCTAAGAAAGGCACACGTAAGAAACAGGGTCACAGACAGCATTACACTCGTATTTTGATTGATTCAATTGAATTGAAAGACAAAGTGTTAGCCAAGGCTGAAGAGCGTCAAGCCAAGCCAGCTAAGGCTGCCAAAGAGCCTGCAGCAAAAACCGCGAAGTCCGAAGCCAAAAAATCAGCTAAATCTGCTAAGTCTGCTGAGCCTAAAAAGGCTAAAGCAGCTGAGAAGAAGCCGGCTGCGCCAAAGAAAGCAGAGCCAAAATCAAGCGGCAAGAAAAGCAAAAGCTAGGCAACGTAATGCGTCGCAAGGCGCATGAACAGGAGAGATAAGTCATGGCACATAAGAAGGGCGGCGGCTCTACTCGCAACGGACGAGATAGCCAACCTAAACGCCTCGGAGTTAAGAAATACGGCGGCGAGCACGTCATCTCGGGCAACATCATCGCTCGCCAACGCGGCACGAAGATTCATCCTGGTGTGAACGTGAGAATCGGCAGCGACGATACTCTCTATGCAATTGCTGCAGGTTTCGTTAAGTTCGAGATGCGCCGCGGCGCCAAGCTAGCAAGCGTATATCCAGCCTAGTGCCAGAAAACCAGCGTCCAGCCAAGCAACTTCTGCCTGCGCTCGAACGAATTGGTGGCGTAGTAGCATCTAAGTCACAGTCTCAGGCTGTGACTTTTAGTGGCGTCTGTTATGACTCACGCAAAGTGGCACAAGGCGATGCATTTGTCTGTATCGAAGGCGAGAAGTTTGACGGCAACAAATTCATTGACGATGCCATAAAAGCAGGCGCATCGTGCATTGTGTCCCAGCGCAAGAGTGACAGGACACTGTCGATTCCGTACATCACGGTGCCTGACGTGCGCTCTGCATTAGCCGAGTTAGCTGCCTATTTCTATGACGAACCAAGCAGCAAGATCCGCTTGATAGGCGTGACTGGCACCAATGGAAAGACAACAACAACACATCTTGTCGAACATATTTTCTTAGCCGATCGGCGCAAGATCGGCTTGATAGGCACACTTGGCGCGAGATGGTCGGAAGCGAATCAGCCTTCGCAATACCTGGACACCAAACACACGACCCCACAGGCGTCTGATCTACAGGCTTTGCTGGGTGATATGGCGAGCAAAAACGTTTCCCACGTGGCGATGGAAGTTTCCAGTCATGCCCTTGCACTTGAGCGGGTACACGGCTGCGAGTTCGCCGTGGCGTGCCTGACCAACGTGACGCAGGACCATCTTGATTTCCACAAAACAATGGATCATTACTGGAAAGCAAAGCGCCGGTTGTTCGAGATGCTGGTGAAAAGCCGACAGACAAACAAGACTTCGGTGATAAACAACGACGATGAACTCGCCTCTGAATTTATCAAAGCGACCAGCGGCACCGATGTGCGCAGATGGACTTACGGCTGGAACGAAAAGTCAGACGCTTTGCCGCAGAGAGTATCCGAGCGCGCCGATATGTTTGTGAAAAGCGCGACCTTCGACTTCAGAGGCACGCGTTTGAAGTTGGAAACGCCGCACGGCGAGCTAGACTTGGACCTGCATTTGAACGGACGCTTCAACGTCTACAACGTCATGGCCGCTCTCCTTATATGTATGGCTGAGGGAGTTGACCTTGAGGTCTGCAAGGAAGCGCTGGAAGTATTTAAGGGAGTCGCAGGTCGATTCGAAACCGTGACTACAGGCGGCGATAAGGCCGAACCACTCTGCCTCGTCGATTATGCGCACACCCCAGACGGGCTTGACAACGTACTGAAAGCAGCACGAGCTCTGGTTCCTGAACGGGGTCAATTGATTGTGGTATTCGGATGCGGGGGTGATCGAGACGCGACAAAGCGCCCGCAAATGGGAAAGATCGCCGACGATCTTGCCGACGTAGTGGTTGTCACGTCTGACAATCCACGCTCAGAAGATCCAGATCTGATCATCAAGAACATCCTGACCGGTATAAAACGCAGTGAAAATCTAATTGTGGAAGCAGATCGTGCTAGAGCAATAAAGCGGGCCGTGGATAAGGCTGCCGATGTCGATATTGTCGTGGTAGCAGGCAAGGGCCACGAAACTTATCAGATCCTGAGTGACAAAACAATTGATTTCGACGATAGAATCGAGGTGCGCAAAGCTCTTGAAGAACGTTGGAACGGGTCACGATAGTCACCAAATATTGAACCGTGGTCAGTTAGCGGACCCATTAAATCGCCGTCTCACCTTGCTGGAAACCGCAAAGCATCAGGCTGTGGGTATAATTTAAACTGGCGCTGGCTCTATTGCTGCCTAAGTCGGGGACAAACGTGGGCATAAACTTTCACATTACATCTGTTCGGGAAGGCACGATATTCAATGTGATGCAATTCCTCAGCCTTGAGAGAGTGACTGGCATTCTCAACATCTCATTTGGCCGTCATCTTCCTGAAAGCACAATTTACTTCGTCGCAGGAAACGTGACTACAGCAGAGTTCGGCACAATTGTTGGAGACGCAGTTCTCGACATGCTCTTGTGTCAAGAGTATGCGATCAAAGAAGTTAGTTTCGCTCCGGGTCGAATCTCTCAATTGAATGAGCAAGCAATTATTGTGCGTGCGTCCAGTTTGTCTGGCGTGATGCTGAACGTTTCAAAAGACGTGGACAGATGCGAGTCGCGTCCATTTATCTACGGCATGCTGCCCATGCAAACGAGTGGTGGACGAAAAGTGGATTCTCTTCTGAGTGTTATGTACGACTTCCCAAACTGGAATGATTTTCTGATTGCTGTGCCCCGCAGCGACAATGACAAGGGTGCACCATTACCGCAATGCGTTCTTTTGCATCGAGCCTTATCACGATCCGCCCTCACGTACCAAGTGCCACTAGTCAGTTTGAAAAGTCTACGGTCGTTGCTTGACATAGTTCAGCCATTGAGCGAGAAAGAGAGTAATAACCTGCGTGGATATATGCGAAGCCTTCTACCTCATCCCAAAGCCACTCATATGTCGATCGAAAGATTCTACGCATTCGCCAGTGCAATCGAGTCAATTGCTCAACGACGTTCAAGTGACGTCGGCGACAAAGCTCGACGTGCAATTCACTTGCTCATTCAAAATACAACGAAAATGAGCGAAACAGTAAATGCCTGAAAATCCAAAAGATGATTTTATCGACGAAGTTTCCCATCACAGAATGGCAATGCTTACGTGGCTCGGCAAGCGGATTTTGCCTAGTGGTCATTGGTCTGGACATGAAGAGAATAATGCCGAAAAACCACGCCTCTATTTAACGTATGACGATGGACCACATCCAGAAACAACACCACAGCTGATCGAGTTACTTGCTAGCGAGAACATTTGTGCGACGTTTTTCCTAGTCGGTTCACACGTAGCAAAGTATCCAGAGTTGGTCAAGCAACTGGCTGATGCTGGACATGTGATCGGCAATCACACTTATCACCACGAATTTCTGCCAATGCTAACGAGCCATCGCATCGAGACGGAAATCGAGAGAGCGAACGTAGCAATTTTTCAAGCATGTGGACAAACTCCAACTTTATTTAGGGCACCACATGGAGTACTAGACGCGCGCGTTGCGGACTGCCTGAAGGAACGCTCAATGAAAGCGGTATACTGGAGCTGTGTCTCGGAAGACTGGCTGCCTTTGGGAGCCAACAGAGTCGTCTCGCGCATTGTCCGCAAAGTATCAGACGGCGCCCTCATCGTTTTGCACGAAGGCTGGTTTCCGCACCAAACACTTGAAGCCACCCGTGGTGTGATCAAGTTCGCAAAAGAAGCCGGTTATGTTTTTGAACCACTCCGTCCAGCAGTTTAATTTCCGGCGGTGCGCATGCTCTGGTTCCACGCAATCGCAAGCGTATCTCTTGTATCGCTGATCTCCCTCTGTGGGGTCATCGCCATTCCCGTGAGCAAGAGTACGATTGATCGGGTTTTGTTCTACCTGGTTGCACTTGGTACAGGCGCAATGCTGGGCAATGCATTCTTCCATCTAATCCCTGAATCTTTTGAGCACGGACTAAACCCGATTCTGATTTCAGCACTGCTGGCGGGCGGATTTCTGCTCTGCTTCATTCTCGAAAAGGTGCTTAACTTTCGCTGCCATCACAGCAGCGATGGTCACTGCCACGACGACCACGGTTTTGAAAACTCCGGCAACGGCGGTCACATTCATGCTACTGGCTGGATGAACGTTGTTTCCCATGTTATGGATAATTTCACTGACGGCGTCCTGATCGCCGTCTCATGGCTGGACAGCCCCGCCATCGGCATCGCAACCACGCTTGCCATCGTACTTCATGAAATTCCGATGGAATTCGGTGGGTTCGGTGTCCTCGTGAACGCGGGATTCAGTAAGAAGGCAGCGGTGATCGTCAACTTTTGCTCGGCGCTGATTGCCACCGCCGGTACTGTCCTGACACTTTGGCTCGGTTCGGTAATACAAGGTCTTGCCGGTTACATGACGCCCTTCGCGGGTGGCATGGTTCTATACATCGCAGCTGTAGGGCTCATCCCTAGGCTACAACAGGAGATTGACCCGAGCCGCTCGGCTGTTCAGTTCTCCGTAATGTTTGCAGGAATTCTGGCGCTCATGCTCGTTAAGTTTCTCGGCTAGGAGCGCCAATGCACAAACATTGTGCGCTGTGTCATGAAGGCATTACAAGTTGGCAAGTTGGTGGTGAACAATCAACTTGATATACTTCGCTTGAGTTCCTTTAATTCCCGAGACTACAGAATTTACTATGCTAGATTTTCGACCGCCGCTAGATAGTCCGCCGCTCATAAAAGTGGTGAACATATGCCTGCCCTGGTACATGAAGTTTTCGCTGCACGATACAAAAGTGCAGCCGGCACCCGGTGCGATCGAGCGATTTAAGACATACGCAGGCAAGCGAGCGTTGATTTGTCCGAACCACTCCAATCGACACGACCCACAAGTCATGTTTGAATTTTCGCGACTATCAGGAGAGGGTTTCAACTATGTCGCTGCCAGAGAAGTGTTCGACTGGGAGCACGGTTTTAACGGATGGTGGCTGCAACACTTAGGCTGTTATTCAGTAGTTCGTGGAGCAGCGGATCGCGAATCATTCAAGATGACCAAGAAAGTTCTTTCTGAAGGAAAGAAAAAATTGGTGCTGTTTCCGGAGGGAGAAATTTCTCGCCAAAATGACACTCTGATGCCTCTAGAATCCGGAGCGGCTCAACTAACATTTTGGGCGGTGGAAGAGCTGGCGAAACAAGCTGCTAGTGCGGCAATTGAACCAGTTTACGTTATACCGATGGCACTAAAATATACTTATCCCAAAGATATCCAGTCAGGATTGAAGGGCACGCTTAGTGTTCTTGAAGAACACCTGGGCATAAAACCAGACGATAATTCTGCCTATCATCGCTTACGAAAGATATCGGAGAAATTACTTGAAACGCTCGAAAGAGAGTATTCAATGAAGCCAGCAGCTGGAGCAGAGTTGAACGATCGCATTGCCGCACTTCGTCAGTCTATTTTAATCAACGTCAGTCATCAGCTGCAAGTTGAATTACCAGCAAATGTTCGTCAATTAGAAATGATTCGCGTCCTGCGCAACCACATTGATGATTTTGTCTATGCCGCTGAAGTTGATTTTTCTGAATACGAAAAGAAAGTCCATGAAGAGCGCGCCGCCACCATGCGCGGGTTTTATGCGGATTTAGATAGGGTTGTGAATTTCATTGCGATTTACGATGGATATTTAAAAGAGCAACTGAGTCAAGAACGATTCGGAGACATTTTGGATCGGCTTGAGCGAGAAATTCTTCGCACGCGTGAACCTTCATTTAGAGGATCACGAGTGGTGCTTCTTGACGTGGGTGAACCGATCAATCTTTCGGAACGACATGCGGATTATAAGAGCGCAAAAAAAGCAACTGTCGCGAAAGTAACAGATGAAATCTTCGGTCAAGTCTCGGGCATGTTGACCAAGCTTGATCAGTCCCGAAAGCCCCTCATCCTCACTTAACAAAAGTTCTACTGGAATCAACTGGAGCACAAAATAATGCAGGGATTCTCGATCAAAAGAATGGCGGTCTTCTCATTAGCGACGTTATTCGCATCCACATTCAGTAGCACCGCCGGTCGTGCCATTCCAACAACAAAATCGCCGATTACAAAACCCGCGCCAACTGTTGCGATAACCACAAATTTGACAGGCACTTGGAACATCAGATTCACTGAAGCACCAGCCACCAAGACCCACATTATGGCGATCAAAGCCATCCAAAAGGGCGTTACCTTTACGGCTAAAGGCGTTGACCAATACGGTGATGTTCTTCTGTCAGGCTCACTTGCACCGCCGAACAAAATTACATTCAAAAGAACATATCAGGGCACTCAAGTAAATCCCACAGCTCAATTTGATGGCACCTTCGCGTTGAGCACACCTCTCACTCCCATCACAGCGAAGGGTAAATGGACTGCACAACATTTTGCCGACAAGTCATTGAAACAGAAAGCATCAGCTAACTTCGGTGACTGGGAAGCAACTATCTTCACCGGACCGGCGATCAACAAATAAACGAACGCGAAAAGATATACGCCGCCCGTAGATTCCTCGCATACACCAACGTTGCAGTGTGTTCGATATGCGAATCTAGAAACGCTCCACAACCCATGTCAAGCTTTGCTTAAGTTCAGGCAGCGTTATAATCATCAGCTCTGTATCACACAAATCAGCGGGCACCCGTTGCAACCGAAGGCATGTTGACATGAATGTACTATGCGCACGCGCTTTAGCGCTGGCTATACTCTTAAATTTCGTCGTCCTCCAAATCGTCGCATTCGCTCAGTCGAATATTTTAGATGGCCCAACGCTTCCGTCTTTTCGCTTTCCGCTTGGAGATGTGACTCCTCGCACATTCGACGGCGGCTGGGCGAAAGAAGCAACAGTCAAGAACTTTCCGGCTTCGCAAAATATCGCGGGCGTTTTGATGTCTCTTAAACCAGGAGCTTTGCGAGAATTGCATTGGCATGCAAACGCTGCGGAGTGGGCGTATGTAATCTCGGGTAGCTGTCGAATTACAATTATCGATCCGCAAAACCGAGTTGAACATGCTGAGATTGGGCCGGGTGATACTTGGTATTTTCCTCGCGGTCATGGACACTCAATTCAAGGCACTGGCACAGAAGATTGCAAATTCATTCTTGTTTTCGACAACGGCAGTTTTTCGGATTTCGCAACTTTCAGCATCACGGATTGGGTAGCACACACACCACCTGAGGTGCTAGCGAAGAATTTCAAAATGTCTTCGTCAATATTCAAAGAGTTCCCCAAAAAGGAAGTCTACATTGCCCAAGGCCCAGTGCCAGCGCCATTGCTAGCCAATCCACTTCCATTCACTCAAGTAGCTGCACCACTAACGCACAAATACCGCCTCGGTGCGCAGCGCGGTGAACTTTGGCCAGGCGGAAGATTCCAGCTAGCCTCTCAGAAACAATTTCCAATCTCTTCCACCATGTCTGGTGCCATTCAAACGCTCGACGCTGGTGGTGGACTTCGGGAAATGCACTGGCATCCAAATGCAGACGAATGGCAATATTACATTTCTGGGCACGCGCGAATGACTGTCTTCGGCTCGGGCGGCAGAAGCAAGCTAGAAGAATTCGGACCTGGAGATGTCGGTTATGTTCCACAAGGCTATGGACACTATATCGAGAATGCATCGGAGACAGAGCCCTGCCAAACGATCATAGTCCTTAACAGCGGCGACTATCAAGAAATTTCCCTGTCGCAATGGATGGCTTCGAACACTGCAGAACTGCTCGGAACTAATTTCAAAGTTTCGAAGAAGATATTCGAGTCCCTGCAACAAAATAATCCGATGATGACTAAGTAGAATCCATCGCACCATCTCCAAATAGAGCTGTGGATTCTCACAGCACAAATTTCGGCGGTATATTTTTCTTATATGAGAACATTCGCGCAATTATAGATTGACTGTGAGCCAAGTGAGCAAAGAAGCCAAGCTAGCATCCGAAGAACTAAGCCGGCCGATTTGCGGACTTACAGTCATCCTTGTCTATCTCATCGCCCAACAATTAGTTACCATGCTTCTCCTTTGGCCGTACTGTTTTGTGGTGCTGCGGCTAATTTTTCTAACAGTTCTCTTGATTGTTCTGAAGCGAAAAGAATTTGCGCTTGATTTCGCCGGAATGTTTGGCAAACTTGGTATCAACTTTCTCAAAGATGGCGGCTTTATTGTCTGCATGGTTCTGGCAATAATTGTTGGTCGACTAGCTGTCCATCAGTTCCTATTTCCGAATCTACAGCCATTATCACTCTCAGTATTCAGAATATTTGACGAATCCTTACTGCCAGCACTCAATGAGGAGCCCGTTTGTCGCGGATTGTTCCTCTCGATTTTACTAAAGAATTTTGGCGCAAAAGTAGCGATATTAATTTCAACACTGATATTTGTCTCAATACACAGGTTCTTTGGATTTCCGATTGTGATTTCTTTGCTAATACTGGGAACTTTGCTTGGTATAGCATTCGCGAAAACAAAATCTCTATCTCTATGCATCACCTTGCATGCAATTTGGAACATGGGGATCTTTGTTCCAAAGATCTAAATACTGCCGCGTGTCTTGAAGTCCGCGCCTTTTCAACTTAATAACATTGAGTCTGGTCTTCAGAAAGTTACCAATGCGTGGGCAGATCGTTCATTCATTCAGAGCAATGCTAGTCCCGTATTTTAGCCAGGAGGAACATCGCAATCGCTGCAGGTATTCCAACCATTGCTACCGTGATCCGGAGTAACCATGAAACCAAAGTCGCCAATAACTTCAATTTGGACTCCGGAGTTTCAAAGTCAAATGGCACCAGCCCTCCATATTGGAATTCAGGTTCGAACGGAGTGTCGTCATACTGAACAGGCACCGCATTACTCAAATGTCCATCGACGAACTGTCTACCCAAAGATGCGTCCTCATTCGGTCGATATTCTTCTTTACCTGGACCTGGACTGAAATTAGCCTTCAACTCGTCCATTAACTGCTTTCTCGCAAGAGCTACATCCGCTGCGTGGCTAATTGCCTTGCAATTTTTGATCTGTTCTTCCGCACTTTCGGATCGCTCAATTTGCCAAATTTGTTTTCCAAAACGACGCAACTTACCCAAGTTGCTCGTTGAAATTTCCGCACTGATCTTTTCGTAGGAGTGTCCTCCAGCCAGCGCTCCTTCGGCTCGCTGTTTAAAAGCAAGTGTCAACCAAACGACTACTATGGCGAAGCATGTCAACCATCGCCGAATTTTGAGCTTTGCCCATCGCATACCCCTCGGACAATCATTGGTCAGAATTGTGCCATCGTGCCGTCTAAAAATGCGCGCACAAACTTCTCCATTTTGAGAACGCAAAAGTTTCTCGATCTCTTTCTCGCTCATTGCCGCGAAGTTGTGCACGCTCAAATTACACTCGCCGCATACGCGACTGCGGTCATCACCAGTCATCTTGCTCCAATCGGCGTTGCAAGGTTTGGCGATTTGCACTCGGCTTAAAAATCCAGATTTACGCTTTGGACGCATAGCTCACATCGGCGCTGTCAGACAATTTCTGTCAGTACAATCTAATTTAATTGTGAGCGCGTGTCAGCCGTACAATCATCCCTACAACAGTTGAGTGGCAGCCGAATTATCCGACTTCAGTGATGCCGCCCACACTGAGAATGAAAGTTCCTAACTGCAACAAACCTCGTGATATATTGGTTTTACCAATGCGAAGGAAGTGATCATGCTGAAAATTATTCGTGGAAAACCCTTGTACTAACTCGATTGACGAGAATTCCAAGCAATTATTGCCCCCTACAGGCGGGGGAGTGATCGTGGACTTGGGGACAGGAGACGGGCGCTTTGTATACCAAAGCGCCCAGAACAATCCGAATCGCTTTTACATAGGGATAGACGCCTCAGCAGGCGCACTCGAGAAGATATCGGAGAAGATCCACCGTAAGCGGACAAAGGGTGGCCTAAAGAACGTGCTCTTCGTGAAAGCTGCAGTGGAAGATCTTCCGTCAGATCTTGATGGTGTCGCTGACGAAGTGCATGTGCACTTTCCTTGGGGCAGTTTGCTCAAGGCAGTAGCGACAGGTGACGTGGATATTCTCAGAAATGTTCGCCGCATCTGCGCCGAAGATGCTCTATTGGAAATCATTATTGGTATTGACGAACAAAAGGATCGTTCGGAATTCCAGCGACTTGAACTTCCGCCGCTCACTGAAAAATTTGTGGAAACAATCTTGATCGATTTATACCAAAACGCCGGTTTCAAGATCCTTGAATATGGAAATATCGAGCCCACCAACTGGCCGAGATTGTGCACATCATGGGCGCAGAAACTGGAAGGCGGCGGCACTCGTTCGCTGCTATTTTTGATTGCGCAGGCAATCAAGCTCGAATAATGTCGAGTGAAGTCTCGCAAAATTACAGACTGCTCCCAGAATTCAGTACTGATTGAAGTCTCGAAAATTGCGAGTACGAACGGATAATCCGATCAGCAAATCAATATGATGAAGCTGCTAATCAGATCAACAAATCAATGCGATAACAGCGCTAATCAATCAAAGTGACGACAGCTTCTATTGATAGCGTCGATATTCGTCTTCCTGATACCAGCAAACAATCATCGTGATTATAGTAACTACAATAAAACCGCAGGCCAGCACCTCATAGAAAGTCGACCATCCAGGATCAGTGAGCGTAAAGAATAGATGTGGGTCCAAACTTGCATCCTCAAACATTACCCGGTGGCGCACTCATTTATCCTCCACCCCGGCAATTGAGTAAATGGTGAGAACACCATCATTGCCGGGGTGGAACAGATTTGGATTTTTCGAAGATTATGCGGATTTCTTCTCCGAATTATCGTTAACCACGATCGGTGTGACATCAGCTGTCGCTTTGGCGGATGGAACAACTCCAACTTCTTGCCATGCTTTCTGCAGTTTAGGCACATCGGCTGGGCTGATCTTCTTCGCGGCTTCGATCGTTTGGAAGGCAAACTGCGCGAATGACGAATCGCTTCCAGCAGCAGCACGAGCTTGATACCAGATCTTACCTGGAGCTTCCCATGCGTTTCCGCCGACGTCAGTTGCAAACACAGCGAATGCCTTGTTCGGAATACCGGAGTTGAGGTGCACGCCACCATTGTCTCTGGTCGTCTTCACGAAATCCTTCATGTGTGCAGGCTGCGGATCCTTGCCGATGGCAGGGTCATCATATGCAGTGCCCGGATTCTTCATATCGCGAAGAGCACGTCCCTTAATTCCATCCTTCCAAATTCCATCACCGATCAACCAGTTGGCCTGAGCCGCGGTTTGACCAAGAGTTTTCTGTTCAACAAGGGCGCCGAAAACGTCAGAGTGGCTCTCATTCAAGGCTCCAGGTTGACCACGGTAGGTCAGGTTGGCTTCGTATTCAGTCACGCCGTGAGTCATTTCATGACCGGTAATGACGCGTGAAATAAACGACTTGAACGGACTGCTTGGTCCTGGTCTGCCGTAGGTCATTTGGGTGGAATCCCAGAAGGCATTCTCATAATTATCGCCATAATTAACGGTGGAAGAGAGTTTCATCCCCTTGCCGTCAATCGAATTGCGTCCATGCACGTCTTTATAATATCCGCGCACGTCGCCTGTGTATGCATAAGCATTGTCGACATCGCTGTTTCCTGTGGCCTGTTGCCCTTCAGAGCGAACCAATACTCCAGGATGCACTTCTTGGCCTTGAGCGTCATAAACTTCGCGAGGAGCGGTTCCGGCTTGACCTTGCGCTTCAGTTGAACGAGCTGAGAATTTTCCAGCAGCTCTCAATTCCTGGGTCTTCTTGATGGTGTTGAAGTAATCTGGATTTTCTGGATTACGCTTAGCGAGCTGTTCCAACATATAAGGAGGAATAATTCCTTGGGCAAATGGTCCAACATCAGGCGTACCGATGCCGAAGCGACCGAATGCTACGTTACGAACGCTAGCCATGCCCGATTGAAGACCGACGTCCATTTTGCCGTATGCGCCAGCTTTCCACTCCATAAATGGACCCGCAGCATCGGTCGCCAATGCTTTGCCCATTACGCCTGCTCCCAATTTCGCGCCGATTCCGCCTTCAATCATGTTGATAGGCATTCCGCCCAGTGTATCGCCGAGGTGGTCGGAAGCTTGATGCATTTGCCCCATAGTGTCAGCGCCGATAGCCAATGAATATGATTTTACGAGGGGAGCGCCGATGAAGTAGGCTCCCAGTGCCAGTCCAGCGACGCGAGCGACGGGTCCTGCCTCAGGCAAAATGAACTTAGCCGCTGCGCCAATCACGGCACCCATGGCGACGTTCGGAAGAATATTGTGTGGGTCAAGAGAACGGATGAACCCTTCGGGAATCTTAGATACCCCTTCTTTGGTGACATCCCACACTCTTTCTGTAGCACTAGACGGTGCGGCAACTGAAGCATCCCGTTGCGCCTGAGCCTGAACCTGCTGGCTCAATTGGGTTTGGGCGTCATTTGGGACCAGGTTTCCTTTGCCAATGTCTGATTCGGGTTTTCCCATTTTTTCACACTCTCTTTTTAAAATCCAAAGACCGTCTGGGCGCCCCTCGAAGGGATGCTTTGTGGAACCTTTTGTTGGTTGCTCAGGAACTCAGAATAGTCCCATTGGCTAGTCGTGTCGATTGGGGGAATTACGCAAAATCGCTAAAATTTCACAGGTAGGATACTCACTTTTCACTTTTGGCGAGTAACATCCCGCGCCCACTTGAGCAGTCGGTGAAATAGTCAAGAAAGCAAATAACGCCGGGCACCATATGTAGTGGCACACACAATTGGCACGATTAAGTAAGTCATTTCCTTATAGAAGGAAGTGCCTGATAAACATATTGCCGACTAAAGTCTGCATTTAATCTTTCGGAGATGGACTTCCAGTCTTAATCTTAATAATGAGAAAATAGCTGATTGGGGGCTATCTTTTATTCTAAAGTTTTGGTAGATCTATGTATGGAAGGTTTCACATCCTTCCGGTTTAGGTCAATAGCGTGTTCATCGTTTGGAGGAATTCCACCGAGCACCCTAAGCGAACAAAAAAATGGGAACTTAAAACATACCAGCGCACCAAGCTGGATTAACGACGCAATCTTGCAGCCCCAGTTTCTGTGGCTGCATAGTCGTTTGTAGATACATTGAATTTTGGACACCGGCAGTGTTATCTTCTGCCCCTGCTACAATTTGTGCCCATCCAGTCACGGAGCAAGCACATGCAGAAGAAGAAGTTAGGCAACAGCGAACTCGACGTATCAATTTTGTGCTTCGGCGCCAATGTATTTGGATGGACGCTCAGAAATGAAGAGCTGTCATTCAGATTGCTGGATCGGTGTCTCGATGCAGGTCTGAATTTCATCGATACCGCCGATATGTACTCGACATGGGTGCCTGGAAACCAGGGCGGCGAGTCGGAAACGCTCATCGGCAAATGGTTTCGCAGCAGAAAAAACAGGGATCAAGTCATTCTTGCCACTAAGGTCGGCATGGAAATGGGACCCGGTAAAAGTGGTCTACGAAAGAAGTACATCATGAAAGCAATTGACGACTCTTTGCTGCGATTGAAAACGGACTACGTCGACCTGTATCAATCGCATAAAGATGATGACAAAACATCAGTCGAAGAAACACTCACTGCTTATGCAGAGCTAGTGAAACAAGGAAAGATACGTGTAATTGGTGCTTCAAATTACACATCGGATCGACTAGAAGAATCGCTTAAGGTCAGCCGAGAGTTTAAGTTTCCTCGGTACGAAAGCTTGCAGCCCTTATACAACCTATACGATCGAGCGGAGTATGAAACGACCCTTGCGCCGCTTTGTGCCAAGGAAAACATCGGAGTGATTGGTTATTACTCGCTCTGTAGCGGATTCTTGTCAGGCAAGTACAAGTCAAAGGCGGATATGTCTCAGAGCGATCGCGGCTCGAGAGTTGAAAAATACATGAACGATCGCGGTTTTCGAATTATCGCAGCACTAGAGAAAGTTGCTAAAGAAGCCGGATCAACTTCTTCGGCGATTGCGCTTGCTTGGCTGATGGCTCAGCCAACAGTGACTGCTCCAATTGCCAGCGCCACCAATGAAAAACAATTGGATCAGTTGATTGCGTCAACTAAACTAAAGTTGGATAAAAGTGCGCTCGCACTACTGAATGAGGCAAGTGAGTACGCTGAAACTTCAACGCGAAAATAATCGTTGACTTAGACTTCAGACTGATTGAGCCTATGCATGAGATCAACAATCTCGGCAGACGGATCTGGGAAACGCGCATGTAGCGCCATTACCAAGGCGCGAGGAATTGACACAGCTTCACCGCTCGTTAGCCGGTCGACATACAAACTCTCGTAATTGTGAGGAACACGCAGAGACCAGTTGGTATCGCTGACGGTGCCAGGCTCATTGTAGACATCTTTCATACCCAATAGATCTGGAAAGAAAATCGAAACATTACGAGCGGGGCTAGCAAATAAATCGGCGAACATCGCCTCACAAAGCAGGTTGGGGTCAGCAATCAGACTTGCGGCGAATTGTTGCCTTAATTCTGCGTTTGGTTCAAGGCGCTCGGATAGATATGCGGCACGCGCTTCTATCTCACCTGACTCCTTCCATTCATTTACGATGCGCCATGCTGGTTTAGTATCATGATTACCAACCATAATCCAATCAAACGGATCGGCGTTCTCACTTCTATATCCATCAGCATCGTTTGAGGTGTTCGCCTTTTGGGTTACTCTGAAGCGCCCAAGAGAGTGACGCTCCATTACTTTCTTCAGCGGGTACGGGCAGGTGCTCAGCACCTCACACACCACATCTGATGCAGGCGAACCTTGCTTTTCCATCACATTTATAACAAGGTCAATCAAAACAGAGAAGGCTTCAACTTGAACCTCTCGTAAATCCACGACCCAATTGTCAGCATAGCGAGGTGTCTCATTGTTAGGATTGAGTTGACTAACTTCCGCAATGGCAAATTCAGTAAGTCTCGGATGGTCAGGCAGACCAGGCGATGAAAACAATCTGGCTCCAGTTTGCACCGCATGTAGTGGGTCCGAATCATTACTGTCGTAAACCCATGGACAAACTAATCCGTGCGGATGATCCAAACGAATGCCATCAAATTCGACGAGCATTTTTTGGATACGACTTTTAAATTGCGCCAAAGCCGGTCCAGATTCGTCGGACGCGGATCCTCGTTCCGGCGCGATTGATTTTGCATAATATTTGCGAGGATCCAAGACTGGAAACCCCCACGGCTGACCATCAGAATTTGTTCGACTCGGTGGTGCGCCCATCAAATAACCAGGCAAAAACAAGTTCGCACAACTCCATGTGTCACAAGACGAATAGCCGATTTGCAAATCGCCGTATAACCTGAGTCCAAGATCTGCAGAAAATTTTTGCAGGGCTGCGTGTTGTGAGTGCACTACAAATTGACAGAAGAAATAGAAACGAATCTCATCGCCACACTGTTCGCGTAAGTCACTAATTCGTCGCATACTCTCGGTTTCTTCGCCAATGCGTGGAGAAAAAAGTCGTTGATCCAATTCAGACCAAAGCCGCCAATCATCCGTATGATATTCAATGGTCAATACTTCGAATATCGCATCACGAAATAACCAATCTTCTCCAAGCGAGCGTTGCAAATCTGTCCAAGCATTGAATGAGTCCCAAAGTTTTGGTACTTCGCGTTCGCTGTTCATGAATTTCTTGAATGCTTTTCGCAACGCTGTCTGCTGCGCGTTCCAAGCATATTTGTAATTGAAGCGGCCGCGGCTTTCAGATTGAGAAGCAGGGCACTGACTCACAAGTTCAGCAACAGTGGCTTTATCAAGTAAGCCGCACCACTCAGAATTCTCAGCCAATGCCTTCAGCGATATCGAAAGTTCACTCTTCGAAAACAACGTGCCGTCATAAGGCGAGGGGTTGCCTAAAGAGGTTTTCCCTTGCGGTCCAAATTGAATTCCTGTAAAGCCCAGCGAACGCACAAAGTGGATAAATTTGGTGCCCCCTTCCGTATATGGCGAGCCTCGTCCAATTTCTTCGTCAGTTGCGCTCGGAAAACTTTGATCGTGGATCGCGAGAACAAGACGGTCCGTCCCGAGCACGGTTAGGGCTTCTTGAACTTCTAGCTGGACCGGACAATAAGTCTTATGTTCTGGTTTCAGCACTGGCAATCTTGGGGATTCGGCAACTAGCATCTCTATAAGTGCACATTCGAATAATAGCAAGCGTATTGTACAGATCAGGACTTGCTGTGCAACCAATGCATGGCAATTCGTTGCAAGTCTTATTTTTAAGGAAGCAAAAATACTAGATAATTATTGCTGCACCGTGCCTGACACCAGATACACTGCCACCATATACGATATCAGCAAAACGTGCCTAAACACCTGTCAAAACCCGCTTATACCTGTAATTTCCGTAGCTCAAGAGCCGTGAGACGCGGCTAACCCAAGGACCTGGACATTGAGAACTGTTTAGTTTTGAGGCGGGAGGCTCAGAGAAGTCTCCAAGAGGTGGTATTATTGTCTATTGTGCTCGCTGGTGTGTCGAAATTGCCAGCTCGTGAGGGCACCAGCCTGGTTGTGAAGTTTATTAGTTTCGGCTAACAGTCAAAAAAGTTTGTAGAGGTAATGCAAAAACTAGCTCTTGTAGGTTTGGGTGCGTCAGGTCTCTTTGCGTTAAAGGAATTAGCGGGAGCCGATGTTGAAGTACACGTTTTTGATGTAGGACCCGTCTACGAGAAGCGATACGCCTGCCCCATCGACCAGGGCAAGCTCACCGTTTGCCCTCCCAAAGCTTGCAGTTATTGCGCCCCTGGACAGTCAGCGGGGAGCTGGAACGACTTTAAGGTGATTTTGTCAGCCTCGCCCGTGATCGGCGGCAGACTCTATGACCTGATTGGCGAACAAGAGCTGCAAAAAAGATTAGACAAGATTCGGGCCACGATTCTAGAGCACGCTCCTTGCGAGATTCCTGTCGTCACACCAAACGGCGACGATATCGAATGGATCAAAAAGAAAGCGACGATGGCCGGCATGGTTTATCACTATCAAGAACTGCTTCACTGCGGCTCGGATAATGCGCCTGCAATCAATTCCAGCATTCTTGGAGAGATAATCGACAAAGGTCCAAACATCATTTTTCATTGGGACACGAAAGTAAATTCAGTCTCCAGACGCGGCGAAAAATTCGTTATTCAACACGATCGCTACCGCAACCCTGGAACGGACGAGCAAGAAGATAGCTTCGACTATTGCGTCCTGTCGGTCGGTCGCGGTGGCGCGATGTGGCTAACCCAACAAGAGTTCTACAAAGCGCTCGACATTTATCCAGGACAAGTTGATATTGGCGTTCGCGTCGAGACAAGCTGCTTTTTCACAGAAGAAGTTGACAGACGGTTCTACGAACCCAAGCTCTACTACAGAAGCAAACACGCAAATGATGTCGTCCGTAATTTCTGCTCAAATCCAAAAGGATTTGTCACACCAGAAAATCATCGCGACTACGTCTTGGTAAATGGACATTCGAAGATGTATGAAAAGTCCGAAAACAATAACTTTGCTGTTCTTGTTTCGAAGACATTCACCAGACCATTCAAAGATCCGCAGCTCTATTCACAAACAATTGCGAAAATCGCCAACATGCTCGCCGGTGGTGGTCCGCTAATCCAGCGGCTTGGCGATCTGCGCGCTGGGCGACGCACAAAAACTGTAACCAACAACCTAATCAAGCCGACGCTTGAAGCAGAGTGCGGAGATATTTCTCTTGCCTATCCGCACCGGATTTTAGAAGGAATAGTTGAATACCTCGATGCCCTGAACAAGATTTGCCCTGGTATCGCAGATGATTCAACTCTGCTTTACGCACCAGAATGTAAGAGCTATCCGGATTCAATTACAGTCAACAAGAATATGGAAACTACGATTCCTAATTTGTTCATCATTGGTGACTCAAGCAGTTGGACACGCGGTGTGGGTCAAGCTGCAAGCAGCGGTCTACTCGCCGGCGAAGGCGTCCGCAAAAAGCTAAAAGAAGTCGTCAAAGTAACTGCTTAAAATTGCGGCATTGCCTTTGACTTTCATTTGGTCTTGAGGTATATTCGAACTGCGGCAACACATAAAGCACCGCATTCTTTTTGAGGAACACACCACGATGATAGACAAAGCAAGTCGTTAACCAGGTTTCAGGACTATTTCACTTCGGTTGGAGTGGAACGAACTGACTTGTCGCGTCTGTTTTGTACGTGCGTGTAGTTTGCAAATTACATCATCATTGCGAGTGGATTATTCTCCACCGCTAAGCAAAAAGACGTGACACCAAATTCACGTAAATGACGCCATCTCTCATGAACATGGCGCCATCCTTATGGACGTGGACCCGTCTCTCATGGGCGTGGCGCCGTCTCTTTGAAGACTTGGCACCATCTCATTGGGCGTGGCACCACTTCTGGTGGGTTAAGTCAGTTCGGACTCCTGAGCCATTTTCGTCACAAGGAGGATTATATGTTGCGTGTATCGGATCTCCGTAGATACTACGGAGAAAGATTGTTGTTCGAAAATGTCAGCTTCGAAATTAGTGCTGGCGAGAAAGTTGGTTTGGTCGGTGCCAATGGCAGCGGCAAAACTACGCTGCTAAAAATGTTGTCGGGACTTCTGGATGCTGACCATGGATCCTTCCGAGCTTACGGTGATCCAACGATAGCCTATCTTCCTCAGCACATGGAGGAATACGACGACACCACCAGTGTTGGAGAATATCTCGTCGCTGAATTCCATGAAGCGCGCAGATCTCTAACTCAATTGCAGAATAACTTACAGGACCAAAATGAAAAATGGTGTTCCGAAAGGTACATGAAAGCCTTTGACAGGTTTGAACGCGCGGGCGGATATGCGCTGGAAGAACACCTTGAAAGTATTCTTGAGGGACTACAAATGAAACACGTTGAGTTGCATCGTTCGATCAATTCATTGAGTGGTGGCGAGCGGACAAGAGTTGCTTTGGCCCGCGTACTCTTAATGCGCGCCGACATTTTATTGCTTGACGAACCCACTAACAATCTAGATTTGGCGGGTCTGGAATGGCTGGAACGCACTTTGGCGAATTGCGATTCTTCATGCTTGATCGTCTCCCACGATCGCACATTTCTTGATCGTGTTACAACACGCACGCTTGAAATAGATCCGGTAACTAGCCAGATCACGAACTATTCTGGCAATTACAGTTGGTACAAATTACGCAAGAGACAAGACGAAGAACGGCAGCTACGCCAATTCAAGGAGCAACAAACCAAGATAAAACGCCTAACAGAAGACATCCGAGCAGTCAAATATCAGGCAATTGTCACCGAAAAAAGTACGCAAAATGATTACATCCGTGGACGTGCGAAGAAAGTAGCAGCCAAAGCAAAAGCGCGTGAAGCTCGCTTGACTCGGATGATAGAAGTCGAGAAAATCGAGAAGCCCAGAGTGACGGAACAACCAAAATTCTCTCTTCATGGGCATCTTCAATATACATCCAACTTGATTCAAGCAGAAGATTTATCGTACACAATCCAAGGCAACCAAATATTGACTGGACTGAATTTCGACGTCGTCGGCTCATCCCGAATCGCGTTGACGGGAGACAACGGTAGCGGCAAATCAACATTATTGAAACTATTCATCGGAGAACTGACTCCGACGGCTGGTTCACTTCACAAGAAGCCAGAATTGCGCATTGGCTATTTGCCTCAGCACCAAAAGAATCTGCCAAACGATCAAAATGTCTTGGAGTGCTTCAAAACGCTACTCGAGGCAAATACCGAACAACCAACACGAGCTTCAAATACGGTGCATCACCGAAACCTTTCGGATAGTGATATCCGTACTTTGCTGCATCGATTTCAATTTGCACGGAACGATGTTTTTAAGAAGGTCAATATCTTGAGTCGCGGTGAGCGAACCAAATTGATTCTGGCAACTTTCATGGCTTCCAATGTTGACCTGCTAGTCATGGATGAGCCAACGAACCATCTAGACATGGAAACCATCGAGTGTTTAGAACAAGCGCTGAACTCATTCAAAGGAGCCCTAATTGTAGTCAGTCACGATCGATACTTTCTTGAAAATTTGTCACCAGATTGCTTCTGGCACTTGGAGACAAAATTCTTCAGGCAAGATGGAGTGTCGATCAATAATGAATGATCCAATAATGAATGATCGATTTAAGTTTGAATTCGATGCGATTAATCTATCCCATCAACCTTACGCTGCATTCAATTCAGATGCGACTAATCCGTCCAAGTACCAGTTTCTTCGTCCTCTTCGGTATCCTGCATTTTCTTTTGCAAGGCCGCGTAGCGTGACATAAGTGCTGCCACATCCGGATGCTCAGAACCAAGCGACTCACTCATTCCCAATCCCCACTTATAGAGGCGATCCGCCTCACTAAAGTTCGCTTGCTCTTCGTACAATTCCGCCAAATTTCGCAAAGCCTTTGCCACGCTTGGATGTTCTTGTCCAAGATTTTCCTGCGTGATTGTCAATGCGCGCCAATATAAAGGTTCTGCTTCAGCACAGTTGCCTTGATCTTGGTACACCTCAGCCAAACTGTTCAGAATTTCAGCCACGTGCATGTGGTTTGGTCCCCAATCCTTGGTACGAATCTCCAGCAACGTCTTGTATAGAGGCTCAGCCTGGTGATACTTGCACTGTAGATGAAAGAGAAGCGCTAGGTTGCTTAAACTCTGAGCCGTGCTCGGGTGCTCGACGCCGAGTGCGTTTTGCCGAATTTTGAGCGCCCGCCAATGAATGCGCTCAGCCTCCTCAAACTTGCCCTTCATCCGATAAAGTTCTGCCTGATAATTGAGCACAGTCGCGACGCTTGGATGGTCAGCGCCCCAATTGTCCTCAGCGATTTTCAAAGCGCGCTCGTACAGCGGCTCAGCGTTATCATATTTGCCCGATGCATGATAGACCAGCGCGAGATTTGTCAGGTTGGGACCGATGCTCGGGTGCTCCAACCCCAGGGTCGACTCTCGAATCGTCAGTGCTTTTTGGAAAAGCGGTTCGGCCTGGGCATACTTGCCGTGCGCTTTGTAGAAATCCGCCAACCCTTCCAAAGTGCTTGCAATGCCCAACTGGTCAGGTTCGGAATGGTTTTCATAGATTGCCAGGGCACGCCTGAAATAAGGCTCGACCTCCGCAAACCGACCCTGTGCGCGATAGACCATGGCTATCTTGTTCAAACACTCAGCGGCTCCAAGGCTCTCCTCGCCCTGAGACTTTTCGCGAATGGCCAAAGCCGTCCGATAAACTTGCTCTGCTTCGACATACCAACCCTGCGTCCAGTAAAGATCGCCCAAGGAAATCAGTATTTCAGCCTTAACAGCATCGGTGCTGCCATCGCCTCTTTCCTTTCCGACGCTCTCAGCCTCGCAAAGCGCCTTCTGGTAAAGCTTTTCAGCATCGCTATACTGCGACAACTCGAAAGCCTTTGTTGCCGCCTTCAGGTAGGAATCCCAATCCAGAGTTTCTTTGGTGCTTTCCATTTGCTTGAAGAATCCTATGCCTAACCGCTCTCTCTCTTAATATGCCCAAGCCATTTGAAAAAGTACGAACGTTGGAATTTCTAGTTTTTCGACGCCATCCCAATCAAACAGTTGAGAAACTGTTGGGGCAAAGCTAGAGAATTCGAATGAAAGACTCTAGCTTAGGAATAGTATCTGACTGCGACCGAGGTGGACATGATTTCAATGACCAAGGAAACTCCTGAAAAGACAAAACCAAAGACTCGCTGGACACCCAAAGTTACTAAATTCGATCTCTTGAAGCTGGTCGTTCTGTACGCAGCATTATCGCCGTTGCTGGGGATGGGCATTTACAACCACCTCCTTTTCTTTCCGTTCAAGGATCAGTATGACCTTAAAGATGCATTTCAGAAAGTTGAATCTGCCACCAATTCAAAAAAATACGACGTCACCATATCCAGTGGCAGAGATCAAAAGCTCAAAGGTTGGTATTTCCAGCTGGCAAACTCGAAAAAACTATTTCTCGTTAGTCATGGGAATGGCGGAAACATTTCCCATCGACTGCTTTTGATTCCAACATTGTTGTCGTGCGGCGGCTCGGTCTTATTGTATGATTATCAAGGCTACGGACAAAGCACTGGTGAACCGTCTATCGCCGCTGTCAAGGAAGATGGACTGGCCGTATACGATTACGCAACTTCAAAGCTTCACTTCGCGCCCAAAGATATTATCGTGTACGGTGAATCTTTAGGTTCAGGAGTCAGTGTGAATATTGCTAAAAATCGCCCCGTGGGTGGAATCGTGCTTCAGTCCGGATTCGCTTCTCTCTCTATGGCCGCGAAAGAAAGACTGCCATGGTTATCGTTATATCCACCAATCGCTTTTAGCAATATAGAGCTGGACAACGCCGGGTACCTTCACGGTCAGCATGCGCCTTTGCTGCTTGTCCATGGTGACAAAGACGTAGTGGTGCCAATCAGACATGCCGACAAAGTATTCGCAGAAGCATGCGAGCCAAAGCAGCTAGTGAAGTTTGCCGGAGCTGGACACAATGACATTTACACATCGCAGCCCAAATTATTTGCCACCACGCTGACAAGTTTCGTACACGCCCTACCGTAACACGGCAGAAACTGGTGTTGCGGCTGAATTACCTCAATTGATCAATGACCATTTTATCAAGATTCTTCGTCAGCGCTGTGGGCTGTCGATGAGCTTGCCTCCATCATGGCCAGTCTGGCGTGTTCAACGCTGGCTTTCCAGGCGTCTATAGCGCTTTCACAGGAGTAGCCAACGATGATCAATCCAGCCACCGGATCGGCCCAGTAGAAATCGCAAAACGCGTTTAGCAATAATCCCGACATGACCGCTAATGCAATATATGCATCAACACGATTCATTTGGGCAACATGCACCAAGACTTGATTGTGGAGCGCCAAACCAACTCTTCGCTTGTTCGATGAGAACGCCCACATTGCGAAATAAGTGAGCCCTAGCCATAAGATGCCAACGTACGTATCAGCGTAGTGCTTCCCTGCTAACAATCCAATAATAGAACGACCTAGCATGTAGAGAGTCAGCGCACCATAACCAAGAGCAATTACCTTTAAAGCAAGATGTTCACGGTTTCGGTCCAAACCAGTGAGTTGAGCGAGCACAACAATTGAAGCAAAAACATGCATCAGCGAGACGAGCGCCACGCCCATGAGCGCCACCGACATTTGCAAACTCAACGCCCAAGACAGCACCGCCAGCCCAAGCAAGTTCCAGACCATGGTCCAATACTCAAACTTATTACCAAGTTTCATTAGCCGAGCGGTTTCAGCAGCCAGATGCGGGTGGTTTTGCATGGCGATATTGTATCTGAATTGACCTCCGCCAATTTGCACTTTTTCTGCACAATGCCACAGCCGATCGATTCAGGCACACGTAGTTACCGCATTTTATCAACGTCATTTGAACACTCAGTCAGTCAACTCAACGGCTGAAAAGCTCAGTGGATAAGTGCTCACGGCTCAATGCCCCTTAGAAATCAAAACCGTATTTTCCCGATTGTCGCCTTCCTAGCTTCCAACTACTGTATTCACAGGCAAGAGAAAAGAGGGCGGCGTGATGCCAGATCACATTATCCACGAATTGAAACCCGGTTTGAAACCCATGGAATCCGAAAAGCTGCAACCGGAAGTAGATGCAGTGACCAGGAAGCTATTTGACGATGTATCGCCCTCGATGGTGAAGATCAAAGTTGATGATGGCAGCGGCTCTGGATTTGTCATCGACAAGAGTGGAGATATCGCAACAGACGCTCACGTTGTCCTCGGAAATAGACACATCACGGTGATCACGGCAGACGGCATCGAACATAAAGGTCGGCTGAAAGCGCTCGATGACATCAACGACTTGGCGATTATTCACATTGAAGGAGAGCTTCCGAAGGACTTGAAGCCTTTGCATCTAGGCTCCAGCAAAGATTTAAAAGCGGATCAGTCAGTCTGGGCATTCGGACATCCGAGTGGCTGGGCTCCTCTGTTCGTGGAACCGGGATATTTCCGTCGCGCGGAAACCGGACAAGACGTACTGAATGCAGAAAGTGAAGAAGTTCGAGATCACGCTAAGAAAGTGATAGGGGGATTGACGCCAAAGGAAAAAGAAGAAGCAGACGCAGAGCTCAAGAAGCCAATGTTGAATGCTCGCGTCAATATTCAACATGGAAGTTCTGGTGGCCCCCTTCTCGATAGCGCTGGTAATGTAATAGGCATAACCGACCTCAGTAATCTGAATTCAAATTCGGACTTCACGCCAGTAGAAAGCTTGATCGCGCTGATGAACCAGAAGACACCGAAGTTCAATTTCACCTACAAAATGGATGATAAAGAGCTGACACTAACTGACATTACGAGAACGAGCGGCGACTATCGCTCACCATTCGTGGACAATATAATCGTCATGGGTGACGCACAGAAAAAGCCAACGCCTCAGATGTTTCCGAAACCAGATGCCGTACCCGAATTGATTATGTACAACATGTAACTCGGATCGAAATTTTTTCCAACTGTGAACACAGCTACCGCGCGAAATGGAACGCGGCAATCCTTGCCGCCCATAGCACCTAGTTTCGGAGCGAATTGAAAATCCGTGCTCCATTTCGGGCGGATTGAATTATGCTGAAGCCAGTGAACAGAAAAAAATTGGCTATTATCATTTCATTCGCCACCGTGTTTGCGATCTTTGGTGGCATCTATCTGTTGGTGGCGTCGGTGCTGTCACAGCCAAGCAATATCGACACACTTGTGTTGCGTCCCAAACCACCTAACAAGAGTTACGAAGCCGATCCTATTGCCGGGATCAAGAAAACATCACTATTTATTCCAGCGAAAGATGGATCTAAAATCCACGCATGGCTGTTTCGTCTTCCACATTCCACCAAGCTCACCATTGTCAGTCATGGGAATGCAGGAAATGTTTCCAACAGATTTTATATCGCAGACGCTCTGGTCAGAGCGGGATCATCTGCGCTTGTATACGATTATCGCGGATATGGACTAAGTACTGGAAAACCCACTATTCCGGGAATTCTTGAAGACGGACTGACGGTTTACGACTATGGACGCATCTATTATCCAGCTAACGAGATTTTGCTCTACGGAGAGTCAATTGGCACCGCAGTCACGTGTCACATTGCTAGTCAACGACCAGTCGCAGCTGTGATCTTACAATCTGGTATCGCCAATCTTCCGTCAGTCGCTAAGCATCTCTTTTTGTTGCTGAATATCTATCCTGATTTTGTGCTTCCAGAACCCCATCTCGACAATGCAAAGCTGATTAGCAAATTGAACGTGCCACTTCTGATCCTGCACGGCAGAAAGGATACGCTTGTACCTGTCGAAAATTCCGAACAGCTTTTTTCAAATGCGCATGAACCCAAGAAGTTGGTGATCCTCGATCACTGCGGACACAATGATATGGGAGTTCAGGACACACAACTATTCCTTGATTCGATCAAGGAATAGTTGCGCAAGTTCATTGAAGAAGGATTTACGAAACGAATTCGGTGACGATTGGCTCTTTGTAGAGGCCTTTTTCGTATGCCATCTTGAAGAGAGTTTCAACGGCTTTGCGTCCCGATTCGCCGTAGTCTACGGTTAGTTCGTTGACGTACATGCCGACGAATTTGTCCGCTAACTCTTCAGGCATATCGCGAGCAAATGTTAGTGCGTATTCGAGAGCCTCTGCGCGGTGCTCAAGTGAGTAGACGATTGAATCTTTGAGAATCTGCGTCACTTCTTTCATCATTTTGGCGCCAAGATCTTTTCTGATCACATTGCCACCAAGCGGAAGAGGAAGGCTGGTCAAGTCGTACCACCATTCGCCCAGGTCAACGATCTTCTTCAAGCCGAGTGAAGCGTAAGTGAGTTGTCCTTCGTGAATCAACAAACCGGCATCAACTTCTTCGTTGAGAACAGCATCAAGAATTTTGTCGAAAGGATATTCAACTACAGCCAATCCACTTTGGAAAAGTTGCAACACTAAATAAGCAGTAGTCAATTTTCCAGGAATCGCAATCGTGGCTGATTTCAATTCTTCGTCAGACAACGGTTTCTTCGCAACAACAACGGGACCATATTTGTAGCCCATGCTTGCGCCGCATGGCATCAAAGCATAATCTTTGCAGACCGACGGATAAGCAGCAAAAGAAATTGCTGACACTTCGTATCGTTTGGCGATTGCGTCGTGATTTAGAGTTTGGATGTCTTTCAAAACTTGATTGATCTTCAACCCTTTCGTGTCCATCTTGTCCTTCGCCAGGGCGTAGAACATAAATGCGTCGTCCGAATCCGGACTGTGGGCGACCGTAATTTCTTGAACTTGCACTGACATGGTGTGCTCCTCATCTAACTGCCGTTAATTGTGCAACCGCAGCCACCGGATCTCATGAACTGAGCGGAATTTCTTTAGATCTCTTATTGAAAAGACCATTCGATGGGCTGCGGAAGCAAGAAGCCGCCTGGCAAAGCTGGCGCATCATAGACGCGCTTGAGAGTGTTCAAATCCTTAGGTTCAACGGAAAGTGCCTTGGATGAAGGTTTTCCTTTCATCGCCGGTGAGAGCTCGACCGTGCACATGAGGTCGTCAGGGGCACTGCTGTGCCCAAAGATGCCGATGGCATGACCTAATTCATGCAGGAAAACAACCTGCACTGCGTGTTCTGGGATGTCCTGCACATAGAACGTCGGTCTTAAAAGGAAGATTTCCACGTGCATGTTGCCTTTCTTGGGCGTGGTCAAGCGGGTGATGCCAAGCACACCTGGCAGCAGGTGATTAACCCAACTGACTTCGATGTCGGTACTCCCGGAACCGTCCACTGCCTGAACAGGTAAATATCTGTTCCATTCGGCTATGCCTACCTGTAGATTTTTTCTCCAAGACTCTGGGGATTCAAGTGGCAATTTTATGGTCACCGGAAACGATGTCCACCGAGCCACGGTGTCGTTATCGAACTTCTTGATCGCAGAGAAATAGTCGCCAGCTTTGCTGTCATAAGGAATAGTGTCAACTACGCCTTGGACCTCAGGAGAATTGGTTGCTCCCTTGGGTAGTGCTTGTGCCAATGATCTTGGTTTTTCCTTTACATGCTTAGGTGCTACTACAGGTGGTGCCTTCGGCAGAGGAATAGGCGGAGGAGGCGTCCTAACAGGAAGCCTTGTAGCAAGCGGAGATCTTTGCGTAGAAGTAGGAGGGTTCGGTGCATCGAGTGATTGAGCAACCGCTGTCATGGGTGTATCAGCTGATTGAGCGGCAGGAAAGGGCACCTGGGGCACATCGCTTCTAGGCACATCGCCTTGTTGACCGGTCGTTAATGACCGATCCGGCTCAGCCGATTGCGGCGGTGCAAGAGCTTGACCAAACTCTAATTGATCGGAATGCTTCGCCGATGCATCGTGACCGCGCTTCAAATGCAATGGATCAGAGTTTCTTTGAGCAGTTAAATCTGGACCGCGCTTCAACTGTAATGGATCAGCGTTTTGCTGAGAATCGCTAGCTTGATCGCGTGTCAGTTGCAACGGATCCGACGTGGGTTGAGAGGTCCGATCTTGATCGGGTGTCAATTGTCGCGAATCGGATGTTGGTTGAGAAGAGCTAGTTGACTGAGAAGAGCTATCTTGATCTCGTGCCAACTGGAGCGGTTCGGATGTTGGTTGCGAATTTCCAATCGGTGTTGACTGGGACACAGCGTGCTTGTTGCGACTTGGTGTCGATGACTGGAAGCCACTTGCACCAGAACGAGAGCCACGAGCGCTTCCTTGGGGCATTGGAGTATTTGTGTGACCAAATGCACCTGCGCCACCAAGTTTTGTCTCAAGCTTCGAGATGCGATCAGCCATTGGTGCGTCGGTTTTATTGCCGAACACTTCTTTCTCCAAATGATCGACTCTATCCTCGACTTCATGTTCCGGATAAGTGGATCCAAAAGCTGCTTGTTCCAGCTTCATCACCCGGTCTTCGTCCGGGGAAGATTGAGGACCTGTGGGAACGTTTGTCGCCCATCCCGGACCTCCAGAAGGCATGCCCGGAGATCCAGGCGCGCGTAGTGGTGCCGCGGGTAGTGCCTTGTTAAAATCCGGTATCAGATTTTCATTAGGATATCCGGCCGGAGGACGAGCTGCAGCAGGAGGCATGTTGTTGTAGGCGGGAGGATAAGCCGGACTTTGAGGTGGATAGTTAGGCTGAGCCGAGGGCGGTGCAGAGTATGCGTTGGCGGGCGGATAACCCGCCGGTGGATACGCCGCTTGTGGTGGATATCCAGCCGGAGGCTGCGCGTACGGACGCGGATAACCTTGTGGCGGATATCCTGGCTGCGCATACGGCTGCGCATATGGTTGTTGTGGAGCCCCATAAGGTTGACCATATTGAGGCGGATACCCAGTCGGATATGGCGCTGGATAGCCGGGCTGCGCGTACGCTGGCGGGTAGCCTTGGGCCGGCGGATAACCATAACCGGGTGGATACTGGTAACCCGGCGGGGGATAACCAGGCGGGGGATAACCATAACCTTGTGGCACCGGATATGGTGACTGCGGCACAATCGGAGGCTGTCTGTTTCCAGACACCGGCGCGCCGTTGACCCGACCGAGCGGATTAGGACTTGGTGGGGGGCCGGATGCTGCAGGCGGCGCGTCCATCTTCGCTTGCGACGGATCGATGGCTTGCAATGCTGGCGAACCGGCCGCGGCCATGACTATTTGCGGCGAACTATATGACGACACCAGAAGTGCCACCAGGGATAATGCCATCAAACGCTTAGTCATATCAGTCTATAAGATTTGGATGAAGTTCGCCGCCAACGCGTAAGCTAGATTGCAATTCCAAAATCGTGTCGTGAAACACCCGCCGAACAACGTTTTCCGGCTTCGTAACAACTTCTTTGAGGACCTCGTATATGGGCGGGTCCAGCTTTTTCAAATAGTCGCGGCTGTCCTTGATTGAAAATGCAGCTACACATTCGGCCCAATATTCGTGCTTGCTTGATCGAGCATAACCAGAAATGAACAAGCGCTCAGGCACTTGCTGCGGTGTCAACAGCTCGGACAGTCCTTCGTATTCAAGCGGCAGCGGATGCTTGCTATTGCACAACCTGACTCGAGCTTCGTACAAATCTCTGATCTTTTCTTGAGTCGCTTGTGAAAGACAAAACTCAAGTTGATGTCCAAACTCGTGTGCCACCACTAAATTGATACGCACTTCCAAGAACGGTTTAAGTCGAGTCGACACGACAGCAGACGAACCGAACTTAGCATAGAGAGTAATTTCCTTTTCGAACTCTTCGCGATCCAAAGTTACATAGCCAGTGCGCACTCCCGTAACACCGGCGGCTCCGTGCTTGATGTTGCCGAGCATGCAGTTTCCTTCGCTTTTTCGGACCACTTGAAGAACACCAGACGCAGCCCAAACGTTCATGCTTTCACAGACGTATTTTTTTTGGGCTGTCTTCAATTTGTCGAATTCAGCAAAGTATCGAATAATTTCGTTATCGCTATACGATTTGTCTTTGCGATAAAGTGCGCGAAGAAACTCATGCTTCCAGGGCTCATTCGTACTCTTTTTTCCTTCAAACAAAGTAGTCAGCTGACTGTTTTCGTCGAGCTTTACGCGCGCAACTTTATTAACGCCGTCCCGCATGTAGACCGTGCCTTCATCATCCAGCTGCCCGACCAAGCGGTGATCGAGCGTACCAATGCGACCATTGGTGACGTTCAAAGTGACGCCGTTGTAGGTCAACTTTCCAGTCGGTCCAGGCTCAGCATTAGGTAGTTCAAGAGCGATTCCATTGGCGTCAATGCCCCGAAAAATGCAGCCGTGGATATCCTCGATTGGCTTTGTCTGCTTGGCTTGGTTCAAGTAGCCATCTTCGAATAGAAATCCAACCGGATTTCCTTCCATATAAATTTGACCATAGTCAACGACAAGTGTGTGCCCGTGCAGCTCTATGAACCCGCTAGGTCCCTGCACTTTATTTGGTTCCACAGAGCTCACTGTCGCCATATCCACTTCTGAAAAGACATTGTCCCGATGCGTTCCGTCGTATATTCATCGTGCATTCAGTATGCCCGATTGTAGCAAGAACGGCTGCTCTGCACCCGTCACCCCTTAGCGGCAACACCCGATTTAGCCGATTTCCAATCTTCCAAAAATCGCTCAAGACCGGAGTCGGTCAAAGGATGCGAAACCAACATCTTGAATACTTTGTAAGGCATCGTGGCGCAGTGGGCGCCCGCGGTGGCGCATCGGGTTACATGCTGCGGTCCCCGCAAACTTGCGGCCAGCACTTGCGTCTCATAACCTTGAATATGGAAGACTTCGACGATGTGTTCAACCAGGGCGCAACCGTCCTCATTGATATCATCAAGCCTGCCGACAAAAGGGCTGACAAAGTAGGCACCTGCCTTGGCAGCGAGGATGGCCTGATTGACCGAAAAGCATAAGGTCAGGTTGACCTTGATGCCGTCCCTACTCAGGGCGCTGGTTGCCGCTAAACCAGCGGGCGTGAGCGGACATTTAACGATTACGTTTTCGGCCCAAGTAGCTATGTCGCGCCCTTCCCTCAACATCCCCTCAGTGTCGGTCGCCGTAACTTCGGCACTGACTGGTCCAGAGACAATCTTGCAAATTTCCTTAACAAGCTTTTTGAAGTCCTGATGCTCTTTTACGACCAAGGTGGGGTTGGTGGTAATGCCGCCAAGTACGCCCCACTCGGCGATTTCACGGATTTCATCTAAATTTGCAGTGTCAAGGAATAGAAGCACGTTTCAAAGTCCTCTGATAAGGGAGCGTAAAGTCTGTGGAAATCTTGGTCCGCCCTAGTATAGCCAACTAGTCACGCGCTAATATTGTCTAATCCCGGTTGTAAATAACAAGACCTTGAAGTTCTCAGACAACAGATACTCGTCCAGCCCCCCAGTGACGTCGTGGCAGATTTTACTGGCGACCGCCCTTGGCGTTTGCATTGGATTACTTGTCACTAAGTATTCCACTACATCATCGCCCACAGTCGTAGGCGCCAGCCCGATAAGTACTGTTGAGCAACTGCAAGAGGCCGGCAGAAATATTCAATCGAGCGCCCGGCACATCAGTATCATGCCAACTCTGACCCAACGTATGAACATTTTGTTGATGGGTGTCGATTCCAATGGTCGCGGCACTCAACGGTTTACGAGCACGCGATCGGACAGCATGATTCTGGTCAGCCTTGACCCGGAAGCCAAGAAAGTTGGAATGGTATCGATTCCCAGGGACAGTCGAGTCAAACTGGCCGGTGAGCATGGGATCGATAAAATCAACGCTGCTCACGCTTTCGGCGGACCCAAACTTGCCGTCGAAACAGTACAGGAAAACTTTAGCGTGCCAATCGACCATTTCATGGTCATTGATGTACAGGGTCTGCGCAAAGTCTTTGAGGTTTTGGGACCGATCGAAGTTGTCGTCGAAAAGCGGATGAAATATAACGATTGGGCTGGCGGTTTGCATGTCGCGTTGGAACCGGGCGTGCACAGGCTGACACCAATTCAAGCGGAAGAGTATGTTCGATTTCGCCATGACGCTCGCGGTGACATCGGCAGAATAGAGCGCCAACAGTGGTTCTTGCGTGCGCTGACAAACAAATTTAAAGAGCCTCAGGTGATTCTGAAACTTCCAGATTTGTTTAAACTGGCCAATCAATATGTGGTGACTGATTTATCGCCGGAAGAAATGGCGAAAATTGCCAACTTCGGTAAAGACATAAAATCAAATCAAGTGATATCAGCGACACTGCCGGGCAAAGCCGTGTGTATTCATGGAGGCAGTTACTGGCAGCCGGATTTTGAGGGTGCAGAAATTGTATTCAACCGGTTGGCTGGGAATCCTATGTCGCCTGCCGCTACCGCCTCCGTGCCGTCAAACAGTGCCTACGCTGCCACCACCCCTGATGTTATAGCAAGCGGAGATTCTGTTTCATGCACGATAAAGTATCCCCGAGGCTCAGAGAAAACTGCACGCGCTTTTGAAAAACAACTTGGCTCTGCAGGATACAAAGTGAAATACGTCTTGCGAGCCGACAGCGGTGACTGCCAGCACGAGCAGATCATTCAGAACAGTTACAAGGCAGATGATTTGTTGACCAAGAAATTGCAAGAAGCAGTCCCTAAGTTCTCGGCATTTCCAGTTGTGGTCAATTTGGACGAGCGAGCCGCGTCAGATTTTGTTATTATTCTCACGGCCAACACAGTAGCACCGGTCGCGCCAGCGCTAGAGAAGCGAACTGATGCAACGGTTGTTCGATAGTTTCTGACTCCAGGGCAGCGTCCCGAAAGAGATAGCGTCGGTGCATAACACGATAATTTTTCATCGTCAGTTGCTTGTCCTTCTGATGTCATGTGTGCTTCTCTACAATGGAGCTTGCACTGACATTAAGCCCGTTCAGAAGCATACGGTTAAAGCAGATATAACCGTCAAGGTCGACGATCCTATTGTGCGCAAAATCACTGAAATAACGGATCGGCTCGATCTCGAAGCGTCTGGAAAATTCAAAGGCGGTACGTTTTTGGTGCGAGACAAAACACTCAAATTCGAACCGGACACTACGTTCAAACTAAAATTGACTTTGCCTATTACCGATCCTTCAGTGATCAGCACCAAATACGCTACCGGGGAGTTGATCACGTCCAAACCAATTTCAGTAGATGGAATTCCGGCGCCTGAAAAATTGGTGCTTTCAAAAGGTAAGGTAACTGGAGAAGTAGATCTGGTTCGTACGATTGGAATATTTCTCTTTAACGTTCTTGAGAATCAGGATGTGAACAGCGACGACGGTGGTGATTGGAAAAAAGCCCTGGATCAATTAGTGATCACAAAATCAGCGCTGGAACTCCGTCCTGATTCAACAATGGAACTCGGCAAACAGCACGTACACGTTGGCAAAGACTCGACGCTTACTTTCAAGAATCTGGTCGTCGACTCCAATTTCAACTATCAAGGTCAATGTGTAGTCGATATAAATTTTGCGAATCAATGCACTTATCACGGCACCAAAGTCGACATCGATTTCAATGGTGGTTCGATGTTGGTTGTGTTGGATGCGAAACGATTAAACAGAGTTGTCACATTGAACTCGCCTGGAAAGCAAAAACTAATCCGCCTTACGGACTGTATTTACAGATTTGGGAGAGAGAAAAAATCATTCGCTCACGCTGATGTAGTCTTGCTCGACGAAAAGCAATTTAACTGGCAAAAGACCGAGGGCACCGACAAGCCTGCAATTCATTTCGCAGCCGACATGATGCTTCAGAAGACAAAGTTGCATATTCTCAATACCAAGCTTGATCTGCTGGCAGATTTTCCAAGCTCGGTGCCTGCAAATCTTGAAATCAACCGCAAAGAAGATGGACTTATGGAAACCAACTTCAGCACACCAAAACTGGTGCCAGCGGCGACTGCAGACATAACCTTGCACCGGGTCAACACAGAAATAAATGTGAAACTTGCCGATGCTCTGGTGGGTCCGATCGCGATAACCAAATTTGGTGACCTTCAATTGTCTCTGGCTAATGGTACCGCCAAGCTGCAAGAACTGAGTTGGGGCACAAGTGAACATGGGTTCAAATTGGTAACTACGGGCGGCTCGACGCTATCGATCACAAAGGGCATGTCTATGGACTTGGTCAAGGATCAAGAAGGCGTAGCCTGCACCTTGCCCATGACTCTGAAATTGGGAACAGCTACGTTGAACGGCGCGACCACGAAACTAAAATTGAGCAACCTAAAAGGGAATATGGTTCTCAACGTCGACAAAGGTGTAAACGTAGATGGCAAAATTGATTTCTCAATTGCAGAATCCGAGCTATTTGGGTCCAATAAAACCGACGTGTTAGTGAATGGACTAAATGTGGAATCCGGCAAGAATGGACAATCCATAGTTCATTTGAAGAATTGCTGCGTGGTGGTGCCTACAATTGCATTAAAGGAACAGATAGATGATCATTTGCCAGACAACAAAGTCTATCCGATTAACAAAACGATGCTGGCTGAAAGGAAGTGGCGTTACCGAAACGCAGTTGTAGAAAGCATTACATTGCATGATCCGAGATTAGACAAGATCGCCTTGACGTCGCAAAATCAAGCCGAGTTCACCGCTAGTGGTGACGCTGACGCCAATGGAACAATAGAAAAGGGCGGTCTGCTTTCGATCATCAAGGGTCCTTCAAAGTGGGTGCAGCGTCCATGGACGGCGTCTGCTCGCTTGACTGGAACGGGAGTAGTGAAGTACAAAATCGTGCCGCATGATTCTTTGAGTGCAACCGAGTTGGCATACGACGTCTCGATGGACTTGCCGCTACCAGACGATATCGATTTGGACTGGTCGCAAGTAAACGATGGCATGCTTGAGAATGCCGAACGCAACGCCGTAGTTAAGAGCATTCAAAAACTGAAGCCGCTGCATCTTGATTTTCTCAATAAGGACATCAAACTGTTTCCGAACGGAAGCAAAAATTTGCGCTCGTTGAAGCTGAAGAATTTGAAGACGAAACCGGTAGCAAGTGGGCTTCAACTAGACTTCACCGCAGACGCGACGTTCTAAATACTTTTGAGCATCGATTTAAGAGATGAGCCCTTTGGTTAGAATCTGCAATGGACTCCTAATTTCCCTAATCTATGTAGCATTCTGGTAACACTGCTCTGATATGTATGTTTCAGTCGCACTGTTTCGAGGTCTTACTATGCAATTTTCTAGATTCGCTGAACTCAGGATACCGCCCACGAATTCATTGAAACTAACTGTTTCGCTCAGCGTACTCAGTTTAGTTTGGGCCTGCGTTTATTCTGCCTGTCAAATGCCTGCAGTAGCAAAGTCAGCACCACGAAATATTTCACACGCAAGGTCCTCAGACGGTGTTACGGTCAGGAAGAACGCTGACGGAACGGTGGAGTCCTTTGATGCAGGCTCTGCGCCTGAACCTCTTACTCAGTATGCCGATCAGACCGCAGCTCACGCAAGACGTCCCATAGTCTCGCGGGCGTACTCACGCGTCATTGGCGGAGTGCATGTCAAAAGGAATTCAGACGGAACAGTTGAAACCTACGAAGCTCCCAGCCGGCCAGTTAATCTTTATCCATCCGTGAGGTCAAGCAAGTCTCCTCGTCATTCTAAATAGCCAGTTCTAACGCCTACTTCTACGGCTCTTAGATCATTTCAGCGACGTCTTTCTTGTCGTTCAGTCCATTGCAACTTGCGGCGCAATTGTACGGTACTGTTTTTCTGAAGCATTTCGTCAAACATTAGAAAGGGGGTACCCTCCTCTTTTTTACTGATCCCATTTCAGGTAAAGCAATATTACATCAGTGTTTACAGACTTTTCGAGTCCCTGAAACCATTGCAGGTTCTGACTTTTGAGACTTCCGAAAAGCTGTGTTTAGTGCTTAACATATTAAATCGAAGGTTCCAAACTATAGGGTGCCAGTGCGTCAAAATATTATTCTTCAGCCTTCTTTGAGCCATCCAATCTAAATTTCGACGAGATCGATATACTCTTGGGCGAGCAGTTGCTGGGCTTAACGAAATGCCTCCGATTTCTCGTTAAACGCAAATTTCTTACGGATTGATTACGGCGCGTCATAGTTGTTTGCCGTCCATATATATTGGTATCAATGAATAAGAAATATGAAACCAAAAACAAAAGAAGTGAAGAAACAGTCTCGGTGCATGGGACAACCCAAAAGCTAGTCTAGTAAAGCGTCAGCCAGACTTCGATCTTCACGAACAACCGCAGATAAAGATTTCAAATAGATCAAAAAGGAGTTCGAGCAATGCAATTGCCGAGAACGTTCGTCGTCTTGTTTTGTATAGCATCACTATCAGCCTGCACAATTGTTGAACCAGGACAGCGTGCAGTAAAGGTCTCTCTTGGAAAAATGGATCGCAACTTGTTGAATTCGGGTATGCAATTCTACAATCCACTAACTGACAGAATTGCCGAATATTCGGTTAAGCAAGACACAAAAGATGGTCAAGCCGATCCGTTAACAGCTGACCAACAGCCTATCAGCATAAACTACAAGGTTTTGTACCGCATACCGGAAGGACAAGTTTTGATCCTCTACGAGAAATATGCGGGGGACCCTTTCGAGCGCTTGGTGGCACCACAAGTGCAGGAGGCGTTTAGACAAGTGGTATCACAATATAAAGCAGACGCTGCCACAAAAAATGTCAACGTGATTAAGAATCAAGTTTTGGCAATGGTGAGAGACAACGTTAAAGGCTTAGTTGAAGTTGTAGACGTTCCGATCACACACGTTGGTTTGCCTGAGATTCTGCAACAGGCAATTGCCCAAAAGCAGGTTATGGAACAACAAGCTTTGCAAAAGTCATATGAGCTAGACAAAGCCCGAAAGGAAGCTGAGATAACAGTTGCAAATGCGCAGGCTCAAGCAAAATCAATCCAACTGCAAAGCCAAGCACTACAGACATCACCAGCTCTCATCGAGTGGGAACGAGTGAAGAAGTGGGACGGTGTGTTGCCTGTAACAATGATTTCATCTGGTGGCGGATCTGGTGGCTTTGCCACCATGCTGCAATTGCAAACATCTGTTCCCAGAGAACATTCAAACAACGACGGAAAGGTCACTAAATAAAGGAGCAAACAATGATTGCCATTGAAGTAATAGTCGGCATTCTCATAGTGATAGTAGCAATCGCAGGAATCATGAAAGTCGCTGCGCCAATAGCAGACGCTTTTTCTGACCGCTTGAAACTAAAGTTCCAGGAAATAGGTCCCGAGCAGGAACGCATGTTTCGTCAGCGAATTGAAGCGTTAGAACAACAAGTGCGCGACTTGCAATTGCAAAGCGCGAATCTGCAAGACGGGCTAAACTTCGTCACAAACTTCGATAGAACCGAAAAGAACGACCGTTTGAGCGATAAAATCAAAATCAGCAAATGATTTCTTGAGTTCAAATTGCTGCCAGAGCCGCAAATGATAGTTTGACCAAAGAATCTTCGGATCATTGGTCCGGCTCATTAGTCCGGATCCAGTAGTCCGGATCATTATTCCGGATCATTAGTCCGGATCGTTAGTCCGGATCGTTAGTCCGACTGCCTAAAAACAAGTCGTCGGATGATGATCCGACGACTTATTACTTTGTTCGATTCGTAGTTCGATAGTACTGAACTGGATACACCGAAGTTCAGTAACTAGATCATTTCTTCGATCAGTTCGTTGAACACTTTCTTGTCGAGTCCAAGCGGTTGCTTGACCAGTGCGCCAGCTTTGAATGCAGGTTCACTATCTTCGTAGATTGGTTGCTGATGTTGAAACAGAATGCCCAAAGGAATTTTGTCGCCCCATTCGAATGAACGCTCAAGCGCTTTGTGGAAATTGCTTGGATCCCAACCTTCGTCTTCCAGCTTGTATACACGTTCTTTGAAGAACGGATAAGTGTTGACCTTGTTATAGGTAACGCATGGGCTGAACACGTCAATCAATGAGAAACCGCGGTGAGCGATTCCGGCTTGAATCAAATCAGCCAACTGCTTTGCTTCACCTGAGAATCCGCGAGCGACGAACGTGGCTCCCGCTGTGATTGCCATAGCAAGTGGATTTAGAGGTGATTCGAAGTTGCCGTTTGGTGTCGACTTAGTCTTCATTCCGAGACTTGTCGTTGGTGATGTTTGACCAGTGGTCAAACCATAGATTTGATTATCCATAACAACGTAAGTGACGTCGAGGTTTCTGCGCATCGCGTGGATCAAGTGACCGACGCCGATACCATAACCGTCTCCGTCACCACCCGTGATCACCACTTTCAAATCAGTGTTGGCCAGGTGAGCACCGGTTGCTACCGGCACCGATCGTCCGTGCAAGCTGTGCACGCCGTATGCATGAATGAAACCAGGAAGGTTTGACGAGCAACCAATTCCGGAAACAATCAATAAGTTTTCGGGAAGAATGCCAAGTCGGCCAGCTGCTGTTTGCACTGAACGCAAGACACCGAAGTCGCCACAACCCGGACACCAGTCTGGATCGACTGGTCCTTTGTATGTATCTAATGGAAGTTCAATAACTGTTGCCATCTTTTATCCTCTTTAAAAAGCGCTGGTGAAGCAACGACTAGACGGAATGTTTTTCGAAGGAGTACGTAGAACCGGTCATCGTTCCGATTCTGATCGTTGCGCCCTTGTTTCCAGTAGCGCGCTCGGCAAGCTCAACATTCCAAACCGGTTCACCGTGACCATTAGCTGATTCACGAGTGACTTTGACTGGACGAAGCTTTTCAGCGTAGTGAGTGCGCAAGTAGTGGTAGGCGATTTCTTTCGCTTCCAACTCGCTCAACTCGAGATTGACTTGTTTCTTAGCGAGCAAGTCCTTAATTGCATCGACGATCATTTGTGGCTCGAACGGTTCACCATCGTATTTGTTGACGTGGTGATCCATGCTGATTCCGGTCTCGCCCTTGATGTACTTAGCCATCATGCTTGTGAAGTTGACCTCTACAGAGACCTTCTTCTTAGCCTTGCTGAGAATTTCAGTAACTTCTTTAGTGTGGAATGGAACGATGTACTTGACGCACAAGTAATTGGTCTTCGTTCCTTGAGCGGTTAGAAGTTCAGCTGCTTCTCTAACGACACCGTATGTGGAGCCCCAGCAAACAAGAGTCACATCAGCATCTTTGGCGCCACCGAGTTCTGGTGCTGGAATTTCTTTAAGCAGATTCTCCATCTTGCGCATGCGCTTTTGCATAATCATGCGACGGATCGGCGGCGATGTGAACATGTCTGAAATCAAGATGCTTTCTTCGTCGTGGTCATCGGAAGCATTGACGAACACAGTGTTCGCAGTACCAGGCAATGCACGCGGAGAAATTCCAGATTCAGTGAACTTGAATCGTTTGAACTTGCCTTTCTCTTCGGTGTTCCATTCCTTGACGATTTCGCCACGGTCAATTTTTCCATCCGAAGTGAAGTGCTCAGGTTCTACAGTTTCTGGATGCTCAGACAAGAGCAAGTCAGACATGATTACGACTGGCAATTGGTATTTGTCAGCGTAATTAAACACATCGATAGTCGTCTGATAAGCATCAGCAATGTCATATGGAGCAACGATAATGCGTGGGAATTCGCCTTGTGATGCACCGTAGACTTGATACAAGTCAGCTTGTTCTGTCTTTGTTGGCAGACCGGTTGATGGTCCACCACGTTGCACTTCAACGCAAACAACGGGCACTTCCATAATGCCGGCCATTCCTAACGCTTCAGTCATCAGAGCAAAACCACCACCAGCGGTAGCGCACATAGAACGTACACCAGCGATGCCGGCGCCAATTGCCATGTTGATTACCGCGATTTCGTCTTCACCTTGTTTGATGCAGACTCCGGTTTGCTTCGCGTGATTAACCATCCAGTGAAGAATGGTTGAAGCTGGTGTCATTGGATAAGCAGAATAGAATTTGCATCCTGCCACCACCGCAGCAAGTGCGATCGCTTCGTTGCCAGTCACGAATGGACGGCGCTTCTTCGAGAACGTCCAATCAGAAGTGAATGGCTTAGCCATCTTCTTGGCATATTCGAAACCGCACTTCAGTAACCCGACGTTGAGGTCGATTACCTTTTGACCTTTATGGCTAAAGGTGTCGGCCAAAACGCCAACTGCTTCGTCTAGACCAAGATTAGCCAGGCAAAGAGCAGCGCCTACGGCAACAGTGTTTTGCATGATCGGCTGCAACGCACCGTGCTCTTTTACGACATCAGCAGTGATTTCGTTCATCGGTAAAGCGAGAACTTGCACGCCTTGTCGCACCAGCGATGGATCGCATTTGAACTTGTCGGAGTTGAAGATGATGACGCCACCTTCTTCAACTTCAGGAGCGTGACGCTCAATTGAATCTTGATTAAGAGCGATTACTGCATTCAGCCTGTCGCCGTGTGAATAAACTTTGTCTGCACCGATGCGAACTCGCAGCCAGATGTGTCCGCCGCGAATGATCGATTGATAACTATTGTATGCATACACATGAAGACCAAGTCTGCCGCATGTTTTTGCAAGGGTGTCGCCGGACTTATCCAGACCGTCTCCGGCTGCTCCTGCGATTCCGATTGTGACTTCCTGCATTTGATCTCCTCACCAAATTTATGTCAGGACTTTGTTCTAGCGCGTCTACTCGTTGCCGAATTGATTATGAGTTGCAGTTAAATCGAATCCGTGAATCCGTTCCGTACAAACCACACTCAGCCGCCTGCTTAGAGCGGCATCGCTATGGGCGAGCAATTACAGAACTCCCAGTTCAATAAGATAGCATACGGATGGCAAGTGAATCTCTTGACGTAAAGCGAGATTGAGAGCTAGCGAACCGGGGCCGGTTCTGTGTTAGCTGGAGCTGCCTGCTGCACTTCATGATGCTCAACAGGTTCGCCTTCGGTCAGCTCCGCTGGTTTCAAGCCGATCCAGTAAACAATTAAGCCGACCAGGGCAACGCCAGCCAAGAGCGCCAATGTCTTCAACAGGGTGTCTTGAATGCTTGTCTCGGGGATGATATCGCCCGCTGCAGCATGCGAATCGTCGTGCCCATGCCCATGCGCATCGACCGCGTGCGAATCGCCATTACCGGTCGCTGCCTTAAGATGCGCATCGCCACCTTCTTTATGTTCAGGAGTATGTCCGGCGTCAGCCATCTGTGTAATTCCTCACAACGATTATGGTTTTATAAAGTATGCGGCTAGCGTCAATACCGCGACCCATCCAAAGATTACCAAGGCATAGTACTGCCCTCTGCCGTTTTGGGAGTACTTCAAGGATTGCCCTAAAGCAGCTGTGACCAGGCTCGTGCCGTTGACGATGTTATCAACGACGTACATGTCCACAGCTTGCCATAACTTGCCATAGAAGGAGAGGATGCCGCGATAGATGCCTGTGTACAACTCGTCGAAATACCATTTGTTGAAAGAGAACTGGTAGATACCAGCAAGCAGCGGGTTTTTGCTGGTAGCGATAACGGTGTTGAGGTTGTACTTGTGTTCCCTATAAATATAGAAAGCCACCACCCATCCTGCCAAAGCAAAGATCACAGAAACGAGCATTACGATGCCGTTAATTCCTTCAAAGTGAGGATGTTGGAAATATACGAAGCTGCCGAAGGCGCTTGGAAAAACACCACCCTCTCCTCCATTCAAGTTGATGCTTGCGAATGAATTCCAGTTGCCGCCCAGGAATCCTGAAATCATCGAAGGAAGCGAAAGCGCGATCAGCGGATAAACCATTGCCGGTCCTGAGTTATGTGGCTCAACCTCACCGCGATATTTGCCGGAAAAGGTCATGAAATAGGCTCTGAACATATAGAAGGAAGTCAAACCAGCAGTCAAGATCATGATTGCGCCAATGTACGGATTGAACTTCCAAGCAGCGCCAATGATCTCGTCTTTGGAGAAGAATCCACTAAACGGCGGAAAGCCGGATATCGCCCAACAACCAATCAGAAAGCACCAGCGAGTGCCTCTCATGCTCGTCTTCAATCCGCCCATTTTTCTCATATCTTGCTCACCGTGCAGACCGTGAATAACGGCACCGCTGCACAAGAAAAGCATTGCTTTGAAGAAAGCGTGGTTAAACAAGTGGAATAAGCCGCCAGTAAAAGCACCGCAGCCCAGACCGACAAACATATAACCAAGCTGCGAAACCGTTGACCATGCCAGCGTGCGCTTGATATCAAATTGGCTCATGGCAATGGTGGCAGCCATGAATGAAGTGAAGCACCCTACTGCGGCGACGACCAGGAGTGCCGGTTGTGAGCCGATGTCCGGGGGTGCGACCCAGATTGGATATGCTCTGGCGACGAGATAGACGCCGGCTGCCACCATGGTGGCAGCATGGATCAATGCGGAGATTGGCGTTGGGCCTTCCATCGCGTCAGGAAGCCATGTGTGCAAGGGGAATTGGGCGGACTTGGCGATCGGACCGAGGAACATGAAACATGCCATGGCAAACAATCCAGTCCAGCCCCAGTAACCGATGATATGGGTGTCATACGCAGTCTTAAGTACTGATGCCAAGTCGGGGCCACCATTGGCTCCCAAGAAGGAAAGCACCGGAGTGGCTCCCCAAAGATTTTGCTGCCCCGTACCTGTAAAGCCCGTGGTCGCGGCAAGCAGGATCAGGATTCCAATCAGAAATCCGCAGTCGCCGATTCTGTTGATCACGAAAGCCTTGAGGCAGGCTTCTGCTGCTGAATTTTTGTACCACCAGAATCCGATCAACAAATAACTGCAAACACCAACCAATTCCCAAAAGAAAAACATCTGGAACAAGTTTGTGGCGATTACCAAGCCAAGCATGGAACCAGTGAACAAAGAGAGATAAGAATAAAAACGCGAGTAGCCCGGATCTTCGCGCATGTATCCGTGCGTGTAAATCTGTACTAACAGACTGATTGAGGTGACAACAATGAGCATCATCGCCGCCAGGTTGTCAACGAGAACTCCGATGTGGAGCGTGAAAGAAGATGAGACGAAATACGGCATGTCAAGGACGACACCACCTGCGACACCTTGAGTCAATGCGTAAAAAATCAGTAATGAGTGGATGAATCCGTAAACAACGGCTCCCACCGAAAGAGACATTGACAACGTTTTGGAATGCCGGGCAAATAAGATGATTACCAATCCAACCAGGAATGGCGTCCATACAATCCAGCCGGCGTTAGTAACGAATGACCGCAGAACTTCTTGCGAAAACAAACTGATTCTCCGAATTCAAAGTGGTAAATCGACTCACACTGCTTAAACGTACACAATATACATGTGCAAACAGGCTAGATAAAGGAACGTTTCACTGGTGTGAAAAGATTCTTCGATTCAATAATTCTTCAACTTGCTCCTCAAGGGGTTAGAAGCGCACCAGTGCCAGAATTGGCAATATCTGTCGAGCCGACAATGTGTAGTTTCAAACTTCATCAATTTAATTGATCTAGAAGACGTTGCATTGACCTAGATATACTGATGCCGGTTAGCACTGACGTTACAGGATCATGACAGCACAAGCACCAAACTTACTAACACTTCTGCTCTTCCTGCCTCTGGCGGGCGCGTTCATCATCATGCTGTCAACGGAGGCCGCCGCTAAACAGGTGGCAAGGGTGACCACCATCGCGATGGTTTTGTTTTCAGGGTTGATGGCATACCAGTTCAATCCCATGATGCCGGGCATACAGTTCGAAAATAAAACGACCTGGGTGACTTTACCGTTTCCTCTTCAATACTACGTCGGCGCAGATGGCATGAGTTTATGCCTCATTGTTCTTACTGCTGTTGTCACGCTGCTCGCAGTATATGCAAGTGATACCATCGGGCAGAAGCGTCCGAAGCTCTACTACAGCTTCATCATGTTGCTAACGTTCTCTTTAATGGGAGTGTTTTGCTCGCTCAACTTGCTTCAGTTCTTTATCTTTTACGAATTTGAATTGGTACCAATGTACTTCTTGATCGCCATTTGGGGCGGTCCGAGGCGCGAATATGCGGCGATGAAATTCCTTTTGTACACCTTTTTTGGTGGTGTACTGATGCTTGCTGCACTGCTGTATCTGTACTTCCAGCTTGCGACTGAAGGTCCAAATGTCGCAACCTTTGACATGATTGAACTGACTCAGAAAGCGTCGATGCTCGCGCCCACGGTACAGACAATTGCTTTTCTCGGCTTTTTCGTGGCATTCATTATCAAGCTGCCCTCGTTTCCTTTCCACACATGGCTGCCGGATGCTCACGTTGAAGCACCAACTCCGATATCAATGATCTTGGCTGGACTTCTTCTCAAGATGGGAGGATACGGCTTAATTCGAATCTGCATGGGATTCTTTCCCTTGATTTTCATCAAGTATGGATGGATGGTCATGGTGCTTGGCGCGTTCAACATTGTTTGGGGCGCGATGGCATGCTTGGTGCAGCAAGACATGAAGCGGATCATCGCTTTCTCGAGCGTCAGTCACATGGGCTTCATCTTGCTCGGTCTTGGCTGCTTGTCGGCGGCTGGCATCAATGGTGCCATCTTCCAAATGCTAAGCCACGGTATTGTTTCAGCTGCACTGTTCTTTTTAGTCGGCGCGGTCTATGAGCGCACCCACACCAGGCAATTGCCGGAAATAGGTGGCGGACTGGCAAAACAGATGCCTAAGTTGTTCTACTTCTGGATGTTCTGCGCCTTGGCCAACCTTGGCTTGCCAGGCTTATCGGGCTTTGTTGGTGAAGTTGCCGTTTTCTATGGCTCGTACACATCATGGGTGGCACAAGTGAGCCCAGAGTCCGAGACTGCGAGAATTTGGATTTGGATTGCTGCCACCGGCTCGATCCTAACGGCGGGCTACATGCTCTGGCTTCTCAAACGACTTTTCTATGGACCAGAGCAAGAGAAATGGGCTGGTCATTTGACCGACGCAAATCCACGTGAACAAGTGCTCGCCTGGTCTATGTGCGCAATGATTTTGGCGCTCGGACTTTGCCCGAACATTTTATTTAGGGAATATGGATCAGTTGCAGATCGACTCGCCGGAAGCATTAATATGCGACTCAATATCGGTATGCTCGAAAACCGCACGGTGCAATAGACCTTACGAGCGCGGGAGCGCCGGCATCCTTGCCGACACCGAACCCACGGAGCGCACTATATATCGTTATCTATTTCCAGATGGGGTCTGCAAATTATCTGGTGCCTTAGCCGGCTCACTCGGCGTCAGCGCTTTATCCGCTGCCTTGTCCGGAGACTTGTCCGTCACGCTATCCGGCACTTTGTCAGACTCACTCGGCGAATGGATCCGATCAATGGTCTTGTCCATTGGCGGATTACTAGGCGAATCAATAGCACGTGGCAACACCTTTCCCGAAATAGCCTTGTCAACGCTCTTGCCGATGCCATCGATCAACTCAGTGGAAGAATTAGCTTCGTAGTATTTGCCCAAGCTGATTGCAGAAATGCACTTTAGTTGTTCGCGCGCAGCTTTTTCGCGGGCTAAATCCACACCAACAACATCAACCTTCATTTGAATGCCGTGCATTCTAAGAGCTTGCAGATAGGCGCATGGATCGCCGCCACAAGTGTCAGCACCATCCGTGATCAAAATCACGGTCTTCGGTCCATGGATACCACGAAAATCTTCTTCAGCTGCCATTCGCAGAGCGAACATGATTGGAGTCATACCAAACGGTTCAATCTGCCGAATACTTTTGATGATTGCGCCGCGGTTATGCTGACCAATGGGAACCAACAGCGAAGTTTGACGGCAATCAATCTCGGCTAAGTTTGAATAGCTTTGACCAAACACTCGAAGACCGAGATTTACACTGTTTGGGATGCGAGCAAGCGCATTCTGCAATACTTCTTTAGCGGCAGTCATCTTCATTTCACCGCTGATTTTTTCTTTCATACTGTACGAAGCATCAAGGACAAAAAGGATATTTACGGGTCCGCCTTCTTGCTCGACCCCACCCTCTACACGTCCGCCACCCACGCCTGCCTGAAAGTCGGATTGGGCCATCGCAGATTGCATCGTAAGCTTCGCACTGAGAAACAAGATGAAGGTCAGCGATACCAAATACGATGCTACTTTCATTTGCTCTTCTTGTGCTTTTCTTTTTTCAGTTTCGGTGGAGTTTCCTCGCCTGGCGTTTCAATGCGAGCCGAAACATCTTCATCAACGTGTTTAGCAAGTATCGCACGTCTGCTGATGGGGACGGATTTAGTAAGTTTGCTGGTTGTGCCCCAGATCGTCACATAGTAAATTCCCTCTTTACCGTCTTTGTTGAGCGGTACTTTGCCGTTAAAGGTCAGACCTTCGACTTTGACTCCACCATGAATTGGGATATCGGAAACCGGCTTGGGGTCACCGGACCCCATACCACCAGACATTGCGATTAAGGGTGCGGCTAGTGCCACTGGTGGCATGAACATCCCGCCAGCTATAGCGGCGATAACACCCGCAGTCCGCAACGCAGTCATGGCACCACTATAGTCGTGCGCTGATTTACTGGCGTAAGCAACATAATCCAAAGGCGGAAAGTATGGCAAGGCTTCTTCGGATTCATCAGCTGCACTGGCTAAAGTCTTGTTCGATTCCCAAGCCACCGTAATCCGATCAAATTGATAAGGCTGCATTACCACTCCCTTGATTTCCAATTTTTCTCCAATTGGAACTTCAAAGGGCAGTTCAGGAATAATACCGTGATTGGTGACAACCTCAGTCACAGCTATCAATCTGTCTTTATTGACCGTCCAGTTCATTGCAAATCCGATATGTGTAGCGTCTGGATTGAGGATGGTATCACGATCATCCTGCCTAGACATCAGGGTCTTCATTATGCCAGCGACTGCTGCGCGGGTTGGAGACTTAGAGAAAGTATCAGACGTTTTGTTAGAAACAAGACTCTCAGTCATCGCACCAGTGCCACCACCAACGGTGTAGCGACGATCAGGGTTTTCACCTTTAGAATTGGCGTGAGAGATCACATTACGTTGACACAATTCTTGATTGTGCTCTTTGGCAATCTTGTCTGCGAGCGGATCTATCGCGAGCGGACCGAAGCCTGACTTCGAACGTTCGGAATTTATTAGCTCCAGTGCAAAGTCTTTCATATCTTCAGCTGTTGTAGTCTGCTGATTTTCAGTGCGCTGGGCAATCCCCTCAAAATAATCATACTCACCACTTGGCTGATCGTTCGTCATTAGCGGGTTTCCGAGCCAATTAGCTTGTGGGATGCGCAAATTGTCAATGTCAGCAGTCGGTTCATCATCATTGCCGAGCAATGTTTTCTTCAGTTGTTGCGTGCGATCAAAAAGAGATAGATCAGCAAAACTCTTCTGGTAAATCGCTGTCTCCAGCTTGCTTAGCCGCTCTTCTATGGGGCTCTCTCCCTGAGTAGCACCAAATGTTAGCTTCTCCATTCGTCCGACAGACGGATAGCTGTCTCCTTGACCCTTAGTGGTGGTGCTAAAGGGACCGGTGCTGAAGGGGGTGGTGCCAGGAGTGCCGGTACCGGTGTTAGCGCTGCCGAACTTTGGATCCGCGGAAGACTTGTCTGCCGCACCAACTGGTGCTGGCAAAGGGGCAGCCTGAGCCTTGCCAGGACTGCCGAATACAGGGAGCTGTGCGGAAGAACCGCGGATCGGTGGCGTGGCGGAGCCCTGATTACTCGTGCCTCCCGCGTTGCCTGGCTTCGCTGCCGGCGCATCCCAACCACTGACTGGAGGCGCCGTTGGCCTAATTGTGGGTGTTGCTCCCGCATTAGAAGGAGGTGTGAGTATCCCTGCGTTTTGTAGATTCGGTGCCGGCAGAATGCCGGAGCTCCCAGGGTTTGAGCCCGTATCTCGTTGATTCAGAGCTGGCGAGCCCTCCGCGCTTTGTAGGTTCGGTGCCGGCAGGGTGCCGGCGCTTGCAGGGTTTGAGCCCGCGCCCATTTGATTCAGAGCTGGCGCAACTCCCACGCTTGGTTGGCTAGGGGCCCGCTGAGCGTTCGCATCGTCGCCCGCCAGTGCAGGCGCAAAGTTCGTCGTCAGGACGCACGACAGCGTAGCCACAAGTGCTATCGATTTGCGCGAGCGAACCTGAGGGTCAAAAGTTTTCATCACTACACTTTGATGATTGATCGCTTTCCATATTTTGAACCGTTATCAGGAAGATAACAAATATATGGGGAGATTGTATGCAGCTGCCCGCCATTATGTACTAACCAATGATGCTCCCGATTGCGCCCTGTCGGCCCGTTTTGCCGCCACTTTGCCTGTGGGAGTAGAACAACTCTGGATGACACGCCGTGCAGATGTCCGTTACATCCACCTCAGCGACACCAGCCTCTAGAAGTTGCAACGCATTGATTGCTTTCAAGTCAGGGTAAGGCACGCCGTCAGTGCGCGTGATCAATTCAGTGGCATTGCTGACCGTTGAAGCCAATTTTGTCGCTACTTCTTCTCCTGTTGGATAGCAGCAGCTGCCGATCGCCGGACCCACGGCCGCAACGACGTCCGCGGCATTCGTTCCAAAACGGTCAACCATCAACCTAACACCATTTTTGGCAATGCTGCCGGCTGTTCCTTTCCAGCCAGCGTGCACTATACAAAGCACGGCCTTTTGGGGGTCAAAAATAATAACCGGTACACAATCAGCAAAGTGGAGCAGGAGCGGGCGATTTGACTCTTTCGTGGCAATGCCGTCGACTTCCTTATATGTGTTTTTATTATCCGCCACAACAACGATAGACGAATGTACCTGCCCAGGCACCGCCAGCCGCCGCGCGTCGAGACCCAGAGCCTGACACAATCTACGTCTATTATTTGCGGCGTCGGCCCGCGATTCATCCGAGTCAAGGTGTCTGCCTAAGTTGAACGTATCCACCGGTGCGGGGCTGTTTCCGCCAAGCCGGGTCGTGAAAGCGTGGACCAGAGAATGGTGTTTGGCCAGCAACGGTGATTGATTTAGGGTCAACCCATCAATATGTTTGGTCAGCCATGAGTTTTTATTAAGGGCGCGATCGAGAGTTTTGCTCAATGTAGTGAAAGTCCTCCACAGATATTTATAGCTTGTCCTGTAATTCCGCGCGCGAAATTGGAGCAAAGATATGACACCAAATTGGCTACTTCATTCGGCTCGATGAAGCGCTGCTGAGGCACGGACAACCTGGCAATTTCTAGCGAATGACTAGGCTCGATATTATTCAACTTGCACCACTCTTCGTCATTCAACTGACTGCGCGCCATATCCGTGTCAACCCACCCTGGACACACCGCATTCACCGTGATGCCATCTTTCGCCACCTCCAAAGCCAGAGACTGAGTCATGCCAATCATCCCGAATTTGGAAGCGGAATATGCGGCGCCGTAGGGCTCGCCCGACTTTCCCGAGATGGAAGATATGTTGATTATTCGCCCCCATTTCCGCTCGATCATTAATGGCAAAGCCGCTTTGGAAGCGCGCATCGCCGCTGTTAGGTTGACTTCGAGCACGTTGCGCCAGTCTTGAAGATCGTGTGCAACCAAAGCTTGGGCCGAGAATATACCTGCGTTATTAACAATAATATCTAGCGCTCCATGTGCGTCTTGCACTTCTTGAATAACGCCTTCGAGGGTGTCTGACTCGCTCACATCGCATGCATACGTGAGACAAGAGCGGTTTGATCGCTTCTCGATCTCAATTTGTGTTTCGACCAGAGCAGTTAAATTCCGGCTTATGATAGCCAAAGTCGCCCCTTGCTCCGCTAGCTCCAGCGCGATCGCCTTGCCGATGCCACGGCTTGCTCCAGTCACAAGAACTACACGATTAGATAAGTGAGTTGGCGTTAACAGGATGAAACCTTCCCAGTAGTACACAGTCATAAAGCTTACAGCAAGTCAATCTCACCAGTTCCGAAGAGGTCTTAGGAGACTCTCAGAAATAGACTTGGGAACATTGGTAAACTTTGAATGTCTTTAGATTCAGATGGCATTTGACCCCTGAGGGGCACTGAAATTCCAAAGTTTGATTCATTGGCCCAACTGTTAACCGCGTGTTAAACGATGCCTGTGAACCAGTAAAACAACACTCTCTGGCAAGGTAAGGAAAAATGAGCACGTTTAAAATTCAAGCCAAAAGAACGCTAGTTGCCGGGGCTCTCCTAATGAGCCAATCAATTTATCTGACACCACTGCCGGTGCTTGCAGATAGTTCAGTACGTTTGGCAGGACAAACCATGTTCGCACTTCCTGCCACGACAGGCGGAGTCTCATCCGATAAGCGTGCAGAAACAGTGCAGAACAACTTAGACAACGCACTGGTCGCAGCAAAAGACCGAGGACCGTCATCCGTTAATATCACATACGTAAAAGGTCTCCCCGTTATCACTTTGTCTGGCTACCAGATCGTCACCGTAGACGGTGCAAGTGCAAAAGCAGCGGGGAGCACGCCAGCTGTGTTGGCACAGAAATGGGCAGACGCGATTCGCGGACAGCTCGCCGATCAAGCCAGCGTCAGCAGCTACGTCGCCCAGCTAACCGGAAGCTACGCTTCGAGCGCACCTCCGGTTTCGCAAGCGCCTCAGCAAGCACCGATGCAGCAACAAATGCCTCAGCAAGAAGATGGTGCACGACCCGCCAATTATCAAGGACAAGTCGGATTTCAAAACTTCAATGGACCAGGAAACGCACAATATGGTGGCTATAATAATCAACAACCTTATAATGGTGGCGTCGGTGGTGGAATGCGGGGACATGTCGCGTATGCACCAGCTGGTCTGACCATGGGTATCAGTCTGCAAACTTCGATTTCGACTCAAGTAGCAAAAGCAGGAGACTTAATTCAAGCGCAAATTGCCCAAACAATGTATCTCGGTGATGCCACAATTCCTGCTGGTTCAATTGTATCCGGCACGATTACTGATGTTGAGGCAGGTCGCCGCTTGAGCCGCTCGGGCGAACTCGGCATCAAGTTCAATCGCCTCCGCACTCCAGATGGTATCGAAACACCAATCACCGCTCACCTCATTGGTGGCATCGGCAAATACAAAGACAAAGGCAGCGATACCTCCGACACCGTCCGCGGTGAAGGCTGGAAGGCTAAAGTTGGTCAAACCGCCATTCGTGGTGGTGTAGGAGCCGGCGCAGGTGCAGCTCTCGGTACGGCGCTCGGCGCAATTGCCGGCAGGTCTGGAATGGCTGTTGGACGTGGCGCTTGGGGCGGTGCAGCAATCGGTGGCGGTGTGGGCGCAGGCTCAATGCTGTTGAGAAAGGGACGCGACGTGATCATTCCTTCCGGCACACAAATGCAATTGCAATTGGATGCTCCGGCTACAATCGCGGGCGGTGGAATGGGCGGTCCTGGACAAATTGCCACCCCTTACGGTGGCAACATGCAGCAGTAATCGCACAATAATCTAATTCGATAAGGGCTCCTAACGGAGCCCTTTTTGCTACCGAAACTCGAGCGCGCACATCTTGTGTGTTGGATTACTGAACTCAGTCCTGATTGGTGCACAAGCAATGCGTGTGCTCCTCCAAGAAAAAACTACAGAATGAAGCACATTTCGGATATCGCATGGACATCCTTTGCTAAAATAGAATCGCTTAAAAGCGCCCGTCTTAGAGTCTCACCAATGCGAAGATCACAATTTCTAGTTCTAGTTTCAGTCGCTTTGCTATCAATGCTCCTTCTCCCCGTCGCGTTTGCTAAACGTCAGCAGCAGTCGCCCGGACCGTTTATTCAAGCGGCGAACAGCTTCATGCAATCAAATCGCTACAAAGACGCGATCGACAATTATTCCAAAGCCATAAGGCTCGATAAGAATAATCCCGTGTTGTATCAATCAAGAGCGAACGCAAACATATCCATGGCGAAACCAAAGAAAGCAATTGGCGATCTGAACAAAGCACTCTCGCTGGATCCAAATGATCCAAACTCGTACAATCTGCGTGCTCGGGCGTATGATGCGCTTGCCGATTTCGACAAAGAGAAAGACGATCTTGATGCGTTGATCAAACGTACTCCTGAAAATGGTGTCAACCTTCTCTGGCGTGCTCGAATAAATAACCAGCTGAAAAACACGAAAGCAGTCATTGGAGATTGCGATCATGCAATCAATCTTGGCTTAGGCCGTCAGGAATTAGCGGATCTGTATAAGTTGCGTGCCGACGCGTACAAAAAACTCGGTAAGAAAACCGAGGCGCGACAAGAATTGGCTAAATTCAATTCGCTGCAACAATAGGCTGCCTACAACGACCGAACTTCTATCCATTAGCGTTGCGCTGCTCTAGTCGCAACAACCGATTAAGCTCAGAATCAAAATGGTTTGCGAAAGCACGTTTGACCTTGTCGTCGAATGGTTTTGGTCCACCGCCCACACTGCCAGAGTCGCGCAGTTCAGTCATCAGATCGCGCCAAGACAAATGTTCGCTTATATTTGCAGGTGTGTAGTGGTCACCGCGTGGGCTGATCACACTGATGCCGACTGGCACCAGCTGCGCTGCTAGCGGTATGTCTTGCGTGACGACAAGGTCATTCATTTTGGCGGACTCGACAATGTACGCATCAACCACGTCTGGTCCAAGTTCAACTTGAACGAAAGAAATTAGCGGTGATTCCGGAAGAAGTAATTTTTTGTTGGCGACAAAAGTCACTTGCACCTTTAGTCGCTGGCAGGCACGCAAAACAATATCGCGGATTGGGCCCGGGCACGCGTCTGCATCAATCCAAATTTTCAATCATTATCCTCTAGCGCACTGCTATTCAACCTTAGTTAACACGCGGTGCCTTTCACATACTGGTTTCATCACGTCTTCGTTGAATCTGGTCAACAGAAGGCGCTTTAGTTCCGGGTCTAGCATGTGAGCGAGAGAACCGGCCGGCTTAACGACGATCGATTCATCTTCTTCAACAGCTTCCAACCAACCATGATAGCGGATGTATTTTTTTTCGCCTTGCTCTAACTGGTCATTTAAATCAATCAGAAAGAACTTGTAAATCATTCTGCCGTCTTCAGCAAAACGATAGGTTTCGAAAAACCAGCCGTTGCAGCAAGACGACTTAAAATCTTCAAGCAAAGCGCGTGCTTGAATCTCCGTACAATGTGCCTCTAAGCTAGAAATGTCATTTGTTGAAGACATTCATCTTCCACTATTTAGTTCTTGCCTTTGTGCTTCTTGTCGTTCACGGGCATAACTTGACCGTGGACCTTAGAGTTAGCATTGGGCATCATCGTAGCTTCCGAAGCAGGTTCGCCCGTGAATTCTTGTTGGAATTCGGCAAGGAACTCGTCACCGGGTTTGATAACTGCTTCTTGTCCTTTAATGACAGTATCTTCGATTAACCAGCTACCCGGTACGCCGCTCAGTGCCCCCCAGAAGAAGCCTTTAATCCGTCTGTGTCTTACGTTCAAACCGATTGGCTTCATGAACGCAAATGATGGGTTGGCTGCCCCGATCACGCCAAGAGCGATCGGCATAGCGCCGAACGAAAAGGCACCGGCTGGCGCCATCGCCGCGTTCAAACCGATACGGATCGCTTTGTATCGTAGTTGCTGGGACCATGGACCCGCTACCTGCCCGTCATGATTGATACCGAGTTCACGACCTTCGCCTTTATTTTTCACTATCCGAGCAGCTCGAGCAGGCACTGCTACTAGTGGCAAGTGTTCACCTTTGTCATTGATGATTTCGTCGAAAGAGATGCCTACACATCCTGAGTTTCTATACCAACGAGTTGCACTAACCAAAGAATGCATCGCGCTTCTTGCCGGCAAGGAATAATTGATGTGTCCGTTAACAACAGCGCCCTTTTTTGCGACTAGGCGATCGCCTATCTTCAAATCATATTTCAACCTGGCTTCGACAGGATCGCCTTTCTTCGCAGTCTTCGTAGTGATTTGAGATGAAATAACCACAGGGAACTTCGCACCAGTCTTTACCCGCGTTTTCCCTTCATCGGTCGGCAATTCTTCGTACTTAATACTGGATTCAGTCTCAACAGCTTCGTCATTATCGATAACGATCGGTTCGTTAGTGCTTACTTGTCCCAACATCGGCACGGCAGCAAGCTTTGCGGAATCCGCAGCACCACTTATGACAGCAGCTGCATCTGCGGAAGTTGCATCCGTTTTTACTACCGTAGTATCAGTCTTTACTGCTGCTGTTTCGGCTGTTGTCGCATCCGTCTTTACTGTCGCAGTGTCGGCTGTTGTCGCATCAGTCTTTACTGTCGCAGTTTCGGCTGTTGTCGCATCCGTCTTTACTGCTGCAGTTTCTGTCGTTGCTGCTTTCGTCTTCGTAGTCGGATCCGTTTTTACTGCACCGATCTCGGCTGGTGTCACATCAGCCTTAACATCTGCAAATGCGTCAGCATCTTCCTTAACTTCTGCAGTAGCGTCCACTACTTTCGCATCCAACTTAATCGTGGTGGCGGAAAAGGCAGATTCGGTCTTGGCCGTTGAGGTTGGTGTCACATCTATCATAGCTTCAACAGTGGTGTCAGCTGTCTTCGCGTCCGGCTTGACTGAGGTAGTATCAGTCGTCGCAGAAACATCTTCTTCGATGTATTTGTCGGTGGGGGAAGCAGTTTTTGGAGCAGTCGCTGTAACTACGGACAAATTTTTTGCATTGCCGATCACAACTGTTCTCGGTGAATTTTTTGCGTTGCCAATTACAACCGTCTTGGATGAAATCGGTTTCGGTGGTACCTCAGACCACGACGGTGCTGTGATTGGAACGATAGTGGATGTCGGAGCACCAGATCTGATGCTCGATAGAGATTCCGTATCGGTATCAGCTCCACCATCCCGTGAAGCTATCGCAACACGCTTCTTACTAGAGGTCGTTGCGATTCGTTTTTTAGTTGGGGCATGCCCTGCGGCAAATGCAATTGGCAGTGCAGATGAAGCTAAAAACGGAACGCATAATAGTGATACTAGAACTCGTTTCACAACACTCGAAAAAAAGTACTCGGCCGAATTGTTGGTGATCATGATCTCGAGTTTTCTCCGTCTAAAAATTCTGTTCCGTTCTGAAAACCGCTTGGCAAGTTGATTTCAAGCGGGCACATAGCCTTACTATACCTATTCCTTATACAACGACTAACTTACGATGCAACACTTTCAATTGCCTTTCAGATGAAGACTTAATCTCGCCACCGCCAGAGCTAAATTCTTGCTGACAACTTTTGAGAGCACCAACCGATCAGAAACCAGGTCCTAGTAGTTGAAATGCAGCCCACGATCTTGGTGACGGATCCTTTGAGAGAGCAAGCAATTGAGCCTTTCGCAATGACTGCGCTTGATTCAAACCTTCTTGCTTTCCTTTGTAGAATTCGATCAACTCATGAGTTCTGGCGCCTTCCGGCTCAACCCACAAGCTCATCATTACGTTGCGAACACCGGCGTAATTAAATCCTCGACTGAAAACTTTTACGGCATTACCCTGGATGTCTTTTGCATTCACCGAAGTGGCACTCATCAAAATTAGATCGCTGGGGATACTCATTTCAAATAAGCGTTCGGCTGTAACTTTGCGATAGCCATCATCCTTTCCAGCCGAAATCGGCATAATGCAACGCATTGGATTGGCGGATAGTGGCATGTTAGTAGTGAAATGAACGACCGCTTTACCGCGGGCTTGCTCAGTAATTGCACCAATGTCTGCATCTTTACCCAGCAGGCGCGTTACGAGTTCAGGCTGCAAATTCTGAGTGATCATATGTGATTCATCACCAGGTGATTGCGTGCCATTAGCCTGCGAAGTGATCACTACACTGAGGTCGTCCGTATAGCGAGGCGGACTGTCGAGGAAGACACCCATTGATGATGCCATCGTTAGAGTGTTGTTCTCCACAAGAAATTTGCCTTGCCCATCAACCAGAGCGGCAAATGGAAGATTGAACAGAATGCCATCCGGAATGATCACAACCATTTGGTCAGGATTTTTCGGAATGAAATTGCGCACCGAAGCTGGCAATAATTCATTATAGAGAGCCTGCAAAATTACGCGCTCACGTTGGTCACTCTGTGTGCTGTCGGAATCCGCTGCTGGAGTGGCTAACAGTGCGGCAACCTGGCTTTGCAGGCGCTTCGAACCCACAGGCAAAACAGTCGAGGAAATGCGACCAGAAGCGTCCATAGTGAATACTACCGTCGATTCAACGCCGACCAAATATTCGACAATGGTGGCATGTCGAGATTGCACCGCCTTCATCACGTCCGTCACCGTATTTGGTACCGGAGCAACCATGCGAGCAAGATTCTTATTTTCTGCGGTCAGCGTGCGGAAACGTCCAAGCCATGCTTGCCATTCCGCGATCAATTTGTCCGGAGTTGAATTGATCTCGGCGGCGTGCAAGTGAGCGCGCTGCGTGACCAGGTCAGTGTAGACATCACGATCGCCTGGCTTAACGAGTCCACCGCGTCGATGCCATTCATTGCTGAAAGATTCTTCCTTAAGTTGCTCAGCAGCCAACAATGCTTGTTCTGCCATACCTTGTTTGGCAACCATAGCTACAAGTCGTTGACCTAAATCTTCCCTAGTCGAAGGAAATGATAGTTGCTCAGGAGATGGGAACACTCCTGCCTGAGGAGAACGGAAGTAGGACAGAGCGCTTATCAAAGACGCTTTGCCATTTGGAATCAAATCCTGGGTGAACTGTATGCGTGCAAGAAGAGTGTAGTCTCGCCACAAAGAAGCGTCATCTTTGATTTTTTCAGAGATCGCAATTGCTTGTCGGAGATAGGTCTCCGCTTGAGCTGCGTCAGCAAGCTTCAACATAACTTCCGCAAGGGAGGATAGCGTTCGACCTTGCAGCAGGACATCCTTACTCTTTTTCAGAATACCGAGAGCCTGTTCCAAGTGCGTTCTGGCATCCCGATTGTCACCAGAGCGCGCTTCGATTGCGGCAATGTTTTGGAGAAGAATTGCGTGAAATCGCGGTGATTTGTCGGACGTTACAAGTTGCAAATCGAGCGCTTGCTGCACCAATTGATTGGCCTTTGCGTGAGAACCTTGTAGTTCTTCGATAATCCCCAGTGAATTAAGTGCGCTGGCTTGTGTCGACAGTGCGCCAGATTTCCGCACGACGGGAATTGCACGCTCTAAGACGACTCGCGCCTGATCTAGGTCTCCGGTGGCGGCCAGTGAGCTTCCGTAACCAACGTCAATAACTCCACGAGCAGCAGCTTCCAATTTCTTAGGATCGATGTGCAGCGTAAGCGCAAGAATTTGCTCGTAAGTTTTCCTGGCATTCGCGAACTCACACAAGACATACTGAGTGTTTGCTAAACAGGTTAAAGCGCTAACCACGGCGAGGTCGTTATCTGGAATAGCCTTTGCCTGCGACAGAGCCTTGAGAGCCTCTTCATTTGCGGCAACCAAAAGACCTAACTGCGTGAGAATTCCAGCTATCTGGATGCGGATTGAAATTGAGTTCGGTTGATCGTTAGCCTGTAAATATAGTGTCGCCGCTTGTTCGTAAAACTTCAGTGATTCTTTCAGCTTGCCTGTTCTGTTAAGCAATCTGGCTGAAACGGCAAGAATTTCCGCCGCGTCTGCGCCGCTATTCACGTTTGATTGAGTGAATAATTTCAAGGCATCATCTAACTGCTGACCGGCCCCAGTTGCATTATCCAAACCGAAATAGGCACGTGCCAATTGAACACGCGCCCGACCAAGAGATTTTTTGTCTGATATTTCAGCCAGAACCTCAACTGCATTTTCACCCATATATTTAGCTTTGACCATCTGCCCGCGCTCCAAAAAGAAGCGGCACATGTTGGTCAACGCCTGGCCTTCGCCTTCGCTGTACTTCATCTCGATCGACATGCCGTAAGCTTCCTGCCACTTAATCAGCGCTTTGTCGAGCTGCTTAGCCTGAAAACATTTCTCACCCTCTTCCATCAACTTGGTCACTTTGTCCATTGATTCCTGCGTCTTCGCCATCTCAGGCATAATCGGAATCGTGTGGATACTTGTGTCAGCCGCAGCCGGAGCAGCAGGAACAGCTGGAGAAGTTGCCGCACCAGATGCGGTGCTAGTAACAATTGCTGCCGATAAGAGAGTGGCGCCGAGGCGCTGCCCGAACTTTAATGGAAAACGAAATTCTTTCAAGATAGGCCTCATTGAACAGTTCTGCGGCGTCATGGAAAACTGAAGGAAACATTCAGCAAGCAACAATTTGCTCTCGACCGTGCCGCTTGTGCTAACACATACAAGGCTCTAAGGATAAAGCAAGAGGTACCTGTTTTTCCCTTTTGTTTATCGTGCTTTCAACATAGATGGACAAAATATAAGGTTATCGAGATCTATCAATCATGCCGCAAAGCCACAGCAGATAAGGAATTGTGGTCCTTCAGCAGTGACTATTTACGGCGAGGAGAATTACCTTTAAGGTTAAGAACCGCTATCAGTCTTAAATTCGCCAAATGTTGCAAATGATGGTAGCCTCTACCTAAATGTGTGGATCCAATGGTTTTGGTCTTGGACCCTGAAGCAAAACCGTAAGCGAGTCCTTTCATGAAAACAAGAAGTCAAGCCCTAGAGATCGTCCCCCTCAGGGAGTTCGACATGGTTGTCATTGGCGGCGGCATTGTTGGTGCTGGCATCGCCCAAGATGCTGCCTCGCGTGGTCTATCAGTTTTAGTAGTGGAAAAAGAAGATTTCGCCTCAGGAACTTCCAGCAAAACCACAAAGCTGATACATGGCGGGCTTCGCTACCTCGAACAATTCCATCTGCACCTAACGAGAGAGTTGTGCCAGGAACGTGCAGTCTTAGAAAACCTTGCTCCGCATATGGTGAGGGACTTCAGTTTCATTCTGCCTTTAACCAAGCGGGATCCGCTGTTCGGGCTGAAAGCTCAACTTGGATTGACTCTTTATGATTTACTCTCCTGGTCAGTAACTAATTCTCATCATCACCAAAAGATCAATCAACGCGAATTATTAGAAGCTGCTCCTTCGCTTTCTCCTAACGTCGTCACAGGCGGCTTGCGCTTTCACGACTGCATTACCGATGATTCACGTTTGGTGATAGAGGTACTTAAATCAGCGATTGCAGAAGGGGCGAATGTAGTTAACTACCTCGAAGTGACGGGGTTCCAAGCCGAAAATAACCGGGTTACCGCAGTTGAGTGCCACGACAGATACAGCGGCAATGAAATCATCATCAGGTGCAAAGCGTGTGTAAACGCAGCCGGCGTTTGGTCCGACAAACTTCTGCAAAAATTGGATGATGCCTGGCGGCCAACCGTGAGCCCAGCGAAAGGCGTGCACATCATGGTGCCTCCGTCAGCTTTTGAAACTAACACTGCTCTCTTTTTGCCAACGGTAGATAAACGATACGTGTTTGTTGTGCCATGGCAGCGCGCTTTGATGATTGGCACCACTGATACAAATTATTCAGGCGACATCAATAATCCACTGCCTGTTCAAGATGAAATTGACTATCTTTTAGATGTGGTCAATCGGTATAGCGAACCGAACAAACTAAATCGCAGCGACGTAACGGCTAGTTGGGCGGGGTTACGGCCGCTTGTTGGTGGCACGGGCGGGGGTTCGAATACAACAGAGAATCTTTCGCGCGAACATTTGATCTTTGAGGGTCCAGGTGGAATTGTCGGTCTCATTGGCGGAAAACTGACGAACTATCGCTTGATGGCTGCTCAAGTTGTGGACAAAGTTCTGGAGAAAATTCCGCTGGGCACGGGCAAAGCGTCCGGCACCCGCCGCTTGATGCTCGGCGGTTGGCTCGATAAAAACGACTTCCTCGCTCAGACTGCCGGCATTGCCTCGAAAGCCCGGCGACTATCAATTGAACCTTCCACTTTGGATCATCTGATTGCGAGTTACGGAAAGGATGCCGAATTAGTTGTTGACATCGTTGAACGGCAGCCTTCTTTAAACCAGCGAATTTGCCCGGACTTCCCAAACATCATGGCCGAGATTCCATTTTGTGTCTTGAACGAGATGGCAGTATCTCTTGAAGACCTATTGTTTAGGAGGATGCGTTTGGCGATGCTGCATCAAATCCAAACTCTAGAAGCAGCGCCCAAAGTGGCGCGACTCATGCAAAGCTTATTAGACTGGGATGATGCCAGGACCAATTTAGAATTAGCCTCACTGGAAAAAAGTCTGAACGAACATCTAAGTTCGTTCGCCTCAGTGCCATCATAGTCAGGCTACAAACATGGAATCAAAAAAGTGGATCAACTAATCAAGGTATTTGCAACCGGTCCTCTGCCAAAACCAGTCAAAGAAAAATTGGCGCGCTTCGCCGATTTAAAACTGTGGGAAGAACCAACCGCAATCAGCGATGAAGAGCTACTGGAGCAAATAAAAGATCGCACTGCGGTGGTTTGCTTGCTTGGCGACAAAATCAGCGCTGAGGTGATGGATGCGGCGCCAGAGTTGAAACTAGTCGCGAATGTAGCAGTTGGTTTTGATAATGTTGATTTAGTGCACGCCCAAAAGCGCGGCATCCTCGTTGTGAACACGCCTGGAGTACTCGACAATGCGACAGCTGATTTAGCTTTCGGTTTACTTTTGGCTTGTGCACGGCGCATCGTTGAAGCCGATCAATACGTGCGAGAGCACCAATGGCAAGGTTGGCGAACAGATTTGTTGTTGGGCACAGATTTATCCGGAAAAACTTTAGGCATCGTTGGCATGGGCAGAATCGGCGAAGCGATGGGGCGGCGCGCACTCGGCTTCGGCATGAAAATCATCTACACACGCAAGGGCAATGAAGAAAAAGACCATCGCTTAAATCGTGAACTAGGAGCGAGAAGAGTTTCCCTACCTGAATTGATCAGCAGCTCCGATGTGATCAGCATCCACAGCCCATTGAACCATGAAACTCGGCACCTGATCGGCAAAGTCGAACTATCTCGCGTGAGAAAACACTGCATATTGATTAACACCGCCCGTGGTGCTGTTGTCGATCAAAAAGCATTGATTGCCGCGTTGCAGGATGGCAAACTGGCTGGCGCAGGACTGGACGTTTTCGAAGACGAGCCCCAAGTGCCAGACGAATTAATTGCTTTGAAAAATGTTGTGCTCGTTCCACACATCGGCAGCGCCACCAATGAAACAAGAGTTGCTATGGCACAACTCGCGGTCGAAGGTTTAATCGCGGCCTTTACTGAACGAATGCCCGAAAACATAGTTAACAAAGATGTATGGCCGTTGTTCTTAGAACGGCTCAAAGTCGCAACATCCTGAAAGATCGCAAATGATACAAACCCGGCTACTTAAGAATCTATGGTTTGCGTACGCTGTCGCCCTGACTGTGTGGGGCGTCAACGCATACGTCGAACTCGGGCGAATTTACAAGGACAACGAACTGCTTGCAGCAACCGTGAATAATCGTCCTCGTGTAAGTGACTTTGCGGTTTTCTATAATGCCGCAAAACTCGCCCACGTCAATTTCTATGAACGAAAGATCGACGTATATTCTCCTAGCGAACAAGAGCAATCACTTCGCACAATCACAGCTCCGGTTGTCGCCGAAAAGCCACTATTGGCAATCTATCCCCCTTATTTTTTCGGAATGGTAATGCCATTAAGCGCGGTACCAGCCGGAACCGCGTGGATGATCTGGTGCACACTTGGGGCCATTTCTCTGCTTCTAACTTTGTACTTCATCACTAAGTCAGACCAGTTCAAATCACCGTTCGTCAGATATTTTGCCTTCCTCGGAGTGCTTTGCTGCTACCCGGCCTGGCTAAGCTTTAGACTCGGCCAAGTCTCGCTTTTCTTGCCGGCTGCGATAGCCGCTTTCTGGTATTTGCTGATCGCCCGACGTTATTTGTTGGCCGGAATCGTTTCAGGATTTTGCATGCTTAAAGTGCAATATCTGCCCATGCTTGCCGTGGTCGGTCTAATCATGGGTAGAGCCAAATATCTGGGCGGATTATTGATCGCTATGGTGGCACTTTTCGGATTGTCGATCTACACGCTTGGCTGGGACAACATCCTCAGCTTTCCGGGAGCTGTGCACTACAACGAGACGAGTGCAAACGCTGGTGGAGTGTCACCGGAGATGATGCAGAATTTCCGCGGCATGTTGACAGTTATCCTTGGTGGAGAGACACCAGATATTCGCATGGCAGCACTGGCAATCTTCGTCGTGCTATGTGTATCGATAACCGAATTATGGTGGCGCATGCGCAAACATGGCTTGACTGAAAAGAAATTACTCAAGGGAGCCGCTGTAACAACTTTGATTATGCTGATTGCCAGCCCACACACCCATACTCAAGACTACCTGGCAGCGGCACCAGCGGCTATTTGGCTGTGGCAGGCAACCGCTAACGACGACCGGGCAAGCTCGCTGTACATTCGCAGAACTATCGCTGCTTTCCCTGCGCTAAGCTGGGTTTTCTTCTTGTTGCAACCGGTGTTTCTCTTTCTTAGAATCCAGCCGTACTTTATTTGGGCAACAGCACTGGTCGTTATGACTTTGACCGTGCTGGATGACACCACGTTGACTTTAGAATCAATACAACAACGACAAGCTGTGTAATTCGAAATGGAGCGCGGCTGTCCAAAGCCGGTTTCTCAGACTCATCGTTGTTGCCGCGGACTACCGGTGCACTTCGTTGTGACTGATCACTTTGGAGTACCAATAGGCGCTGTCTTTTAAAATTCTCTTCTGGGTCTCATAATCTATATAGATGAGGCCAAAGCGTTTGGAAAAACCGTGATGCCACTCGAAATTATCCATCAGACTCCAGACGAAATAGCCTCGGATATTGACGCCCAGCCTCATGGTTTTGCGCAGTTCAACTAAGTGATCGTGAATGTATTTTATGCGCTTGGTGTCGTGAACGTGATCATCAACAACCTGATCATCTAAGGCGCAACCATTTTCCGTGATGTAAATCGGCGGCAATCGGTACTCGTTATGCATGCGCACAAGCATGCGACCGAGTGCTTCTGGAGCCACTTCCCAACCCATTTCTGTGTATTCAGAACCGGGAACTTTTTTAACTTCACCCTGCGCACCAAATACAGTGCGAGTGTAGTAATTGACACCAAGGTAGTCTAGTTTCTGCGAAATCAAGGCAAAATCGTTGGGTTTCACATCCGGCGCATCAGCGCCGAGATCTTTCAAAGCTCCAGGCGGATAACAGGCCTGAAACAAGGGGTCCAAGAACCAAGCACTTGTGGCTTTCCAGGCGCGTTCAGCAGCCTTTATCTCGTATGGATCGTCGCCTAAAGTTTCGACTGGCGAGAGATTTAAAACGATGCCAACTTCGGCTCGTGGTTCAATCGAACGTATGGCTTGTGTCGCCATGCCATGTGCCACCATTAAGTTATGGCCAACCTGAGCAGTTAATTTTCGATCCTTAAAACCTGGTGCCATTTCTCCGGTCATGTTGCCTAGAACGGCAACCACCCACGGTTCATTGATAGTAGTCCAGTACTTAACACGGTCGCCTAAACGTCTGACAGCAAGGGCAGCATAGTCAGCGAAATAGCCGAGTAGGTCACGATTAGCCCAACCGCCTTTGTCCTGCAGTGCCTGCGGCAAGTCCCAATGATAAAGCGTAATAAATGGTTCTATATTGAGGGCAAGCAGCGAATCTACCATACGATCGTAATAGTCCAACCCCAGCCAATTGACCGGACCTTTTCCATCAGGCAATATACGTGGCCATGAAAGAGAGAACCGGTAAGCTTTGACACCGATTTGCTTAAGCAAAGTAAAATCTTCGCCAAATCGGTGATAGTGATCACAGGCAATGTCGCCCGTTTCACCATTAAAAATCTTTCCTGGTGTATGCGCAAAGGTGTCCCAAATCGATGCACCTTTGCCATCTAAGTTCCAGGCGCCTTCTATCTGATAGGCGGCTGTTGCCGCACCCCAAACAAAGCCTCTTGGAAAAACATAATTGTCGGATGTCATTACAACCGCCCCAAGTCGTGACAGGCATAGTCGAGATAATCATACTTCATTTGAGACACCGCTGGCAGTGCTGACTACTGACCGACTTTCTTGGATTAGATTTCTCCGATCTGATTTCTTGAACCAATCTCAAATTGAGACATCCGACCGATCAGAATGACCACCTACGGTGCCATCTAACGCGCCATCTGATGTGCCATTTGAAGTGTCATCTGACGTGCCAGTTGGAGTGTCATCCTCAGTAGCATCCAGATCGTCATTTTCCGTATCGATAGCCTCGAACTGGCCTTGCTTCTCGCGTCGTCGGGAAATGAGTCGATATTTGGTACTCAGCCGCGGTACTTGGGTCGCTTTGGCCGCTTTACCGCCCACACTTTTAACATTTGCCTCCACTTTTTGAGAAGAGATTTGGCGGCGGTTATATTCCAATTGAGCATCACTGACGATGGCAGAATAGCTGTTATAACGCTCAATCGAAATCTTATCGATATTGTTCAAGACATTGCAGTCAGTGCCAACCATATGCAGGCAGTTCAGATATTTACATTCTTGAGCAAGCTGCAATATTTCCGGAAACTGCCACACAACCTCGGACGGCTGTGGATGTTTGAGCTCGAGCAAGTTGAATCCCGGCGTGTCTCCAACCCAACTGGCCGTTTGCGCGTCGCGAATTTCTGGAAAGTGTTCAAAACTTAACCGATACAGTTCGCTTGAAGTAGTCGTGTGACGACCGACACCAAACTCATGATCCATAGCCCCGACCTTGATCTGCAATCCCTTCTCAATGCAATTCAATAGGCTCGATTTGCCAACGCCTGACTGGCCCGCGAATACAGAGACTTTGTTGGCCAACGCCCTGGCCAAATCTTCGATGCCTCGACCGGTCATGGCGGAGACAATTATGACGAAGTATCCAAGGGGTTCATAAATACTTCGTAAAGCCTCAAGCTCACTTTCCTCAGCCAAATCGCATTTGTTGAAACAGAGCACAGGCAGCACGGGTGATAGCTCTAGCTGGAAATGCACTATGTACCGATCGGTCAATAGGGGGTTCCATTCGGGCTGATGGACGGCCTGTACAATGATCACCTGGTCCACGTTCGCCAACGGGGGTCGAGACAATAAGTTCTCGCGCTTCAACATGGTGGATATGACAGCCGTTTTTTGATCTGGGTTTAATTCATCCAGTTCGACACGGTCACCAGTGACGATGGAGACGCGTTCTTTCTTCAGCCTGCCCCTGGCGGTGCATTGAAGCACTGTGTCCAGGTCGGGTTCATAGACTAGATAGCCACCAGCGTGACTTCGTAATACTGTTCCTGATGCCATTAAAATCTCACGAAAGTCTCTCTGCGAGCCGAGAAAACGAATCACTCCAACAGTAAGAATACACCAATCGACATACTAAGAAACACGTAATCAAAGCAGATCGACCGCGATCAAAACTCAACAATCCGAAGATAGCCTATGCAGGCAAGCTGCCCGGCATAATCGAACGAACGATCGACGAATGACCAGATAATCCTACAAAAGCCAAAGCGGCGAAGCTGCTCGGCATAATGCGATGATGAGACAATAGGTAAAACAATGAGCACGGCAACAATGGAAGTCCAGAACTTGAAAGAAGAAGCACTAACCAGCCAGCAAGCAGAAGTTATGCATTTCGGTGAACACGAAGGCAGCCTCTCGCACATCCGCAACATCGCGATCATCGCGCACGTTGACCATGGCAAAACCACTCTGGTTGACGGATTCCTGCGCCAAACAGGCGTCTTCCGCGACAATCAAGAAGTCGTCGAATGCGTGATGGACTCCAATGATCTGGAGCGTGAACGTGGTATCACAATTCTTTCCAAGAATACCGCCGTTACTTATAAAGACATGCTCATCAACATCGTCGATACCCCAGGCCACGCTGACTTTGGTGGCGAGGTAGAGCGTATTTTGGGCATGGTCGACTGCGCATTGCTGGTGGTCGATGCGGGCGAAGGTCCGATGCCTCAAACAAGATTTGTGCTGCGTAAAGCACTCGAAAAGGGATTGCGACCAATCGTCGTGATCAACAAGATTGACCGTCCGAACATCGATCCACACATTGCAGTCGATCAAGTATTCGACCTTTTTGTCGAGCTCGGCGCTGACGAAAAACAACTCGACTTCCCTTATCTTTTCGCTTCAGGCGTTAGGGGTTATGCGGTCACGACTCCCGAAGAAGAAGGCGTCGACCTGAGACCGTTGCTGGATTTGATGGTTAAGCATTGCCCGCCACCAACTGGTAACGCCAACTCTCCGCTGCAAATGCAAGTGAGCATTTTGGATTACAGCGACTATCTTGGACGCATCGGCATCGGCAGAATCTACAACGGACGCATTCACGACGGCGAACAAATCGTTTTATTGAAAGAAGATGGAACATCGGTGCGCGGCAAGATCTCCAAACTATTCACGTTCCACGGCTTGAAGCGCATTGAAGCGACCGAGGCTTCGGCTGGGCAAATCGTGGCAATCGCTGGTTTCTCCACAGCAAATGTTGGCGATACCATCGCCGACCCAGAAAGTGCAATTGCTCTTCCTCGCATCAGAGTAGACGAGCCAACCATGAAGATGGCTTTCCTCGTAAATGACAGCCCGTTTGCGGGACAAGAAGGGAAGTTCGTCACATCGAGACAGTTGAGAAGCCGCTTGTTCCACGAGTTGGAAACAAACGTCAGCTTGCGCGTCGATGAAACGGACAATACGGATACGTTTATCGTCAGCGGCAGAGGCGAACTTCACCTCGGCATCTTGATCGAAACAATGCGCAGAGAAGGTTATGAATTCCAGGTTTCAAGACCAGAAGTAATTGTCAAAGAAATCGAGGGCGTCGACAACGAGCCTTTCGAAAAATTGATGATCGACGTTCCGGATGAATTTACGGGCGCCGTAATGAATGAACTTGGACCACGCAAAGCCGAACTGCAAAATATGCATGTCGACAAGACACAGGCGCTTCTTGAGTTCATCATTCCCACGCGTGGATTGATTGGATTCCGCAGTGAGTTCTTGAGACTGACCAAGGGTAATGGCGTCATGAACCATGCTTTCCAGGAGTACCGCCCATGGTGCGGCGACATCAACTCGCAGCGCAACGGTGTGCTCGTAGCCTGGGAAGAGGGTCAAGTCACCGCCTACGCTTTAGCTCAAGCTGAAGACAGAGGCGTTTACTTTATCTCACCTGGCATCAGAGTTTACGGCGGCATGATCGTCGGAGAAAACAGCCGCACACAAGATATGGAAATCAACGTCTGCAAATTGAAGAAGCTCACTAACATGCGCAGTTCAACCAGCGACGTCATGGTTACCTTGCAAGCACCGATCGAAATGGTGCTTGAACGTTGCCTCGAATACATCAGTTCGGATGAATTGGTGGAAGTAACACCGAAGAGCATCCGGATGAGAAAGCGCACTCTATCTAGAAGATAGTCTGATTACTTTTTATAGGTGGATGTTGGCTGGGACCGGCGCTCCCAGGCTTAGGCTTAGGATTAGCGCTGGCCTGAGCCGAGTAGCTAATCCGATAAATCGCGCCGACATCGTCGTCTGACACAAGAAGTGCACCGTCGGGCATTACTTGAACGTCGACTGGACGACCAACGACCTGTTCGCCAGGCTGCAACCAGCCTTTCGCGAACGGAGTGACTGACATTACCTTATCGCCATCGAGGCGCGCAAGCGCAACCTGATATCCAACTTTCTTGCTGCTATTCCACGATCCATGTTGAGCAATAAAAATTTGATTTCGATATTCCGCAGGAAACATATTTCCTGTGTAAAAGCGCATACCAAGTGCTGCCACGTGCGCACCCAAGTCAGCTCGTGGCATTGTCGGTTTTAAATCATGTGGCGCGTCCTTACCAAATTCCGGATCGGGATGATTGTTTCCATAGAAGAAAGGAAAACCAAAGTGCATTCCTGATTGCGGCGCACAATTCAATTCATCCGGAGGTGTCACGTCCCCAAGCCAATCTCGTCCGTTATCAGTGAACCAAAGTTGCTTAGTAATGGGATGCCAATCAAAACCGACTGTGTTGCGAATTCCCTTTGCGTATGATTCTAAACCGGTGCCATTAGCTTTCATGCGCATCATCGAAGCAAATGGATTCTTGGGGTTGCAAACATTGCACGGCGCTCCAATGGGGATATACAAGAGATCGTCCGGTCCGAAACGAATGAATTTCCAGCCGTGGTAAGTCTCCTTCGGAAGACTAGTTGATACCACTACTGGTGCCGGCGGGTCTTTTAAATGCTGTTCGATATTGTCAAATCTAAGGACCCGGCTCACCTCTGCGACATAAAGCGAACCATTTTTAAATGCCACGCCATTGGGCATAAATAGATCTTTTGCGATCACGTATACGTCGTCAGCCTTGCCGTCTTTATCTTTGTCCACAATGGCATACACAGGTCCCTTCACGACTTTTGTGCCGACGAACAAAATTCCTGAAGGCGACAGTGCCATCGAACGCGCTCCCGGAAGCGTATCCATATATACCTGAATTTTGAACCCTTTCGGTAAGGTGATTTTGTCCAGTGCTGGAGTTTTCGCGTTCTGACCAAAGGCGGCAGTTAAAGAAAATGCCGTTAGGACCAAAGAACTGACCACCAGCACCAGCACGACCATTTTAAATTTGTCGACCCGCATACTATCCTCAGAACCCGCTCTTGGAAACAAGACCAACTGCGACAAAGTGTACACTGCCACAGAGGCAAACAACCTTTCGTGAAACAATAATCGAATGACGCCAGAAACTGAAAATTTTGCAATCACAAAGAAGTCCATCACCACCTTTTGTGGTGCCCTGCTTCTGTTATGGATTGCCCTTCAGGTGCAAGGCATTCTAATCTCTACATTCATGGCCATTATTCTTGCCTCCGCCATCGCGCCAGCAGCAGAAATTTTGGAAAAGCGCAAAGTACCGAGAACGGTGACAGTAATAGGACTGTACGTCTTAATCGCGATAGTCTACATCGTTCTGGCAATTTCGCTGGTTCCTGTCATTAAGGAGCAAGCACTGCAGCTCTATGCAACGGTGCCCGTGTATCTGAACCGATTAATGGAATCCGCAGACAAGCTGCAAGATGTGGCAGGCAATGTCACCGGCGCGGGTGCTAGTCACATGGACTACGCCGCGATGGCGAAAGACCTTGGCGCCAAGGCTCTTGGCAAAACGCTCAACGTCACCCAAGGAATACTCGAAGCGATCTTAAACGCTGTGTTTGTTCTGTTTTTGACTTCATACTTTGTGATCGAAGCCGACAAAATGTGGCCGCATCTTCTTCTTTGGCTGCCTGAGCCGAAGCGGGAGCACGCCGCGAATTTGATTCGTCCTTTGGAATTACGCCTAGGCGGCTACGTGCGCGGTCAGCTGTTGGTGAGTGTAGCCGTCGCAATAATTCTAGGCACCGGTCTGACACTGCTGGGCGTTAAGTATTCGTTGATATTGGGACTGATAGCAGGTCTCATGAACATCGTGCCATTTGTTGGATCGATAATTACTTGCGTCTTCTCCATAGTGGTGGCGGCCAATCAATCGCCGATGCTTGGGCTTGCGACGTTCGGTTTATTTGCCTTCGAACAGTGGCTGGAGAGCAATTTCATCGTGCCACACTTGTTAGGCAAAAATGTTGACCTGCATCCTTTAATAGTTTTATTTTCGCTGTTAATTGGTGGCACATTGCTCGGCCTGCCGGGTGCAGTGATTGCAGTACCGTTCGCTTCAGCATTATTATTTATCGCGCGAGAGTTTTATTGGAAACCAATAAATCCGGATCTGATTGTCAACGAGCAGCCTTAGGATCTGGACGCGTTTACAAAGTCAGTTCTAACATCTAAGCCAGTTGGACCATTGCTTACTAGTAAAGGATCTCTAATAAGGGATCAGCCGGAACCATTTGACAATTGCATTTCCGGTGACTTATAGTCGACGCGACTCAGTCATTGATAGCCGAGCCGCGAGTTTTTTCGATGTCCCTTATTACCAACGAACCGAATTCCCAAAGTCAATTTATCCGGAATCTGCAAGAGCAGTACAGCAGCTACAGTACTTCGCTTAGAACACAGCTGTTGTCACCACACGCAAGACGCGCGCATCGCTCTCGCCTTAGCCAATTTATCAGCTTCCTGAGCCATTCCAAGCGAAACTACGAAAACGAGAATCCACTGCTTCAAGCCAAAGACGTAGCAGTGAGTGATTACCTCGATTATCTCCAATACTTTTTAAAAGCTCGACCATCAACAGTTAGCAAGGCGCTTTCCACAATCAGCGAATTCTATGAATACCTAGGGTTGGAGCCAATCTCCATCGAGCGTGAAGAACTTCTTGGTCTGCATCCGCAAGCTCTTACTAACGAGCAGTTGCAAAAATTTCTCGATGCCGCAGAAGCAAATTCATCGATCAAACATAAGTCTCTTGCGCTGCTTTTAGGAACTACTGGAATTCGAGCAATCGACTGCACCATGCTCGACATCGCCGATTACGTTCCAGCTACAGGCACTCTCTCCATCAAAGGCACAGACACTTGCGCAGCGCGATCGATCGCCTTAGTTGCTGCGACTAAAATAGCGCTAGATCAATGGCTTGAATTGAGACATCAACGATTCAATCGGTCTAACGAGAAAGCATTATATTTGAATCCACAACGCCGCAGAATGTCGCAAGCCGGCGTCAACTTGGTTGTGCGCAAAATAAGTCTGGAAGCCGGTCTTGACCTAAGTGTTCAACAGCTTCGCGACACTTATCTGCTACAAAATTCGCAGTCGAATACCGACGTTGATGCAACAGAAGTGATCATTCCAACAAATCGAGCGGCAGCAATCTAACTAAGGTTTGACCCAGCCTTGACGCTTTCGATAATTCTCGTATGGCTCCACTTGGTCAGGCTTAAGAAGCTTCCGAACCTTGAGGTTCATGACCATATATTGGCTATTGATCTGACTTGAAAGCTGGTTCATTTCATCTTGCTTAGACATGATGTCTTCAGAAGCTTTGCCAGAAATCATTGACTGCAAAAACTGGTCGCGCTTCTCTTTGTACTTGACAAGACTTGGTTCGATCTTCGGTTTGAACTCATTAACGACAGCAGAGATTTTGTCTCTTTGGTCCGGACTAGCGTTGATAGTTTTCAAGATCGGCTCTAGGTGCGAACCGTACTTAGCGCCAAGATTAGGAGGCGTCGAAGTTCTTGAAGTGTCCGCAGGAACTGCCTTTACAGACTGCACAAAAATATTAGTGGCGGCAAGAAACGGAATGAAAACTAGCAAAAATCGCTTCATTTTTTCGACCTTAGGATCTTGGCACAACTCGTGAAGTGCTCAACTGTAGTGGTAGACGACGCCTTTAATGAAATGTGCCTTCATACCCATAACTGCATTTTGCCACTCAAATACGAAACCAAATCACTGCCGCTCCTCATGGCATCCAAAAGCCGGCTTGTTATAGGACGATAAATCAAGCGACTGATTCCGGTGGCAAAAGGACCAAACCGCCACACAGGCGAACCATATCACACAGTCGCTGGCATGGTATCGCTGATCAATGGGACTGGTAGCAGACCTGGTGGAAGATCGCCTGGTGGTGTGTTTTTGCGCAGCTGCCGATATGTTTTCGCCAACGAAAGATTTTGGATGACCTGCGCAGGAAAAACTCCGATTAACAAAGCCATCATGCCGACCCAACCAATAAAATAATTGACGACACTTAAGAAAAACAGCTCAGCTATAGAACCTTTAGTTATTGCATAACTGGCTTTAAGTGATTGAATGGGACCGGCACCAGATTCGGCAATAAAATATGAATAGAACTGAAAGCGCAAATGCAGGTATACGCCCGGAAGAATCAAACAAATGTATCCGAGAATCACCATCGATCCATACAAAAACGTGGCCAGCGCGTAGTGCCAAACTCTCGGAATTTTCGAATAGACATCCCTAATGGTGATGGTATCACCGTCGCAAATCTTGAGCCAAAGAGTGATGGTGCCCAGAGCGATAATCAAGTTCAGGACTGCTGAGACCAGCGAGATGAGCATTGACAAGACGGACATTCCAAGCGAGTTCGTAGCGGAGCTCAGGACCATCGCCGTAATGGCAGGAACAGCTTGCACCAAAAAGTTACATGCTAGTATTCCAGTCAACGGCCAAAAATACTTCAACATTGAACGCCAGGCAAAACCGACTACGTCATCGACTGCAAATTTTTCCGGCGCAACGTCGGGCGCGTTCGACGCAGTGGAAATGTAAGCTGACGATGCTGCACTGGACACAACAGCCGGAGTTTGAGCAGGACTGATAGTCTTATTCTCAGGTACTACCTCGGCGGCAGTCGTGATAGTCCGAGTTTCGGTAGGTCGACTTTCGGTTACTGAGCGAGCTGCATTAGACTGAGGCGCAGCGTCCGGTACTGAACCACCTGCTGTGGAACGAGGTGCGGCTTCCGTGACTGAACTACTCGCGCTAGACTGAGGAACACCTTCGCTAGTTAAATTGCTCGCGCTGGGTTGGGGAACTGCTTCACCTGATCGATCACTTGCGGCGGGCTGAATAAGGGCTCCAGTGGCTAAATCACTAGCGGTAGGCAGAAGCACTGCTCCGGTTACCAAAGCAGCAGCGGTACCAAAAATATAACTCGTCGCAGGGTCGCTCGGATCGCCACCCGTGTCAGCTGATTTAAGTGGTTCATCCTTCAATTTGTCTTCTTCCACTTAAGCGTCCTCGAATGTAGCTAGCGTTTCTCTGGGAGGAAAGCGGCTCTCGGTGAAGTATTCGTCGGCAAAACTTCCAAAAGATCTCCCCAGAAATAACCTTGACCATAGTGAACGCCGATCTCCTTTAGAATTGGCAGATCATCCTTTACTTCAATGCCCTCAGCCACTATTTCTGCGCCCAAGGATTTGGCGACATTAACAACGCGCTTCAGGAGCCGCGCTTTGGCTGGCTCTCGAGAAACTCCAGTGACATATTTACGATCAACCTTGACCAAATCTGGTTCAAGTAAAATCAGACTTTCAAGCGAACTTCTGCCAAAGCCGACGTCGTCTATGGCAACGAGAATACCAGCTTGCTTCAAGGCGTTGACGTGATCGCGCAGATAACCAGGATCGCCGACGAACTGTTGCTCACTAATTTCTACACAGAAGGATTTTCCGGTTCTGTCTGTAGGAAAGAGTGCCAACAAATTGTCGATCGGAGTATCAAGTATGGTGCTTGGGAAAAGATTGATGTGAAAACGCAGATGGTTACCAGCGTTTGCAGTTGCAGCAATACATAGTTTCAAGCATAAAATATCGACAGTAGTGAGAACATTGTTTTCAACGCAAACGCGGAAGAAATCGGCAGGACTTTCGAAGGCACCATCCGGACCTCGACTATACATTTCGTACCCGCTCACTTTGTCAGTGGAGAGATCGATGATCGGCTGAAACACGGTGCGGAAGTGAGTGCCATCGCACAAAACGTCTACAATGTCTCGGGTTGCAGGGCTGGCGTCAGGCTCGGGTGTTCCTTCTCGGGCAAGAGAAACACGATTCTTTCCTGCCGACTTGCTCCGCTTCAGTGCAGAACGTGTGACAGACAAAACTTCTTCAATCGAAGTGATCTTTGGTGGCAGTGTCGCAACACCCATACTGACAGTTACACTGATAGTCTCAGAAGAACTACGCAGCGGTGAATCAGCAACGGCTAGACGGATGCGCTCGGCAACACGCATTGCATAAGCCAGTTGCGTGTCTGGCAAGACGATCAGAAATTCATCGCCACCAACACGAGCGACATGGTCGGAAGGTCTTAGTGTACCGCCAAGCCGTTTCGCTAACTCTTTGAGCACGACATCGCCTACAGCGTGGCCAAGACTTTCATTGATGCGTCTAAAGTTATCGCAATTGATAAGCACTGCCACGAGTTGTCCGCCAACTCGGCCTGTGCGGTTTTCCTCAATAGCCAGCACTTGCTGCAGTCCACGAAGATTTAGAACCTCAGTCAAAAAGTCCACATTGGCCAGGCGGTCGAGCTGCACCTTTGCCGCTTCTAGTTCGGCGGCAAGAATACGATTTTTTTCCTCAGCATCTTTCAATGCTGGTTGCCGCGATTGCAAAACAAACCACAAGCCGAAAAACATCAGTCCGATGAAAATGAAACAAACATATCGAACATAACTGAGGGCATCACCATCTTTAGTGGCTTTGTTTTCTAGTAGTGAAATTTCGTACTGTTCCGCATCGGTCATGTCATGCCATAACTTCAGCCGATCTCTATGCTCTCTGGAGGTCAGATACAAATCACGTGCCGCTTTCTCACCCTGCTGCTTACGCGCGTCGGCACTGAGTCTCAATTGGTCGCTTACGGCTTGTAGTCGTTGTTCAAGAGGGCGAAACTTGTCGCCATATCCTTGACCGTGGTTATTCCGCAGTTTGAACAGCTGTTCATTACCCAGCCGAACTGATTGTTTAAATTGTTCCAAATATGATTCATTACCGGTACCGAGATAGCTTTGTTGGGCAATCTCAGCGTCACGAAAAGCAGATTGAGTGGCCTGCAACTCATTTAAGACATCCCGGCGCTCGTCCAGCCAACCAACAAGGTTTATACCGCTGGGACCGTTCGTCAAAAGATAAGCACAGGCGCCAGCCAACACCAGAATCGCGACAATGGCCTGCACTACTTTATTGTTGTCTGACGATGCCATGTTCAGTTGACCAGGTTTTAAACGAGCAAGTCATGTCAAGCAGGTTAATGAAAAGGCTAGAAGAAACCCGCCATAAGCAGTTTACCACCGTCGAATCTACTTTGAGCCAATATCGGTGGTGCCTTGCCATTGCTGATTGGCGATGCAAGACCGAAACTTCTGTTGACAAGGCGCCTCACAGCTCTGAGCTTTTAAACGGAAAAATCTACTAGCCACGGCAAATCGGCTCCACTGATCCTCATGATAAGCAGAACCCATTTTTTCTGTCGTTTTTTCTTGTTTTTGCTATGGTGGAAATGTGTGTGGTTTGCGCCGGAGCAAAGCCAGGTGTGTATGGACTTTCGGTACAGGTTCACCTGATCGCTCACCGCTCATGCGAGTGACCACAGGGAGAGCACCATGAGAAGTGCAAAAAGTTCTGATTTTCAAACGAGCAGCTGCGATCTGCTTGTCTTGCTAGAGATGGAGTTTCAGTGATGGTAGCCAGCAAGCAATGCCCGTCTTGCGGACTTGTCGTAGACGAGTCGACTCACGTTTGTCAAAAACTGGGAAACGTAACCGATAGTTTTCCCCAGGTAGACGATCAATTCAGAGCCAAGTATCAGGTGCTGGAAACGGTTGGTGCAGGCGGAATGGGAGTGATCTATAAAGCTCGCCACAACATCTTGAACAGAATTGTAGCAGTCAAGATGGTGCACGCCCATATAGTTTCCCCAGAGGTAATCAAACGCTTTTATCATGAAGGAAAAGCTTCGAGTTCGCTTTCGCATCCATACATAGTCAAAGTTCTAGACTTCGGCACTACAGAATCTGGTCAGCCCTACATGATTTTGGACTATGTGCACGGCAAAACGCTGTCGAAGGTTCTTGCAACGGAAGGATCACTTTCTACTGAGCGCTTTATACGGCTGTTTCTTCAAATTTGTGAGGCGCTGTCATACGCTCATAAAAACTGGGTTCTTCATCGCGATATCAAACCTGCCAACATCATGTTAGTGGAAAATTCGCGCGGCGAAGAAGAGATTCGCATCATGGACTTTGGCCTGGCTAAGATTATCGATGACACCGAATATGCTGCGCAGCATCTGACAAAGACGGGTGTTGCAATGGGCAGCCCACTGTATATGAGTCCCGAACATGCCCGTGGTGCCAAGATGGACGCGAGGTCGGATTTGTATTCACTTGGTTGCACCATGTATGAGGCGCTTACAGGCACTCCGCCCTTCATGGGAAAAACGCCCTTCGAAACCATGTTGATGCATCTCAATGATAAACCGCTACCGCTAAAAGAAGCTTCGTTAGGCAAGATCATCGATCCGCGCCTTGAAATAGTCGTTCTGAAATTGTTGGAGAAAAACCTCAACGATCGTTATCAATCGATGGAAGAGCTGAGAGAAGATCTGCTGAACATCCAGAATCAGCCTACAGATAATCTGCCGTATACCGACAAAGGCAAAACTAGTTCGGACAAAATCAAAGCCTTAATAGTGGCGGGAACAGCTGCTGGACTCTGCGGATTGACTGCAGCCGGATATTATTATCTCCACAACAAGCACCAACAGCCAAAACCGCAGCTAAATCCAAGCGCTTCAGTTCCAGGCTCTGCATTATTGTCAGCCAAACCCAATTCCGCTCCAGCCAGTCACACTTCATCAGACACTCAAGATGCTAACGACAATCATAAAATCGCAACGCCGGGTTCTGAATTAGATCACCCTGAAGGAACCGTCAAAATCTGGCAGGGCTTAACGGGAAAGACATTAGTGCAAGGCCTTGTCAATAGTCATCAGCCGACAATCGATGCAACCAAATATCGAGACGAAATTACGGCGGATACCGACTTAGAGCCGCTACAAGAGGCTCAGTGGAGCAATAACATAGTACTAAAGGAAGTACCAATTACTGATGCCGCATTGATCTACTTAAGCAAGCTGAAACTAACTTCGCTAAACCTTACAGCGACGAAAGTAAAGGATTTAGGTCCTCTGAAAAACATGAAAAGTCTAGTTGAACTGTCAGTCCCAAGCACACCTTTGACGTCGAAAGGAATGCAAGTGATAGGCGGCTTGTCCAATCTCGTGACACTGAATTTGACTGCAACTAAAATTAAAGATTACGACCTAGTGCCACTCACTAAACTGACCAAACTTAAGTTTTTAGAGCTCTCCGGTTGCGAAAACCTAACTCCAAAGGCAGTTGATCAATTGACTGTTGAACTAGAACCATGTCAGGTTACTTTCTGGCAATACGCTGTGGCAGATCACAAGCCCTTTACGGAAACAATGGAAGCGATGAGGCTGCTTCATGCTGGGGATTACAGGCACAGTTATGCGAAATTCAGAACGGCTAGCACGATGCTGGCCAATTCATCCGATCAAGCTTTAAAGGCACGCTGTCTTTCGGGCGCGGCAGATTGTAAGTCCGGCATAGGCGAGTATCCAGAAGCAGCAAGATTCTATGATCAGGCTCTGGCTATGTTAGAAAAAAGACCGACAGAAGATGTAAACACGGTTGAAGTCCTAAATGGCGCCGCGCGCACCCACGAACTGGCGAACGATTTCGCACAAGCGACTGTGTTGCGATCAAAACTAGAGGAAACCTACAAGCGGTGCCGAAATCTAAACTATAGTCCGAGCAGGCTTCAAAGCGCCCGGGCACTTAATTTGTTATGTCAGTCTTACGGCACCGCAACCTTATATCAGCCGGAAAAAGCAGCAAAACAATTCAAGCTCGCCTTATCCCTATTGCCGGAAAAAGAACAAAACTCGAACAAAGTCGCTCGCGCTGCTGAGCAGGTCGGCACAAGTTATGTGCATGAGAAAAAACACGCTGATGCGATACCGTTTTTTGAACGAACCTATAAGTTTTACCTTTCTCAAGGTTCAAAGTTTCATCAGCCACAAGTCTTGTTGCAGCAACAGTTAGCTGAGTCTTACAACAGCGTTGAACGCTACAAAGAAGCGGAAAATATTCTGCGAAACATAATTGATTTACCTGCGGATCGAGTACTCAAAGATAGGCGATACGCATGCATGATTGATATTCTAAAGAAAGAAAAGAAAATGTCGGAAGCAGACCGTTTGGAACTGAAGAGAAAATCGATGCCGCTTTAGCGACACTGATTACCATGGACGACACGGCGAACACTGCTATGCAGTTCTGGCAAATTTTTTGCGTAGTGCCTGAGTCTTACTTTCAATTAGAAACCAGAGAAGTTTTGCCGCAAAATAGGTGAGGACTAGCGCACTTAGTGTTGTCGCTAGCCAGAGTTCAACACCATAGGGCATCTGTAGTCTGCGCCGCAAAAAATGCTCGGTTAGTACAATAATTGGATGGTGCACTATGTACATGCCATAAGTGATTTTGCCAACATTCGTTAGCATTGGATGGCTGAGACAAGCTTTCAATGGTTTCCACTCTTTCGCGCCAGCCAATATCAGCGCGTAAGACAAAGCAAATAGGAAATATAGGGGTACTGCTTCCACGGTGTTTTTACTCGATGGCACAAAGATGATAATAGACGTGATTAACGCAAGCCCTGCCATTGCCATATATGAGCAATACTTCGATAGCATAGTCGCCAATCGAGGAAAGCGTGACTCTATTAAAGCAACGGATGCGCCTGCCATTAGAGGATCTAGGCGACAAATAGTATTATAGTAATACAGATTCTGAGGGACAGTGACTGAACTCGTCATCGAGATCTGCTGAAAAACATAACGCGAAACAACTGATAAGACTGTCAGTGCAAAAATAATCCATATCAAACTGCGAGAACTTCTAGTTGCTTTCAAGATAAGCGGCCAGAGCACGTAAAATTGCTCTTCTATGCACACAGACCATAGCGGTCTAAATAGATTTGCAACTGGAAAATTGACCGCTAGAGCAAATGTCTTGAGCGTAGCTTCACCGAACATTAGGGCATAATTGCCAACGAAGAACATCATCGGCAAGGCTATTTGCGCTAGGAATTCAGAATAGGTGCTCCAGTGCAAATGACGATGCGATAACGCAGGAATCAATAAAGCACCAAATATGATGGCAGCATAAAACAGAGGCCAGATGCGTAGGATCCTTCGTTTAAAATACAGAAGAAAGGAAATGTTTCCAAATTCGCTTTGTTCTTTGAGGAGAAGAAAGGTAATTAAATATCCACTTAAAACGAAGAATAAATCAACGCCTGTGAAACCCCACTGGATCACCCTGTTATACCAATCTATGAGAGCGAAGTTTGGATGTGGTTCAGGTATCTGCCATGAGTGGAAAAGAAATACGTAGAGAAATGCGCATGCTCTTAAACCGTCGAGCTGCGGCAGATAAAATGAGTTACTTTTGACGATAATAGGGGGGCCGCTCGGCAACTGTTCAAGTCCCCTCTTACTGCTCAAATTTGAACACCAGGATGTTAAGCTCCCCTTTGGCACAGATCGCTTCAGTAAGATGCAGGCTCAGTAAAAATAGCCTAACCGATTCAAAGCTGAACTTTCCTAGAAAAAATGATCAAGGCAATGAATTTTTTATAGGGTCCTGCATGCTGCCACTTGATACAATGCAAAGTGGAAAAATCCCACAGCTAGGGCTCCTTCAGTTTCAAATCGCAGCGCAATATTACTTCCATCTCATTCAAAGGGTGGTCTGCAGACGCCGACGATGTCTCGTCGCCGGTATTTTGTCTTCTTAATTTCGCTAATTCTGTTTGGTTTGATCCAATATTTCTTCTTGAACAATTTGCGGCTGTTTGACTTGAATTCATACAACTACGCAAATCGATTTGATTTCGGCGGCACGGTTGACGGAATTAATAACGTAACTCCAACTCCGAATGTGATCTTTCTTGGCACTTCACTGCTTCGATATTCGTTATATGCACTGAACGAAACCTTGTCACAGTCTACGTCTGCCCCAACCGCGACTTCGACTGTAGACCCACACGTGTGCCAGTTAGCAAAAGGAAGCCTCAGTCGCAATTATAGTTTTGCCATTGCCGGCATTCTTGTCTCAGACTTAAACATGATTTTTCGGAAGTACATGAACTGCGATATCACAGGTGGTACCGTCTATGTCGAGTGCTCACCTCGTGCTTTTTACGACTCTGGAATTCAGCCAACCGCGACACCGGCGTTCAAGTACTTCTGCGACTGGCGCGATGTCTTGTCTCCCAGAAAAGCGCTAACCAATCAGACGGACCGATTGCAGTGGCTAACCAATATTCTGATTCCAATGTATCGCTTCAGGCATGACATTCAAGAAAACCTCGTTCACTTTGTCACTGTCGCCTGGAAAGAAGTTAATCAGGATCTGCAGTTAGCTACTAACACGACGTCACAGCACGGTGGAGAGGTCAGCGATGCACCAATAAAATATCCAACCGTCTTAGCAAAATCGCTCGCTGAATATGCCGGTCGTTATGCCGGTATTAGTGGTGAAAAGTGCGCTGTGCAACTAACGCAACTTCAAGATCTTGTCGGACAAGTCAAGGCAAAGAAAGCGAGGCCGGTGCTGATGGTAATGCCACTCACACAAGCCAATGTCGATTTATTGCCACCAGGTTTTTATACCGATTGGAAAAATTCGCTCAAGAGAATCGCTCTAGCCGAACATTGTACGTTTCTAGATTTGTCTGAATACAAATTTGAGAACTCGGATTTTCAAGACTCAGTTCACTTAAATAACACGGGTTCAACCAAACTTCTCAGCATCCTAGAAGCCCGCACTATCTAGATTTATATCCTAGAGTTACATCTTCGTTTGATTTGTATTGCATGACAAATGAGGGCGGCATCTCTGCCACCCTCATCGTCAATTTATTGGATGATCTAGTTAATAGATGTAGAGCATTTCGCGGAACTTAGGCAGAGGCCAGAGTGAATCATCAACGATCATTTCCAGTTCGTCGGCGACATTTCTAACTTCATTCATTGCCGGGATCACTTTGTGCTGATAGAACTTAGCGTGGTTGAAAAGCTCAGACTCCTCATCATCATCCTTGTTGCTATGACTTAGTGACTCAAGCAACTCGATAGATTCGCGAAGCTTGTTCACCTTTTCGCATAGTTCTCTGAGCATGCCTTCTTGCGATGTCAGATTGACACCACTTAAAGCTTGCTTGGTTTGGACAACCGTGGTGGCAACTCGATTTTGATATTCCAGAGCAGCAGGTAATATCATCGTAGTGGCGATGTTAGCGGTCAAAAGGGCTTCGACATTGATTGTCTTGCAATAGCCTTCCAGCATAATGTTGTAACGACTGACGAGTTCGTCTTCTTGCAAAATGCCATACTTGGCGAACAATTCTTTCGCATCATCCTCAATCAAAACAGGCAGCGCTTCGATTGTGCTCTTCAAGTTAGGCAGACCACGCTTCTCTGCTTCTTCGTGCCATTCTTGCGAGTAGTTATCGCCGTTGAAGAGAATTCTTTCGTTTTTCGAGAGAGTCTCTTTAACGACTTTTGCAACAGCAGCATTTAGCTCGATACCAGAATTGGTGAGAGTCTCAATTTCGGTAGCCATGAAATCAAGCGAATCGGCGACGATGGCATTCAGAATTGTGTTTGGCCAAGCGATTGATTGGCTGCTTCCTACTGCACGAAACTCGAACTTGTTGCCGGTGAAAGCGAAAGGCGAGGTTCTGTTGCGGTCGGAATCGTCTCGAGGCAATGTCGGCAAAGTCGAAACGCCAAATTCAATTGTGCGTCCTGACATTTTATCGCTGCCTGTTTTACCACTGATGATCGATTGCACCACTTCCGTTAGTTTGTCACCGAGGAAGATACTGATGATCGCAGGTGGTGCTTCGTTGGCACCAAGTCTGTGATCGTTGCCGGCGAAGGCAACGCTAGCGCGAACCAGCTTGGCATACTTATTGACTGCTCTGATCACAGCGGCGAGCACGACTACGAACTGGGTGTTCGATAGTGTTGTGTTTCCTGGTTCGAGAAGATTGTTGCCTTCATCGTCGGCCATAGACCAGTTGTTATGCTTGCCACTGCCGTTGACACCACTGAACGGTTTCTCATGGAACAGGCAACGCAAGCCATGCTTTTGAGCAGTCTTGCGGAACACTTCCATCAACACCATGTTGTGGTCAGTAGCAACGTTGCTGCTTTCAAAGACTGGGGCCACTTCGAACTGCGCTGGGGCCACTTCGTTGTGTCTTGTTTTTACTGGCACACCAAGCTTGTAGAGTTCGTTTTCGGAATCCATCATGAACGCCAATACGCGCTCCTTAATTGAACCCCAGTAGTGATCTTCCATCTCTTGTCCTTTGGGAGGCCTGGCGCCAAACAAAGCACGTCCTGAATTGATCAAATCAGGGCGTTGGAAATAGAATGCTTCGTCGATCAAGAAATATTCCTGCTCTGGACCGACTGTGCAGATAACTCTCTTCACTTCCTTGTTTCCGAGCAAATGCAACATTCTCACGGCTTGCTTGTTGATAGCTTCAAGCGAGCGCAGCAGTGGCGTCTTTTTATCGAGCGCTTGTCCACTGAATGAGCAGAATACGGTTGGAATGCAAAGTGTTTTGCCGTTGGTGCTTTCCATGATGAAGGCTGGGCTGGTTGGATCCCAACCGGTGTAGCCGCGGGCTTCGAATGTTGAACGGATGCCACCAGACGGGAAGCTGGATGCATCAGGCTCACCTTGAATCAAGACTTTTCCAGAGAACTCTAGAATTGCCAGACCTTCATCTCCACCTGAAACCAAGAATGAATCATGCTTTTCGGCAGTCAGTCCGGTCAATGGGGTGAACCAATGTGTGAAGTGTGAGCAGCCCTTGGAGATTGCCCAATCTTTCATGGCATTGGCAACGATGTCTGCGTGGTTAGCGTCGAGCCGCTCGCCATGGTCGAGGCATCGAAGAACGGCTTTGTATACCGCTTTTGGAAGCATCGTGCGCATGATGTGGCGATTGAATACATTAGAGCCGTAAATTTCAGATACGGTGCTACGTGTATAGTCCACCGATGAGTTCACTGGCTCGCGAGATTGAATCGCCTGGATAGCGGCTTTGCGACTGCTCATGTGTGCGTTGCCGCCGTTGCGATGTGAATGTGTTTTGCCTTTGTTTTCTATCATGGTACTCATTAACGATCTCATCCTCCCCTTTCTATATGCCTAAAGCCTTGAGCACGACGCGCTTTCTTCGCTGTCCGTCGAACTCCGCGTAAAATATTTGCTCCCACGGACCGAGGTCAAGTTTCCCATCCGTGACTGGCACCGTCACTTGATGATTGATCAAGATCCGCTTTAGATGCGCATCTCCGTTATCTTCACCAGTTTTATGATGATTGTAGTCGGGATTAACTGGTGCCAGTTTTTCCACCCATTCGTCAATATCTTTCAGCAGTCCATTTTCCCAATCATTTATATAGACCCCGGCGGTTATGTGCATCGCCGAAACCAGTATAAAACCGTCGCGCAGGCCCGCTTCATCGAGAAAGGCCTGCACGTCATCAGTGATTCGAATGTATTCTCTGCGGCTTTTAGTCTCAAACCAGAGGTATTTCGTGTAGGCTTTAATGCCCTCGGATGTTTTCACACTCTCTCCACGCAAAAGTAAGATAGCGCCTGGTCCCTTGGGAATACAGGCTGGCTGGCGAGCTCGGCTTAAATTTTACCGCGTCACCTCAACCATTGCGATAGTTTTGAGGTTAAAAGCAGAAAGGCGTTACACAATGGCTGCAGGAGCGCATTGATAGAATCACGTCTAATCTCGCTATCTAACCGCCTAGGTTTTGCCCTGCCGCGATTCTTAAATGCTCAAGATTGACTTCAGGTGCTACTCTCGGTAGTTGCTCAAACTGTGACCAGGCGTTCTTAACATCGAGTGACCGCAAGGCGCTGGTGGCTCCATCGTATTCAACATATTGCGGTGCCGCGTGCTGCCATGTGAACTCCTTGCCAGGCTGATTGTGAAGTAAGAATGCCTGTTTGTTGGCATCGTCTAAAATTAGGGCTTTCAATTGCGCTTCGCCGCTGCCAAGTCCTTTTTGACCGATGTAGAAGGTTCTGTAATCGCCGCTACGAATGATGCCAAGATCGGCTGTCGCTTTTACATCGTAAAGACCAGGTCGGGGACCTTCTTCCAGAGGGTGAGTGTGAATCAGCACGCGCCCGGTTTTATCTTCAAACGACGGCGTCACTTCGTTCGCCTTACCTGTAAATATCTTGCTCGCCTTGCCAGTTTGCAGATCCAGCGATCGCGCCATTTCAACACCTGATTGTGGTGGCAAAGTTTCGCTCAATTTCAAGGCATCAACTGAACCGGCATTGATAGTGCCTTCAGGCAGCATGGTTGCGCCTTTTCCGTTAAACGCCAGGCGCTCTTGGATTGGAAATTCGATTGGTTTCGTGATGTTCTTGTAGGCGAAATTTTGCAGCGCTTCAGAGCGAGCAAGCGATATCGATGCCGCTTTGCCGCCGAGCATAAGCCCGGGCATAGCCTCGACCATGGTGGCACCAGTTTGACCAAAATCAGTACTGTATTTGTTGACCAGAGAGTCGCGCTGCGCGTCCGAGTTTGCGTTCCAGGCGTTGCCGAACATAGGAGCAGTTTTCGTGATCAAGCCCAGACCGGCAACCAATCCGGTTGCCAGAATCGCGGCTGCAGGAGCCGATTTGAATGCGATACCGGCGACAAAGCCCACGGCGGCAGATTCAAGAGTAGTGGTAAGTAATTTGGCCTTGTTGTGCGTCCAATCGTTTTGAATTTCATCGAGAATCGCGCCGGGAGTGGCCATTGCCACTCTGCCGCTAACGTTCATCTCGTTTTCAATGTTTTTAAAACTGAAGTCTGACATTTTGCCTGCTGGTCGGGGTCCGTCACCTCGGACGATCCTAACCATGGCCGTGAATTATGTCATTGGGGAAACTACGATTGTTTCCTCGAATTGTCCACGCTGGTGGGCAACTGCGGCACTTCCGATTGTCGATTCTTAATTTGGTCGAGGCGCTGTTTAGCGTCATCTTGACCGGGATCCAAAGCAACTGCCTCTGAATAAGCGCTGGTCGCCTCCTTATCCTTGCCCAGACGTTCGAGCACTCTGCCAAGATGAGCCCACAGTCCCGCATGTTTGGGGCTGAGGCTGACAGCTTGTTGAAATTCTGATCGTGCGGTAGACAAATCACCTTTAGATTCAGCCATCCATCCCATGTCTACATGCAACGCCGGATCCTTCGGCTCAAGCTTCACGGCTTCCGAAAGCTGCTTAATAGCCTTGTCTCCACCACCATTATCGGCAAGCAAGAAGGCAAAATCGGCATGCGCATAGCCATCACTTGGATCTTCGTTGAAGCTGCGCGTGTAGGACCTTTCAGCCATTTCAAAGTCGCCTTTATTGGCGTACGAGAAAGCCAAAGAGCGCTCGATGTTAGCGTTATCAGGGGCATAGGTCAGGGCCCATTTAAATTCCGAAATCGCTCTGTCCCAGCGGTTCTTGCGTCCATAGGCAATGCCTTGCTGGTTGTGGAGTTTGGCGGCGCGTTGTTTGAGGGCGATAGTTTCTTCCCGCGTGAATGGAATTGGCTCACCGAGCCCGACTACCATCATTAACTCAGCTACCGCGCGCAGTGGATGTCCACAAAACATGGACAATATGCAGTAGTCGCGGTGCGCCACTTTCATTTCGGGGAAGAACATGATGGACGCTTGATATTCGAGCTCTGCCATCTTCAAATTCCAGCGTGACCAGTAATAACGAGCCAGGTCGTAATGTTCAAGGCTTTGATTCTGAGCCATCATTCGGACTGATTTAGCGTCTTCCGCGGCAGCTTCTTCGGCTTTGTCTTCTTCTGAAACTTCGTCAGTGTCTTGCGCAGGAGCCTTTACTGACGGAGCGGTGTTTGACTGTGTAACTTGCTTTTCGGGATCCGCTTCTTGCTGCGATTGAACGGCAGGAACGCTACACGAAATAAGTGCAGCGAGAACGAACAAATTGACGAGCGTTTTTTTAGTAATGGGCATGCCTAAACTCACAGCTGGGTCCGATTAGACCATTATGCCATTGAAAAACTGTTCGTGCTCACGACTTAATGACTGGTAAAAGTACCGGATTTCCCCTGTAGTTTATACAAATCGCTACCCTGGGAGCGCCGAACCGCCAGCATCCCTACCGGCATCAAACCCGCCAAAATCCTTGCTTGCGTCGAAACCGTTACCCAAGTTTATTCAAGTCGATCCCGACGAACCTCAATCCGCCGGCACCATGTTAAATTGCAACCTTAAATAGCAACCATCGCGATACCGCAACTATCAGCGTATGCAGCCATTTCAGCCCGATCGACAATCATTGTCTCGTTCGCTTCCACAGCCAGAACACCGCCCTCAATCCCACATTTCATTGAATCGAGCGTACTCATACCAACAGCGGGAACATCAAAACGCTGGTCTTGGTTCGGTTTAGAAACTTTCACGACCACCACAGGTCCGCGAGCAAGTTGCACTCCCCGCCTGATAGCCTCATCGGTGCCTTCAATTGCTTCGACTGCCAACAAGATGCGATCCCGAACAACCACTGTTTGTCCGATATCTAAAGCGGCGATTCCTTTTGCGATTTTCATTCCGTATTCAATATCCACGTACTCATGCGGCGTGGGTTGGCGTTTTGTGATCACTCCGACTTCAGGAAAGAGGTGGCGCAAGAATTCAGATTGGGTCAAAACCTTGATGCCTAGTTGCTCTATCATTTCCCCCATGCGGACATGAATACTATCGTCGTTCAAATTTGGAAGCTGACTAAGCTCTCGAACTGCCGTCCAATCGAACTTGTGCAGATTTTTCAGCACATTCAACTTCCTTACCTTGCCAATGAAAACCATGCTTTCACAATGATGATCTTGCAAAAGCTTGAAGTTTCGACCAAGCTGACCAGGCGCGATAATTATATTGACATCAACGTAGGGCGAGACGGTCTTGTGTGCTTCTTGCGTGAGAGCCAGGGCGACAACCTTGTAACCTCTCTCTTTGGCTGATTTAGCCAAAATACCGGGAAGTTTGCCATCACCAGCGATTAGTCCGAGTGTGCCTTGTTGCTTTGGAACGGAATCTTGCAATTGATTAGTAATGGAAGCTCCCGTCAAGAGCGACCCTCCAGAGATTGATGGATGAAGTTTAACACTTGGGAAGTGGCGTCTTCCTTGCATGCAACTAAGAATCGGCGCGGCGGCGTCGACAACATGCCGATTGTAGCGGGCAGGGCTTGCTAAAACAGCTAACCCGTCAAGATTTCGCAGATTTTGTTATCCTAGGATCGTCTATGCATTCGGGGTCAACGTGGCAAAGCCACCGACTCCGCGAAGCCGCCTTATCCGAGGATAGCCTTGCAACAAGCTGCCCGGCCTGTAACTGAAGTGTCCGAGAATGGGGCCACCTCAGGGTAATTACCAGTTTTGCTTGACATCGAGAAAACAAGGCGATTAAACTGAGCTAAGATTGCTACTCTGCCCTTTGAAGCGCGATGGAATGGACATTGGAGAACGAGATGACTAGGTTTGCTGCAAATTTGTTGACGGCTCTGTCGCTTGTTGCCTGCGTCAATTTGCCGGCTTTAGCCCAGCGTCAGTCAGACCCGAATATCGGTCATTTTTATATGGCGCGGCAGCAAATCACCATTACCGATGATGCGCCGAGCGTAAACGACCAAAGAACGACTCCTGCAGCCCCTGCCCAGGGGTCAGGTGCACTACCAGGAAGACCATCCGCACTGCCAAGAGCCGGATGGATGCCGTATTCCCAATCAATTCCAAGCTTGAGAACGACCCTACCCAAGGTCAACAACGGCGTTCCAGAGAAAGCTCCGCCTCCGCCACAGCCATCGGCAGCCGCACTGCGAGCCCGCGCCGGTGCATTGTTGAAGGCGAGCGCACCGAAACCTAAAGCCTCCCAGCCTAGCGCGCCGGTCGTCAAGGCATACACTCCTTACAAGCAATACGAACCAGACTCAGCTGCCGTCGGTTCTGCAGCCATGAACTCAAACGCCAATGTGCGCGGAAGCGTGCTGCACTGGGCTCGCAATCGCCGCAACTAGCATTCGGAATTGTTTGTTACAGCCGCTGCTCTTGAAGAATCGATGGCTAAACGTCGTGCTATATTGATATTCCGCTACGTGATGTGCCTGTAGCCCAGCTGGATAGAGCGCATGGCTACGAACCATGAGGTCGGGAGTTCGAATCTCTCCAGGCACGC